>NZ_JBFAZX010000002.1:0-542993 GCF_040689395.1 Dactylosporangium sp. NPDC051484 | reverse complement strand
CCGCCGTGATCTGGCACAACTGGACCATCGGCGCCCCAGTCAAACGGTCCCTCATCGCCTACGACCACTGAATCTTCAAGGCATCAATCATCTAGGCGGTGCGGACCTTGCGCATGCGCTTGTCGTACGCCCGCTTGCCGAACAGGTTGTGCGCCAGCCGGGCCGCGGTCGGCAGCAGGGCCATGAAGCGCGCGGTCTCGTCCGGCGTGGCCTCCTCCAGCAGCGCGCCGAGCACGAACAGCAGCTGGTCCTTCGGGGTCTTCGCGCGGGAGTGTTCGCTCAGCTCGTTCCACTCCTCGACGGTGATGTGCTCGTGGATCAGCGGCAGGACGTGCTGTTCCTCCTCGTCGAGGTGGACGAGCAGGCCCGCGCGGTGCTGGTGCAGTTCGGCGGCCAGGGCGTCGCGTTCGGCCGCGCCGGCCGTGCGCGCCCATGCGGCCAGGGCGTACTCGACCCGGTCGAGTCCCTCGGCCACGACACGGTGCTGCTGCTCCATGCGCAGCACCATGTCGGCGTCGAGGTCGACACGGGCCAGCAGCTTGGGCCACAGCAACTCGTCCTCGCTGGTGTGGTGATCGTGCAGACCCGTGAGGTAGCCGCGGGCCATCTCGGCGAGGAAGGCGGCGCGCGTGGTGTCGCCGGGGCGGCAGGCGGCGACGGCGAGCGGCAGGTTGCGCGACTCCCGGCGGAAGACGCGGTGCACGACGACCATCTCCTGGACCCAGGGGCGTTCGACGGTGGTGGTCATATGGGTGGCTCCTCACGTTCGAAAGGTGACAGGCCAACCGTCGCCGGACTGTCTTGTAGTGGTCTTGGAACCGGCTTGGGTGCGGATACCATGGCGCGTCATGCTGATCCGGGTGCTCGGGCCGTTCGAGGTCGAGGTCGCACACGGCGGGCCGATCGACATCGGCGGGCCCCGCCAGCGCGCCGTGCTCGCGCGGCTGCTCTCGGCCCGGGGCGAGGTCGTCTCCGTGGACCGCCTGATCGAGGACCTCTGGCGCGGCGAGGCCCCACCACGGGCGATCGCCTCGCTGCAGGCCTACGTCTCCCACCTGCGCCGCCTGCTCGAGCCATCCCGTGAGCGCCGCGCCCCCGCGCGACTGCTGGTCAGCGCCGCACCCGGGTACGCCATCCGGCTGCCCGCCGAAGCCGTGGACGCGTGGAGCTTCGAGCGCCTGCTGGCCGACGCCCGCGCGGCCGCGGCGTCCGACCCGCACCGCGCCCGCCGGCTCGCTCACGCGAGCCTGCAGCTGTGGCGCGGCGACGCCTACGCGGAGTTCGCGGGGGAGTCCTGGGCCCAGCCGGAAGCGGTACGCCTGGAAGAGCTCCGCCTCGCCGCCCGCGAGCTCCTGCTGGACGTGACCCTGCGCACGGGCGGCGCGGCGGAGGCGGCAGCGGAGGCCGAGCCGCTGACTCGCCAGTACCCGCTGCGCGAGGAGGGCTGGCGCCTGCTGGCCCTGGCGTTGTGGACGATGGGGCGCCAGGCCGACGCGTTGGCGGCGCTGCGCCGGGCGCGCACGCTGCTCGCCGAGGAGCTCGGCCTGGATCCGGGGCGCCCGCTGGTCGACCTGGAGTCGGCGATCCTCGCCCAGCGCGTGGACCTCCTCCCGCAACAACGCCCACCCACAGCGGCGGCACCTGAGCCGGCGATGTTGCCGGATATGTCCGGCACGGAGGCACCGGACCGGGCCGCGCGCATGGCCGCCGCGATCGGCGGGAACACGCACCGAGCCGCGGGCACCGCGGTCCCGGCGGGCGAGGACGCCCGCCGGGACACCGCCGGGTCGAGCGGAGAGGCGGACAGGGAAGCCGGCGCGACGCGACCGGGTGACTCCGGGGCCGAGCTGTTCGTCGGGCGCGACGACGAGCTCGCCACCCTGCGCGTCGCCGCCGTCGAGCGGCCCCGCATCGTGCTGCTCACCGGGGAGGCCGGGGTCGGCAAGACCAGCCTGCTCGGTCGCTTCCGGCGCGAGCTCGAGGACGACGGCTGGCTCGTCCTGCTTGGGCGCTGCCCCGAGGTCGAGGGCGCACCGCCCGCCTGGGCCTGGGTCGAGGCGCTGCGCCGCCTCGAGGAGCACGCCCCGCCCGGCGAGCTGCGCCCGGCCATCGCCCCGCTGCTCGACGACGCCGGGGTCGCCGCGCGGCCCGGCGAGCAGGACGTCGCGGCCGGGCGGTTCCGGCTGCATCGGGCGGTGATCGCGTGGCTGCGCGCGGCCGCGGGCGGCGAGCGGCCGGTCGCGATCGTGCTCGACGACCTGCACGCCGCGGACGTCGAGACGCTCATGCTGCTCGGCAGCGTGGCCGAGCTGGTCGAGGCCGGCGGGCCGCGGGTGCTGCTCGTCGCCGCGCTGCGCCCCGCCGACAACCGGGAGCGGCTTGCCGGGGCGATGGCCGAACTGGCCCGCCGCTCGCCGGTGCGGGTGCACCTGGACGGGCTGGCCGCCGCGGACGTGGCGTGGCTCGTCGAGACGTTCGCGAGCACCAGCGTCGACCCGGCGACCGTGGCCGCGCTGGCCGAGCGGACCGGCGGCAACCCGTTCTATGTGCGCGAGTCCGCGCGGCTGCTCGCCTCCGAGGGCGCCCTGGTCGCCACCTCCGACGTGCCCGAGGGGGTGCGCGACGTGCTGCGCCGGCGGCTGTCCCGGCTGCCGCAGCCCGCGGTCGCGGTGCTGCGGCTGGCGGCCGTCGTCGGGCGGGAGGCCGACGTCGAGACGCTGGTCGAGGCGGCCGACGCCGACGAGGGCGCGGTGCTCGACGCGCTCGAGGCGGGGCTCATCGCGGGGCTGCTGACCGAGCCGGCGCCCGGGCGGGTGCGGTTCGTGCACGGGCTGGTGCGCGACACGATGTACACGGACCTCTCCCACCTGCGCCGCACGAGGATGCACGCTCGCGTGGCCGCGTGCACCCGCCGCCGCCGGCCCGACGACTACCCGGCCCTGGCCTACCACTACGCGCGCGCCGCGTCCTCGGACACCGCCGGGCTCGCCGTCGAGTACGCGATCCGGGCCGCCGAGCTGGCCGAGCGGCGCTACGCGTATGACGCCGCGGCCGAGCTGCTCGAGGGCGCCCTCGCGACCGCGGACGCGGTGCCCGGCGACCGCGACGCCCTGCTCGTGAACCTGCTCGGGCGCCTGCTGCGCGCCCAGGCGTCCGCGGGCGCGGTCGCCGCCGCCCGGGCCACCCGCGCCCGGGCCGTGGACGTCGCCGTCGCGTCCGGGCGGGAGGAGCTGCTCGTCGCGGCGTTCACCGCGTGGACCGTCGCGACGCCGTGGCAGATCCGGGAGTACGAAATCCGCGACGACCGGATCGTCGACCTGCTCACCCGGCTGCTGCGCCGCGGCGACCTCGCCGCCGCGGACCGCTGCCGGTTGCTCGACGCGCTGACCAGCGAGCTCGACGGCGACGCCGATCCGCGCGGCGAGCTTGCCGGCCGGGATGCGCTCGAGCTGGCCCGCGGCCTCGGCGACCCGGCGCTGCTGGCGCTCGGGCTGGCCGCGCGCCTGCGCACCATGCGCTACGACCGGGACGTCGAGAGCCGCGCGGTGCTCGGCGCCGAGCTGCGCGAGGTCGCGCAGGAGCACGGCCTGGTCTCGTACCTCTGGGTGGCCGAGCAGGTGCTCGGCAACTGCGCGGCGGCGGGCAACCGCCCGCAGGAGCTGTCCCAGTCGATCGCCCGGCAGCGCGCGATCGCGCGGACGTACCGGCTGGCCGAGCCCCTGGCGATCAACGCGGCCGCGCACGGCGTGCTGGCCCACGTGGCGGGCGACTTCGCCGCGGCGCAGGGCCACTACGACGAGGTCTGGGACCAGCTGCGGCGGACGGGCTCATTCCACGCCGACGGGTTCCACTTCCTGGCGACCGCGACGCTGATGATCAGTCAGGGGCGCATGGCCGAGCTCGTCGAGCCGACCCGGGTGATGCTCGAGCGGCTGGGCCCGCGCGCCGCCGACGCCCACGCGCTGGCGCTGGCCACGGCCGGGCGCCTGCGCGAGGCGGCGGCGGTGCCCATCGGCACGTACCCGATCCGGCCCGACTACTTCGAGATCGGCTTCTACACCGTCCGCGCGCTGGCGGTGTGCGCGCTCGGCCGCGCGGACCTGGCCCCGGCGGTGCTCGACGCGCTGCGGCCGGTGCGCGACCAGCTGGCCGCAGTGTCGAGCACCTCCATCGTCATGCGCCCGGTCGCGCTGACGCTCGGGGAGCTGTACGCCCTGCTGGGCCGGGCCGGGGAGGCGGCCGAGCACTACCGGCTCGCCGTCGAGGTCGCCACCCGGTGGGGCGCGCCGCACTGGCTGGCGGAAGCGCGGGCGGCGCTGGCCGGTGTCTGAACCCGGCTACCACGACAAGCCCGGCCGCGCCCGCGCGGCGAGGGCGGCGTTGCCGGCCGGGCGCACCGCCTCACCCGGCTCGGTGAGCCGGGCGACCGGCCGGCCGCTGCTCAGCTCGGCAAGGATCGGCCGGCTCCGCCTTCCCGGTGGTGGCGGCGGCGGGCCGGCGATCCAGCACGGCCGTGGTCAGGCTTCTCCGGTGAGTGCCGCGTAGGCGGTCGCGTCGAGCAGATCCGGCGTGCCGGTGATCCGCATCCGGAACAACCAGCCGGCTCCGAACGGGTCGGAGTTGATCACGGCGGGGTCGGCGACCGCGGCGTCGTTGATCTCGACGACCTCGCCGTCCGCGGGGGCGACCAGGTCGCTGACGGACTTGGTCGACTCGATCTCTCCGCAGGGCTCGCCGGCCTTGATCGTGTCGCCGACGGCGGGCACGCTGAGGTAGACGACGTCGCCGAGCGCGTCGGCGGCATAGGTGGTGATGCCGACGGTCGACAGGTCGCCGTCGGTCGCGAGCCACTCGTGGTCGCGGGTGTACTGAAGGTCTGCGGGCAGGCTCACGATGTGTTCTCTTCTCTTCTCGAAGTTGGGTCAGGCCTGGCGGCGGTAGAAGGGCAGCTGGACGACCGTGGCTTGCTGCTTGCTGCCCCGGATGTCGACGAGCACCTCGGTGCCGGGCTCGTTCCGGTCCGGCGGCAGGTAGGCCATCGCCACGGGGTGGCCGAGGGTGGGGGACAGGGCGCCCGAGGTGATCTCGCCGATGCGTTCGCCGGTGTCCGGGTCGAGCACGGCATAGCCGGTGCGCGGAGCTCGTCGCCCGGTGGAGGTCAGGCCGACCAGGACGCGGGCCGGGCCCTCGTCGCGCCGGGCGGCCAGGGCCGCCTCGCCGACGAACCCGCCCGGCTTTCCGAACGCCACGACCCGGCCCAGTCCCGCCTCGAACGGCGTGGTGCGAACGGTGAGCTCCTGGCCGTACAACGGCATGCCGGCCTCGAGGCGCAACGTGTCACGGCAGGCCAGGCCGCACGGGACCAGCGCGTGCCGGGCGCCTGCCGCGCTGATCGCCCGCCAGAGGGCAGCGGCGTCCTGCGGGCGGCAGTAGACCTCGAAGCCGTCCTCGCCGGTGTAGCCGGTGCGCGCGAGGAGCACGTCGCGCTCCGCCAGCCGCGCCGGGTCGACCGAGTAGTACTTCAGCGAGGGGACGTCGACATCGGCGAGTTCGCCGATGATCGCGGCGGAGTTGGGGCCCTGGACCGCCAGCAGCGCCCACTCGTCGGAAGCGTCCCGGATCGTGGCGGCGTAGCCGTCGATCCGGTCACGCAGGCAGGAGAACACGATCACCGCGTTGCTGGCGTTGGCGACGATGAGGTACCTGTCCTCGGCCAGACGGTAGACGACGAGGTCGTCGAGCACGCCGCCGGTCTCGTGGACCAGCATGGAGTAGCGGGCGCGGCCGACGGCGATCTTCGACGGCTGGCCGACCAGGGCGTGGTCGAGAGCCCGGCCCGCCTCTGGACCGGACAGCTCGATCTCGCCCATGTGGGTGAGATCGAAGATCCCGGCACTGGTCCGCACGGCGTGGTGCTCGGCCAGCTCGGACGTGTAGCGCAACGGCATGGACCACCCGGCGAAGTCGGTGAACGACGCGCCGAGTTCGGCATGAATGTCGTGCAAGGGTGTCTGTTTCGACATGGGAATACCTCTCAGCTCGTGACCGCTCGGGTCACGACTCGTACGACTCGATGGGCGGGCACGTGCAGACCAGATTCCGGTCGCCGTGCGCCTGGTCGATCCGGCCGACCGGCGGCCAGTACTTGTCGGGGGTGACGCCGGCGGGGAAGACGGCCAGCTCGCGCGAGTAGGCACGGGTCCACTCGCCGGTGATCGCGGCCGCGGTGTGCGGCGCCCGCCGCAGCGGGCTGTCCTGCAGGCTCCAGACGCCCTCGGCCACCCGGTCGATCTCAGCGCGGATCGCGATCATCGCCGCGCAGAAGCGGTTCAGCTCCCCGAGGTCCTCGCTTTCCGTCGGCTCGATCATCAGCGTTCCGGCGACCGGGAAGCTCATCGTCGGCGCGTGGAAGCCGTAGTCGATGAGCCGCTTGGCGATGTCGTCGACCGTCACGCCCGTGGCGGCGGTGATCGGGCGGACGTCGAGGATGCACTCGTGCGCGACCAGGCCCGCCGCCCCCGCGTACAGGACCGGGAAGTACGGTGCGAGCCGGCGGGCCACGTAGTTGGCGCTCAGCACCGCGGTGCGGGTGGCCTCGGTCAGCCCGTCCGCGCCCATCATCCGGATGTACGCCCACGGGATCGGCAGGATGCCGGCGCTGCCGAACGGTGCGGCGCTCACCGCGCCGATCCCCGCGCGGCGCCCGGCGTCGGGGTGCAGCGGGTGGGTGGGCAGATACGGGATCAGGTGTTCGGCCACCGCGACCGGCCCGACGCCCGGCCCGCCGCCGCCGTGCGGGATGCAGAACGTCTTGTGCAGGTTGAGGTGCGACACGTCGCCGCCGAACTCGCCCGGCTTGGCGACCCCGAGCAGCGCGTTGAGGTTGGCGCCGTCGATGTAGACCTGGCCGCCGTGCTCGTGCACCAGCTCGCACAGCCGGGTGATGCTCTCCTCGTAGACGCCGTGCGTCGAGGGGTAGGTGACCATGATCGCGGCCAGGCTGGCGAAGTGCTGCGCGCACTTGGCTTCGAGGTCGTCGAGGTCGACCGTGCCGTCGGGCAGGGACGCCACCACGACGACGCGCATCCCGGCCATGACGGCGGAGGCCGCGTTGGTGCCGTGCGCGCTGGCCGGGATCAGGCACACATCGCGGTCGGCCTGGCCGTTGCCGTGGTGATAGGCGCGGATCGCCAGCAGGCCCGCGAGTTCGCCCTGCGATCCGGCGTTGGGCTGGATGGAGACCTTCGCGTAACCGGTGACCTCGGCCAGCCACGCCTCGACCTGCTCGACCAGGGCCACGTACCCGGCCGCGTCCGCAGCCGGTGCGAACGGGTGCAGGTCCGCGAAGGCGGGCCAGCTGACGGGCTCCATCTCGGTGGTCGCGTTGAGCTTCATGGTGCAGGACCCGAGCGGGATCATGCCGCGGTCCAGCGCGAAGTCACGGTCCGAGAGCCGGCGCAGGTAGCGCAGCATCGCGGTTTCGGATCGGTGCTGGTGAAAGACCGGGTGGGTGAGGAAGGGGGAGGTCCGGCGCAGTGCCGGCGGAAGCGCCGCCGAGGTGTGCGCCGCCGGTTCGTCCGGGGCGTCACCGGCACAGCCGAAGGCCTTGAGCACGAGGCGGACGTGCTCCCGCGTGGTGACCTCGGAGCAGGAGACACCGACGTGGTCGCCATCCACCTGCCGCAGCCGCAGGCCCTCGCCGTGTGCGGCCGCGACGACCTCCTCGGCGCGGCCGGGGACGCGCACCAGCAGGGTGTCGAAGAACTCGGGGTGTACCACCGTGACTCCGCCGGCCCGCAGGCCGGCGGCGATGAGGGCGGCGTGCCGGTGCGTCCGCCGGGCGATCTCGGTCAGGCCGTCGGGGCCGTGGTAGACGGCGTACATCGACGCGACCACGGCGAGCAGCACCTGCGCCGTGCAGATGTTGCTGGTCGCCTTGTCGCGCCGGATGTGCTGCTCGCGGGTCTGCAGGGCGAGGCGGTACGCGGGCCGGCCGGCGTCGTCCACGGACACGCCCACGAGCCGGCCGGGCAGGTGACGTTCGAGCCCGGCGCGGACCGCGATGTAGCCCGCGTGCGGCCCGCCGTAGAACAGGGGCACGCCGAAGCGCTGGGACGATCCGACGACGATGTCGGCGCCCTGTTCTCCCGGCGGCGTGAGCAGGGTGAGCGCCAGCAGGTCGGCGGTCACGGTGACCAATGCCCCGCGCGCCTGTGCCGCGGCGGTCACCTCCCGAAGGTCGCGGACCGCGCCCGAGCAGCCGGGGTAGGACAGCACCACGCCGAAGAAGTCGTCGTCCGGCAGCGCTTCGCCGGGGTCGATGTCCACGACCTCGATACCGACGGCGGCGGCACGGGTGCGCAGGACGTCGAGGGTCTGCGGCAAGGTGTCCCGGTCGACCAGGACGCGGGCGGAGCCCTTCTTGGCCGCGACACGGCGCATGACCGTGACGGCCTCGGCGACCGCCGTACCCTCGTCGAGCAGCGACGCGTTGGCGGTCGGCAGTCCGGTGAGGTCGCCGATCATGGTCTGGAAGTTGAGCAGTGCCTCGAGCCGGCCCTGGCTGATCTCCGGCTGGTACGGCGTGTAGGCGGTGTACCACGCCGGGTCCTCCAGCACGTTGCGCCGGATCACCGCGGGCGTGATGGCCGGGTGGTAGCCCAGGCCGATCATGGGGACGGCCACGGTGTTCCGGCTCGCGAACTCCAGCAGTTCGGCACGTGCCTCGGCCTCGGTGGCCGCCGCCGGCAGGTTCAGGTCGCCGGTGCTGCGGATGCCGCTCGGGACGGCGGCGTCGATGAGCTCGGCCAGGCTCCGGTAGCCGACTTCCGCCAGCATCTTGGCCCGGTCCGCATCGCTGATGCCGATGTGCCGGGCGGCGAACTCGCCGTGAGCGGCGGGTATGGGAGAGGTCATTGAGGGAGGCTCCCTGCTGGGGGCACCGTGACGCGGCGCCGTGGACGGGTGACCTCCCCGCTCTGTCATCGGTACCTGAGAGGTTCACCACCGGTCGGGTGGTTTGCACCTTGGGTGCAGGACGTGACGTCCTGGCTTTCCAGAGTCGCCTCACCGGAGCGGTCGCTGGGCCTGAGAGATTCTGGGGAGTGTTGCTCCTTCGGCGCCTCGCCATGGATGGGCGAGGGCTCTCCCGCCCCGGTTCGAACAGCGTGATGTTGAGTTGTCAGGGGTGAGCGAACGGTCAGGCCGCGCTCCGCGGGCGGCCGCCCGTCATGACGCTGCGGCCGCGGCCGTCGACGGTGTGCTCAGCATTCGACGATGTTGACGGCCAGGCCACCACGGGAGGTCTCCTTGTACTTGGTGTGCATGTCGTACCCGGTCTGCCGCATGGTCTTGACCGCCTTGTCCAGGCTGACGCTGTGGTTCCCGGTGCCGTGCAGGGCGAGGCGGGCGGCATTGACCGCTTTGACGGAGGCGATCGCGTTGCGTTCGATGCAGGGGATCTGCACGAGGCCGCCGATCGGGTCGCAGGTGAGGCCGAGGTTGTGTTCGATGCCGACCTCCGCGGCGTTCTCGACCTGCTCCGGGCTGCCACCGGTCACCTCGCACAGCCCGGCGGCCGCCATCGCGCAGGCGGACCCGACCTCGCCCTGGCAGCCGACCTCGGCGCCGGAGATGGAGGCATTCTCCTTGATGATGATGCCGATGGCGGCGGCCGTGAGCAGGAACCGCACGATGCCGTCGTCGCTTGCGCCGGCCACGAAACGTACGTAGTAGTGCAGCACCGCGGGGATGATGCCCGCGGCGCCATTGGTCGGCGCGGTGACGATGCGGCCGCCCGCGGCGTTCTCCTCGTTGACGGCCAGCGCGTAGAGGTTGATCCAGTCGACGGCACGCAGCGGGTCGGTCGAATCGTGGCCCGTCGAGAGTTTGGTGAAGAGGCCGGGTGCGCGGCGCGGCACCTTCAGGCCTCCGGGCAGCACTCCGCTGCGGTGACAGCCGCGCTCGACGCACTCGGCCATGGCCTGCCAGAGGGACAGCAATCCGGCCCGGATCTGCTCCGTCGTTCGCCACGCACGCTCGTTGGCGAGCATGATCTCCGAAATCGGCAGGCCGGTCTCATGGCAGTGGGCGAGCAACTCGGCGGCCGTGGTGAACGGGTAGCGCACGACGGTGTCGTCCGGCACCAGGGCGATCGTGCCGTCCGCGGCGGCGTCGACGACGAAGCCTCCGCCGATCGAGTAGAACGTTCGCTGGTCGAGGATCGTGCCGTCATCCGCGTAGGCGGTGAAGGACATGCCGTTGGGGTGGGCGGGTAGCGTCCGCCTGCGGTGCAGGGTGATGTCGCGGTCGGGCTCGAAGGCGATGACGTGGCCGCCGGGCAGGGTCAGCGTGTGCCGCCTGGTGATGGTCTCCACGCGCTCGTCGATGTGATCGATGTCGACGGTTGCCGGGTCATCGCCTTCCAGGCCGAGGATGACGGCCTTCGGCGTTCCGTGCCCGCGACCGGTCGCGGCGAGCGATCCGTACAGATCGGCCCGCACGCGGTGCACGAGGGGCGTGCGCTGATCGCGGACCAGCGTGTCGGCGAAGATCTTCGCCGCGCGCATGGGTCCGACCGTGTGCGAGCTGGACGGACCGATGCCGACCGAGTACAGGTCGAAGGCGCTCAACGCCATGGCTGTTCCTCGGCTGAGCGTCGGCCGTCCGTGACGCTCATCAAGATCTTGTCGATGTTGCAGGGCACGACGGGAGGCTCCTCTCGACCCAGACCGAGGTCTGGGACAGGTCTGCCTCCCCGCTCTGTCATCTTTGCCTGAGAGCCTCACCGCCGGCTGGGACGGTTTACACCTTCGGCGCGGGAAGCTCCCGACTTTCCAGAGTCGCCTGTCCGAGCGGTAACTTGGGCCTGAGAGATTCTGGGGAGAAGTTGCTCCTACGGCGGCCGGCGTCAGCGACGTCGGCACTCTCCCGCCCGGCATAAACGGCGAATATTCACATGTGGCCCGAAGGATAGCGGCTCGGCGGGCACCTGTCCACCCGGTCACGGGCAGCTCGAGCAGGTCGGTCGTGGTCGCGACCGCGTAGAGCGGCGTCCGGCTACCGCGAGAGAGGGTCGGACAGCAGGGCCTCGAACGCCAGCTCGGCCGCGCCGACCAGCGGGGCGTCGTCGCCGAGCTGCGGGGTGCGCAGGCCGACGTGGTCCCGGCACGCCGGCAGGGCCATGGCGGAGAGGCGCTGGCGCACGTGGTCGGCGCCGGTGAGGTACAACTCCCGCAGCGTGCCGCCGAAGACCACGACCGTGGGGTTGAAGATGTTGACCAGGTTGGCCACGCCGAAGCCGAGCCAGTCGGCGGCGTGTACGACCGCGGCGAGGGCGTCCGGGTCGCCCTCGCGGGCGGCGCTCACGGCGCCAGTGACGGCGGCGCCGGCAGTTGGTACGGTGCGGCCGGCGAGGTGCAGCAGCGCCCGCTCGCCGATCTCGGTCTCCCAGCAGCCGCGCGAGCCGCAGCCGCACAGCCGGCCGGCCGGGTTGACGACCATGTGGCCGACCTGGCCGCTGTGGCTGCCGTAGCCGGTGATGCGCCGGCCGCCGGCGATGATGCCCGCGCTGATGCCGGCGTCGCCGTGCAGGTAGATGACGTTGGCGACGCCGGCCGCGGCGCCGCGGGTGTGCTCGGCGAGGGCGGCCAGGTCGGCGATGCCGCCCAGGATCGGCGGGCGGCGACCGCCCGGGCGCGGGTCCAGGCGGTGATCGTCGAGCGCGGCGGCGAGCGCCGGTTCGATCGTTTCGTCCGCCCAGCCGAGGTGGTGGCGCACGGAACCGGAGACGGCGACGCCGTAGCCGACGAACACGCCGTCGGCGGGGGCGGTGCGCCGCATGTCGGCGATGAGGGCGGCCAGGCCGGCGACGGTCGGGCCGGCGTCGGTGCCGGGCGGGCGGAGGGCGGCGCGGCCGTCGAGGACCTTGCCGCCGAGGCCGACGCGTGCGGCGCGGAGGCGGTCGAGCTCGATGCTCAGCGCGTATCCGTAGACGCGCGACGACCGGGGGCGCACGACGATGGAGGGTCGGCCGGCGCGGCCCGTCTCCTGCGGTACACCCTCGTCGATGAGGCCCGCGGTGGCCAGATCGGCCGTCAGGGCGCCGATGGTACTGCGGTTGAGGCCGAGCTGGCTGGTCAGCTCGGCGCGGGACGTCGCGCCGCGGACGTGGACATAGCGCAGCAGGGCCCCCAGGTTCTGCCTGCGTACGGACTCCTGCGGGCTGGTGGACACGCGCGGTCCCTTCGCCTCGAAACGATCGTGGGCCCCCGGAAAGCAGCTCCGGGGACCCACGACGTCGGTGCCGGTGTGTTACTTGGTGAGCGGGGCGAGCTTCGGGTCGTTGGCGTAGGCCTCGGCCGCGTTCGCCTTGGTCACGATGGCCGGAGCCAGCAGGTACGACGGGACGATCTTGGCCTGGTTGTCGTACGACTTGGTGTCGTTGATCTCCGGCTCGTTGCCGGCCTGCAGCGCCTGCACCATCTTGATGGTCTCGGCCACCAGCTTGCGGGTGTCCTTGTTGATGGTCGAGTACTGCTCGCCGGCCACGATCGACTTGACCGACTCAACCTCGGAGTCCTGGCCGGTGACGACCGGGACCGGCTTGCCGGCGGCCTTCACCGAGGTGATGATCGCGCGGGCCAGGGTGTCGTTCGGGGACAGCACGCCGTCCAGCGTCTTGCCGCCGCTGTAGGTCGAGGTCAGCAGGGCGTCCATGCGCTGCTGCGCGCCCTCGGCCTTCCAGCCCTGGATCGCGGTCTGCTTGACGTCCTTCTGGCCCGAGCCGACGATGATGTCGCCCTTGTCGATGGCCGGCTGGAGCACGTCCAGCGCGCCCTTGAAGAAGACGCCGGCGTTGTTGTCGTCCGGCGAGCCGGAGAACAGCTCGATGGTCCACGGGCCGGTCGGCTTCTTGGCCTTCAGGCCGTCCAGCAGGGCCTGGCCCTGCAGCTGGCCGACCTTGAAGTTGTCGAACGCGACGTAGTAGTCGAGGTCCTTGGTACCGGTGATGAGCCGGTCGTAGGCGATGACCACCGCGCCGGCGTCCTTGGCCTGCTTGACCTGGGTGCCCAGCTGCGCGGCGTCGGTCGCGCCGATGACGATGACCTTCGCGCCCTTGGTGATCATGGACGAGATCTGCGCCTGCTGGTCCGCGACCGTGGTCGAGGCGCCGGCGTACTGCACGTCGGACTTGAACCCGGCGTCCTTGAGGCCGTTGGTGAACAGGTCACCGGCGAGGACCCAGTTCTCCGAGGTCTTCGACGGCAGGGCGACGCCGATGAGCGCGTCCTTGGCGAAGCCCTTGGCGGGCGCGCCGGCCGACGGGTTGCTGGAGGCGTCGCGGTCGCTGCCACCGCACGCGGCGGTGCTCAGCGCCACCAGCGCGACAGCGCTGACCGCGAGGCTCCGGGTGAGGAACTTGCGCATGGCTGGGAAAGCCCTTTCTTTCAGGATGTTACGGGGAATAAGGGGGCGTCTGCCGCGGTAGCGGCGGGGTGGATCAGCCGGCGACCGGGGTCTTGATCGATTCCTGTCCGGCTTGGTTTCCTGCGTCCGGCGGGGTGGGTTCCTGCCGGCGGAAGGGCCTCGTTATCGATCCGATGATCGAGAAGCGACCCTGGCTCTTGTTGTAGACGTCCAGCGCGACGGCGGCGAGGAGGAAGAAGCCCTTGACGATCTGCTGGGTGTCGGTGCCGATGCCCTTGAGCTGCAGGCCGTTGTTGAGCACGGCCATGACCAGGCCACCGACGATGGCGCCGGACACCGTGCCGATGCCGCCGGAGACCGCGGCGCCACCGACGAACACGGCCGCGATCGCGTCGAGCTCCCAGCTCAGGCCGTCCTGCGGGCCGGAGGCGCCGGAGCGGGCCACGAAGATCATGCCGGCCAGTGCGGCCAGGATCGACATGTTCATCATGACGAGGAAGTTGACCCGCCGCAGCTTCACACCGGAGAGCTCCGCGGCGCGGGCGTTGCCGCCGACCGCGTAGATGTGCCGGCCACCCGCGGTGTTGCGGGTGTAGAAGGAGTACAGGATGACCAGCACGGCCAGGATGCAGCCCGAGATCGGGAAGCTGGTGCCGACGCGGCCACCGGCGAAGCGCAGCGTGGCGAAGACGATGACGGCGAGCATGATGACCAGGCGCAGCGCGGCGATCCAGACCGGGGCCGGCTCCGCGCCCATGTCGCGGCGGGTCTTGCGGGCCCGCAGCTCACGCCAGATCACGGCGAGACAGGCGACCACTCCGAGCAGCAACGTGGAGTTGTTGTAGCCGGTGTTCGGGCCCCACTCGCTGAGGTAGCCCGCGCCGATGTTCTTGAAGCCCTCGGGCACCGGGATGGTCTCGGCGTCGCCGATGAACTGGTTGCCGCCTCGGAAGAGCAGCATGCCCGCCAGGGTGACGATGAACGCCGGGACCCCGATGTAGGCGACCCAGAAGCCCTGCCAGGCACCGATGATCGCGCCGACGACCAGGCCGACCAGGATGCCGACCTCCCAGGGGAGGTCCCAATCCCGCATCGTCTTGGCGACGATGATGCCCGTGAACGCGGCGACCGAACCGACGGAGAGGTCGATGTGGCCGGCCACGATGACCATCAGCATGCCGATCGACAGCACTGAGATGTAGGCGTACTGCTGGGTCAGGGCGATCAGGTTGGTCGAATTGAGCGTCAGCCCGTCGGTCCACACTTGGAAGAAGATGATGATCGCCACGAGCGTGAAGATCATGCTGAACTGGCGGGCGTTGGAGGTGGTGCCCCCAAAGAGGTTCTTCTGCAAGTCTTTGATTCGGCTCATCGCGTCAGCATCTTCTTCGTAGAGGTCATCTGCTTCATGAGGAGTTCCGGGTTGGCCTCCGCGCGCGGGACCTCACCGGTGATGTTGCCTTCGAACACCGTGTAGATGCGATCGCACAGGCCCAGCAGCTCGGGCAGCTCCGAGGAGATGACGATGACGCCCTTACCCTGGTCGGCGAGCCGCTGGATGATGCCGTAGATCTCGTACTTCGCGCCGACGTCGATGCCGCGCGTCGGCTCATCGAGGATCAGCAGGTCAGGGTCGGTGAACATCCACTTGGCCAGGACGACCTTCTGCTGGTTGCCGCCGGAGAGCTTGTTGACGCCCTCGTCGACGGTCGGCGCCTTCACCCGCAGCATCTGCCGGTATTCCTCGGCGACCTTGTGCTCGGCGACCTTGTCGATGACACCGCGCCGGGTGATCTTCGACAGCTTGGCGGCCACCATCGAGGTTTTGATGTCGTCGAGCAGGTTGAGCCCGATCGACTTGCGGTCCTCGCTGACATACGCCAGACCGTGCTTGATGGCGTCCGCGACCGACTTGAGCTGGATCTCCTGGCCGTCCTTGAAGATCTGGCCGGACTGCCACACGCCGTAGGAGCGGCCGAAGAGGCTCATCGCCAGCTCGGTGCGCCCGGCGCCCATCAGGCCGGCGAAGCCGACGATCTCGCCCCGGCGGACGTTGAAGCTCGAGTTCTTGCAGACCAGGCGCTCCGCCGAGATCGGGTGGCGGACCGTCCAGTCGCGCACCTCGAAGAAGACCTCGCCGATGTGCGGGGTGTGGTCGGGGAAGCGGCTCTCCAGGTCGCGGCCGACCATGCCGCGCACGATCCGGTCCTCGTTGACGCCCTCGGCGCCGACCTCGAGGGTCTCCACCGTCTTGCCGTCGCGCAGGATCGTGATCGAGTCGGCGATCGCCTCGATCTCGTTGAGCTTGTGCGAGATCATGATCGACGTGATGCCCTGCCGCTTGAACTCGCGCAGCAGTTCGAGCAGATGCTTGGAGTCGTTCTCATTGAGCGCGGCGGTCGGCTCGTCGAGGATGAGCAGCTTCACGTCCTTGGCGAACGCCTTGGCGATCTCCACCAGCTGCTGCTTACCGACGCCGATGTCCTTGATCAGGGTGTCGGGGTCGTCACGCAGGCCGACCTTCGCGAGCAGCTCGTTGGCCGTGCGGTTGGCGCCCTTCCAGTCATAGGCACCGTTGCGCCTCGGCTCGTTGCCCATGAAGAGGTTCTCGGTGATGGACATGTGCGGCACCAGGGCGAGCTCCTGGTGGATGATCACGATGCCGGCCTTCTCGCTGGCCCGGATGTCGCCGAAGCGGCTCTCCGTGCCACGGTAGAAGATCTGGCCACTGTACGACCCGTATGGGTAGACGCCGCTGAGGACCTTCATCAGCGTCGACTTGCCTGCGCCGTTCTCGCCGCAGATCGCGTGGATCTCGCCCTCGCGGACCACCAGGTTGACGTCGCTGAGCGCCTTGACGCCCGGAAACTCCTTGGTGATCGACCGCATCTCAAGCAGGATCGGTGCGGTGCTCATGAAGCGAGCCGCCTTGTCACCGACATCACGTTGCCTCCGGGGGAGCCTTGCCGTCAGCCAGTTTGTTGTGACGACCAACTTATTCCAGTGTGGCGATCCTGCCCAGTCTCATCCCGTCGCTTCTCGGTAACAATCTGGCAATGATCTAGCGCCTGGGCGGTCGCCGAAGGCCCGGGGAAGCGCTCTCACGTGCCCGGGGTGTTAGGTGTTCGTTTCGAACTCTAAATCCAATTGCTTTACTAAGTCAACGCCGGGAGGCATCATGTAGGTAACGGACCGTAGGTGGGAGGCCGGGTGCGGCAGGTCGGGACAAATTTGCCCAAAGTGGGGCAATACAACCGTGCGGTGGTGCTGGACCAGATCCAGCTCGCCGACGGGACGAGCCGTGTGGAGATCGCGGAACTCACCGGGCTGACCCCGCAGACGGTCTCCGGCATCGTGCGCCGGCTGATCGACGAAGGCATCGTGCGCGAGGACGGCGCCCGCTCGTCCAGCGGCGGCAAACCGCGTACCGTGCTGCGCATCAACGCCGACGCCGGGCGGGCCGTGGGCCTGCACTTCGACCCGGTCGAGCTGGCCTGCGTGGTGGTCGACCTGCTGGGCCGGCCGCTGGTCACGAAGCGCCGGCCGACACCCCCCAGTATCGACCCGGCCGGGGCCACGGCGGCGATGGCCGGGCTGGTCGAGGAGGTTCTCGCTCAGGCGGGCGTCGGCCGGGACCAGGTGCTGGGTGTGGGCCTGGCCACCCCCGGACCGATCGACCAGTCGCTCGGCGAGGTCATCTCGCCGCCGCAGCTGTCGGACTGGACGCGGGTGCCGCTCAAGCAGATGGTCGCCGACGCCACCGGCCTGCCGGTCACGCTGGACAACGACGCCACGGCGGCGGCGATCGGCGAGCGCTGGGCGGGCGCGGGTCGCGGGGTGGCCAACTTCGCGTACTTCTTCCTCGGCACCGGCGTCGGCGGCGGCCTGGTGCTCGGCCACCAGGTCCACCACGGCGGGTCGATGAACGCCGCCGAGTTCGGGCACACGTCGGTTACGCAGAGTGGTCCTCCCTGCTACTGCGGCAATCGGGGCTGCCTTGAGGGCTACATCAACCCCGCCGCGCTCGTCGCCGACGCGCACCGTCGGCTGGCCGCCGGCACTGAGAGCGCTCTCACGAGGGCCTTCCGAAAAGATCCGTCCACTGTGGACCACGGGGCGCTGTGCCGGGCCGCCGCGGCGGGCGACGAACTCGCCTCGGGAGTGATCGGGCGGGCCGCGGAGCACCTCGCGACGGTGGCCGTGAACGTGGTGAACATCGTCGACGTCGAGCTGATCATCCTGGGCGGGCACGGGATCCGGCACGTGGAGTCGCAGTTCCGGCAGGCGGTGTTGCGGGCGCTGGGGGAGCGGGCCATCGCGCGGCGGATCCGGCGGGTGGACGTGGCGCTGTCCCCGCTGGGCGACGACGCGGCGGTGGTGGGCGGGGCGACGCTGGTGCTGCACTCGACGTTCTCGCCCCAGGTCTCGGCCCTGCTGGCCGGCTGACCGGGCGGCGGCCGGCGCCGGATAGGGGCCGCGAGTCGGACGCCTCGGCGAGTAAGTCCGAAGTCGTTCGGGGCGGCGGGTATGGGTGTTGAAGATCAGTTTGTGACGACTGACGGTTGGGCAAGGCCCGCAGGCCCGGGCGTCCACCCAGGCTGTCCGACGCTGCATTGCTCACCCTGGCCCGTGGCCCGGGTCCTGCTCGGCGTACGGTCTGAGGCGCGCGGGCTGCGGTACGTGCCCTGCCACCTGCCCGGACGATCCGGCTACGACAAACGCCTCCGATCGGCTCTGCCGTTGCTGCTACGCGCGATTCGCGCCCTGGCCCGCGACACCGGTCCGGCCGGGTCGCCGCCGCAACGATGCCGGGGCCGGTACTACGCCGGACCCGCATCGAGGACACCGTGCTGGACCTGACGGACCTGGCCGGTGACATCGAGACCGCGGTCGGCTGGATCACCACGGCATGCGCACGCCGGCTCACCACCCCGCGGCGGCTCGCAGAGGCCATGGCCCGGCGCAAACAGATACGGCGGCGACCGCTGCTCGCCGCAGTGCTCCACGACACCGCCACCCGGGGCGCACTCCGTGCTGGAACGGCGATACCCGCGCGACGTTGAGCGCGGACACGCCCCTGCCGCGCGGCAGGCGGCAGGCCAGGCGCGCCGGTGCCGGCGTGAGCTTCCGGGACGTCGAGTACGCGGCGTTCGACACCGTCGTCGAACCCGACGGCCACGCGTACCACCCCGCGGAGCATCGCCGCCGTGACAGGCTGCGCGACAACGAGTCGGCGGCGGAGGGGTACCGGACGCTTCGGTACGGCTGGACGGACGTGGCCGCGCCGTGCTCCACGGCGGCGCAGGTCGCCCGGGCGCTGCGAGCGGGCGGCTGGAGCGGCCGACCGCGGCGGTGCACCCGGCCGGGCTGCGCGGTCCGGCGCTCCACCCGCCGACGGACACCTTGATCACGGAGCGCTTGTGCACCCCCTGGTACACGAACACTCCGTGATCAAGGCGAACTGCGAAACGCCACGCTCCGGCCGGCCACTGCTCCGCGCCGTGCGGCAGAACATCGAGTCCGTCAACCAGACCCTCAAAGGCCAGCTCGACCTCGAACACCATGGCGGCCGGACCGCCGCCGGCGTCGCCGTCCGAATCCTGCAGCGCATCCTGGCCATGACCGCCGCGATCCGGCACAACTGGCACACCGGCAAACCCCGTCATGCGATCCCTGATCGCATACGACCCCTAATTTACGAGCAGGTCGGCATGGCAGCTCTCCTGCATGGTCCAGCCTACGAGCGCCACCACCGCTCAGTGGCGCATCCCACCTCGAAGTTCCACCAGCCGTTCGACTCGCCCTCCGCCAGCACCCGTTTGATCTCTACGAAGTCGGCGTTGGCAGGCACAGTCGGACCAACCGCCATCACCGAGAAACCGGCAGATCGGCAAAACCGAGGGCCGTGAGCCGGGCGCTACAGGAAGCGGCGTGCGCTCGCGGCCTTCGCGACGGCGTCGGACAGGGCCGCGGCCACCTCGTCGATCGTCGTGTCGGTCACCCGCGTGCGCGGGATCGACAGGCTGATCGCGTCCACGGCCGGGTCGCGCGTCGGGACCGTCCGGGCCACGCACACGATGCCCTCGGTGTTCTCCTCCCGGTCCACCGCGTAGCCGCGCTCGCGGATCGCAGCCAGCTCGGCCCGCAGCGCGGCGCGGTCGGTGATCGTGTGAGGCGTCAGTGCCGGCAGCGGGTCGGGGAGCAGGGCGTCGACCTCGGCGTCGGGGCGGGCCGCCAGCAGGGCCTTGCCCAGGGCCGTCGCGTGGGCCGGCAGGCGGCGGCCGATCGCGGAGTACAGCCGCAGCGGGTGCACCGACTCGCGCTTGGCCACATACGTGATGTCGGCGCCGTCCAGGCGGCCCAGGTGCGTCGTCTCGCCGAAGCGTGCGGCCAGGTCGTCCAGGATGCCGGCGAGCAGGCTCACCGTGTCGTCGGCGTCCAGGTATGCCGCGCCGATCTGCAGCGCGCGCAGGCCCAGGCGGAAGCGGGTCTCCTCGGCCTCGATCCAGCCGCGCGCGGCCATCGTGCGCAGGATGCCGTGCAGGCTGCTCTTCGGGATGTCGAGCAGCCGGGTCAGCTCGGAGAGGGTCGACGGGCCGGCGACGGCGAGGGTCTCGAGGATGTCGAGCGTCCGGTCGGCGGACTTGACGAGGTTGGTCACGCGGCTCCCATGCACTAGGGTCACATATGTGACCGTCGTTCATCATACTGAACAACCCGCCGTTGTCGAAGTCATCGCCGCCGGGAAGGTCGTTCCGGTGGTCGTGCTCGAGGAGGCCGCCGTCGCCGGGCGGCTCGCCGACGCCCTCGTGGAGGGCGGGCTGCACTGCGCCGAGGTGACGTTTCGCACCGCCGCCGCGGTCGACGCCATCCGGCGCATGGCCGAGCGGCCCGGCATGCTCGTGGGCGCGGGCACCGTGCTCACCGCCGCGCAGGTCGACCAGGCCGTCGACGCCGGCGCCCGGTTCGTCGTCAGCCCGGGCTTCAGCGCCGCCGTCGTGCGGCGCTGCGCCGAGCACGGCGTGCCGGTGTTTCCCGGCGTCGCCTCGCCCAGCGAGATCATGCAGGCCCTGGACGCCGGCCTGGACACCGTGAAGTTCTTCCCCGCCGAGCAGCTCGGTGGCGTACCGATGGTGAAGGCCCTGTCCGCCCCCTTCCGCTCGGTGCGGTTCATCCCCACCGGCGGCGTCAACGCCGGCAACGTCGCCGACTACCTGGCCGTGCCCTCGGTCCTGGCGGTCGGCGGCACCTGGATGGTCGCGCCCGACCTGCTCGCCGCTCGCGACTGGGACGCCGTCACCAGCCGCACCAGGACCGCATTGGAGAAGCTCGCATGATCACCGTCCGTCCGGCGGCCGAGTGCCGCTACGATCTGGTCTCGCTCGGGGAGGTCATGCTGCGGCTCGACCCGGGCGAGGGGCGGATCCGCGCCGCGCGGCAGTTCCGCGCGTGGGAGGGCGGCGGGGAGTACAACGTCGCCCGCGGGCTGCGCCGCTGCTTCGGCCTGCGCACCGGGCTCGTCAGCGCGTTCGCGGACAACGACGTCGGCCGGCTGCTGGAGGACCTGATCCTGCAGGGCGGGGTCGACACGACGTTCGTGCGATGGGTGAAGTACGACGGGATCGGCCGCACGGTCCGCAACGGCCTCAACTTCACCGAGCGCGGCTTCGGCGTGCGCGGCGCCGTCGGCGTCTCCGACCGCGGCCACACCGCCGCCGGTCAGCTGCGCGCCGCCGACGTGGACTGGGAGCACCTCTTCGGCGAGCTCGGCGTGCGCTGGCTGCACACCGGCGGCATCTACGCGGCGCTGTCGCAGACCACCCCCGACACGATCGAGGCCTGCCTGAGCGCGGCCCGCCGGCACGGCACCGTGATCTCCTACGACCTCAACTACCGGCCCAGCCTGTGGAAGGCGATCGGCGGCCAGGAGCGCGCCCGGGAGGTCAACCGCCGCCTCGCCGGCTACGTCGACGTGATGATCGGCAACGAGGAGGACTTCACCGCCTGCCTCGGCCTCGAAGTGCCGGACACGGACATCCACGCCGGGGCGCTGGACGCCGCCAACTTCCGCACGATGATCTCGGCGGCGGTCGAGGCGTATCCGAACTTCCAGGTCGTCGCGACCACCCTGCGCGGCGTGCGCACGGCGACGGTCAACGACTGGGGCGCCATCGCCTGGGCCGACGGGGACTTCGCCGAGGCGACGCACCGCCCCGGCCTGGAGATCCTCGACCGGGTCGGCGGCGGCGACAGCTTCGCCTCCGGGCTGATCTACGGCCTGATGACCTTCGGCGAGCTCAAGACCGCGGTGGAGTACGGCGCGGCGCACGGCGCGCTCGCCATGACCACGCCGGGCGACACGTCGATGGCCAGCCTGCAGGAGGTCGAGGCACTGGTCGCCGGGGCCGGCGCCCGCGTCCAGCGCTGACCCGGCGCGCGCTCGCCGCGACGGCGGCGGGGCCGGCGGTGACGGTCATCGAGTGCTGACCGGCTCGGCCGCGCCCGCGCCGAGGTCTGCCGGCAACGTCGCCGCCGGCGCGCTGCGGCTCACCGCGGGCGACCTGGCCGCCCTCGACGCGGTCCACGGTTGAGCGCTCAGGTCAGGCGGCGGATGTCCATGAGGTGGTGCTCGCCCTCGTGGACGGTGTGCCGGCCGAGCCACAGCATGGTCCGCTCGACCGGCTCCGGCCACGGGTAGCGGCCGACCCGGTCCAGCTCCCGCGGGCCGAGCGCGCCGAACGCGCCGGAGAGCAACGCGGCGTTCGTGCCGAGCGTCCCGAGCACCACGGCCGGGTCCTGGGCGTTGTACGCGGCGCTCACCACCAGCTCTTCGCGGCCCATCGGCGCGAACTCGGGGGCGTCCGCGCGCAGCGCCAGGTCGAGCCGCTCGGCCTGCACGCGCAGCACGTCGCGAAAGTGGCAGGTGTACTCCAGCGCCGACCACACGTCCGGGGCCGGCCGCCGCCGCACGTCGGGCACGGCGCCGAGGGCCTCGGCGTAGCGCGCGGCGAACCCGCCGAGCCGCTCGGGCACGTCACCGGCGCCCAGGCTCGCATAGACGAAGTCGCACTCCTCGCAGCGATCCACGCCGCAACGGTACCGCGAGCGTCAGCTGACCAGGCGCCCGACGAGACGGTCAGCCGCTAAATCGATCGACGTTCCTGTCCCGTCGTGTGATTCTGCCCGCAGGAGCGACGGTCTGAGGCAACGGCCGTCCAGTCCGTGAGGTCAGATCCGGCGTTCGCGCGACCTTCGAAAGGACGATCCGCATGAGCGGAGATGCGGTGGCCGCGGACGAACGCGAACCCGCACCACGGCACAGACCGGTGGGCGGGCTGCTGCGGACGCGGAACTTCGCCCTGCTGTGGATCGGGCAGTCCACCAGCGCGGTCGGCTCCGCGATGACGACGGTGGCGCTTCCGTTGGTGGCCCTCTCGACCCTGCATGCCGGTCCGGCCATGGTCGCCTTACTCACCGCCGCCACCTGGTTGCCGTGGCTGCTGATCGGGCTGCCGGCCGGTGTCTGGGTCGACCGATGGCCGCGTCGGCGCACACTCCTGATCGCCGACATCGCCTCGGCCGTGGTGCTCGTCGTGATCCCGGTCGCGGCCTGGACCGGCGTATTGACCATGACCATGCTGGTGGTGGCCGCGCTGCTCGCCGGGGTCGCCGGTGTCTTCGCCAACGTCGCGTTCAACGCGTTCCTGCCCCACCTCGTCGGCGCGGAAGACCTCATGGAAGGCAACGCCAAGCTGCAGACCAGCGCATCGCTCGCCCTGGTCGTCGGACCGGGCCTCGGCGGGCTGGTCGCCCAGGCGGCCGGCGCGGTCAGCGGAATCCTCATCGACGCCCTCACCTTCCTGGTGTCGGCGGCCTGCCTGCTCGGCCTACGGCCCGAGCCGGAGCCGTGCCCATCCGCGGGCGATCGCCCGGGCATGCTGCGCCAGATCGCCGAGGGCATCGGTTTCATCATGCGCGGACGCCTGCTGCAGGCCATGTTGGTGGTGGCGGCGGTGACCAACTTCGCGATGCTGGGCATCACAGCACTACGCGTCGTCTTTCTGGTGCGTACCGAAGGCACCGCGCCGGGAACCATGGGCCTGGTGATCAGCGTGGGCAGCCTCGGCGCCATCCTCGGCGCCGCACTCGCCTCGCGTGCGTCCCGGCGCTTCGGCAGCGCCCGCACCTATCTGGTGGCGAACGTCGCGGCCGCCCCGTTCGTGCTGCTGCTGCCGTTCGGCGGCCACGGCTGGCGCCTGTCACTGTTCGCGGCGGGCTCCTTCATCGCTCTGGCCGGAGCCACGATGTCGAACGTGATGACCATGACGTTCCGCGGCAACTTCGTTCCCGCGCACCTGCTCGGCCGGGTCACCGCGGCATCGCGGATCTTCGTGTTCGGCACCATCCCGCTCGGCGCGGCAACCGCCGGCCTCCTGGCCTCGGCGCTCGGAGTCCGGTCTGCCATGTGGGCGCTCGCCGTCCTCTACGTCATCGCCCCCCTGCCCCTGCTCGCCACCGAGGCCCGCACGCTGCGCGACCTCCCGGCCCAAGGCACGTGACATTGCCGGACCGGCGGTCGACCCCATCGGCGGTACGCTCGCGAAGTGCGGCCCCTTCGGTACTCCATCACGGGCCGGCGTTGTTCACCGGGCTGTCGAAGCATGTCGATTTGAAGCTCGTAAGCCGGCTGGAGTTCGACTCGGGGGCGGTGGTGATGCGGTACGAGCCGGCGCATGAGTGCGCGACGTGATCGATATATATCGATCTGTTACCAAGTCATTTGTGGGAAGGGCGGGACCGGGGCCGCGCGATGCAGCACAATCGGCCGGGTCCCTACCGGCCTTCCCTTTGGAGCGCTTGGCAGCATGACGGGCGATGAGACGATCGGGCGCGTCAACACCCTCGAAGACCACGCCGCCCGCCTCGGCGGCCTCGGGCGCGCACCGCACGTGCGGCAGCGCTGCCGCATCCTGTTCCTCAACACCCAGGAGCAGGGGCCGTTGCGGGAGATGGGCCTGACGTCGTACCGGGACTGGATCGCCGAGGTGACCCGCCTGCACCCGGACCAGATCCACGCGGTGAACGTGGCCGACGGCGAGGCGCTGCCCGACACTATCGAGGCGCACGGCATCATCGGCGGCGGCTCCGGCCACTCCTCCTACGAGGAACTGCCCTGGATCCGCCGGGTGAAGCAGTTCCTGATCGAGGCCCAGCGCCGCGGCGTGCCCGAGCTGCACATCTGCTGGTCGCACCAGGCGAAGGCGGAGACCGTGGGGGCGGTGTGCAAGGTCGGCCACCACGGCCGCCGGTTCGGCATCGAGCGGCTCACCCTCACCCCGGCCGGGCGCCGCGACCCGCTCTTCCACGGCCTGCCGGACGCGTTCGACGTCTTCACCTCGCACGTCGACGCCGTCTACGACCCGCCGGCCGTCTCGCCCTTCGGCCCGGTGACCGAGCTGGCCCACGGCGAGGTCTACCGCAACGAGTCCCTGGCGATCGGCGCGACGGCCCGCACGCTGCAGGTTCACCCGGAACTCACCTCGGGTATCGCCGCCGCCCTGGCCCGAGTGCGCCGGCCCCAGCTGATCGCCGAGGGCCACCTCGGTCCGTCCGAGGCCAACTACGCGGCGTTCCTCGAGACCCTGGACTGGGCCGACCGCGAGATCCGCGCCCGGATGCGCACGCTGCTGGACAACTGGCTGCGCTACTACGTCGCGCCGGGGATGTCACCGCAGGCGCAGGCCGCCGCCCACAACTGACGCCGAGGGGGTCGGCGGCCGAGCACCTCCAGGTTGTCCCGGACGACGAGGATCGCCGGCAGCGGCCCCGGCCCGCGTCAATCCAGGGCGAGGGCCTGGGTGACGACGAGGTCCTCGATGCCGAAGAGGAAGCGCTCCATGTCGGGGCGGGGCAGCACCGCGGCGTCGGCGGTCATCGCCAGTTCCAGGCTGCCCGGGGCGTCCTGAGCGTCGAGGGCGAACGTCGTGTTGTGGCGCGGGGCGTGCTCCAGCGGCCACGTCAGCGTGGTACGCGTGCGGGCGTGGTGGAGCGGCTCCGCCGGCGGCTTGGCGTAGCCGAGGATCGGTATCAGGCCGCGCGTGTCGTTGACGAAGCACGAGTGGTCGCACGCGGCGCGCAGGTCGGCGATGTCGCGGTCCAGGGCGAGCTTGTCGTAGTACGCGTGGCGCTGCGCGGAGAGTGCGGCGCCGAACGTCCGGCGGACCAGGGCGGCGAAGTCGCCGGCGGTGCCGGGCAGGTACAGCAGGCCCTCCTGGGCGATGGTGTTGACCGCGCCCGCCATGCCGGGCAGGAAGCGGTTGTTCACCACGATCTGGAAGACCGCGTCGGGCGCGCCGCCGAGCCGGCCGGCCGCGGCCGCCGCGGCGGCGAGCAGCACCGCGCCCTGGTTCACGGCCAGGCCGGTCGCGACCCGGTCCAGCGCGAGGGCGAGGGCGGGGGAGTTGAGTACCGCGTTGGGGAACGCGGTCGCGGCGGGGCGGCCGGCCCGGTCCGGGAACTGGCTCGCCGGGCCGCGGCGTAGCTTGTCGACCCAGGCCCGGCGCGCGGCCGCGTCGCGGCGGCGGCCGCGGTCCGAGGCCTGGTACGCCGCCTCCTCCAGGGGCTGCTGCCGCTCGTCACCGGGCGGCTCGCGGCCGGCGACGAGCGCGGCGCAGTCGGCGAGCAGGTTGCGCAGGCCCCAGCCGTCGGAGGCGGTGTGCGACAGCGACAGGATGACGTATCCGGCCCGGCCGTCCGCGACGACCACGCCGACACGGACCGGCAGCTCGCGCTCGGTGTCGAACGGGATCGCCTGCAGTTCGTGGTACAGCGCGTAGGCGGTCTCGGTCACGTCCGCCGGCTCGCACTCGCGCGCGTGCACCGGCACCGCGCCGGCGGCGTGCACGACCTGGGCGAGCCGCTCGCCGTCGGGCGCGAGGACGGTGCGCAGCGAGTCGTGGCGCAGCAGCAGTGCGCGGACCACGGCGGCGAGCCGGTCCAGGGGCAGCGGAGGATCCAGCGGCATACCGCCGGAGACGTTGTACCGCGCCGCGTCGTCACCCAGCCGTCGCACCACGTCCCAGATCGCGCTCTGTCCCCAGGTGGCCGGCCCGGTGCCCGGCCGCGCCCCCGCGAAGGCGAACTCGGACTCCACGCTGAGAGTCTCATGGAAACATGGATGATTGTCGACGCCAGCTGCGGCGCCATATAGCGTGTGCCGAAGTATGTCCCCGGTTGCGTCGCGGGCTTGGTCGCCTCGGCGTGACCCGATCTTAAGCTGTGGCCCTGACCTGCGCGGCTGGTTCGCCGGGCAGGTCGGGGTCTAGTGTGCGAGGAGCGGGGCACGTCGCGGTGTCGAGCCGGGAGGTTGGCATGCAGGCCCAGGACCGGCCCGATGTTCCGATCCCCGCGACCGCCGCATCACCCTCCGTGTCCGCTTCGACACCGGCGCCGCTGCGGCCCTCGTCGTTCCGCTCCCGGGTCTCGTGGGTGGGCCGCACGCTGGCGCCGCGCTCCAGGCGGGCCGCCGCGTCCGGCAAGACCTCCGGCACGACCGAGGTGTCCGCATCACCGGCGACCGCCGGACCCGGCACGCCTGCGCCTGGCACGGCGGCGGCGCACGGCGGACCCGAGGTGTTCGGCGGGCTCGCCTCGTCCGCTGCGTCCGGGCTGTCTGGGTCGTCTGGCGCGACCGGGTTGTTCAAGACGGCGGTGTCCGGTGCGGGCGTCGGGTCGGCGTCGCGGGGGCGGGTCACGCCGTGGGACGGGCCCGGCGGCGAGCTGATCCACCGGGTGATAGCCGAGCGGGCCGTCGAGCCATTCTTCCAGCCGATCGTGGAGCTGCGGTCGCTGCGGCCGGTCGGGGTCGAGGCGCTCGCCCGCGGGCCGGTCGGCAGCGAACTGTGGCAACCGCGGGCGCTGTTCGCGGCGGCGGTGGCCGCCGGGCGGCTCGCCGAGCTCGACACGCTGTGCGCCGAGCGGGCCCTTGAGGTCGCGCGGGGCGCGGACAAGCCGCCGCCGCTGGTGTTCGTCAACGCCGAGCCGGCCGTCGTCGACCAGCCGCTGTCGCCGCGGCTGCTTGAGCTGATGACGGGCGGGCCGCCGTTCCGGATCGTGCTGGAGTACACCGAGCGGGCCCTCGCCGCCCGGCCCGCCGCGCTGCTGCAGCTGGCCGCCGCGATCCAGTCGCACGGCAACTGCCTGGCCCTCGATGACGTCGGCGCCGACCCGATGTCGCTGGCGTTCCTGCCGCTGCTGGAGCCCGAGGTCGTCAAGCTCGATCTGCAACTGCTGCGCGCGCCGCACGCCCCCCGGACCGTCGAGATCGTCGCCGCGGTGAGCGCCGTCGCCGAGCGGACCGGCGCGGTGATCGTCGCCGAGGGTATCGAGACCGCCGCGGACCTCGCCAACGCCCGCGCGCTGGGTGCGCACTGGGGCCAGGGCCTGCTGTTCGGGGGGCCCGCCCCGATCGCGCGGCTGGCCCCGTTCGACAGGGACTGCAGCGGCGGGCAGGATCGCACGGCCGGCGCGGCGGCGTTGCGCCCGTCCAGTCCGGGGCTGCACCTGCCGGCGGGCACGCCGTTCGAGGCCGCGGCGGCGCTGGGGAAGGTGCGGGCCGGCACGCCGGAGGTGTTCGCGGCGCACCTGGAGCACCTGTTGCGGCGCGCCGGCACCGGCGCGGTCGTGCTCGCCTCGTGCACCCATCCCGCCGCCGCACGCTCCTGGCTGCCGTCGCTGACCGGCCTGGCCGAGCGGGTGGCGTTCGTCGGGCTGGTCGCCCCGCTGCACCCGGCCGCGATCGCGCCGGGTGTGCGCTTCGCGCCGAGCCCGGGCGCGGACTTCGAGGAGTGCGCGGCGGTCGTGGTCGCGCCGCGGTACACGGCGGCCCTGTGCGGGCGCGGTTCGCACGGCACGCTCACCTTCGCCCACACCGAGGACAGCGCCCTGGTCGCCTCGATGGCGCGCATGATCCTGCAGCAGCTGCCCCGCTGACGCTTTCGTTCTTGGCACCGCGGGCCTGACAGGGAGGCCCGCCAGGGCCGAGTGTTTCGCCCAGTCTGGCTCGATGAGGCTGCGCGGCGACCGACCCAGACCAGGCGCTCACGGGAGGAACGGTCCGCCGGTGGCGCGGACCCGAGTCATGGCAACGCCGCGCGCCGTCCGGCCCGGCGAGACGAGCCGCTATTTCAGGTGTTCGTTGAGCCCCTCGACGAACTCGAGCACGCCGGGCGGCCCGTCGACGATGAGGTCGGCCCGGGCCGCCAGCTGCGGCACCTCGTCGGAGCCGCTGCACACCTTCAGCCCGGCCGTGCCGGCCTCCCGCAGCCGCTCGACGGCGTCGAAGGCGGCCAGGTCGCCCAGGTCGTCGCCGAAGTAGGCGACCGACCGGGCCCCGTGCCGCTCGACGATCGCCCGCAGCGCTTGGCCCTTGTCGACGCCCGGCGGGCGCAGCTCCAGCACCATCCGCCCCGGCTCCAGCGCGAGTTCGTGCCGCCCGGCCAGCTCGCGCAGCGGGGCCCGCAGCGCCGCGAACGCCCGGTGCGGGTCGTCGGCGCGGCGGGTGTGCACGGCCACGGACATCGCCTTGTCCTCAACGGTCACGCCCGGCTCGCCGACCGCCTCCAGCAGCGCCGGCAGCTCCGCGCGCGCCCCCGCGACCCCGGCCGGCACCGGCTCCGACACCACCGCGCGGCCGGCCGGGTCCCAGCGCTGCATGCCATACAGCCCGAAGATCGAGAAGTGCTCGAGCGCGGCCAGTCCGCCCAGGTCCCCGAGCCGCAGCACGTCCGCGACGGGCCGCCCGGTGATGATCGAGACCGATCCCACCAGCTCGGCGAGGCGCCCGAGCGCCGCCACGACCCCCGGATACGGCCGGGACAGGAGGGGGTCGGCGACGATTGGCGACAGCACGCCGTCGAAGTCGAAGGCCAGGGACGCCTCCTGCGGGCGGTCCAGGATCGCGGTCAGCCCGGCGGCGCCCGCCGCCGACTCCGGGGTCCTCAGCACCATGTACCGAAGGCTACCGGACGCGTCCCGCCCGTGACGCGGCGCGCGGCGTCGCACACCGTTCGGCTAAGCGCACGAGAAGAAGGCGGGCGCCGTGTCCGGGCCCCGATCCACCCGGCCGGCCAGCAGGATCGTCGTGGACTCACCGGGGCGAAGCCGCGAGTGCCACGGGGTCACCTCGACCGACGCGGCCGTCTGCCGCGCCGTGGCGTTGAACGCCCAGGTGACCGTCTGCGTGCCGGTGTAGGCGTACCGGAGCTTCCAGTCGTGCAGCGTCTGCCCGCTCGTGCCGCGGACCGTGACCATCGCGAGGAACTCGTGTCCGAAGCCGAACACCACGCCGTACGACACCGAGCACGCCGGACGCGGGAGCGGGCCGGCCTCGCCCTGGTCGGCCAGGAACGACGCCACCCACGCGAGGGTCGCGTTCCAGTTGATCGCGACCTCGTTGGTCGACCATGCCTGGATGTCGTCGATGTAGCAGGACTGCGGCGCGCAGCCGCGCAGGCTGTTCGACGCCACCGGGTCCTGGATCGAGGAGTTCGGCCCGCCGGCGAGCGAGCCGGCCGGCGGGCTGGGCAGCGCGGCGTCGAGCTGGTGCGCGTACATGCGGGAGTGCTGGTTGTGCGACGAGCGCGCGCCGAAGCCGGTGACGTAGGACTGCTGCAGCGCGTTGCGGCCGAGCAGGTAGTCCATCCCGCGCACCACGCCGTCGCGCAACTGCCGGTCGCCGGTGATGTCGAACGCGGTCGCGATCACCATGAGGTTGCTCAGCACCAGGTCGTTGGAGCCCCAGTCGAACTTGCCGTCGAGCGGCGCGTAGGCGATGTCGTACGGGTTGGCGCGCATGATCGCCAGGTACTGCTTCGCTCCGTCCGCCACCGACTGCCGCACCCGGGTCCGGTCCGGCAGGGCGCTGGGCACGGTCGCCAGGTCGAGGCGGCCCGCGGTGGCGGTGAACTGCCAGCCGAAGCCTTGCGGCCGGAACACGTCGGCGGTGTGCCACGGCGAGGCCATGACCGCATCCCGATAGGCCTGTTCGCCGGTACTGAGGTACAGCTCGGCGGCCGCCCAGTAGAACTCGTCGGACACGTCGTTGTCGTCGTACGCGCCGCCGCCGACGTTGTCGGAGCTCGGGGCGTAGATCGCCGGGTGGGCGGCGGCCGCGGTCCAGGCGTTCCGTGCCGCGGCGAGGAGCCTGGCCGCGAACGCCCCGTCGTAGGGCTGGAAGAGGCGCGCGCCCTGCGCGGCGGTCGCCGCGAGGTCGAGCGTCGCCGCTGTCGACGGCGGGTGCAGCTCGCGTGGCTGCGGGTCGGCTGCCGGGTCGAGGGGCAGGGCGGTCCAGGCCCGGTCGTGGACCTTGTGGTGCACCATCCCGGCGAGCGGTTGCCCGGCCGGAACCCGCATGCGCAGCATGAACTCGAGCTCCCAGCGTGCCTCGTCGAGGATGTCGGGGACGCCGTTGCCGCGCTCGGGGATCCGCAGCGAACCGTTACCCAGCCGGCCCGGCTCGGCACGAGCCAGCTTGGTGTGCTCGAAGGTGCTCATCAGCTCGTAGACCGCGATCGCGCCGTTCACCACGTACTTGCCTTGATCGCCGGCGTCGTACCAGCCCCCGCGCACGTCGAGCCGGTAGTCGCAGACGCCTGGCTGGCAGGGTACGTCGGTGTCACCCCGGTTGGGCGGTACGCCCAGGTGGCCGGCGGCCCGGCCGTAGCCGGGCGCGATGCTGCCGAGGATCTTGATGCCGCTGCGCTGCGTGTAGAAGAACGACAGCGCGTCGACCCGCATCCGCTCGTAGGCGGCGTTGACCCCGACGTCGAACGGGACGCTGGTGTCACCGTCGGCGGCCAGGGTCAGCCCCGTGCCGGCGATGTGGTAGGCGCTGAAGTCGGCGGTCTGTACGTTCTGCCCCGAGGTCGCGTCCACGCCGCGCGGGGTGGTGCTGCCGCGCGCCACGACCGTGCCGGCGGCGTCGCGCAGCCGCCAGGGCAGCGGCGTGGTCTTCGTGGTGACAACCGTCGCCTCCTTCGGGCCGTCGGTGAGATAGCCGACCTGGTTGACCCGCACGCGGGAGTTGACGTCGCCGAGGCACAGCGTCCGCGCGGTGGTGCAGGGCGGGCCGGCTTCGGCGGGTGTGGCGATAGTGGTCACCGGGACGACGAGCAGTACCGCTGCCGCGGCGATGAGCAGAGAGCGCTTCACGAGGACCTGAGCAGGGAAATCATGGATTTGTGGGAGCGCTCTCACTATAGTCCGGGTAAAAGGGTACTTTCTATAAAAATCGGTATTTACTGACTCATGTACTGCGGTCTAGGGTCGAGATCAGGAACCGCTCGCCCCGCGAGGGGCGCCGCACGGCTCCAAGGTCCCCAGGCGCTCAAAGGGGGTCCGATGCGCAAGGCGGTAGTCATGCTGGCGCTGTGCTGCCTGGCGATCGGCACGGCGTTCGCCGCGTGCGGCTTCACCGGATCGGGCGGCAACCAACTCGTGGTCGAGACGTTCGGCGACTTCGGGTATCACGACCTGTACGCCCGGTACGAGCGGAGCCACCCCGGACTCAAGATCGTCGAGCACGTCGTCTCCTACGACGACCATCACAAGAACCTGCAGGCGCACCTGCTGGGCGGATCTGGGACCGGCGACGTCGAGGCGATCGAAACCGGCTACATGGCCCAGTTCAGGGTGATGGCGGACAAGTTCGTGGACTTCAAGGCCCAGGGCGTCGACCCGGGCCGGTGGCTGCCGTGGAAGGCGCAACAGGCGACCAGTGACGACGGGAAGCTGATCGGGCTGGGTACCGACGTCGGCGGGCTGGCGATGTGCTACCGCAGGGATCTGTTCGCGCAGGCCGGCCTGCCGACCGCCCGTGACCAGGTTTCGGCGCTGTGGCCGGACTGGCGGTCCTACATCGCGACCGGCAAGCGGTTCATGGCCGAGGCATCAAAGGACCCCAAGGGCCCCAGGGACCCCAAGGACGTGGCCTGGTTCGACTCGGGGGCCAACGTCTTCAACGCCATCATGGGCCAGGCGCCGGTCGCCTACACCGACCGTGGCAACAACGTGGTCGTGGCGAGCAATCCCGCCGTCAAGCAGGCGTTCGACCTCGCGGTCGACGCGGTGCGGGCCGGCGAGTCGGCGAAGCTGACGACGTTCAGCCAGCAGTGGAACGCCGGCTTCCAGCGGGGATCGTTCGCGACCGTGGCCTGCCCGGCGTGGATGACCGACACGATCAGGCAGAACGCGCCGCAGACCAGCGGCAAGTGGGACATCGCCACGATCCCCGGCGGCAGCGGCAACTGGGGCGGCTCATTCCTGACCGTGCCCAAGCAGAGCAAGCACCCCAAGGAGGCCATCGCGCTCGCCGAGTACCTGACCGCGCCGGAGCAGGAGAGCTGGATCTTCCGGACGCAGGGGCACCTGCCCAGCGAGCCCGCGCTCTACAGCGACCCGGCCGTGACCGGGTACACCAACCCGTTCTTCAGCGACGCGCCGACCGGCCGGATCTTCACCACGGCGGCCAGGAAGCTGCGGCCGCAGTACCAGGGCCCCAAGGACGGCGACATCGGTCCGCTCATCGGTCAGGGGATCAATCGGGTCGACAAGGGAAGGCAGGGACCCGAGAGAGCCTGGCGACAGGTGCTGAAGGACGTGGCAAACGCCACCGAGCCCTAGCGAAGCGGATTCGGAAAGGAGCCAGCAGCCCGATGGCAGTCCGCACACCGCCGCCGCCCGACCGGTGGTCCCGCCTGCGCTACAGGCTCGACGTGAAGGCCACGCCGTACCTCTACATCGCGCCGTTCTTCCTGATCTTCTTCGTTTTCGGGCTGTTCCCGATCCTCTACACCGGTTGGATGGCCACCACCCGGTGGAACCAGGACATGCCCGGAAGCGACGACGTCTTCGTCGGGCTGGGCAACTTCGTGCGGCTGATCCACGACGACTACTTCTGGAACGCGGTGCGCAACACCGCCGCGATCGGCCTGCTGGGCACCGCACCCCAGCTGTTGCTCGCCATGTGGATCGCTCACCTCCTGCATCGCCGCTTGCGCGCCCGCACGCTGCTGCGGATGGGTGTGCTGGTGCCCAACGTCACCTCGGTCGCCGCCGTCGGACTGATCTTCGCCCAGCTGTTCGGGCGGGACCTCGGCCTGGTCAACTGGGTGCTCAGCCTCGTCGGCGTGCACAAGATCGACTGGCAGGAGGGCACCTGGCAATCGTGGCTGGCACTGGCCGCCATGATCACCTGGCGGTGGACGGGCTACAACGCCCTGATCTACCTCGCCGCGCTGCAGGCGGTGCCGGACGATCTCTACGAGGCGGCGGACCTCGACGGCGCCGGCGAGCTGCAGAAGTTCCGCCACATCACCATCCCGGCGCTGCGGCCGACCATCATCTTCACCGTCATCATGTCGACCATCGGCAGCATCCAGCTGTTCACCGAGCCGCTCATGTTCAATCCGGGACTGAGCCCGACCGGTGGTGACTCCCGACAGTTCCAGACCCTGGCCATGTACGTCTACGAGCAGTTCTGGAGCCACGGCAAGTACGCCTACGCGGCCACGGTCTCCTGGGCCATGTTCATGATCATCATCGTGGCCGTCGGCGTGAACTACCTGCTCTCCCGGCGTATCCGGAGCGCCACATGAGCGTGACGCCGCATGTCCGCGCCCGCCGCGGGTCCCCGGCTCCGGGGCGGCGCCGCGCCGGGCCGGCGACCTGTCTGCTGCTCGGCGCGATCGTCGTGCTGTCGGTGTTCCCGCTGTACTGGTCGATGGTCGCGTCCTCGCAGGACGACTCCGCGGCGGGGCGCTGGCCGCCTCCGCTGCTGCCCGGAGCCCACCTGTGGACCAACCTGCGGCACGCGTTCGCTCAGGGCGCCTTCGGCCTGGCGCTGCTCAACTCGACGATCATCGCGAGCACGGTCACGTTGTCCGTGGTGCTCACCAGCACGCTGGCCGGTTTCGCGTTCGCGAAGCTGCGCTTCCGCGGCCGCGACGCGATGCTCGTGTTCCTGGTGGTGACGATGATGGTCCCGGCGCAGTTGGGCATCATCCCGCTGTACATCATGATGGCCCAGTGGCTGGGCTGGACCGGCCATCTGCAGGCGGTGATCGTCCCGGCGGCCACGTCCGCCTTCGGGGTGTTCCTGATGCGTCAGTACCTCTCCGAAGCATTGCCCGACGAACTGCTCGAGGCCGGCCGGGTCGACGGATGCTCGACGACCCGGCTGTATTGGCACGTCGTGCTGCCCGCGGCGCGGCCCGCCGCCGCGGTGCTCGCGCTGTTCACCTTTATGGGTGCCTGGAACGACTTCTTCTGGCCCCTGCTGGCCCTGGGGCAGAGCAACCCGACCGTCCAGGTCGCCTTGTCGAAGCTGGCCGGCGGCTATTACATGAGCTACACGCTCGTGCTCGCCGGGACCCTGATCAGCACCGTGCCGATCCTGCTGGTGTTCGTCGTTCTTGGCAGGCAGATCATCGGCGGGATCATGCAGGGCGCGGTCAAGGGGTGAGCGCCGTCGATGTATGACGCGGGCCGGCATACCGATAGAGGGTGACCCCGGGCAGCGAGAACACCTCCCACAGGTGCGGCGTGACGTGGACGAGGTTGCTGAACACCTCGACGCGCATCCCCCGGTTATCGCCGACGCGGGCACCGACACACGGCGCACCGCAAGGCCGCACGCCGGTCCAGCCGCGCGTAGTTCCCTTCGGCGAATTACCTATGTGTGCGTACTACCCGACAAGTAACGACCCCATCGTGCTCACACACGCGCGGGCGCTGCTGACCAGCGCGCCCGGGGGCGTCAACGCCTACCTCGACGCCGACCTGCGCGAGCCCGGCAAGATCCTGTCCCACCCGGACCTCGCCGCCACGCTCGACCTGTCCCAGCCGGTCGGGCTGCTGCTCGTCGCCGTGCTGCACTTCGTCCGCGAGGACGAGCACCCGCAGGAGCTCATCGACAAGCTCGCCGGCGCGCTCGCCCCGGGCAGCTTCGTCGTCGCGTCCCACGCCACCTGGGAGTTCCTGCCGGGCGAGGCCATCGCGCAGCTGACGGCCAACAACCCCGACGGGCGGTTCCAGGCCCGCACCGGCGCCCGCTTCGCCGAACTGCTGTCCGCGTTCGACCTCGTCGAGCCGGGCATCGTCTCGGTGGCGCACTGGCACGCCGAGGGCGTGCCGGGCCAGCGTCCATCAGCCGAGGACGTCGCCTGCTACGGCGCGGTGGCCGGCATCCGCTGATCCGCCCTTTCCCGCTCCGGCGGGCTTTCCCACTCCGCTGATTCGTCCGTCTCGGCTCCGGCGGGTCCTTATTCCTCGCGGGTATATACCGGGTGTATATCCGCGGTGTATGGTTGGCCCATGAGTGTTCCTCTCACCCTTCTCGGGCTCCTCGAGCGCGAGCCGAGCCACGGCTATGACCTCAAGCGCGACTACGACACGTTCTTCGGCCGGGGCCGGCCGCTGCCGTTCGGGCAGGTGTATTCCACGCTCGGCCGGCTCGCCCGCGACGGCAAGGTCGTGATCAGCGAGGTCGAGGCCGGCGACGGGCCCGACCGCAAGCGCTACGTGATCACCGAGCTCGGCGCCACCGAGGTCGACGCGTGGCTGACCCAGGCCGTCGAGCCGGAGCCGCACCTGCAGACCGTGCTCTTCTCCAAGGTCATGCTGTCGCTGATGCTGGACCGCCCCGCGGGGGAGTATCTCGACATGCAGCGCGCCGCGCACCTCAAGCGGATGCGCGAGCTGCACGAGATCAAGAAGGGCAACGACCTGATCGAGGCGATGCTCGCCGACCACGGCCTGTTCCACCTGGAGGCGGACCTGCGCTGGATCGAGCTGACCGTGGCCCGCCTGGACCACCTCGCCGGGCTGGTGCGGCGATGACCGGCCCGGTCATCGAGGCGCGCGACGCCGTGCTGTCCTTCGGCGAGACCCAGGCCCTGCGCAAGGCGTCGTTCGAGGCCGGACCGGGCGAGATCGTCGCCGTGATGGGGCCCAGCGGCTCCGGCAAGACCACGCTGCTGCACTGCCTGGCGGGCATCCTCGTGCCCGGCGAGGGCGAGATCCGCTTCGACGGCCGGCGCATCGACACGCTGAGCGAGCACGAGCGCAGCACGCTTCGCAGGGAGCGCTTCGGGTTCGTGTTCCAGTTCGGCCAGCTCGTGCCGGAGCTGACCGTCGAGGAGAACGTCGCGCTGCCGCTGCTGCTCGGCGGTCTCAAGCGGAGCGAGGCGCTGCGGCAGGCCCGCGGCTGGCTGGAACGGCTCGGCCTCGGCGGCATGCAGCGCCGCCGCTCCGGTGAGCTCTCCGGCGGGCAGGCGCAGCGGGTCGCACTGGCCCGCGGCATGATCAACCGGCCGCAGGTGCTCTTCGCCGACGAGCCGACCGGCTCGCTCGACTCGCTCACCGGCGAGCAGGTCATGGACCTCATGGTCGGCGTCGCCCGGGAGCAGGGCACCACGGTCGTGCTCGTCACCCACGAGCCGCGGGTCGCCGTCTACGCCGACCGCGAGGTCATCGTCCGTGACGGCACGGTCCACGCCCTCACCGCCGAGCGGAGCGGGTCGTGATCGGTTTCGGCCTGCGCCTCGCGGTCGCCAGTGGCCGCGAGGCGCTCGTGCGGTTCGTGGTCATCGCCGCCGCCGTCGCGCTCGGCGTCGGCCTGCTGCTGTCCACCGTCGCCGGGGTCCGAGCCCTCGACGCGCAGGTCGGCCGGATCGGCTGGCTCAAGCCGCAGCCGGCTGCCGGCGCCCCCGCGGCCGACCCGCTGGTGTGGTCGACCCGCTGGGACTACTTCGGCGGCAAGACCATCGACCGCGTCGACGTGGGCCTCACCGGGCCCCACCCGCCGGTGGTGCCCGGGCTGCCGCGGGTGCCAGCCCCGGGGGAGTACTACGTCTCCCCGGCCCTGCACGACCTCATCGCGTCACACCCCGCCGACGAGCTCGCCGCGCGGTTCCCCGGGCGCGAGGCCGGCATCATCGACGACTCCGCACTGGCCTCGCCCGACTCGCTCGTCGCCGTCGTCGGTCGCCCCGCGGACGAGGTCGCCGCGATCCCCGGCGCCCGCCGGGTCGCCTCGATCTCGACGGACGCGCCGCCGATCCCGGTCGCCGCGCTCGACCTGGTGTTGTCGGTGATCGCAGGCGGGCTGCTCTTCCCCGTGCTCATCTTCATCAGCACCGCGACCCGGCTCAGCGCGGCCCGGCGCGAGCAGCGCTTCGCCGCGATGCGCCTGGTCGGCGCGACCCCGCGGCAGGTCTCCACGCTCGCCGCCGTCGAGTCCACCGCCGCCGCCGTGATCGGCACCGCGGCCGGCTTCGCGCTGTTCCCGGCGCTGCGGGCCCTCATGGCGCAGTTCCCGTTCACCGGCATGCGCTTCTTTCCGGACGACCTCTCGCCCGGCTGGCTCGCGGCCGTGCTCATCGCGCTCGGCGTCCCGCTCGCCGCCGCCCTCGCGGCCCGGCTCGCGATGCGCCGCGTGCGGATCTCGCCGCTGGGCGTCGCGCGGCAGGTCACGCCCCGGCCGCCGCGAGCGTGGCGGCTGATCCCGCTGGCCGTGGGGCTCGCCGAGCTGACGTACTTCATCGGCCGCAGGCCCCCCACCTCCAACGGCCAGGTCGCCGCCTTCCTGCCCGGGTTCCTGGTGATCATGGTCGGCCTGGTGCTCGCCGGCCCGTGGATCACGATGGTCGGCGCCCGGCTCATGGCGCGCCGCGCCCGCCGGCTGCCGACGCTGGTCGCCGCCCGCCGGCTCGCCGACAACCCGCAGGCCGCGTTCCGCGCCATCAGCGGCGTGGTCCTGGGCCTCTTCGTGGTCAGCGTCGCGACCGGCGTGATCACCACGATCGTCGACCAGCGCGGCGCGCGCGAGAGCCCGCTGGCCGCGGTCACGATGCTGCGGCATTTCGACCGCGACAGCGACCAGGTTCCCGGCGCGCTGCTGGCCCGGCTGCGCGGCACGCCCGGCGTCACCTTCACGCTCGTGACGCGGGAGAACCCGGACGACACCCCCGACTCGCCGGCCGGCGTCGCCGAGTGCGCCGAGCTGGCGCGGATTCCGCAGTACGGCCGGTGTGCCCCCGGCGCCGTCGTGGCCGGGGTCCCGTACGGCCTGGCGTCCGTGTGGAATCGGGACGCCGAGCAACCGGGCCCGGACATGATGTGGCCCGCGTCCCCGGTCACCGTTGAGGAACTCGCCGCGCTGCCGATCCAGACGCTGGTCGTCGGCCTGGACGGCACGCCGGCGGCGCACGAGCGGGTCCGCACCGTGCTCGAGCTCGCCTATCCCGACCAGCGGGTCCCGCCGGCCACCGAGAACGACTTCATGGGCAACTCCCGGACGCAGCTCAACCAGTTCCAGCAGCTGGCGAACGTCGTCATGCTGTTCAGCCTGCCGATCGCGGGCTGCAGCCTGGCGGTGAGCGTCGCGGCCGGCATCGTCGACCGCAAGCGCCCGTTCAGCCTGTTGCGGCTCACCGGGGTACCGCTGCGGATGCTGCGCCGAGTCGTGGCCCTGGAGAGCGCCGTGCCGCTGCTGGCGGTCGCGGTGCTGGCCGCGGTGACCGGCTTCGCGGCGGCGCAGCTGTTCCTCAGGGCCCAGTTGGAGTACACGCTGACCCCGCCGGGCTGGAGCTTCTACGTGCTGACCGCGCTGGGCCTGGCGGTGTCGCTGGCGATCATCGCCTCGACCCTGCCGCTGCTGGAGCGCGTGACCGGACCGGAGACGGCCCGCAACGAGTGACCGGAACGCACGGCCCGTAAAGCCCCGGCGCGGGCCCAGGCCGGTGCGGCTGGTGCGGGAGATGTTCTCCCGGCATCGAGTGTCGTCCCGGCCGGCGCGGCGAAAACCGAGCCGGCCGGGGCGCGACGACCGCGACGGCGGGCGCAGCAGCCGGGACGGTCAGGCTTAGCGGGCGTCCGCGTCGGCGGCGCTGGCGCTGTCCGGCTGCGTCAGCAGGGACTCGGGGATCTGGCGGACCGCGACCTTCGGGTATTCGCCCGTGTCGGCGCCGCCAGCGGCCGCGGCCATGACGGCGGCGGCGGCCAGGTCGGCCACGCGCTTCGCCTCGCGCTGGACGCGGGCGCGGACCTCCTTGGCGTGCCGCTCGGCCGAGTCGGCGGCCTGGCGCGCGTGCTCCAGCCGGGTCAGCTCGCTGGCCAGGCTCTGCTTGGTGTCGGCCAGGCGCTGCTGCAGCTGGCTGACCTCGCGGCTCAGCGTCGTGGACTCGCGGCGGGTGTCGGCGAGTTGGGTCTGGGTCGCCTCGAGCTCGGTCTGCAGCTGGGCCAGGGCCTTCTGCCGAGCCTGGATGTCCTGCTGTACCACGGAAAGCTGCTGCTGGTGCCGCGTGTTCTCCTCGTCGGCGCGCTTGCGCAGGTCCGAGGCGTACTTCTGGGCGTCAGCGTGCAGCGCCGCGTTCTTCTGGTCGGCCGCCTGGCGCTGCTGGGCCAGCTCGCGATCGGTGGACGCACGCAGCTCGGCCAACTCCCGGTCGCAGGTGGCCTTGAGCTCCTCGATCTCGCGCTGCGCGGTGGCCTTCCACTGGTTGATCTCCTGCTGCGCCTGGGCGCGACCGGCCTTGACCTCCTGCAGCACCTGCTGGCGGGCCGCCTCGGCGAGCGCGTCGGCCTCGGCGCGGGTCTTCTCCATGTGCTCGATGCTCTGCTCATTGATGCGCTTGGCCTCGGCCTGGGAGCGCTCATGCGCGGCCTCGCCGTCGGCGATGAGCTTCTCGGCCCGCTCCTTGGCCTCGGCCAGCAGCTTCTCGGCGTTGGCCTGGTGCTCGGCCGCCTTCTGCTCGGTGTTGTCGATGATGACGCCGGCCTGCTTCTCGGCCAGGGCCAGAATCTGGTCGACCATCGGGCCGAGGTGGCGGAACGAGGCGCGGTCGACGCGGGCGGGGCGCTGGCGGGCCTCGGCGACCTCGGCCTGCAACTGCTTGAGCTGCGAGGTGAGGTCCTGGACCTGGTTGGCGAGGTCCTGGGCCTGGCCGGTGGCGCGCTTGCGCTCCGTGGTGAGGTTGTTGATCTGGCGGTCCAGCTGGTTGAGGTACTGGTCGACCTGGCGCTTGTCGTAGCCGCGGACCTGCTGGGTGAAGTTGGGGCGCGCGCCGGCGTCCTCGCGCTGCGTCAACAGGTCCCCGCCGTGGGTCATGGGTCGATCCTCCATAATCGGGAAGCTGGTGACGCCGGTGCTCACGGACGGTGGCGTACGGGTCCGCCAGCACATCCAAAACGCTACTGAGCCCTTGCGCAAGTCTGCGCTTTGCTAAGAGGCTGTTTCGGGCGGGATACGCGTTGAGCCAGTTTTAACCGGATTTTTCGTGACATGTCATGGTGAGCTCGGGCAATGAGCCCCGCCCGTGCCCGCCTGCGCCTGCCTCTGCCCATGGCTGCCGCCCGGCTGCCTTCCCGGCGCCGCCCGTCCGGGTGCTGGGGAAGGCACCGGGGAAGGCAGCCGGGAAGGCACCGGACCGGGGCGCCGCGGCCCCCGCCGGGGCCCTAGGCTGTTCGCCATGGCCGACCTCCCGGAACGCTTGGACCCACGGCAGCTGCGCGCCTCTGACGCCGACCGGGAGCGCGTCGCCGATGTGCTGCGCACCGCCGCCGCCGAGGGCCGGCTCGACCTCGACGAGGTCGACGAGCGCCTGCACGCCGTCTACGCAGCCCGCACGTATGCCGAGCTCGAGCCCCTCGTCCGCGACCTGCCCAGCGCGCAGGCCTCCCCGGTGCCCATGCAGGGCGTGCCGCCCCGCCCCGGCGAGGTGCCGGCCAGCGGCACCGCGATCGCCGTGATGAGCGGGTTCACCCGCCGCGGCCCGTGGATCCCGCCGCGACTGCTGACCTGCTTCGCGTTCTGGGGCGGCGGCACCATCGACCTGCGCGAGGCTCGGATGCTGCACGGCGAGATCAAGATCCGCGCGTTCGCCGTCATGGGCGGGGTGCAGGTCATCGTCCCCGAGGACGCCGAGGTGCACGTGACCGGCAGCGGGGTGATGGGCGGCTTCGGCCAGGACGCGGCGGGCCCGGGCCGGCACGGCGCACCGCGGATCGTCATCACCGGCTTCGCCTTCTGGGGCGGCGTCGCCGTCGAGCGCCGCCGCCGCAAGCGCCGCGCCGTCGAGGGGCCTTCGGCCGACCAATAGGCTGTTGCCATGACGACGGTCGCGGTGCGTGGGGAGTCAACCCGGGAGGCCGAGCCCGAGCTCGCCGAGTTCACGGTGGTCATCACCGCCCGGGACAAGGACCGGTCGGCGACGCTCGGCCGGCTGCGGGAGCGCGCCGACGCGCTGCGGCAGTTCCTCGACCGCTACGACCAGGCGATCGAGCGGCGGGAGACGGGCGGCGTGCACGTCTATCCGGAGAGCGGGCGGCGGGGCGAGCGCGTCACGGCGTACAACGGCAGCGTTTCGACGACGGTGACCGTGACGGACTTCGCGGCGCTCGGTGAGATGATGCTCGCCGTGGCCGGGCAGGACCAGACCCAGGTCCACGGCCCCACCTGGTCGCTGCGACCTGGCAGCCCGGTGCACCGGGAGGCGAGGCACGCCGCGGTCGCCGACGCGATCGCCCGGGCGCGGGAATACGCGGAGGCGCTCGGCGCCGAGGTCGTGGAGCTCGTCGAGCTGTCCGACCCGGGCCTGAGCCGCGGTGCGGAGGGGATCGTGTCCTTCCAGGCGTATGACGGGGGGATGCGGGGCAAGTCCGCCGGCGTGCCGGAGCTCGAGCTCGATCCGCAGCGCCAGCGGGTGTACGCGGCGGTCGAGGCACGGTTCACCATCACGAGCCCGACCCGCCTGTAGCCCCGCTCAGGAGAACGCCGGCTCCTGCTCGGCCTCGATCTGCGCGTTCCAGGCGCGCTTGGAGACCTGCCAGCCGTCCTCGTCGTGGCCCAGCCGCCAGTATCCGGACACGGACATCCGCTCGCGGGGCATGCCGCGCTCGACCCGCAGGTAGCGGCGCAGCTCCTTGACGAACGACGCCTCGCCGTGGACGAACGCGTGCAGGTCGGCCGGATCGGCGCCGGCCGGGAACGGGTGGGCGAGCACCGCCGGCACCAGCGCCGAGCCGACCGGCCCGGCGCCCCGGCGCAGCCAGGTGACGCCCGGGATGTGCTGCACGTCGGCGGGGTCGCCGACCTCGACGAACGCGGCGCACGTCGCGCCGGCTGGCACCCGCGGCAGGGCGGCGGCGATGGCGGGCAGCGCGCTCTCGTCGCCGGCCAGCAGGTGCCAGCCGGCGGCCGGGTCCGGCGAATACGCGCCGCCCGGCCCGCCGAAGTGCAGCACGTCGCCGGGCCGGGCGTGAACGGCCCACTGCGCGGCGAGCCCGGTGTCGCCGTGCAGGACGAAGTCGAGGGTGAGCTCGCGCGCCTCCGGATCCCAGAACCGCACCGTGTACGTCCGGGTGACCGGCCAAAGCTCGCGCGGCAGGGTGGCGCGCATCGCGGCCGGGTCGAACGTCGCGTCGAAGGGCGGCGGGTAGTGCACGCCAGGCCGCGCGAACATGAGCTTGACGTAGTGGTCGGTGTGCTCACCGGCGGAGAACCGGGACAGCCCGTCGCCGCCGAGCACGACGCGGTGCATGCTGGGGGTCAGTCGCTCGGTGCGGACTACCCGGCCGGCGTGGATCTGCGGTGCGGGCCGCTGCGGCGGCTTCGGCGGAACGGACACTCGATCAGCCTAGCCCGCCGCCGGGGCCGCACCTACCGGGTCCTGGGAGGCACGCCCGTCAGCGCGCCGATATCGCGGCCTCCAACTGCTCGCGCAGGTTCGCCTTCGGGCGGGCGCCCACCTGCTGCGAGACGACCTCGCCGCCGCGGAAGACCGTCAGCGTGGGCATGCTCAGCACGCCGTACGCGCGGGCCGTGCGCGGGTTGTCGTCGGCGTTGAGCTTCACGATCCGGACGCGGCCGGCGTACTCGGCGGACAGCTCCTCGAGCATCGGCGCGATGCGGTGGCAGGGCGGGCACCACTCGGCCCAGAAGTCGACGAGCACGGGCACGTCGCTCTTGAGCACCTCCGCCGCGAACGTCTCGTCGGTCACCTCGGTCGTCATGAAACAATCCTCGATTCCAGTTCGGCGGCCTCTTCGACCGCGTGGGCCAGCTCGCGCTCCACGACCCTGCGCACCGCCTGCAGGCGCGCGATGCACCCGTCCAGGTCGGCGAGCTTGCGGCCGAGCACCTCGATCGAGCCCGGGCACTCGGCGCCGGTCGCCCGCCCGGAGCGCAGGCACTCCACAAACGGGCGGGTGTCCTCGAGGTTGAAGCCGATTTCCAGCAGTGAGCGGATCTCGCGGACCAGCCGCAGGTCGGACTCGTCGTACTCGCGGTAGCCGTTGGAGGTGCGCCGGGCCGCGAGGAGCCCGTGCTGCTCGTAGTAGCGCAGCGCACGGGTGCTCGTCCCGGCCAATTCCGCCAGCTCGCCGATCCGCATGACGTCGACGGTAAACCTTGACGCCTGTGTCAACGCTAGTGGCGGACGCCCGCCGGCCCGGCCTCACGGTGGAGGCCGGGCCGGCGACGGGCGAGCATCGAGGTCAGGCGGCGCGGCGCAGCCGCTCGGTGAGGTGGTTCGCGGCCCGCACGGCGGCCAGGCGGCCGTGGCGGATCAGCATGAGGTCCTCGACCGTGCACGCCGGCGGCGCGTGGTTGAGCGCCGCGGCCAGCTGCGGGTTGGCCCGGGCCCACTTCAGCATCGCCGAGGTCACCTCGGCCTCCAACGCCTCCGGCGACGCCGGGCCGGCGTTCGTCACGGCGTCGATCATTTTCTCCCGGTACGGCCAGTAGGACCAGACCTTCGCCTCGTCGAGCAGCTGCGCGACGGCGTCGGGGCGGCGGTAGTACAGCGCCAGCTGGATGGAGTCCATGCGACCGTCGTCGATGAACGCCTCGATCAGCGGGTGCCGGGCGTGCGCGCCGGCGACCTCGTAGAACGTGCTGCGACTGCCGTGGGGCGCGGCGGCCTCGACGATGCTCTTCCACGTCAGCTGCGCGGCGGGCGTGCCGGCCACGAGGCTCGCGACCGCGCGGAAGTAGACGGTCTTGGTCCGCCAATGGCTGCGCTTGGCCGTCGGGTTGGCCGACAGCCGGCGATGCCACCGGCTTACGACGGTGTTGCTCAGGTTGTCCGGGTCCGGGGTGGCCGTCAGGGGCGCCAGGGTCGTCATGCTCTTCGGTCCTGTTCTGCCTGTCGGAGGGTTCAAGCGTCCATCGAGCCTCGCCGCACCCCGGGGGCGAGGACCATCACGTATTCACGTGGTCTTGCCACTGATCAGGTTGAGCACGGCGTCCCAGTCGCCCGGGACGGCGTCGGCGCACCACGCGACGTGCCCGTCGGGGCGCACCAGGGCCAGCGGCCGGTCCCAGCCGGCGCGCACCGCGGCGTCGGCGACCGGCAGGTGCCGCACCGGGATGCCGCGCTCCTCGGCCGCGGCGGCCAGCGCGGCGCCGGCCGCGTCGCCGGTGAGGTCGACCAGGGTCAGCCCGGGCCCGAACCGGTCGGCGAGCGGGCCGCCGTCCAGGCGCACGTCAGGGGCGCGCCCGCCCGGTCGTACCGCCGCCGTCGCGGGCGGCACCCCGTTGTGCCACACGACCGCCGAGGTGGCGTGCCGGGCCGGCAGCCCGCCCGCGTCCGCGCGGTGCGCCTCCTGCCGCAGCAGTCCGGCGAGCAGCTCGGGCGCGGCGCCGGCGGCGATGAGCCGGCCGAAACGTCGCCGGGTCTCCAGGTCCCGGGCCAGCAGCTCCCGGTCGAGCAGGGCGCGCGAGCGCCGCTCCGACTCGTAGCTGGCCAGCAGCGCCGGGCCGCCCCAGCCGTTGATCTCGGCGGCGAGCTTCCAGCCCAGGTCGACGGCGTCGGCCAGGCTGGTGTCGGCGACCTCGCCGGCCGGGTGGAAGCGGTGCGCGGCCTCGCCGGCCAGGAACACGGGCCCGCGCCGGTACGCCGTGGCCACCGTGAGGGCGTCGTCCCACTGCGCGACGCCGAGGATCTCCAGCACGTCAAGGTCGGCGCCGAGCCGGGCGCGCAGCAGTGCGACCGGGTCGGTGCTCAGCGGCTCGTCCGCGCCGACCGGCAGGCGGGCGACCCAGCTGTCGCCGGCGGCGCGGCTCACGCTGGTCACGCCGCCGACGACGACCGTTGCCCGGGCCTGGTCGCGGGCCGGCAGCCGCGGGTCGGCGCTGCGGAAGAACACCGAGCAGTGCGGCGCCGGGTGCCCGAGGCCGTCCATCGATACCTCGACGCAGCGCCGCACCGTGCTCTGCCCCCCGTCGCAGCCGGCCAGGTGCCGCGCCGCGACCGTGTGCCGCATGCCGTTGCGCACGTCCAGCAGGTTGGCCACGGCGCCGTCGGGCTCGATGCGCAGCCCGGTGAAGGTCCAGCCTTCGCGCAGCTCGACGAGCGGGTGTTCGCGCAGCTCGTCGCGCAGCCGGCGGGTCAGCTCGGCGGCGCCGATACGGTGGTCGGGCTCGTTCGCGGGCCGCGGCGACACCAGCACGGGTGCGCCGTCCAGGCTGGTGCGCCACTCGACGCAGGCCGGCTCCTCGGGGCCCGCGCCGTACTCGCGCACCAGGTCGGCGAGGCCGAGCCGGCGCAGCAGGTCCATCGCCGGCCCGGTCAGCAGTGCCATGCCGGCGTGGCGGGGCGGCGCGGCGGCGCGCTCGACGACCAGGCACGGCACGTTGTGGTGGGCCAGCTCGAGCGCGAGGACGGCGCCGGTCGGGCCGGCCCCGACCACGAGTACCTGCGTGCGCAGCGTCGGCGTCGTCACCGATCTCCCCCTCGTTCGACCGCGGCGACCGCTCGTCGCCAAGGGTCATGCTGGAGGCCCGGCGGCGCCTGGGTACATCACGTGTTCAAGCGATCCCGCATGACGAGGTTGGCGAGCTCCACCCGGCTGCGGAGGCCGAGCTTGGTGAAGATCTTGCGCAGGTGACTGTCCACGGTGTGCCGGGACAGGAACAGATCGCTGGCGACCTGCCGGTTGGTGCTCCCGTCGGCGACCCGTAGCGCCACGCCCCGCTCGGCCGGGGTGAGCTGATACAGCGGCGAGCCGGGGCGGAACATCGGCTCCTCCGTGGTGGTCTTCGGCCCGCCGAGGCTGAATTCGAGCCGGCGCCGGGCGCGTTCGGCCCGGCAGTCGGTGACGATGCCGATCGCCTCGGCGGCCCAGGCGCTGCCCTGCGCGGGGTCGGTGGCGCTGAGCGCGGCGTCCTCCAGGGCCGCGGCCAGGGCGAGGCGGCGCGGGGTGCGCCGGAAGCGTTCGACGGCGGCGCGCAGCAGCCACGGGTCCGCGGTGAGCACGCCTTCGGCGTGGTCGGCCGCGGCGGCCAGGGACACGACGCCGGGGTTGCGCTCGGCGAGCCGGCGGGCGACGGTGACCACGAGGCGGGCGCGGTCGGGGTCGTCGGCGCGGGTGGCGATGTGGACGAGGGTCGCGGCGGCCGACGGGTCCGTCGCGATGAGCACGGGCCGGTCGGGCAGGGCGTCGCACATGCCGGCGAGCGTGGCCAGGGCCGCCCCGGGGCCGGCGATCGCCTCCTGGAGCACGCCCTCGGGCCAGATGATGTCCTCGGGAGCGGCGCTGATGCCGGCGGCCGTCCGCCGGTGCATGTGGGTCAGGTGGGCCTGCGCCTGGGGCAGGTCGCCCTGCAGCACGGCGAGCCGGATCAGCGTGCCCAGCAGCGGCACGGCGAGCGCGTACGCGGTCAGGTTGAGCGCGACGGCCACCCCGGCCTCGGCCTCGGCGACGGCGTCGTCGAGCCGGCCGCGGGCGGTGAGCAGGTTGGCGTGGTAGTAGTGCCACAGCGGGGTGGACCAGGAGGTGCCGAGCCGCTCGGACTCGCGCCGGCCGCGGCGGTAGGTCTGTTCGGCCTCGTCGAAGCGGTCCAGGGCACCCTGGGCGTCGCCGAGCCAGATCCGGGGGTGGCGGTGGGCGGCCTCGCCGCGGACCGTGTCGGCGATGCCGGTGGCGCGCTCGGCGTGGCCGTAGGCGTCGTCGAGGCGCCCCTGGGCCTGCGCGACGAGGCTGCGCGCGGTCAGGCCGAAGACGGCGGCGGAGTGCTCGCCGGTGCCGAGCCCGGTGGTGGTGGCGGTCTCGCCGTCCTCGTCGGCGCCGGGCATGTCGCCGCAGTAGAAGCGGGCGTGGGCGCGGATGGCGCAGAGCTTCGCCCGCACGGCGCCGGGCACGTCGGGGATGGCCAGGCCGCGCCCGGCGTACTCCACCGCGGTGCGGTTCTGCCCGGCGTGCTTGAACGCCTCGGCCAGGCCGTGCAGCACCGTCGCCTCGGTGCGCGGGTCGAGCCCGGCCTGCAGCGCGGTCTCGCCGAGGTCGTGCGCCTGCTCCAGGCGGCCGGCGGAGGCGAGGAGCCCGACCGTGTCGGCGGCGAGGGCGACCCGGCCGGGGTCGTGCTCGCCGAGCGCGCCCAAGGCGTGCACGATCAGGTCGGCGGCGGTGCTGGGCGCGACCGGCGCGACCTCGAGGGCCGCCTCGTGCAGGATCGTGACGGCCTCGCGGCTGCCGGAGCGGCCGGTCTTGAGCAGGTGCCCGGCGACCTCGACGGGGGAGCGGCCCTCGGCGCGGGTGATGGCCGCGGCCTGGCGGTGCAGCATGGTGGAGACCGCGTCGCCGAGCGTGCCGTAGACGGCGAGGCGGACGAGGTCGTGCACGAACGCGAGCCCCTCGTCCTCGTCGACGAGCACGCGCGCCGTGGTCGCCTCCCTGACCTGCTTGAGCAGGGTCGCGGGGCGCACCTCCAGCAGCTGCGCGGCGGACTCGATGCTGAATGGGCGGCCGAACACCGACGCGGCCTGCAGCAGCTCCTGGGTGTCGCTGGACAGTCCGTGCAGCATCTGGTCGACGATCGTGATGAAGCTCGACGGCAGCTCCTCGCCGACGACGGTGGCGATGCCGTCGGCGACGACCAGCTGCCCGGTCAGGTGCAGGGTGTGGACCAGTTGCTCGACCTGCAGCGGGTTGCCGTCGCAGCCGCCGGCCAGCGCCAGCACGGTGTTGTCCACGTCGGCGCCGACGACCTGGGCGCACAGCCGGCGGACCGCGTCGTCGTCGAGGGTGCCGAGCGTGACCTGCTCGTGCCCGTCGCGGATGAGCCGCTCCATCAGCTGCTGGCCGGGGGTGCCCGTGGGCGCGGGCCGGTGCGCGAAGAGCCAGTGCACCGGCGAGGATGCCAGCGCCGGGACGAGCTCGGCCACGGCGAGGGCGGACAGCTCGTCCATCCACTGCGCGTCGTCGATCGCGATGACCAGCGGCCGCTGCGCGGCGTAGTCCTCAAGCGCCGCGCCGAGCCGCTCGATGGTGCGATACTGCGCGTCGTCCTCCTCGCGCACCCAGCCCACCGGCGGCTGCGGCGGTCGCAGCTGCTGCAGCGCCGAGGCGAGGGTGATCAGCGGCGCCGCGCGGTCGAGCTCGAAGGCGGCCCGGGTCGCGACCGACACCCCGCGCGCCTGCGCGCACCGGGTGGCCGCCCGCATCAGGTGCGACTTGCCGATACCGGCCGACCCGGTGACGATCGTGCAGCCGCCGATTCCGTCCGCCGCGCCGGACACCGCCCTGCGCAGGACGGCGAGTTCGCTGTCGCGCCCGAAAGTGTCCGTGCTCGTCAGAACGATCACCCTTGATGTCTGGAATTGGATTGGGGCCCGCGGTGATTCTCGCGGCCATTGAAGATCGACTTTAACAGCCTTTCGGGGGACCCGGACGAACCCGGACGGCATCGGCCGTCTCCCCGATGCGTTCCTGCTCCCGGCCCGCCCGGCGGCGCGGTGAGGATTTCGGTCAGCAGCCGGCGCAGAATCGCCGGACCGTGCTCGGTCATGACGGATTCGACGTGGAACTGTATTGACCGCACTCGCGCCAAACGCATGGCGTGCACTGCGCCGGTGCGCGCGTCCCGCGATATCCCGATCCGCTCTGGCATGCCGTCACGCGCCGTTGTCACCTGATGAGTATTCACTCTATGTCCCGGTGCGTCACTCACCGCGACGAATGTGTTATAAAAGCCGACCCGGCCGAATCCGGGAATGCGACGCGGCACGCCCTGGGCCGGACTCGGCAGGCGGCGGATCGGCAGGCCGAGCTCGTCGGCGAGCACCTGGTGGCCGAGGCACACGGCGAGCATCGGCGTCCGGTCGGCCAGCAGGCGCCGGGTGATCGCGTGCAGCCCGTCGATGCGCGGGTCGGTGCGGTCGCGCGGATCGCCGGGTCCGGGGCCGACGACGACCGCGTCGTAGCCGTCGCGCAGCTTCGTGTCGACGTCGACGTCCAGGCCGAGTGACTCGGTGAGGCGGGCGAGCATCGCGGTGAAGTCGTCCTCGGCGTCGACGATCAGCACCCGGCCGGACAGCGGCGGCAACGCCTGCGGGCGCCCGAGCCAGAACGGCGACAGCCCGGCGTTGCGCCGGCGCAGCGCGCGGGGCACGGCGGGGAGGGCTCTCGGGGGTACCGTCGCCGGGGCCTCGCCACCGAGGGCGGCGAGCAGGGCCGCGGCCTTGGACCGGGTCTCGGCCGCCTCCGCCGCGGGATCGGACTGGCGCACGAGCGTGGCGCCGACGCCGACGACCACGCCACCGTCCGCGTCGATCTCGGCGGTGCGGATGATCAGCGCCGCGTCCAGCGAGCCGGGGCCGAGCAGCGCGAGCGCCCCGCCGTAATAGCCGCGCCCGGCGCCCTCCCGGGCAGCCACGGTGCGGCAGGCGGCGGCGAGCGGGCTACCGGTCACCGTCGGCGCCGGCATGGTGCGCCGCAGCACCTCGCGCGGGCCGAGGCGGGTCGGCCCGTCGATCACGTACTCGGTGTGCGCCAGCCGCGACATCGGCCGCAGCCACGGCCCGCGCAGCCGGGCGCCGCCGTCGCAGACCTGGGCCATCATCTTGAGCTCCTCGTCGGCCACCATGAACAGTTCCTCGGTCTCCTTGCGGTCGGCCAGGAACGCGCGCAGCCCGCGGGCGGTCGGGCCGCCGGGCGGGTAGCGGTAGGTGCCGCTGATCGGGTTCATCGCCGCGATGCCGCCGGCCAGCCGCGCCTGGCACTCCGGTGTCGCACCGACGAGCGTCGTGCCGCGGCAGTGCACCAGGAACGTCCAGTAGGCGCCGCGCTCGGCGAGCAGCAGCCGCCGGAAGACCGCCAGGGCCGCGCGCCGCGAGAAGTCCGGGATCCGCGCCCGGTAGGCCCGCCGGATCACGAAGTTGGATCCGGTACCGCCGCCGATGTCCTCGGCGATCACCCGCCGCACGACGCCCTCGTACTGCGCGTCGGTGACGTCGAACGCGCCGCCGTCGATCCGCGTGGCGTCGCTGGGCAGCACCCGCAGCGCCTCCTCGATCGGCAGGTCCGCCCGCTCGGCGACGGCGAACGCCAGCAGCGGCGCGCCGTCGTCCACGCAGGGCAGGCCGCGCTCGGCGATCGTGCGGAAGGGCAGTGCTGCCATGACCTCGCCAGCCACCACCTCGCCCGGCTCGTCCGCCAGGTCGTCCGGCAGGTCATCCACCGGCACGCCCGTGCGCAGCTCCACCCGGCCACCGCGGCACAGCAGCGCGAACGCCTCGGCCTCGAAGATGCGATCCAGCAACGGTTGCGTCATGACGCAACCGTCGCAGCGCCCCCGCGCGGGCGGCCACTACCCATTGAGGTAGTGGGAGGCGCACCGGCGCGCGGCTAGCGTCCGAAGCGTGGCTCACAACGACACCTTCGCTCGCCGGGTGCGGCTGGATCGGCTGTACCGCAACGGATCCGGCGGCCTGCTCGTGGTCCCGCTCGACCATCCGGTCAGCGCCGGGCCGATTATCCACAGTGGACGCAGCGGCGGCCTCGACCGGCTCGTCGGCGAGCTCGCCGCGAACGGCGCCGACGCCGTGGTGCTGCACAAGGGCGCGCTGCGGCACGTCCAGGCCCGCCGGTTCCGAGACCTGTCGCTCATCGTGCACCTCAGCGCCGGCACCGGCCTGCCCGCCGACCCCGACGCCAAGGTGCTGGTGTGCACGGTCGAGGAGGCGCTGCGCCTCGGCGCCGACGCGATCAGCGTCCACGTCAACGCCGGTTCCCCGACCGAGCCCCGGCAGCTCGCCGACCTCGGCGCCGTGGCCGGCGCCTGCGAGCGGTGGGGTGTGCCGCTGCTGGCGATGGTCTACGCCCGCGGCCCCGGCGTCACCGACGGGCGCGCGCCGCGGCTCGTGGCGCACGCCGCCGCCATCGCCGCCGAGCTCGGCGCCGACCTCGTGAAGACGGCACTACCGCGCTCGGCCGCTGAGCTCGAGGCGGTCAGCGCCGCCTGCCCGATCCCGGTGCTGGCCGCCGGCGGCGACGCCGCGGACGGACCGGTGGCGCTGGCCCATCTCGCCGACGCCATGCGGGCCGGCGCCGGGGGGATCGCCGCCGGCCGGCTCGTCTTCACCGCCGCGGACCCGGCCGCGATGCTGCGCCGCCTCTCCGCCATAGTCCACGACCGCGCGGTCGTCCACAGCCCGGCGCACAGCCGGTGAGAAGGGAAACCGACATGAAGCAGTGCTGGCTCGACATCCGCGCCGCCGGCGCCCTGAAGTCCGCCCTGTGCCAGGAGGCGATCCACCGTGGCTTCGACGCGATCGTCGCCGCCGACCCGGCCGACCTGGCCGTACTGCCGCCGACCGTGACCCGGGTGCTGCTGCCCGGCCGGGACAGCGCGCAGCTGCCGGACGGGTTCGGCGACGCCGACCTCGTCGTGGTCGATCCGGCCGTGCACGGCGAGCCGGCCCGCCTCGCCCAGTGCCACCCGGGCACCCGCTTCGGCGGCTACGTCGAGGTGACCGACGCCGACACCCTCGCCGCCGCCTGCGCGAGCGTGCGCCACGACCCGTGCACGGTCCTGCGCTTCACCGACCCGACGAACATCCCGCTGGAGATCGTTCTCGCCGCGGCGGCCGACGCACACGGGCTCATCATCACCACCGTCGAGCGGGCCGACGACGCCCCCGTGCACCTCGGCGTGCTCGAGCACGGCCCGGACGGGCTGATGCTCGCGCCCGGCGCGCCCGGCGAGGCGGGCCGGCTCAAGGACGCCGCCGAGCGCCGCTCGCCGGACCTGGAGCTGACCGAGCTCACCGTCACCGCCGTCACGCACGCCGGCATGGGCGAGCGCGCCTGCGTCGACACCTGCACCTACCTGGCCAAGGACGAGGGGATCCTGGTCGGGTCGCGCTCCCGCGGGCTCGTGCTGTGCGTCAGCGAGACGCATCCGCTGCCCTACATGCCGACCCGGCCGTTCCGCGTCAACGCCGGCGCCATCATGTCCTACACGCTCGCCGACGCCGAGCACACGCGGTACCTCAGCGAGCTGCGGGCGGGCGCCATCGTGCTCGCCGTCGGGGCCGACGGACGCACCCGGCCGGTGGTCGTCGGGCGGGTGAAGATCGAGACCCGGCCGCTGCTGTCGATCGACGCCGTCGCCGAGACCGGCGAGCGGGTCAACGTGATCGTGCAGGACGACTGGCACGTGCGGATCCTCGGGCCGGGCGGCGCGGTGCGCAACTCGACCGAGCTGCGCCCTGGCGACCGCATCCTGGGCCACCTCCCGCAGCGCGACCGGCACGTCGGCTACCCCATCGACGAACTGTGCTACGAGCAGTGATGCTCTTCGACTTCCATGCGCGCCTGAGCCCGGGTGGCGCGGCCGATCTGCTCGCGGTGATGGACGTCGCCGGCATCGGCCACGCGGCGGTGTGCGCCGGGGGACTGGTCGACCTCGACCGGCTGTCGGAGCAGATCGTCGACGGCGGACGCAGCGAGGCGCGGGCCGACAACGAGGGGGTCCGCCGGGCGTGCACCGCGTCCGGCGGACGGCTCGTGCCCTTCTTCTTCGCCGACCCGCGGCGCGACGTCGCCGCATACCGCGCGGCGGCGTCGCGGTACCGAGGCCTGGAGATCTCCCCGGCGGTGCACGGCTTCCGGCTCGACGACCCCGGCGTCGACGCGCTCGCCACGCTCGCCGCCGGTGCCGGGCACCCCGTGTACGTCGTGTGCCTGGGCCGTCCCGGCACCCGCACCGAGGACCTCGTCGCCCTCGCCGCGCGCCACCCCGCCGTCACCTTCGTGTCCGGCCACTGCGGACACACCGGCCTCGACGCGGCCGGCCTGCACCGGATCGCGGCGCGGCCCAACATCGCCGTGGAGCTCTCCGGCTGCTTCACCGCCGTCGCCCGCCTCGCGGTGCGCCGCCTCGGCGCCGGCCGGGTGCTGTTCGGCACCGAACACCCGCTGCAGCACCCGGCCGTCGAGGTCGCCAAGCTGCACGCCCTCGGCCTCGCGCCGGACGACCTCGCGCTGGTCGCGGCCGCGAACGCGCGCCGCCTGCTCGCCTTGGAGGAGCTGTGAGACTCCCGCAGATCGGGGACTGGAACGACTTCGCCGGCCTCGCCCGGCTCCAGCAGGACCGGCTGCCGGCCGTGCTCGCCGCGGCCGAGCGCTCGCCGTTCTACCGCAAGCGCGGCGTCGCGCCGCTGCCGCAGCAGCCGCTGACCACCAAGCAGGACCTGCGCGACGCGTACCCGTTCGGGATGCTCGCCACCGCCCGCGCGGACCTGGCCACCTACCACGAGTCCAGCGGCAGCAGCGGGGACGCGACCGCGTCGTACTACACCGAGGCCGACTGGACCGACCTCGCCGAGCGCTTCGCCCGCAAGTGGGTCGGCATCACCGCCGCCGACACCATGATGGTGCGCACCCCCTACGCGCTGATGATCACCGGGCATCTCGCCCACGCGGCGGCCCGCCGCCACGGCGCCACCGTCGTGCCAGCCGACAACCGCTCGCTGGCCACGCCGTACTCCCGGGTCGTGCGGCTGCTGCACGACCTCGACGTCACGCTGACCTGGTCGCTGCCCACGGACACGCTGCTGTGGGCCGCCGCCGCCCGGGTCGCCGGCTACCGCGACTTCCCGGCCCTGCGCGCCCTGTTCGTCGGCGGGGAGCCGCTGGGCGCCGCCCGCAAGGCGCGCATCGGCCGCGTCTGGGGCGTCCCCGTCGTGCAGGAGTACGGTGCCACCGAGACGGGCAGCCTCGCCGGCGAGTGCCGGCACGGCACCATGCACCTGTGGGCCGACCGGGCCGTGTTCGAGGTGCAGGACCCGGCCACGGGTGAGCTGACCCCCGCCGGGCGCGGCCGGCTCGTCGTCACGCCGCTCTTCCGCGAGGCGATGCCCCTGCTGCGCTACGCCATCGAGGACGAGGTCGAGGTCTCGTACGCCGCGTGCCCCTGCGGCTGGCACCTGCCCACCGTGCGGGTGCTGGGCCGCACCGACTTCGCCGCCGGGGACCTCAGCCAGCTCGGCCTGGAGGAGCTGGTCTTCGGGCTGCCCGACGAATACGGGGTGTGGTTCTGGCGTGCCCGCGCCGACGGCGACCGGCTGCGCGTGCAGATCGAGGTCGCCGACCGCTGGCGCACCGACGCCGCGGGCGCGCTCACCGCCGCGATCCGGGGCGCGTACCCGGACATCGACGCGCACGTCGCCCCCGTCCCCGCCGGCGGCCTGGTCCCTTTCGGGCTGCTGACCGCGCGGGCCGAGGTGATGAAGCCGCGCGGCCTGTTCGCCGCCGGTGAGGACTGGGACACCGCCCTGCGGTACTACTAGGAACGGAGAACCTCGATGGCACAGCCGCGTGTCGCGGTCGCCGGCGCGGGCGTCGGCGGCCTCACCACCGCGCTCGCGCTCGCCGCCAGGGGCGTGCGCTGCACCGTGTTCGAGCGCTCCGCGCGGCTCGCCACGGACGGCTTCGGCATCCAGCTCCCGCCGAACGCGACCCGCGTGCTGCTCGGGCTCGGCCTCGGCCCGGCCCTGGACGCGGTCTCGCTGCGCCCGGCCGCGCGCGAGGTGCGTCGCTGGTCCGACGGCGCCCTGCTGGGCCGGGTGCCGCTCGGCGACGCGGCCGCGGCCCGCTACGGCGCGCCGTATCTCGCGCTGCGCCGCGCCGACCTGGTCCGGGTCCTGCACGAGGCGGCCGAGCCGGGCACCGTCCGCTTCGGCGCGCGCTGCACCGCCGCGACGCCGCACGGCGCGCTGCACCTGGCCGACGGTTCCGTCCACGAGGCGGACGCCGTCGTCGGCGCGGACGGCCTGCGCTCGGTCGTGCGCGCCGCGCTGCGCCGCGGCGAGCCCCGCTTCACCGGCTACACCGCCTACCGCGCCGTGCTGCCGATGCATTCCCCGATCACCGGCCCGGCGCCGGTGGTCACCGTCTGGCTGGGCCCGGGCCGGCACGTGGTCGCCTACCCGGTGCCCGGCGGCCTCAACCTCGTCGCCGTCACCGCCGGGCGCCTCGAGGGCGCCTTCGACGGCTGGCACGCCCCGGTCCGCGACCTGGTCCGCGCGGCCGGGCCGGCCGGGAGGGCGAGGGGGCACGCGCTGTTCGCCGGGCCAGCGCTGCCGGCCTGGCACCGCGGCCGGCTGGCCGTGCTCGGCGACGCGGCGCACGCGATGCCGCCCTTCCTCGCCCAGGGCGCCGCCCAGGCCATCGAGGACGCGGCCGCCCTGGCTGAGGCCGGCCCGGGCGGCCCGGGTGGCCTGGCGCGGTACGAGGCGCGGCGCCGGCCACGGGCCGAGCGCGTCACGGCGGCGAGCGCGGCCGGCGGGCGCGAGCACCACCTGCCCGACGGCGCGCGGCAGCGCCGCCGGGACGAACGGATCGCGGCCTGCGGGCTGCCCGAGCAGGATTGGCTCTTCACATGCTGCCTCTGATGCCCACCATCGACCCCTACCCGATGCCCGAACCCCCGCGCGACGGCCCCGCGCCGTGGCGCGTCGACCCGCGCCGGTGCGTGCTGCTGGTGCACGACATGCAGCGGTACTTCGTGGACCGCTTCCCGCCCGACCGCTCCCCGGGGCGGGAGTTGCTCGCCAACGTCGCCGCGCTGCGCAGCGCGTGCGCGGCCCGCGGGGTGCCGGTGCGGTACACGGCGCAGCCCGGGCGGATGACCCGGGCGGAGCGCGGCCTGCTGCACGACGTGTGGGGGCCGGGCATGACCGATGACGAGGACAGCCGCGGGATCGTCGCCGCCGTTGCGCCGGGGCCGCACGACGCGGTGGTGACGAAGTACCGCTACAGCGCCTTCCACCGCACGCCCCTGGCCGCGATGCTCGCCGAGCTCGGCCGCGATCAGCTCGTCGTGTGCGGTGTCTTCGCGCACCTGGGCTGCCTGCTGACGGCCGGCGACGCCTACGCGCACGACATCGAGCCGTTCCTCGTCGCCGACGCGGTCGCCGACTTCACCGCGGCCGACCACGCGATGGCCCTGGACTTCGCGTCGCGCAGCTGCGCGGTCACGCCGACCACCGCGCGGGTCCTGGCCTGGCTGGAGGCCTGATCGGCGCGTCGCGAGAGGCTTGCAAAGGCAAGTGCAAGTATTTCTGTATTTCAGTCAGTATCTTGCGTCGCGATGTCGGGCAAGTTACGGTTCCGTCGACCCTGGAGCCGCCGCCAACCTCCGGAGTCCCGTCGTCATTCCCCCGCCCCCTCGGGAGCAGTCATGTCCGCACGCCGGCTGACCGCCGCACTCCTACCACCCCTCCTCGCGATCGGCGCCGCCGTCGCGCTCGTCCACCCCGCCGCCGCCGACGTGACCACCGTGTCCGTCGACAACCTGCGCACGGGCTGGGACCCGAACGAGCCCGCGCTCGGGCCGTCCGCCGTCTCCGCAGCCGACTTCGGGCAGCTCTTCGCCACCAACCTCGACGGGCAGATCTACGCCCAGCCGATCGTCGCGGCCGGCACGCTCATCGCCGCCACCGAGAACAACTGGATCTACGGGCTCAACCCCCAGACCGGCGCGATCGTCTGGTCGCGCAACGTCGGTCCCGCCTGGCCCGCCTCGGCCATCGGCTGCGGCGATCTGGTACCGAACATCGGCATCACGAGCACGCCGGTCTACGACCCGGCGACCCAGTCGCTGTTCTTCACCTCGAAGGTCAACGACGGCCCCGACGCCAACCGCCCGCACTTCTACATGCACTCGATCAACCCGGCGACCGGCGCCGAGCGGGCCGGCTGGCCGGTGACGATCCAGGGCTCGCCGACCAACGACCCGGGGACCACGTTCAACCCGAAGACCGCCGCCCAGCGGCCCGGGCTGCTGCTGCTCGACGGCGTCGTCTACGCCGGGTTCGCCAGCCACTGCGACTACGGCCCGTACGTCGGGTACATCGCCGGCGTCAAGACCACCACGCCCGCCATGTCGACCCTGTGGTCCACCGAGGCCGGCCGCTCGACCGGCATGGGCGGCATCTGGCAGTCCGGCGGCGGCCTGGTCTCCGACGGGCCCGGCCGGATCATCGTGTCCACGGGCAACGGCGTCTCCCCGGCGCCCGGCCCCGGCAACAACCCGCCCGGGACCCTCGCCGAGTCCGTGATCCGGCTGCAGGTCAACGGCGACGGCTCGCTGAGCGCCAAGGACTTCTTCAGCCCGGCCAACAACGGCAAGCTCGACCAGGACGACACCGACTTCGGCTCCGGCGGGCCGGTCGCCCTGCCCGCGTCGTTCGGCACCCCGGCGCACCCGCGCCTGCTCGTGCAGACCGGCAAGGACGGCCGGGTGTTCCTGCTCGACCGCGACAACCTCGGCGGCATGGGTCAGGGACCGGGCGGCTCCGACGCGTCGATGGTCCCGCCGGCCGGGCCGTACAACGGCGTCTGGGGCCACCCCGCGGTGTGGGGCGGCGACGGCGGCTACGTCTACCAGGTCGAGAACCAGGGCTTCCTGCGCGCCTTCAAGTACGGCGTGAACGGCGCCGGCCTGCCGGTCCTCACCTCGGCGGCGACGAGCTCGTCGACGTTCGGCTACACCTCGGGCTCGCCGGTGGTGACCTCCAGCGGCACCACGTCCGGGTCCGCGATCGTCTGGGTCGTCTACAGCGACGGGTCCAACGGCGCCAACGGCCAGCTGCGGGCGTACGACGCGCTGCCCGTCGGCGGCCAGCTGAAACTGCGCTACTCGGCGCCGATCGGCACCGCGACGAAGTTCGTCGTGCCCGCCACCGACGGCGGGCGTGTCTACGTCGGCAACCGCGACGGGCGCATCTTCGGCTTCGGCCGGCCCACCACCGCCGCGCTGAACGCGTCGCCGACCGACTTCGGCAACGTCGCCGTCGGCAGCACCGGCAACGCGACGGTGACCGTGACCGCGACCCGCGCCGTGCGCATCACCGCCGTCAACGCCGCCGCCCCGTTCGGCGTCACCGCGCCAGCGCTGCCGGTCAACCTCAACACCGGCCAGACCCTGGCCGTGCCGGTGCGCTTCAGCCCGGCCGGGCCCGGCGGGGCCGCGGGCAGCCTCACGTTCATCACCGACGCCGGCAACGTCGCGTTCGACCTGCACGGCAACGGCACCCAGCCCGGGCTCGGCGCCACGCCCTCGGCGCTGTCGTTCGGGACCGTGCCGACCGGGGCGAGCAAGACGCTCGGCGTGAGCATCACCAATACCGGCACCAGCCCGGTGACGATCACCGGTGCCACGGCCCCGGTGGCGCCGTTCAGCGTGACCGGCCTGCCCGCGAACGGGACCACGATCGCGGCCGGCGCCTCGGTCTCGGTCTCGGTGAAGTACGCGCCGACCGCGGCGGGCGACCAGAACGGCTCGCTCGTCGTCGTCAGCAACGCCGGCTCCGTGACGGTGCCCGTCAGCGGCAACGCCGTCACCGGCGCCGCGCGTCTGACGATCACCCCCAACCCGCTCGCGTTCGGCTCGGTGGCGATCGGCACCACCGCCACCCAGACCTTCTCCATCGCCAACACCGGCAACATCACGCTGACGCTCACCAAGGCGGCCCCGCCGGTCGGCGCGTTCAACACCAGCACCCCGGTCTCCGAGGGCCAGCAGCTCTCGCCCGGAGACGTCATCCACCAGACCGTCACCTTCACGCCCACCGCGCAGGGCGCGCAGTCCGCCATCTACTCCATCACCGGCGACGACGGGCAGGGCGCGGTGCTCGTCCAGCTGACCGGCACCGGCGTGCCACCCACGAACACCACCAACCTGGCGGCCGGCAAGGCCGCGACGGCGCAGTCGACGCAGGGCGGCTTCCCGGCCGGCAACGTCACCGACGCCGACCCGAACTCCTACTGGGAGAGCGCGAACAACGCGTTCCCGCAGTGGGTTCAGGTCGACCTCGGCGCGTCGGCGAGCATCGGCAAGGTGACGCTGCGGCTGCCGCCGCAGGCCTCGTGGGCGACCCGCCGGCAGACCCTGTCGGTGCTGTCCAGCGTGGACGGCAACGCGTGGGCGACCACCGTCGGCGCCACCGACTACATCTTCGATCCGGCCACCGGCAACACCGTGAACATCGCCTTCCCGTCGGTCACCGCCCGCTACGTCCGGCTGAACATCACCGCGAACACCGGCTGGCCGGCCGGGCAGCTGTCCTCCTTCGAGGTGTACGGCACGAGCGGCGGCACGGCCACCCTGGGGCTCAGCGTCAACCGGCTGACGTTCGAGGACACCACCGTCAACACCAACAGCGAGTGGGAGACCGTCACGGTCACCAACACCGGCACCGCGCCGGCGACCGTGCAGTCCGTCACCGCCTCCGGTGACTTCACCGTCACCACCACGTGCGGCAGCTCGATCGCACCGGGCGCGAACTGCACGGCCACGGTCACGTTCCACCCGAGCGCGGCCGGGGCGCGGACCGGGACGCTGAGCATCCGCAGTACCGCGTCCAACGCGGAGGCCACCGTGGCCCTCTCCGGCACCGGCGTGCCGACCGCCGGGACCAACCTGGCGCTGCAGCGCCCGACGACGCAGTCGTCGAACGTGCAGGGCTACGTCTCGGCCAACGTCGTCGACGGCAACACGAACTCCTACTGGGAGAGCGCGAACAACGCGTTCCCGCAGTGGGTTCAGGTCGACCTCGGCGCGACCCAGCAGGTCGGCCGGGTGGTGCTCAAGCTCCCGCCGGCCACGGCGTGGGCGGCCCGCACGCAGACGGTCACCGTCACCGACGCCACCACCGGCGCGGTGCTAGTGTCCGCCCGCGCCTGCGCCTTCGACCCGGCGACGGGCAACAGCGTGACGCTCACCTTCGCCCCGGCCGGTGTGCGTAACCTGCGGATCACCTTCACCGCCAACACCGGCTGGCCCGCCGGGCAGCTGTCGGAGCTGGAGGTGTACTCGGCCTAGTGACCATCCGCCGGGTGGCGGCCGGTCCGGCCACCACCCGGCGGGTGAGGGCGTGTCACCCGCGTTGAGCGCACGTTGGTTCGGTGCATCGCTCGAGAATCGCGTTGCTGCTGGCCGCCGGGCTGCTTGCCGGATGCTCCTCGGCGCCGGCCGGCGCCTCCGGGCGGGAGCTGCCGCACACCGATCCCATCGACCCCACCGACTTCCACCACGGCGCCGCCGACCCGTCCGCCGCCGCGGACGACCTGGTGTCGGTCTCCACGGTCGCCAAGCATCTCGACGTGCCGTGGGGGCTGTCGTTCCTGCCCGACGGCAACGCGCTCGTCACCGAACGGGCCACGCAACTCATCAAGCGGGTCACACCGAAGGGGCAGGTCACGACGGTCGCCCGCATCACGCAGGCCGTCTCCGACAACGAGGGCGGACTGCTGGGCATCGCGGTGTCCCCGTCGTACCGGACGGACCACACCGTCTACATCTACTACACCACGCGGGACGACAACCGGGTCGCCCGCCTGCGCCTCGACGGGCGCTCGAAGCCGCGGCCGATCGTCACCGGCATCCCCAAGAGCGGCATCCACGACGGCGGCCGGCTCATGTTCGGCCCCGATGGCTACCTCTACGCCAGCACCGGCGAGGCCTCGCACACCGACGCGTCGCAGGACCTGAACAACCTCGGCGGCAAGATCCTGCGGATGACCACCGACGGCAAGCCCCCGCCCGGCAACCCGTTCCCGCACTCCCTCGTGTGGTCCTACGGGCACCGTAACCCCGAGGGGATGGCGTGGGCCGCGGACGGCACGATGTACGAGTCCGAGATCGGCCAGGCGGTCTGGGACGAGCTGAACATCATCCGCCCGGGCACCAACTACGGCTGGCCGCGGATCGAGGGGATCGGCCAGACCCCCGGGTACGTCGACCCGATCGTGGCCTGGCATCCGGAGGTCGGTGTCAGCTCCGGCGTGGCGGTGGTGGGCGATACCGCCGTCGTGACGTGCCTGCGGGGCCAGCGCATCTATCTCGTACCGCTGGGCAAACCCCCGGCCGCCGCCGGCCGCCGCCCGCCGGCCATCGCTCCGACGGACCCGACCGCGAGCGTGCGGTGGCGGCCCGAGGCCGGCGTGGCCGCGCGCCCGCGGGAGGCACTGTTCGAGCGCTACGGCCGGCTGCGCACCGCGCTCGCCGCCCCCGACGGCAGCATCTGGATGACCACGTCGAACCGGGACGGGCGCAGGCCCGGCGGCCCCGAGCCCGACGACGACCGCATCCTGCGCCTGACCCTGCGCGACCGGTGAGGCGCCGGCCTTGCTGACGCGGGCACGGTGCATCCGGACGCCGGTGGCGCCCGGATGCACCGCTCACTCATGTCAGCGCAGGTAGGGGCCGTCCACGCCGACCTTGCCGGGGGCCGGGTTGCCGGGCAGGGACAGCACGTACGCGCGCAGGTCGCCCTTCGCGTTCACCGTCGCGGTCAGCGTCCCGTCGCTCACCACCTTGACGTCGCCGGTCACGGCGTCCTTGTAGGTGCCGTTCGGGATGCCGGTGAACGTCGCCGACGACGAGATCGTCACGAGGACGAAGCTGTCGACGGAGCCGGCGGTGTAGCGCCGCTTGAACGCGATCTGGCTGCCGCTCACGCCGGCCGTGGAGTACTGCCCCATCTGCAGCGCCGGGATCGCGCGGCGGATCTGGTTGAGCCGCTGCAGGTGCTTCACGAGGGGCTGGTTGAGTGTCGAGGCCACGGCGCCCGAGCTGCTCGACACCACGCCGTAGTCCGAGGCTACGACGGTGCCGGTGATGCGGTCGCCGAAGTAGGCCCGGCCCGTCGTGGCGAGCGGGCAGGAGGGGCCGCAGTCGATCTGCTTGCCCGCCTGGAACTCGACCTCGGAACCGTAGTACAGCACCGGCACCCCGCGGAACGTCCACATCAGCGCCATGTTCTCGGCCCAGGCGTCGGTGCCGCCGGCGTACCGGTTGGAGCTCTTGTTCGGGCCGTAGTCGTGCGAGTCGACGTAGACGGCGTTGTAGGTGGCGTCGTTGGTCGAGTCGTCGGAGTCGGCCCCGTTGCGGAACGCGTTCCCGGCGTCGCCGAAGTTCATGTGCATTCGCATGTCGATGATGTTCATGCCGGAGAACTTGCTGCGGTCCGGCGTGTGGTAGTCGTTGCCCACGAGGAAGGCGTTGGTGCTCGTCGGCTGGTTGCCGGTGCCCAGCTGCTCCTCGTAGTTGTACTGGTCCAGCGCGGCCTGCACGTCGTCGTCCACATAGGAGCGCCGCTCCTGCCACGTGTAGAACTGCGCGGAGTGGTTGACCGAGCCGCGGTTCCACTTGTCGTTGACGAAGGCCGCGACCTCGCCGAAGACGTAGAAGTCCTTGGCCTTCTCCGCGCCGTACTTCTGCACCAGGTGCTGCTGCAACGCGGGCAGGAAGCGGCGGTTCCACGTCACGCGCGGGATGTGCACGGCGGTGTCCACGCGGAAGCCGTCCACGCCCATGTCGATGTAGTTGTTGTACGCGCCGATGAGGTACTGCTGGACGACGGAGTTCTCGGTGTTGAAGTCCGCCAGGTCGTCGGCGAGCCAGCAGGAGCGGGCGTCCTCGCCCTCCCAGTTGCCGATCCAGCACTGGTGGTAGAGGTTGGCGGGGAACATCTTCGCCGTCGGGCTCGGCCACTGGCAGCTGTGGATGGTGTACCCCTCCGGGCTGTACTGCCCGTTGGGCAGGCCGTAGTTCGGGCAGGTGTTGCCCGGCGGTGCCGTGCTCGACCACAGGTCGCCGTTGTACGCGCGGCCCAGCGAGTTCTCCTGCATCGGGTCGTACACGGCGCCGGGGACCTTCTGGCTGTACATCCAGTCCCACTGCCCGTCGCGCGCGCCCCACACGGTCGGCACGAACAGACCCTTGGCGCCCCACCGGGAGCTGTGGTTGTACACCACGTCCTGGTAGATCTTCAGGCCCTTGGCGTGCGCGGCGTTGATGAGGTCCTGGTACGTCGCGCCCGGCGACTCCAGCCGCGGGTCGACGCGGTAGAAGTCCCAGCCGTGGTACCCGTGGTAGTCGTAGTCCGAGCGGTTGAGGATCACCGGGGTGATCCAGATCGCGGAGAACCCGAGGCCCTTGATGTAGTCGAGCCGGTCGACGAGCCCCTTGAAGTCACCACGGAACATCGGGTCGTTGTTGGCCGCGTTACCGGAGCGCACGTGCTGGTTGCCGCCGCGGTCGTTGGACGTGTCGCCGTCGAAGAACCGCGCGGTGAGCACGAAGTAGATGCTCTCCTTGCGCGGGTCGCCGCCGAGCATCGTCCCGCCCGGTGGCAGCGGCGGCGCGTCGCCGGTCGTGACGCTCACCGCGGCGCTGGCCGCCGAGAGGTTTCCGGCCGCGTCGACGGCGCGCACCGTGTACGAGTAGGTCGTGCGCGGCGCCAGGCTGCCGTCGATGTAGGAGTTGTAGGCGGTGGTGAGCACGTTCCCGCCGGGGTTGCGGGTGATCTGGTATCCCGTGACGCCGCGGTCGTCGCTCGACGCGCTCCAGGAGAGGTTGACCGTGACGTGGTCCACGGTGGCGGTCACGTTCGCCGGCACCGTCGGCGGCGTCGTGTCCGGCGGCACGGCCGTGCACGGGTCGGTCGCGTTCCCGGTCGCGGTACCGCCGCTGACCCGCGTCGTTCCGGCGGAGATACGGTAGTTGGCGCCGCGGTTGTTGTCCCACACCCCGGAGCCGTTGTTGAACACCGCCTGCATCGCGGTCGCGGCGCCCAGCTGGACGGTCCGCTTCACCCAGCCGGCGCAGGCGGTCTCGTTCATCGGCACGCCCGGTACCGCCGTCCACGCCTCGCCGTCGGGGGCGTAGTGGATGTTCACCGTGGTCCAGTTGGTGCCGGTGGTGGCGTAGAACACCGTCGCGGTGTTCCCGGTCGGCGGTGAGGACGGTGGCGTGCCGCCGCACGGATCCGTGCTGCTCATGGATCCGTTGCTGACGGCGACGATCCCGGTGCCGACCGAATAGTTCGCGCCCGAATGGTTGTCCCAGACGCCGGAGCCGTTGTTGAACGTCAGCTGGGCGCCGTTCGCGGAGCCGAGGTCGAGCGTCTTCGTGTACCAACCGGCACAGCTCGCCGCCGACATGGCGACGCCCGGCACGTTGGTCCAGGCGCCGCCGTTGGGCGCCCAGTGGATGTTCACGGTGCTCCAGCCGCTGGGCGGCCGGTAGAACACCGTCAGCGTGTTGCCGGTGGCCGCGAGGGCGCGGGCCGGCAGCAGCGCGGCGAGCAGGGACAGGACGAGGATCAGGATTTGTCTACGCCTGGACATGGTGGGGTGCTCCTTGCACTCATCGACACGGTGGCGGCCGTTCGTGACACAAGGCGTTGCAACGCGTGCAGGAAGAGTGATCGCACCCATTCACTCTTGTCAAGCTTCTTGCAGGAATTCCTCCCAGGTCAGCGCCGCTCAACCCGGCTTAGCTGCGTAAACCCGCTGGAAGAGCAGCAAGTTCTTGCAATGATCAACTAGGGTGAACCGCGGTCACGGTGCGAGACCGCGCCATTGCGTGAGGGTGACGGGCTCCGCCGGCCGGTACGACGCCGGCGTGGTCGACCCGCGGCGTGCTGTGCGTGATGCGGTACTCCAGGCGCAGCAGCCCCTTGATCGCCGCCCGCGCGGCGTGGCAGTCGCGCCGCTGCGCCACCAGCACGTGTGCCGACAGCGCCGGCTCGCCCGAGGTGATCTGCCGGACGTGCGGGTCGTCGCACCTCGACGACGTCCCGCACTCCCGCCGGCCGCGCGCCGAGCGCGGGCGGGTCGATGCCGCTCGGCGCCGCCTCCAGGAAGATCCGCCAGCACGATGGCACCGGCGTCGGCCACCCGGTTCGAGCCTTCCATGATCACGGAGTGAACGTGCTGGTCCTGGTACGTGTTCACCCCGTGATCATGACGAACCGAGCGTTCGCCGCCGCGCCCGCGCGAGGGGTGCGCGGGTTAATGCTGCAGCGTGCCGGCCAGCAGGCCCCGCATGAAGAAGCGGCCGAGCAGGACGTAGATGGCCAGCGTCGGCAGGCTTACCAGCAGGGCGCCGGCCATGGCCTGGCCGAAGGGGACGGACTGGCCGCCGGCCACGTTGTTCAGGGCGATCGTCACCGGCCACGAGTCGCGGCTCGTCATCATCGCGCCGAACATGAAGTCGTTCCACGAGGACGTGAACTGCCAGATGACGGCCACGGCGAAGGCCGGTTTCGACAGCGGCAGCGCCAGGTCCACCCACGTGCGCAGCACCCCGGCGCCGTCCAGGCGGGCCGACTCCAGCAGGGCGTCGGGCATCGACACGAAGTGGTTGCGGAAGATCAGGGTGGTGATCGGCAGGCCGTAGATGATGTGGATGAGCATGAGGCCGAGCAGGCCGCCGGTCGCGTCGCCCGCGCCGCGCAGGCCGACGGCGGTCATGGTCTGCGAGACCGGGATGATGACGGCCTGGTACGGCACGAAGATGCCGAACAGGATCAGCGGGAAGATCGCGTTGGAGAACGGGAAGCGGAACTTCGACAGCACGAACCCGTTGGCGCAGCCCAGCAGGGCCGAGACGAGGCTGGCCGGGATCGACAGCGCGATCGAGTTGCGAAAGCCCGAGGACAGCTTCGGCAGCACCGCGGCGAAGTTGTCGAAGGAGAAGCTGGTCGGCAGCTCCCAGATGCGGGTCACGCTGACGTCGGCCGGGTTCTTGAACGCCGTCACGACGAGCACGTAGACCGGCATCAGGAAGAACGCCGCCAGCCCCCAGAGGACGAGGTACCGCAGCGTCGTGCGCACCGGCCCCGGACGCTGCCAGCGCGGCGTGTTCGACGGGCCGGGCGTGGGTGGTGCGGGCAACGCCGGCGGCTTGGGCGGCGTGGGTGACGCGGGCTGGGAGAGGTTCTGCCGTGGGACGGGGGCGGTAGCGCGGACCATCTGACGACTCACCGCCGTTCCGTGCGCAGGCTGTACCAGACGTATGGGCCGACCACGAGGGCCACCCCGATGAGCAGGACCGTGGCGATCGTGGCGCCGCGGTCGTAGAAGCCGCCGTCGAACGTGGTGAACCACATGTACAGCGACGGCGTGTCGATGCGCAGGTTGCCCTGGTCCAGCGCGTACAGCAGGTCGAAGGTCTTCAGCGAGATGTGCACCATGATGAGCAGCGCGCTGAACGTCACCGGGCGCAGCGCGGGCCGCACGATGTACCAGAAGATCTGGACCTCGCTCGCGCCGTCCATCCGCGCGGACTCGCGCAGCGTCTCGTTCACGCCGCGCATCCCGGCCAGGAACAGCGCCATGACGTAGCCGGACAGCGCCCAGCCGGCCGGCAGGGCCACGGCGGAGATCGCCCAGATCGAGTCCGACTTGTGCCAGTCGCTGCGCAGGAAGCCCAGTCCGACGCCGGCGAGGAGCTTGTTGATGCCGGCGGTGTCGGCGCCCGAGCCGTTGTCCAGCAGCCACCGCCACACGATCGCGGTCGCGATGAACGAGATGGCCATCGGGAACAGGTACACGCCGCGCAGGAAGGCCTCGCCGCGCACGCCCCGGTCCAGCAGCATCGCCATGAGGAACCCGAGCAGCATCGCGCCCGCGACGAACACGAGCGTGAAGATGACCAGGTTGCGCATGTCGGCGCGGAAGCGCTCGTCGCGCAGCAGCGCCGTGTAGTTGGACAGGCCCACGAAGTGGTACTTGGGGGAGAGCCCCCGCCAGTTCGTGAACGACACGCGAACGTTCCAGCCCAGGAACCCGTACACGAACACGCCGATGAGGATCAGCGACGGGGAGACCAGCACCAGGCCGGGCAGCCAGCGTGGGCCGCGCTGCTTGCGGGGGCGGCGCCGCGGCGGCACGAACACCGGCCGGGCCGGCTCCGAGGAGTGGCGCGCCACGTGGGCGGCCGGGCCGGATCGATCAACCGAGGTCACTGCGTCTCCCGGAACTGCTGCTCGACGGTCCGGGCGAACTTCCCCTGGTCGCCGTGCTGGACGAACAGGCCGAGCGCCGAGTCGATCTCCGCGTTGTAGGCGTTGTTCGCCACAACGCCGTGGGTCAGCGAGCCGACGATGCGGGTGTTGGGGTCGCGCCACTGTTGCAGCGCCCAGCCGAGGTAGCCCTTGTAGAGGCCGGCGTCGGCGTCGGTACGCGCCGGGATGGAGCCCTTCAGCGGGTTGAACAGGTTCTGCCCGGCGGTCGAGCCGCACTCCACCAGCCACTTGCGGGCCAGGTCGGGGCGGCGCGCACCGGTCGGCAGGGTGAAGGAGTCGGAGAGGAAGTCGTAGACGCCGTCGGTACCCGGCGACGCGGCGACGTCGTAGTCGGTCTTCCACCGCAGCTTCTTGGACTGCTCCAGGTAGGACGAGGACCAGTCGCCCATGACGGCGTAGACGGCGGAGCCGGAGAGGACCTTGTCCAACTGGGGCTGCCAGTCGCCGGCGGAGGACTTGACGTCGGAGGCGGCCAGGACCTTCGCGAACGTGCCGAGCGCGGCGGTCACGTCCGGTGACAGCCAGCTGAGCCCGCCGTTGAAGAGCCGCTCGTACTTGTCCGCGCCGAGCTCGCCGAGCAGTACCGTCTCCAGCAGGTGCTTCTGCGACCACTCCGGGCCGACCGCGAGAGGCGTCCGGCCCTTCGCCTTGATGGCCTCGGCCTGCTGCAGGAACTCCGCCCAGGTCTTCGGCGGCCCGGGGAGCCCGAGGTCCTTCAGGGTCTTGAGGCTGTACCACATGAGATTGGCCCGGTGGATGTTCACCGGCACCGCATAGATCCTGCCGTCGATGGTCAGGTTGTCGACGAGCCCCTTCGGGAACACCTTCGTCCAGCCCTGCTCGTGGTACAGCTCGGTGAGGTCCTGGACCTTGCCGGAGCGCACGTCGTCGAGCAGCTCGAGGCCGGCGTGGCGCTGGTAGGAGTCCGGCGGGTCGTTCGCCAGCAGCCGGCTGGCGAGGATCGCCTTGGCGTTGGAGCCCGCGCCGCCGGAGACCGCGGCGTTGACGAACCGCACGCCCGGGTTGGCGGCCTCGAAGGTCTTGGCCATGGCGGCCAGGCCGTCCTCCTCACCGGGGCCGGTCCACCACGAGTACACCTCGAGCTGGTTGTTGCCGGCACCACGCACGGCGAACATCGACAGCCCGGCGAGCACGGAGACGACCAGGATCGTCAAGATCGCCAAGCGGCCCTTCCACACGCCAATCCTCCTGGGATCACCGACGCGGCGCGGCGACTCCGTCCGGCGGGGCGGCGCACGCATGTCTGGAGGACCGTATTGCGCATACATATCGTTTGGTGATTGAACCTTAGGTCGCTACCGAGCGTCGATCGGCCACTTACATCCGACGAATGGACGATCTTCTATCACGGTGTAATGGAAGCGTCGCTCCGGGTGTTGTCTGATGATTGGTGCTGGCCACCGGGCCTGCGGCCGTCCGCCGGCAGATCCATGGGCGCTCCCATCGTCATCGACCTGCGCGGCGCCACCCGGCTCGACCCGCGGGTGGTCGGCGCCATCCTCGCCACGGTCGAGGCCGCCGACGACCTGGACGTGCCCGTCGAGGTGCTCCTCGGCCCGGCCGACCCCACGGAGGGTCTGCTGGCGGCGACGCGGTGAACGCCTACCTGACGCGCGAGCGGCTCGCCCGGCCCGCCGTCACGCGGCCCGGGATATTCGCCACGACCGAGACTCTGCTAACAATGTCGGCATGAATCGTCTCGGATGGGCAATCGGCGCCGCGGCCGCGGCCGTCCTGGTATGCGTCGGCGGCCCGTTCGCGCTGGGCTTCCCGCAGCGCTCGGCCTTCCTCGCCCGGCAGGAGCCGCAGGCCTGCGGGCTGATCGCCAGGTCGTCGCCGTTCGGCGAGGTGACCAGCTGCATCGACCTGGGCCGGCGCACCCCGCCGCTGCCCGCCGACGGCCAGGTCTTCCTGCTGCTGGAGACCGGCACCGGCACGGCGGTCGTCCGAGTCGACTACAGCGGCACCGACGACGAGAAGGTCCGCGCCACCGCGGTCGAGGTGCCGACCTGGCAGGCCCCGGGCATCTCCCACGAGACGGGCGAGCGCATCAAGACCGGCATCGACGGCCGCGGCGGCCTGAAGACCCAGCCCTGGGCCGTACACCCCGCCTGACCGTAGTGGTAGGGCCGGGGTGCCGAGCTGATCCCCCTCAGTGCAGCACGGCGCCCTCCGGCAGGAACGACAGCGCCCGCGCGCCCTCCAGCGGGGCCGCTTCGCCGAGCGCGGCCGGGACGACCCGCACCGGCTGGTAGGTCGCCACGCGCGCCAGCTCGGCCCGCAGCACCGGCCATAGCTCCGCCCGGCGCAGCGCGACGGCGCCGCCGATGGCCACCGCCGCAAGGCCCGCCGACAGTGCGAAGTTGGCGACGCCGAGGGCCAGGCTCCCGGCGTACGCCCGCCAGAAGGAAGCGTCCTCGACGGACTCCAGGGGCCGGCCGAGCCGCCGGCGCAGCGCGTCGCCGCCGGTGAGGGTCTGCAGGCAGCCGGTCTGGCCGCACTCGCACGGCAGGTCGTTGCCCGCGACCAGCTGGTGGCCGGCCTCGGTCGTGAGGTACACCCCGCCCAGGCGCAACGCGGCGCCCACGCCGGTGGACAGGGTGAGGTAGCCGCAGCGCTCGACGCCGCGCAGCGCGCCGGAGGTGGCCTCGCCCAGCAGCCCGCACGTCGCGTCGTGGGCCACGCGCACCGGGCGGCCCAGGGCCTCGGCCAGGTCGCGGGCGAGTGGGCGCCCCTCGTACGCGCGCAGGTTCAGCGCCACCCGCACCGTGCCGTCCGGCGTGACCCGGCCGCAGAACGAGACCCCGGCGGGCTCCGGCCCGGGCGGCACGGCGGCGGCGATCGCCGCCAGCTGCCGGTCGTAGTCGGGGTCGGTGCGCAAGCGCGCGGCGGACCCGATGCGCGTCCACGTCCCGCCGATGTCCAGAGCCAGGCTCGTCACGCCGCCGTCCTCGCCGAGATCAGTAGCGCTACCGTACCGCCGCCGGGGGCCTGCACGCCGCCGTGGCGGAGGCGGCGTGCAGGAGCCCGGGATTCCGGGCGGCCCAAAACATCGATTATCGGCGATGCGAGCCGGTTCGGCCAGTCCTGCGGGCCGCCCGCGCGCCGAGTGGTACCGCTGGTGATCAGCGCGGCTTTTTCGCGGTCGGTGCGGCGCGCGTCGGGCGCGTGCCGCACAATCCACCGGGTGGTGAACACGCTGACGATCGACTGTGGCGGCGGCGGCCTCAAGGCGGCCGTGGTCGACGACTCCGACGCGTTGGTCGGCGGGCCGATCCGGGTCCCGACGCCGTATCCGTTTCCGCCCGGCCGGTTCGTGAGCGCCCTGCTCGACATCGAGGGGCAGCTGCCGGCGGCGGACCGCGCCACGATCGGCCTGCCTGGCATGATCCGCCACGGGGTGGTGGTCGCCACCCCGCACTACGTCACGAAGGCCGGACCGCACACCACGGTCGACCCCGAGCTGTACGCGGCGTGGACCGGCTACGACGCGCGCGCCGCGCTCAACCGCGCCTTCGGCCGGCCCGTGCTGGTGCTCAACGACGCCGAGGTGCACGGCGCCGGCCTGGTCGTCGGCACCGGCCTCGAGTTGGTGCTCACGCTGGGTACCGGCCTGGGCAACGCGCTGTTCGACGACGGGGTCCTCGCCCCCCACCTCGAGCTGTCCCACGGGCCGATCCGCCGCAAGCGCACCTACGATACGTACATCGGCGAGATTCAGCGCCGCGAGCTCGGCAATGCCCGCTGGTCGCGCCGCGTGCGGCGGGTGGTCGACGGGCTGCGCCCGGTGTTCCGCTGGGACCGGCTCTACATCGGCGGCGGAAACTCGGCGCTCATCGACGCGCCCACGCTCGAGCGGCTGGGCCCCGACGTGACGATCGTGCCGAACACGGCCGGCGTGCTGGGCGGCTCCCGCGCCTGGAAGCTGATGGGCGCGTGAGCGGCGTTGCACCGGGCGATCCGGTCTTCGTGCGGTCGCCGACCGAGCTGCGCGATCCGGCCACGGTGGACCTCGACCTGCTGGACACGCCCGAGCTGCTGGCCCGCATCCACGCCGCCGACGCGACCGTGCCGGGCGCGGTGGCCGCCGCGCTGCCGGACCTGGCCCTGGCGGTCGACCTGACCGTCGCCGCCCTGCGCCGCGGCGGCCGCGTCCACTACGCCGGGGCCGGCTCGTCGGGCCGCCTTGCGGTGCTGGACGCGGCCGAGATCCCGCCGACGTTCGGTGTGCCCCCGGACCGCTTCGTGGCCCACATCGCCGGCGGCGACGCCGCGCTGCGCGCCGCGCTGGAGGCGGTCGAGGACGACGCCGGGCGCGCCCGCGCCGAGCTTGCCGCCGCCATCGCCGCCGGCGACGTGCTCGTCGGGCTGGCCGCGAGCGGGCGCACCCCGTATCTGGCCGGCGCCTTCGCCGCGGCCGCGGCCGCCGGCGCCGCGACCGTGCTGGTGACGTCGAACCCGGCCGCCCCGCTCGCCGCCGGCCGCGACGTGTGCGTGGTGGTGGACACCGGCCCGGAGGTGATCACGGGCTCGACCCGGATGAAGGCCGGCACGGCCCAGAAGCTGGTGCTGCACACCTTCTCCACCGCGGTCCTGGTGCGCCTGGGCCACACGTACTCGAACCTCATGGTCGACCTGCGCGCCACCAACGCCAAGCTGCGCGGCCGCACGCTGGCGATCCTGGCCGAGGCGACGGGAGCCGCGCCGCAGGCCTGCGCCGCCGCCCTGAGCGCGGCCGGCGGCGAGCTGAAGACGGCGCTGGTCACCCTGCTCGCCGGCACCGGGCCGGGGGAGGCCCGCGCCGCGCTCGCGGCCGCGGACGGCCACACCCGGGCCGCGCTGGCCGCCCTGTCGCGGCAGACGTAACCGGTCCGTGTCGCCCGACGGCGCCGACGGGCGACACGGACCCCCGGGCCTGCTCCGGTGCCGGGCGGGCGAAGGACCGTTTCATCCGGGCCAACCTGCGGCCGATGTGGTGCGAGCGTGCCGTACAAGATCGCCCGCACGGTCCTCGACCAGGTCGCGGCGGGTTTTCCGTGATCCCGGAGCGAACGTGCTGCTTCTTGTGCGTTTTCACTCCGTGATCACGGCGAACCGGGCACTCGTTCCCGGGGTTTGGTCCTAGCCTCCTAGGATGCCGAAACGCGGTGTTGCTACCTGCCCGGCGGCGACGCCGAGCCTGAAGTCCGCGTCGCCGCCGTCCGCGCCGCCCTGGCTGCCGGCCGGCCAGGCTCCTGCCTGCGCCTTGTCCTGCTCGGCCGACGACGTCGGCGAGGCCGGCGATCCAAGCCAGGGCCGCCCAGGCCTCCGGCTCGCCGGGGAAGGAGCGTGGACCGTGGCGGTGCCGCCCAGGGTTGAGCAACGGCGGCTGGGTCGTCGCCATCTCCGCCACCGGTACGAGCCTGACCGAATCACCATAAATCGCTCGGCGTCGCAGTCCCGTTGTCACGCTCTTGCGAGCGCGAGTAAGAATCAAACAGGGATGCGTCTGGATATTGCGCGCGGGTGTCGGCGGGGCTACCGTCCCTCTTGCACCGACAATCCGCCGACCCGGTGCACCCAAGCGGCCGATCCAACGGCCCTGTCCCCGCCCCCGCCGCACCGACCCGCGACAAGACCCACCGACGCGCCTCGAAACCGCCGACCGCGGGCCGCCGGGCGATGGGTCGTGTGCCGGCTCGTCGAAAGTGAGCACCCATGCTCCGGCATACCCGAACAGTGCGACCTCGGGCGCGAACCGCCGCCCTCGTCGCCGGTACCGCGCTGGCCGCCGCCGGCGTGGCCGTCGCCGTGGCGACACCGGCCCTCGCGGCCGCGACCGGCGGCGTCGGCGCGACCCTGCCCTACGTCGAGGTGCAGGCCGAGAACTCCCCCACCAACGGAACGATCATCGGGCCCAGCGCCGCCTACAACACGCTGGCCGCCGAGGCGTCTTACCGCAAGGCGGTGACCCTGCAGGGCACCGGCAAGTATGTCGAGTTCACCACCCCCGTCGCGACGAACTCGATCGTGTTCCGCTACAGCATCCCGGACACCGGCAACGGCTCGGTGTACACGGCGCCGCTGTCGCTGTACATCGACGGCACCCGCAGCACGAACTTCACCCTGACCAACGCCTACAGCTGGTTCTACGGCGGCTACCCGTTCACCAACACGCCGGGCAGCAACGCCCACCACTTCTACGACGAGGTGAACCGGCTCTTCCCGACCACCTACCCGGCCGGCACCAAGTTCCGGCTGCAGGTCGACGCCGACTCGACCGCGTCGTCGTACACCATCGACTTCGCCGACTTCGAGAACGTCGGGCCGGCGCTGTCCCAGCCCAGCGGCTCGGTCTCGGTGACCAGCAAGGGCGCGGACCCGACCGGCGCGGCCGACGCGACGGCGGCGTTCAACTCGGCGATCGCCGCAGCGGGTCCTGGTGGCACCGTGTGGATTCCGGAAGGCACCTTCCGGATCCCTGGCAGCAACCCCGGCTGTGGCATGTCGTGCAGTCACATCATCCTGAACAACGTCACCATCAAGGGCGCCGGCATGTGGCGCTCGAAGATCGTCGGCAACGCGCCTGGCTTCTACGGCGGGTGGGCGCCCAACGGCGGCACCAACGTCCATCTCTCCGACTTCGCGATCTTCGGCAACGTCCAGGAGCGCAACGACGGCGACCAGGTCAACGGCATCGGCGGCGCGCTGAGCAACTCCACCGTGGACCGGCTGTGGATCGAGCACCTCAAGGTCGGCGCCTGGATGGACGGGCCGTTCGACAACCTGGTGTTCAACCAGATGCGGCTGCGCAACTACACCGCCGACGGCGTGAACTTCCACAACGGCGTGACCAACTCGAAGGTCACCAACTCCGACGTGCGCAACGCCGGCGACGACGGCCTGGCGATGTGGGCGGAGCAGAACGCCGACGCGAACAACTCGTTCGACCACAACACGGTGCAGTACCCGATCCTGGCCAACGGCATCGCGATCTACGGCGGCCACGACAACTTCGTGACCGACAACCGGGTCATCGACTCGGGCCTCAGCCAGGGCGGCGGCATCCACGTCGCGCAGCGCTTCGCCTCGACCCAGCTGGGCCGCACCGACGTGTTGCGCAACACGATCATCCGCTCCGGCAGCCTCGACCCCAACTGGAACTTCGGCGTCGGCGCGCTGTGGTTCGACGCCCGTGACGGCGGCATGACCGGCCTGACCAACGTCGACAACATCCTGATCCAGCAGAGCCCGTTCGAGGCCATCCAGTTCGTCTCCGGCTCGAACATCTCCAACGTGAAGATCAACAACGCGACGATCCAGAACACCGGCAGCTGGGCGATCCAGTTGCAGGTCGGCGGCGCGGCGACGATCAGCAACTCCACCGCCACCGGCGTGCAGGCCCCGGCCGCGATCTACAACTGCGGCGTCGGGTTCACCCTCACCGACGGCGGTAACAACAGCGGCCTGTCCGGAAGCGCGTGCCAGAACATCTCCAACCCCGCGTTCCCGCCGTATCTGCCGGACAACGGCTCGAACATCAACGTCAGCCCGAACGCCCTCGGCTTCGGCAGCGTCGTCACCGGCTCGACCAGCGCGGCCCAGGCCGTCACGGTCACCAACTCCGGCACCGCCGCGGCCCCCGTCGGCACGATCGCGGTCAGCGGCGACTTCGCGCAGACCAACACCTGCGGCAGCAGCATCGCCGCGGGCGCGTCCTGCACCGTCAACGTCACCTTCCGGCCGACCGTGGCGGGCTCCCGCACCGGCAGCCTGACGATCACCGCCTCCGGCATCACCAACACCGTGCCGCTGTCGGGCACCGGGGTGGCCCCCGGCCCGATCGTGAGCGCCAACCCGGGCAGCCTGAGCTTCGGCGGTACCGTCGTCGGCAGCTCCGCGGCGACGCAGACCGTGACGCTGTCGAACACCGGCACCACCGCGGCGGCCGTCTCCGGCATCGCGGCGTCGGGTGACTTCAGCCAGACGAACACCTGCGGCAGCAGCATCGCGGTCGGCGGGTCGTGCACGGTGACGGTGAAGTTCACGCCGGCGGCGTCCGGCGCGCGCACCGGCTCGCTGACGGTGACCAGCAACGCCAACAACAGCCCGGCCGTCGTCAGCCTGTCCGGCAGCGGCATCGGCACCGACACCAACATCGCGCTCAACCGGCCGGTCACCGCCAGCAGCCAGGTCAACGGCACGCAGGCGGCGGCCACCGCCACCGACGGCAACGCCGCCACCTACTGGGAGAGCAACAACAACGCGTTCCCGCAGTGGATCCAGGTCGACCTGGGCGCGGCGACCAGCATCGGCAAGGTCACGCTGAAGCTCCCGCCGGCCACGGCGTGGGCCACGCGCACGCAGACGCTGTCGATCCAGGGCAGCACCGACGGCAGCAACTTCAGCACGCTGTCGGCGTCGGCGGGCCGCACGTTCAACCCGGCGACCGGCAACACCGTGGAGATCACGGTGCCGGCGACGAGCGTGCGCTACGTGCGGGTCAACGTCACCGCCAACACCGGCTGGCCGGCGGCCCAGCTCGCCGAGTTCGAGGTGTACCCCGGTGGCGGCGGCACGGTCAACGCCCCGGTGCTCGCCACGAGCGCGTCCTCGCTCACCTTCGCCTCGCAGGCGCTGAACACCACCAGCGCGTCGCAGGCCGTGACGATCACCAACACGGGCACCGCGGCGGCCTCCGTCTCGGCGGTCACCACCTCGGGCGACTTCAGCCAGACCAACAACTGCGGCTCCGTCGCGGTCGGCGCGTCCTGCGTCGTCAACGTGAGCTTCCGGCCCACGGCGTCGGGCACCCGCAGCGGCACCCTGACCGTCACCAGCAACGCCAGCAACAGCCCGGCCACGGTCGAGCTGTCCGGCACCGGGGCGGGCACGACGTCGACCAACCTGGCCGCCGGCCGGCCCACCAGCGAGTCCAGCCACAACCAGGGGTACGCCTCCGGCAACGTGACCGACGCCGACCAGAACACCTACTGGGAGAGCGCCAACAACGCCTTCCCGCAGTGGGTCCAGGTCGACCTCGGCTCCGCGCAGAGCGCCTCCCGGATCGTGTTGCAGCTCCCCGCGAACTGGGGCGCGCGCACCCAGCGCATCCAGGTCCAGAGCAGCACCGACGGATCCACGTTCACCGAGATCAAGGCGGCGGCCGACTACTCGTTCGCGCCGGGCGCCAACAACACCGTCACCATCACGTTCGGCGCGACGAGCCAGCGGTACTTCCGGCTGAACATCTCGTCGAACACCGGCTGGCCGGCTGGGCAGCTGTCCAGCTTCCAGGTCTGGAACAGCTAGTGGGGTGACCTCTGCCCGCGCCCGGGTCTCCGGGCGCGGGCAGAGGTTCGGTAAGGCCTTGACATAACTCTTGACGGACATGCAGGATTACGCGCCGTGGCGGCGCGGCAGACGCATCCCCGCGACCTGTGGCGCCGCGATCTGGGCGGGACGGCCGGGCGGGTCGCGCAGACCCTGCGCCTGTATGGGCCACGCACCCGGGCCGAGCTCGTCACCCTCAGCGGCCTGTCGCGCCCGACCGTCTCGGCCGTGCTCACCGACCTCGGCGGCGCCGGGCTCGTCAGCGAGCGGGTCGGCGCGGCCGCCCGGCCCGTCGGCGGGCGCCCCGCCTCCGTGGTGCGGCTGACCCGCCGCGCCGGCATCGCCGTCGGCGCCGACATCGGCCGCCGGCACGTGCGCGTCGCCGTCGCCGACCTGGGCCACGCCGTCCTCGCCGAGCGCGCGGCCCGCACCGACTTCGACATCGACGACCGGCCGCTGGACGCGCTCGAGCTCGCCGTCTCGCTCGTCGACGCCGCGCTGGGCGACATCGGCGCCACCCGCGACGAGGTCATCTGCGTCGGGCTCGGCGTGCCCGCCCCGATCACCCGCGACTGGCGTATCGGCTCGCCGCCGATGCTGCCGGGCTGGGCCGACCTGCGCCCCGCCGACGAGCTCGGCGCCCGGCTGGGCCTGCCGGTGCGGGTCGACAATGACGCCAACCTCGCGGCCCTCGGCGAGGCCGTCTGGGGCGCCGGCCGCGGCTGCACCGACCTCGTCTACGTCAAGCTCGCCACCGGTATCGGCGCCGGGATCGTCCTGGACGGCCGGCTCTACCGCGGCGCCGCCGGCACCGCCGGCGAGCTCGGCCACGTCACGCTCGACGCCCGCGGCGCGGTGTGCCGGTGCGGCAACCGCGGCTGCGTCGAGCTCGCCGTCGGCGGTCGGGTGCTGCTCGCCCACGCCCGCCAGACCCACCCGGAGCTGCACGACCTCGGCGGCCTGATCGAGTACGCGCACGCCGGTGACCCCGGCTGCCGGCGGCTCATCATGGACGCGGGCACGCAGCTGGGATATGCGCTGGGCAACCTGGTCAACCTCATCAACCCGCAGCGGGTGCTGCTCGGCGACGAGCTCGGTGCCGCCACCGACCTGCTGCGCGAGCCGCTGCAGCGCGGCCTGGCCGAGACCGCGCTCGCGGCCGCCGCCGAGGCCGTCGAGGTCGTGCGGAGCGCGCTGTCGCTGCGCGCCGCCGCGCTCGGCGCCGTCGCCCTGGCCCTCGGCATCGACACGGTGCCGTTCGCCGCCGCCGGCCACCAACGTTGACCGGAGTCACCCTCGTCTATCTTGCAGTTGTGGTGCCGAGACACTCCGTGAATGCCGGGTTTGTCAGGCACCACAAGTGCAAGATCGATGCGTAGTAAGCCCCGGCCAGGGCCCGCCCGGCGACCTGGCCGGAACGGCTCGTCGGTTAGGACGATGACGGGTCACCCCCGCCGGTACACGGTTCGGCGGGGCTGTTGCCTTGGACGTTGATCTATATAATGAAGTTTCAGGGGGTCGAATCCGTCATGCCCGCGGAGGACGTGTGCTGTATTTTTTTCTCAGCTACGCCCGCGGGCCCGACGATCTGTTCGTCAGGCGCTTCTACAACGATCTGTGCAGCGAGGTCCGCGTCCACGCCGGGCTCGACCGGGACGCCGAAGTCGGTTTCCTGGATAATCACAACATCGAGCCGGGTCAGAACTGGCCGCAGGCACTCGTCAATGCGATCTCCGAGTGCTCCTGTTTCCTCGCGCTGTATTCCCCGGCGTACTTCCTCAGCCAGCCGTGCGGCAAGGAATGGACGATGTTCGAAATGCGCTCGCGCGCCGCGCCGCGCGATGACGGCATGCCGGTCAACGGACTGATCCCGGTGGTGTGGCTGCCGCCGCGGGAGCTGCCCGACGTGGCCAAGGTGGTCCACTACGACCTGGACGTGCAGGAGGAGGACTACCGGCGGCGCGGGCTGCGGCAGCTGCTGCGGCTGCAGCGCATGCACGACGCCTACATCGACTTTCTGTCCACCGTCGCCGAGCGCATCGTCGCCGCCGCGGGCACGCCACCGCCGCGCGGGTCCACCCAGCTGGACTTCGAGCGGCTGGAGAGCGCGTTCCACCCCGTCAAGACCGGCCCGGACGCCGGCGGCGAGCTGCCGCCGCGCTTCGGCACCGGCCAGACGATCCACTTCGTCATCGCCGCGCCGTCCAGCACCGACGCCGCGGGGATCGAGCGCGACGCCGGGTTCTACGGCGAGGACCCGCTGGACTGGGCGCCGTTCCGGCCGGTGCAGGCGCGGCCGCTGCGGGAGTACGCGCAGAAGGTCGCCTCCGAGCTCGGCTTCGAGTCGCTGTTCACCGGCCTGGAGCACCTCGGCGACCGGGTCAAGGTGGCGCAGCAGCACAACCACGTCGTGGTGCTGCTCGTCGACCCGTGGAGCGCCGACGTGCCGGCCCACCGGGACCTGCTGCTGGAGTACGACCATCATCGCGAGCACGTCTCGGCGATGCTCGTCGTGATGAGCGCCGGCGACGTGCAGACCCAGGAGCACAGCGGCCGGCTGGCCGGGCTCATGCACGACACGCTCGGCAACAGCGAGCGCCGCCTCGACGAGGTGATGCTGCGCCGCAGCGTGCTGACCGGCCCGTCGTTCGAGGCCGACCTCGCCGTCGTGCTCGCCGAGGCGCGCAACCGCCTCGTCGCCGACGGCCGAGTCTTCCGCCGCCCGCCCCCGGGCCACTACGCCCCGCGCCCCATCCTCGAAGGACCGTAGGAGGCACGATGACCGAGACAGACGAGGCCCGGGCGTCCGGCCAGATCGTGACCTTCTACTCGTACAAGGGTGGCTCCGGCCGCACCATGACGCTGGCCAACGTCGCGTGGATCCTGGCCAGCAACGGCCATCGCGTGCTCGCCGTCGACTGGGACCTGGAGTCGCCGGGCCTGCATCGCTACTTTCACCCGTTCCTGCTGGACAAGGAGCTGCGCAACTCCCCGGGCGTCATCGAGATGCTCACCGAGTTCGTCACCGCCGCGCTGCAGCCCGACCGCGACGACGACCTCGAGTGGGTCGACGAGCAGGCCCAGGTGCTCGACCACGCCGTGTCGCTGGAGTGGGCGTTCCCGGACGGGGGCGGCATCGACCTGCTGCCCTCCGGCCGGCAGAACCGCTCGTACGCCCCCGCGGTGAGCACGTTCGACTGGCCGAAGTTCTACGACCGGCTGCCGGGCGCCGCGTTCATCGACGCGCTGGCCCGCAACATGCGCGAGCACTACGACTACGTGCTCATCGACAGCCGCACCGGCCTGTCCGACGCCGCCGGGGTGTGCACGGTGCTGCTGCCCGACACGGTTGTCAACTGCTTCACGCTGAGCATCCAGAGCGTCGACGGCGCCGTCGCGGTCAGCGAGTCGATCCGCCAGCAGCGCCGCGGCCGGCCGATCCGGTTCCTGCCGGTGCTGATGCGGGTCGAGGACGCCGAGCAGGTCAAGCTCGACATCGGCCGCGACCACGCCCGGCAGCGGTTCCGGCCGTTCCTGGAGCACCGCAGCCCCGACGAGGCCAACCGGTACTGGGGCGACGTCGAGGTGCCCTACAAGCCGTACTTCGCCTACGAGGAGATCCTCGCGACCTTCGCCGAGCGGCCCCGGCTGGAGACCTCGCTGCTGGCCGCGTTCGAGCGGCTCGCCGGGGTGCTCACCGACGGCGCGGTGCGCGAGATGCCGGCCATCGACGAGGCCAAGCGCCGCCACTGGCTGTTCGAGTTCGAGCGGCCCCGCCCCAGCAGCGCCTCCGACGTGCTCATCAGCTACGCCGCCGTGGACCGCATGTGGGCGGAGTGGATTCAGCAGCGGCTCGTCGACGCCGGGATGCGCGTCGCGCTGCACGACATCGACTCCGTCACCGGCCAGCACTTCACCACCGAGCTGGAGCGGCGCCTGGCCAGTGTCGGCCGGACGCTGGTGCTGCTGTCCAAGGACTACGTCTCCTCGCCGCAGGCCCCCCAGCTGTGGCAGCTGCTGGACAGCCGCGCCGCGGCCGGGGCGCCCGCGGTCGTGCCGATCCGGCTGGACAGCACCCGCCTCGCGGCGCCGTTCACCGAGCGGCTGCCGGTCGACCTGGCCAACCTGCCCAAGGAGCGCGCCCACGAGTCGGTGCTCACCGCGGTCGGCGCCACCCTGCACACGGTCGGGCGCCCCGCCGAGGCCGAGGACACCGGCGGGCCGCGCTTCCCCGGCGCGCTGCCGCCGATCTGGAACCTCCCGCAGCGCAACCCGGCCTTCACCGGCCGCCGCGACACCCTGGAGAGGCTGCGCGACCGGCTGTCCGCGAGCGTCACCGTGGTCGTGCCGCAGGCGCTGTACGGCCTCGGCGGCGTCGGCAAGACGCAGGTGGCGATCGAGTACGCGTACCGCTTCGCCGCCGACTACGACCTGGTCTGGTGGATCTCCGCCGAGCAGGTCTCGCAGGTCCGCTCCGCGCTCGGCGAGCTGGCCAAGGACCTGAAGCTGCAGGAGGCCGACACCCTCGGCGAGAGCGTGCGGATGGTCCGCGACGCGCTGCGCCAGGGCCGGCCGTTCAAGCGCTGGCTGCTCATCTTCGACAACGTCGGCGATCCGGAGACGATCCGCGAGTTCGTCCCGCAGGGCAGCGGCCACGTGCTGCTCACCTCCCGCAACCAGGAGTGGACGCAGGACGCCCACGTCGTGGAGATCACCACGTTCACCCGGGCGGAGAGCATCACGTTCCTCACCCGGCGGGTGTCGGGCCTGGCCATCGCCGATGCTGAGGCGGTCGCGAACCGGCTCGGCGACCTGCCGCTGGCGATCGAGCAGGCCGCGGCCTGGCTGTCGGAGACCGGCATGCCGGTGAGCCGCTACCTTGAGCTGCTGGACACCCAGCCGCTGCGCATCCTCGCCGAGAACCCGCCGGTCGGCTACGAGCAGACCACCGCGGCGACCTGGCAGCTGTCGCTGGAGCAGCTGCGCAAGCAGTCTCCGGCCGCGGCCAAGCTGCTGGAGATCTGTGCGTTCTTCGCGCCCGAGGCGATCCCGACCCGGCTGCTGTACACGCCGCGCTTCACCCAGCCGCTGCTGCCGTACGACCCGGCGCTGCACGACCCGATCCGGCAGGGCCGGCTGATCCGCCAGATCGGCCGGTACGCCCTCGCCTCGGTCGACTCCGGCCAGACCATCATGCAGATCCACCGCCTCGTCCAGGCCGTGATCCAGGGCAGCCTCTCGGCGCAGGAGCGGGAGGAGAACCGCCGCCACGTCCACCAGGTGCTGGCCACCGCCGAGCGCGCAGATCCGGACGAGGTGCCCAGCTGGCCCGCGTACGCCCGGCTCCTGCCGCACGTGCGCGGCTCCCAGGCGAACTCCTCCTCCGATCCGTCGGTGCGGCTGTTCGTCGTCGACGTGGTGCGGTATCTGTGGTCGCGCGGCGACTTCAGCAGCAGCCAGGAGCTCGCCGAGGAGACCGTCGCGATCTGGCGTGCCGACCCGCGCATCGGCGAGGACCAGGTCACCCTCCTGCTCGACTTCCACCTGGGCAACGCGCTGCGCTCGCAGGCCGAGTTCGACCGGGCGCTGGAGATCGACAGCCGGGCGCTGGAGCTGCTCAAGGAGAAGGTCGAGGAGGAGGACGACCCCTACATCGTCATGACCGCCGGTGGCCTCGCCGCGGACCTGCGCGCGCTCGGGCGCTACGAGGAGGCCCGCGCACTGGCCGAGGAGACCTACGCCCGGGCACAGCGCACGTTCGGCGACGAGCACGACCGCACCCTGCTCGCCGCCAACAACGTGGCGGTGTCGCTGCGGCTGGTCGGCGACTTCAAGGGGGCGGCCGCCTACGACGAGGACACGCTCGCCCGCCGGCGGCGCATCTTCGGCGAGCGCAACCTCAACACCCTGCTCGCCGCGAACAACTACGCCCACGACCTGCGAGCCATCGGCCGGTTCGACGACTCGCGGGAGCTGCTCGAGTCGACGCTGCAGATGTACCGCAACCTGCTCGGCGACTCGGCCCCGGCGACCCTGCGCGCGGCCAAGAACATGGCCGTGACCCTGCGCAAGCTCGGCGACATCCGCGCGGCCCGGCAGCTGACGAACGACACCCTGCAGCGGTACCGGGACATCCACGGCGAGGAGCACCCCGACACGCTGTCGTGCCTCATGAACGCGGCGTTCGAGGAGTCGGCGCTGGGCAACGGCGACGCGGCCGAGCGCGTCGCCCGGCAGGTGCTGGCCGGCTACGAGAGCCTGTACGACGAGAAGCACCCGTTCCGGCTCGCCGCGCTGAACAACCTGGCGATCTTCGCGCGGCTCAACCAGCGTGCCGATGACGCCCGGGCGTTCTCGCGCCAGGCGTGCGACCGGTTCGATCAGGCGGTCGGCCCCGAGCATCCGTACACCCTGTCGAGCCGGATCAACCTCGCCAACGTGCTGTTCGACGACGGCGACGTGCACGGCGCCCGCGAGATCGAGGAGCCCGTCCGGCTGATATTCGAGAAGGTTCTCGGCGAGGACAACCCCGACACGCTCGCCGCGTCGGCCAACCTCGTGGTGAGCCGCCGCCGGACCGGCGCCGGCGCGAGCGCTGAGGAGCTGTACAAGGTCACGCTCGAACGCAGCCGGCGCACGCTCGGCGAGAACCACCCCAACACCGTGGCGATCAAGGAGGGCCGTCGCCTCAACTGCGACATCTCCCCGCCGCCGACGTAAGCCCGGTGCCGCACGACGAAGGGCCGGGGCCGTGGTCGCGTGGTGACCACCGCCCCGGCCCTTGCCGTTGGCCGTCGTGGCGACCCCGAAACGACCGACGCCCGGCGGATCTCCGCGGATTCGCGGTGCCCGCCGGGCGGCGTGTGTCGGTCCGGTGCGGCCGCTGCGGTGAGGGCTGGCGCCGGTTTCGGCCGGCGTCACCCTCCTCGGGTGCCGCTCGGCGCAAGCGTTAGAGGGAGGACCCGAAGGCCGAGTAGGTGAGCAGTTCGCGGTGGTCCCGGTCGAACAGCCGTTGCATCACGCTGTCGAGCGTCGTCGTGGTCTCCGCCTTCAGCACGACGGTCTGCAGCCGCTGGTGTGCGAGTCGGACTAATTCTTCGCGTTCACCGGCGCCCGCGGCGTCGCGCGCCCCTGCTTCGTACATGCTTCCACCTTGGATGAGAGTGCTTCGGGTATTGAAAGGTGATCCCCCCGTCAGGCGAACCCGGGGATGGTCTCTGCATTGCCGTTTCCAATGCTGCCCTGTCAACGTGTCGGCGGCGTTACCCGTTCTGGATGACGGCGTCGTCGATCGCGCTGGCACTCTGCCGGGTGGCGGCATGCCATTACCACGGCAGAAGTATGGCACACTCCGGCGAAGGATCTAGGCGCCTCTGGGCGCAGACACCAGGCCCGCGAGGAGTTCCCTGGCCGCGTGCCGGGAATCCGCGGATTGCAATTTGAGCACGGCGGCGCGGGCGACGTCGGGGCGGCGCTCCAGCAGTTCAGCGACGGGGTCCGGCCGGCGCTCACGGTGCCCGATCCACGCCCGCGCGATCGCCAGGCCGAGCCACGCGTCCACGTCGGCGCCGTCGCGATCCAGCCGTGCCAGGCAGGCCCGGCCGGCGCCGTCCGGGTCGTGGCGCAGCAGCATCGCGCCCGCGTCGTCAAGGCCGGGACCAGCCGGTTCGCCCGAACCGGCCAGCTCGGCCGGGTCGGTCCGCCCGTCCAGCCACGGGCGCAGCACGCCGAGGATCCCCGTGGCGTCGACCGGGCGGACGGGCGCGGCGTGCGGCACCGTGCCCGCCGGGCCGAGCCGGTCCGCGCGCTGCCCGGCGCGGATCGCGTCGAGCAGCAGGCCGGGCTCGGCGTCGTCCGGTTGCCAGTTCAGCAATCGCCAGCGCACCGTTTGGGCGAGTACGAATAGGCGGGCGTGAAAGGCGATGGGCTCGTAGACCTCCTCGGCCACCCACCCGTCCAGGGTCCCCGCGAGGACCGTCACGAATTGTTCACCGGCCGGCGTCAATTCGCCGCTGTTGATCAACGAGTGGGCGGCGAGGCGGTTCATCTCGCCCCAATAGACGAACTGCGCCTCGGCGCGGGCGGTGTCGCCCTCGGCGGCCCGCCGCCGGCAGCGCCAGTAGTCGGTCACTCCGGCGTGCGCGTAGACGCCCTGCAGCAGCGCCCCGGCCGGGCGGGGATCGAGCCGCCAGGGCGCGTACAGCGACGCGTGACCCCCGCCGAAGTGCAGGTCCATCAGGTCGAGCAGGCCGCCGAGCTTGGCGTGCATGTGCTCGTGGATCATCAGCAGGGCCACGTCGGCGGCGGTGTCCGGCACCGACATCGCGATCGAGCCGTAGGCGTGCCGGGACGCCGAGCTCACCATCATGCCGCCGTGACTCACCGGGACGACCGAGCGCAGCGCGGCCCGCATCGCCGCCGCGTGCGCCGGGTGGTCCCGCTCGATGAGCAGCCAGGCGTCCTGCAGCAGCTTCGCGAGGTGGTCGGACTCCGCCTCGCCGAGGTAGGGCAGCGGCCGGTAGCCGTAGCAGTCGCGGTACGGGTCCTGGTCCTCGATCGCCAGCGCGTGCCCGCCCGCCAGGGCCACAACGCGCCGCGGCCGCCAGCCGGGGCCGTCGACGCGGACCACGGCGCCGTGCGCCCCCTCGAAGCGGGCGCCCCCCGCGTCGCCGACCGCGCGCGCCGGGCCGTCGCCGAGCCCTGCCGCCTCGCCCAGCCCGGGCACCGCGACCACGCCGGAACGGGTGGGCACCTCGATATCGAAGGCGACGCCACAGGCCAGCGCCGCGGCCGTCGCGATCGCGGCGAGGTGGCCCACCGTCGCCGCGAGGTCGGCGGGGGCGCGGCCGTCGGCCAGGTCGGCCAGGCCGTTGAGGCATGCCATCGCCCAGGAGTCCACGTGCGGATGGGCCAGCACCGCGTCCACCGCGGCCGGGTCGGCCTCCTCGGCCCGCGCCAGCACCTCCATCGCCGCGGCGACCACCGCGGCGTGCTCCGTGCCGCGCGCGTCGCGGCCGACCATCGCCACGAGCGTCTTGCGCTTGGCGAGCTGCCCCTCGCCCAGGACCGCGATCGCACCGGCGTCGCCGTAGCCGGACGCGACGGCGACGAACTGCACCGGACTCAGCCCGCTCATGCCACCACCGCGCCGATCGTCAGGTCGGTGCGGACCCGGCCGGTAATGTGGGTGATCAGGGCGCGCAGGTCGTCGCTGTACACCGACGGGTTGTCGAACCCGGCGGCCGGGCCGGCCTCGGCGTGCGCGGCCGGTTCGGCGTACCGATGCGCCCGCAGGCCGCCGCCGCAGATCGCCGCCACCGGGCACGGCTCGCACGCGGACGGCAGCCTCGCGGGCGCGACCCGCGTCAGGTGCTCCAGCACGTCGCCGAAGCCGTGGGTGGCCACGTGCAGGCCGGTCGCTGGGCCACCCGCGAAGGTGGTCTTCAGCGCGTCGGACTGTTCATATGAGCCGTCGGTCTCGATCGTGACGATGCCGAGCGCCTCACCGCCGATCGCCTCGGTCTCGCTCGGCAGCCCGAACATGCGCGCGATGATCGACTCGAACAGCCGGATCCGGGTCGGCGCGGGACGCTCGTCATACCACGCGTCGAACACGGCCACGAGCCACTCCGCGTAACGCAGCGGCCGGTCGCGCTGCGGCGGGGGATTGGTCCAGTTGCCGTGCGGCAGCAGCAGGTCGAGCTTCGGCGGCCGGAACCGCAGCAGCGCCTGGTACACCTCGACCGGGTCGTTGCGCACGTCGATCGTGCACAGCAGGCCGTTGTAGACGGCCGCGTGCTCGGGCCGCATGAGCTTCGCGATGCCGGCCGCGATCCGGTCGTAGGAGCCGCGGCCGTTGGCGTAGCGGCGGTGCCGGTCGGTCGCCTCCTGGCCGCCGTCGACGCTCACCCCCACCCGCACCCCGTAGCGGTGGAACAGCTCGAGGAACTCCTCGTCGATCAGGATGCCGTTGGTCTGCATCAGGAACTGCACGCCGGGTAGCGCGTCGCGCAGCGTGGCGAGCGTCGCGGCGACGGCCTCGTGCCCGGCCAGCAGCGGCTCGCCGCCGTGCAGCACCACTTCGAGGCCGTCGATGCCCTGCTGGGCGGCGTGTTCGCGGATGCGCCGGGCGATGTGCCCGACGGTCTCGGGACTCATCACCGTCGGCTGCCGGCGCCAGCTCTGGTCGATGCTCTCGTAGACGTAACAGTAGTCGCAGCTCAGATTGCAGCGACTCTCGATCTTCAAGATCAGTTGGCGCATCGGCGTGCCCACGGGGAGTCATCTTTCGCAGACTTCGGGGGCTTGTCCAGAGATTGCCCGGACATCCCCCTCGTTGGGTAGTTGGCGACACCCGGCGAATCCGCGGGTGACCCTCGCCAATATTAGATATGCGGTTGGATTGAGCGCCGTCGGGCTCGTATATTTACCGCTTTGCCATTGTTCGTTGTCGCGCGCACGGGAGGGCGCCGGTGCACGAGCTCGTCTTGGCCGGCGGGCGGAGGCTGCAGTACGAGGTCTCGGGCAAGCCCGACGGGCGGCCGGTCGTGCTCCACCACGGCATGCCGGGCAGCGCCAGCGGTCCCAAGCCCCGCAACAGCGTCCTGTATCGCGCCGGCATCCGGCTGATCTGCTATTCCCGGCCCGGCTACGGCGACTCGACCCGCCACGAGCGGCGCACCGTGGCCGACGCCGCCGAGGACGTGCTCGCGCTGGCGGGCGCGCTGGGCCTGGACCGCTTCGCCGTGCTCGGCCGCTCCGGCGGGGGACCGCACGCGCTCGCCTGCGCGGCGCTGCTGCCGGAGCGGGTCACCCGGGCCGCAGCCCTGGTCAGCTTCGCACCCCGCGACGCGATCGGTCTCGACTGGTATCGCGACATGGCCGCGTCCAACCAGCGCTCCTACGTCGCCGCCGAGGACGGGGGCGAGCTGATGGAGGCGCAGCTGCGGCACGAGTCGGACCGGGTGAACGCCGACCCGCGGCACCTGCTCACCCGGCTGCTGCCGGAGATGCCGGGCGCCGACCGGCGCATCGTCGCCGATCCGGGCATCGAGAGCCAGCTGCTGCAGACCTACGCCGTGGCCGTGCGCGCCGGCGCCGGCGGCTGGATCGACGACCTGCTGGCGCTGAGCTCCGACTGGGGCTTCGACCTGGGTGACATCCGGGTCCCGGTGCGGCTGTGGCACGGCGCCGAGGACCAGTTCGCGCCAGCCAGCCACACCCGCTGGCTCGCCGAGCACATCGCCGGGGCCAAGGCCGAGATCGAGCACGGCAAGGCGCACTTCGACGCGCTGACCGTCATGCTCGACCTGATGTGCTGGCTCGCCGCCACCGGCTCGGCCCCGCGCGCCGCCGCGTAGCCGGCGTGCGCCCGGGACGGCGCTACGCAGCGGGGCGCTCGGTGACCACCCGGGCGAGGAACGCCTGGAAATGGTCCAGGAAGCGCCGCAGGAACTGGGCCGTGCCGGCGTCGGTGACCTCGCCGGCGTCGGTGATCAGGCCGGGTTCGAACCGGATGTACGCCTCCGGGGCCGTCATCTGCGGAGAGTCGCAGTAGTTGAGCACGCCGTGCAGGTGCTGTTGCGCGATCGCGGTCCCGATCTTGCCGGGCGACGCACCGATGATCGCGGTGGGCTTGTGCGTGAACGAGTTGTGCCCCCACGGGCGGCTCGCCCAGTCGATGGCGTTCTTCAGCGCGCCGGGGATGGACCGGTTGTACTCCGGGGTCACGAACAGCACCGCGTCAACGGAGGCGATGGCGTCCTTGAGCGCCCGGCCTTCCGCCGGGTAGCCGGCGTCGTAGTCGTAACTGTACAGCGGGAGGTCCCTGATCGGGATCTCCACGAACTCCAGCTCCGGTGGGGCCATCCGAACCAACGCCTTGGACAGCGCGCGGTTGATCGAAGCGGTCGCGAGGCTACCGACGATGTAGCCGACCTTGTACCTGGTCATGCCGGCTCACCTGCCCGTTCGCGCGGAGGTCACGCGCGATGTGCGAAACGCGCTTCGGTCAGTACGGGTCGATCGTCTGCGGCGCGGCGCCCGGCGGGCCGTCGCCCAGCGCCGCCGCGTTCGCGGCCGCGGCCTGGGCGTGCGGGTGACCCGCGGGCAGCACCGTGGCCAGGGCGGCGGCGGCCGTCGCGGCCGACTCGCGGGCCAGGGCCAGGTTGGCCCGGTCGCCCGTCGCCGCGGCCGCCACCGCCAGGTTGACCTCTGCGATCAACGCCAGCGGGTGCCCCCGGCCGAGCCCCGACCGGTACAGCTGCAGCACCTGCTCCAGCTCCGCGCGCGCCCGCTCGGCCCGGTCGGTCGCCAGCAGGCTCAGCCCCCAGCTGTGCCGGCACGCGAGGGCGTCCGGGCCGGCCTGCCCGGCGAAGCCGGCCATCCGCAGCCAGGCGTCGCCCAGCAGCGCTGCCGCCTCCTGCGGCCGGCCCGCCGCGTGCAGCGACACCGCCAGGTTGGCCCGGGCGGCCACGGTCGCCGGCGCGCCCGGGCCGAGGGTCTCCTCGCAGGCCTCCGCGACCGCGCGCAGCAGGGTGACCGACGCCGTGTACTCGCGGGCGTCGCGCAGGTCGCGGCCCAGGCCGGCGGCCGTGCGCAGCACCGCCGGGTGCCGGTCCGGGCCCGGGAACGGCCGGCGCCGGGCGACCCGCTCGTCGCAGCGGCGGGCCGCCCGGTATCGCCCGGCCGCCCGGTATGCCGTGGCGAGGCCGGTGAGCGCGTCGAGCGTGCGGGCGTGGTCCCGCCCGACGGCCCGTGACCACGAGCGATACGCCCGCAGCGCGAGCTGCATCGCCTCCGTGTAGCGGCCGAGCCCCCGCAGGTCGGCGACGAGCCGGTCGAGGGTCACCAGCGTGTTGGGGTGCTCCGGGCCGAGCAGCCCGGCCTGCGCCCGGGCCACCTCCTCGTCGGTGCGCAGCGCCTCGGCGAAGCGGCCCTGCTCGCGCAGCACGGTGGCGCGCAGGCCGCGCAGGTGCAGCAGCTGCCAGTCGGCGCCGCCCGGGTCGCCCAGCCGGTCCTGGGACCACTCGGCCTCGGTGCGCCCGGCCAGCTCCGCCGCCTGCGCCAGGGCGCCCTCGTGCAGCAACCGGCGGATCCGGTCGAGGACGAGCTCGCGCACCGCCTCCTCGCGGCAAGCGGCCGCCCGGGACACCGCCAGGTGCGGCCAGATCAGGTCCAGCTGCGGCCAGTCCTGGCGCTCGTCGACGTCGCGGCCCTTGGCCAGGCCGGCCAGCACCACGTGGGCCTGATGGCGCACCTGCGGCTGCTGCGGGGCCGGGGTGCGCTCGCGCACGACGCGCTGCAGCAGCGGGTGCATGTGGATCCGCTCGACGCCCAGGTCGGGCTCCAGCAGCCCCAGCCGGCTGATCTGCTGCACCAGTGAGGCCAGGGTGAGCCGGTCGGCGACGAGCTTCTCGTAGGGCTTGAGCACCTCGGCCATGGCGTCGCTGTACACGACGTGCGTCGCGGTGTCGCTGTGCAGCACCGAGAACAGCTGCAGCAGCCGGTAGGCGACCGGGGACTCGCCCTCCAGCCGGGTCAGGGAGTGCTCCCACACCGCCTCCACGGCGGGCATGCCCAGCCCGCCGTCCTCGATCCGGCGCAGGTACTGCGCGGCGGACTCGCCGGAGACGCGCAGCTGCTCGGCCGCGGCGCTCAGCGCCAGCGGCAGGTCGCCCAGCGCCCGCGCGATCCCGGCGGCCCCCGCGGGGTCCAGGCCCGGCATGTGCCGGCCGAGATACAGCACGCTGTCGTTCGGGTCGAACGCCCCGACCTCCATGCGGGCGAACCGGCCGTCCCACGAGCGGTTCCGCGAGGTGATCACCACGTGCCCGGCGCCCTGCGGCAGCAGCGTGCGGACCTGTCGGTAGCTCTCCGCGCCGTCGAAGACGACCAGCCAGCGGCGGTGCGGCGCGCCCAGGCGCAGCGCCGAGAGCGCCGCGGCGCTCGCCCCTGCCTCGCCGGCCGGTGCGACCCCGAGCGCCCGCGCCAGGTCGGCGACGCCGGCCTCGGCCCGGTCGCAGTCCACCCACCACACCAGGTCGTAGGCGCCGGCGTAGCGGTGCAGGTATTCGACCGCGAGTGCGGTCTTGCCGACGCCGCCGATGCCGTGCAGGACCACGGGGGTGACGTGGTGCGGGCCCGCCTGCCCGGCCCGCAGCAGCCGGCGGCGCAGCGCCCGCAGCTGCGCCTCGCGGCCGGTGAACCCGGCCGTGCGGTCCGGGACCCGGCGCACCACCGGCGGCGCACCCGGGTAGCGCAGCCCGGCCGGCGGCCGCGTCCCGGCGGTGCCGCCGGCCAGGTGCAGCAGCCGGTCGACGGCGTCGCCCTCGGCCAGGCCGCGCAGCCGCACCGCGGGCGGCTCCGGGAACGCCGCCACGGCGGGCACGTCGTCGACGTACACCCCGAGCGGCGGCCGGGCCGAGGCCGCGTCGACCGGCTGGCGGGCCGCCTCCGCCGCGGCCCGGCCGGCCGAGATGATCCGCAGCTCGCGCCCCGCCTCCGGGGATGGGGCCGGCGTGGCCCGCTCGCCGGCGTCCTGCACGTGCAGCCCGGCGGCGGCGAGCGTCGCGATCACCCAGTCCGCCCAGGCCTGGTCGGCCGGCTCGTAGTGCACCACCAGCCGGCCTTCCGGCCCGCCCGGACGGCGCTGGAAGACCTCCGCGGTGCGGTGCCGCACGCCGTCGTCGACCGGCGGCAGCCCCCGCACGCCGGGGCCGCCGAGGTGCCAGGCGAGGCGCTCGTAGGCGGCCAGCACCGAGCCGCGCCGGCCCGGCTGCTCGGTCAGCACGGCCATGGTCTCCTCGTACGCGTAGGCGTGGTGGTACGGCACCTCGACGGCCCGCCAGTACGCGTCGCGCTCCCGCTCGCTCATCCCGGTCGGCAGGTCCGGCATCCGCTTGCGGGCCGTGCGCAGGCCGGCCTCGGCCCGCTCCCGCTGCGCCGGGTCGACCCGCATCGGCACCGGCAGGATCCGCTCTGGGCGGTCCGTGCCGCGCATGGTGCGGCGTGCCTGTGCCGCGCCGTCGATGCTCTTGCCGCTGAGCGTGAAGCAGTTGAGCACGACGTCGGGCAGGTGCGAGACGCACACCAGCGCCAGGTCGCCGAGCCCGGAGGGGCTGTCCACGAGGGTGAGGTCGTAGTTGGTCGTCATGTGCCGGCGCAGCGCGTCGAAGAACAGGCCGCCGCCCTTGGCGTAGAAGGCGTCCCAGTCCATGGCCCCGAGCGAGGGTGTGAACGCCGGATCGTGCCGGCCCGCGGGCAGGTAGTCGATGCCGCCGCCGGGCGGGAAGTGCTCCCACGACAGTCGCAGCGGCCGGGGCGGCTCGTAGGTGCCGGCCCGCTCGAAGCGGCGGATTAGGTCGCTCACCCCGCCGGTCTCCTCCGGCCACGGTTGCCCGGGCCGCTCGAGGAAGTGGTCGAAGTACTTGTGCAGCCCCGGCGACTCCAGGTCCCAGTCCACGGCGAGCACCCGCCGCCCGTTGGCCGCGAGGATCCACGCGACGTTGGCCAGCGCCATCGTGCATCCGGAGCCACCGGCGAACGAGTAGAACGTCACGATCCGGCCCTCGCGAAGCTTCGGCATTCATCGATCCTGCCCGAGGAACGACCCGTCGCCAACGAACATCGATCGACTCGCCGAATTGACGCCTGTCAGTAGCGCCGCGATTACCGCACACTGGAGGTACATCGATGGGGGTCGAGTCGGGGGTGGGCAGATGGCGGTGCCGGAGTGGGGTGGATCCCGGACGAGCGTGTCGATCGTCCGGGGGGTTTTCGCCGTCATCGGCCTGGCCGCCTTCGGGCTCGGCTGGGCCGGGATGTACGAGTACAAGGAGGGCAAGCACCCCCTCGACGTGCTCTACTTCGTCCTGCAGCTCTACGTGCTGGGCTCCGACGCGCTGCAGGACGGCGGCCCGTTCCCGTGGCAGCTGGAGGTCGCCCGCCTGCTCGCCCCGCTGTTCACGCTGCTCACCGTCGTGGAGACCGGCCGCCTGCTGCTGGCCAACGAGGTGCGCCGGTTCCGCTCCCGCACCGCCAGCCGGCACGCGGTGGTGTGCGGCGACACCCCGTTCGCCAAGGCGCTGGCCCGACAGCTGTTCAACACCGGCCACCGCGTCGTGCAGGTGCGCGCGCGGGCGTTCGGCCCGCTGGAGCTGCGCCACCGCCGGATGCTCGGCGTCAGCGGCGACGCGCGCTCGGCGAACGTGCTGCGCGCCGCCGGCCTGCGCCGCGCCCGGTACCTCTACGTGTGCGGCGACGACGACCAGGTCAACCACGCCATCGCGGTCGCGGCCGGCACCGAGTTGCAGCTGCGCCGCACGTCGCCGTGGATCTACGTGCAGGTCAACCGTCAGCAGACCTGCCACCTGCTGCAGGCACGCCGGCTCGGCGCCGCCGGCACGAACCGGTTCCGGCTGGACTACTTCCACGTCGACGACGTCGCCGCCCGCCGGCTCTACCAGCGCCACCCGCTGCGCCGCGCCGGCGAGCGGCCGCTGCGGCTGCTCATCGCCGGCGAGGGTTCCTTCCCCCGGGTGCTGCTCGTGGAGACGGCCCGCTTCTGGCGCGCCGCCGGCGGCGCACCGGACGGGCTGCACGTCGACATGATCGGCCCGGACGCCGGGCGGACCGTGGCCACGCTCGCCGCCCGCTTCCCGTTCCTGGAGCAGTCCTGCCGCATCCGCGCCTACAACGAGCTGCTCGACACGTGGCTGCCGCGGGTGGCGCGGCCGGCCCGGTACGACCGCATCTACCTGTGTCACCACGACGAGCAGCGGATGCTGGACCTGGCGCTGGAGAGCCCGCACCTGTGGCACGCGGTCACCGAGGCGGTGTTCGTCGCCACCTACCACAGCGCCGCGCTCGCCGACGCGTTCCACGGCGGCGAGCACAACGACCTGCTCGACGAGGTCGGCGGGCGGCTGCAGGTCTACCCGATCCTCACCCGCGCGTGTGACGCGCGGCTGATCACCGACGACCTGACGGAGCGGCTCGCGCGGGAGTTCCATCAGCGCTACCTCACCGCGACCGGCCGCGGCGGCACCGCCGGCGGCGTGGAGTGGGCCCGGCTGTCGGAGTCGATGCGCAACGCCAACCGCGCCCAGGTGCAGGGGATCGCCGCCAAGATGCGGGTCCTCGGCTGCGTCATCGCCGTGCGCAACGGTGAGGACGCGATCATCACGCAGGAGGAGAACGAGCGGCTGGCCCGGCTCGAGCACGAGCGGTGGTGCGAGGAGCGGGCCGGCCAGGGCTGGCGGTACGGCCCCCGCGACGACCGCCGCCGGCGCCACCCCGACCTGATCGGCTGGGACGAGCTCGGCGAGCCGAGCCGGGAAAAGGCGCGCGACGCGGTCCGCTCGATGTCCGACATGCTGGCCGACGAGGGCTTTACCATCGTTCGGCTGAACGAGCCGGTCGGGATCGCGGCGTAGTGTGGCCGGGAGGGGAGAACCCATGCGGATCGGGATCACCGGCCACACCAATCTCACCGACGGGGCCGCGGCGGTGATCTACGGCGCGCTGGTGCGCCACCTGCGCGCCTTCGACGGTGCCGAGATCGTCGGCGTCACCTGCCTCGCCGACGGCGCCGACCAGCTCTTCGCCCGTGCGGTGCGCGAGGTCGGCGGCTCCTACGAGGTCGTGCTGCCTGCCCCCGACTACCGCCGCATGGTCCCGGCCGAGCGCCGCCGCGACTTCGACGCGCTGCTGGCCGGCGCCCGCGTCGTGCTGCCCACCGGCGAGCGCCGCTCGGGCGCGCCGGCCTACGTCGCCGCCAACCGCATCATGCTGGAGCGCGTCGACCACCTGGTCGCGGTGTGGGACGGCCACGAGCGCGACGACCCGGGCGGCACCTCGGACGTGGTGGCCCTGGCGAGGATCCGTGGCGTCCCGATGACGGTGATCTGGCCGGCCGGCGCCGAACGCACGTGACCGCCGCAGAGCTCGAGGTTGGGATCGCACATGCATGAAGACCAGCTGCTGCCCGCCGAGCCGGGGATCCGCGCCATCGCACGCGAGCTCTACCGGCACGCCAAGGACCTCCCGCTGATCAGCCCGCACGGCCACGTCGACCCCGCGCTGCTGGCCGACGACCGGCCCTTTCCGGACCCGGCCCGGCTCATCGTGGTGCCGGACCACTACATCACCCGGATGCTGGCGAGCCAGGGCATCGCCCCCGCCGCCCTGGGCGTGCCGTCGCTGGACGGCACGCCGGTGCAGACCGACGGGCGCGCGATCTGGCGGCTGCTCGCCGCCAACTGGCACCTGTTGCGCGGCACGCCCTCGCGACTGTGGACCGAGCGGGTGCTCACCGAGGTGTTCGAGGTGCCGGTGGAGCTGGGCCCGCGCACCGCCGACGAGGTCTACGACGCGATCGCCGCCCGCCTGGCCGGCCCCGGCTTCCGGCCCCGTGCGCTGTTCGAGCGGTTCAACATCGAGGTGCTGGCCACCACCGAGTCGCCGCTGGCCGACCTCGGCGCGCACGCCAAGCTCGCCGCCGATGGCTGGGGCGGCCCGGGCGGCCGGGTGATCACCACGTTTCGCCCCGACGACCTCGTCGACCTCGACTGGCCCGGCTGGGCCGAGCGCGTCGCGCAGCTCGGCGCCGGGACGTATGCGCAGTTCCTGGACCGCCTGCGGGAGCGCCGCCGCGCGTTCATCGCGGCCGGTGCCACCTCCAGCGACCACGGCCATCCCAGCGCCGCCACGCTCGCCCTGGACGCCGCCGAGGCCGCCGCGCTGTTCGACCGCGCCCTGCGCGGGCGGGCCGAGCCGGGCGACGCCGAGCGCTTCCGCGCGCACATGCTCGTCGAGTTCGCCCGCATGTCCGTCGAGGACGGGCTCGTCATGCAGCTGCACCCGGGCGCGGTACGCAACCACAACGCCGCCCTCCACGCCCGGCACGGCCGCGACGTCGGCGGTGACATCCCCGGGCCGACCGAGTACGTGCGCGCGCTCAAGCCGTTGCTGGACGAGTTCGGCACCGACCCGCGGTTCCGCATCGTGCTGTACACGCTGGACGAGACGACGTTCACCCGCGAGCTCGCTCCGCTCGCCGGCGGCTACCCGGCGGTCTTCCTCGGCGCGCCCTGGTGGTTCCTGGACAGCCCCGAGGGCCTGCGCCGCTTCCGCGAGGCGGTCACCGAGACCGCCGGCTTCTACAACACCGCCGGGTTCGTCGACGACACCCGCGCGTTCTGCTCGATCCCGGTCCGTCACGACGTGGCCCGGCGCGTCGACGCGGGTTTCCTCGCCCGGCTCGTCGCCGAGCACCGCCTGCCGCTGGACGAGGCCGCGGAAACCATCGCCGACCTCGCCTACCACCTGCCCAAGCGCGTCTACCAGCGTACCGTCCACAATGGAGTAACGACATGACCCGCGTGGCGCGCCTGAGCCGGTCCACGGTGGACCGCCTGGACCCCGCCGCCCGCCCGGCGATCCGCCCCGGCGAGGCCGCAACCGGCATCCTGCACCTCGGGCTCGGCGCCTTCCACCGCGCGCATCAGGCGGTCTACACCGAGGACGCGATCGCCCGGGGCGGCGGTGACTGGGCGATCGCCGCGGTCGCGCCCCGCTCCCGGGCCGTGATCGAGCCGCTGCTGGAGCAGGACCTGCTCTACAGCGTGCTGACGCTGGACGGCGAGCGGGTGCGCCCCCGGGTGCTCGGCGTGCACGCCCGGGCGATGCACGCGGCGAGCGACCCGGCCGCCGTCGAGGCATGCCTCGCCGACCCGGGCATCCGCGTCGTGACGCTGAGCGTGACGGAGAAGGCGTACCGCGCCGGCTCCGAGGTGCTCGGCCTGCTGGTGCGCGGGCTGCGTGCCCGGGCCGCGGACGGCGCGCCGGTGGCGCTCGTCAGCTGCGACAACCTGCCCGGCAACGGCCACCGGCTGCGCGCCCTGGTCACCGCGGAACTGGGGGAGTCCGTCGCGGACTTCGTGAGCTTCCCGTCCACCATGGTGGACCGGATCGTGCCCGCCAGCACCGAGGCCACGCTCGCCGTCGCCGAGGCGTCGCTCGGCCTGATCGACCGGGCCGCGGTCGCCGCGGAGCCGTTCAGCCAGTGGGTGATCGAGGACGACTTCCCCGGCGGCCGGCCCGCGTGGGACCTCGCCGGGGCGATCCTCACCGGCGACGTCGCGCCCTGGGAGCGGCTCAAGCTGCGGGTGCTCAACGGCGTGCACTCCGCCCTGGCCTACCTCGGCGCGCTCGCCGGCGCCCCGACCATCGACCGGGCGCTCGCGCTGCCCGGGATGCGCGCGGCCATGGAAGGCCTCATCCGGGCGGACATCGCGCCGACGCTGTGCCCGCCCGAGGGGCTCTCGACGCAGCGGTACGGCGACAGCGTGCTCGAGCGCTTCGCGAACCCGGCCCTGCGCCACCGTACGCTGCAGGTCGCCACCGACGGCACGCAGAAACTCCCGCAGCGGCTGCTGGGCACGATCGCGGACCGGCGGGCGGCCGGCGCCGTGCCGCGGCACGCGACGCTCGTGCTCGCCGCCTGGATGCGCTTCGTGCGCGGCTACGCCGACGACGGCAGCCCGCTGCCGCTGGACGACCCGCTCGCCGACCGGCTGCGGGCCGCCCCGTCGCTGCTGGAGCTCGACGCCGTGTTCCCGCCCGGCTTCGCCGACGACGCCGAGCTGCGCGACCAGCTCGCCTCGTGGGGCCGTTCGCTGCAACGCCACGGCGTGCTCGGCACGCTGGCGGCGCTGCGGTAACGACCACCGCAGCGCCCGCCGGTGGCCGCCATATGCGCCGTACCGGGTAAGAATTCGGTCGCCGCCCACGCGCGGCGCGACCTAGGCTTTCCGGCATGGCGAACGCGCGGGGCGGTGGGCTGCGACCCGTGCAGGACGTCGTCTCGCGGATCCGCTACGACGCCACCCTCGACGCCGCCCGTTTCCACGTCGGCTACGAGGAGCGCGGCGCCGGCATCCGCGAGACGCCGCTGCTCGCCTTCGTGAGCGGCGGCGACGTGCCGTGGCACCGGGTGCGATATGTCAAGGCCGGCCCGGTCGTCGTCTGGGACCGCCGGGCCCGCGTGGACCTCGTCTTCGGCTCCGGCGACGGGCCGCCCGCCGACCTGGCCGCGCTGAGCGCCGACGCTGCGCGGCGCACCCGGCCGCCTGCCGTCACCGCGGCCGCCAAGCGCGGCGTGTCGGCGTTCGACGCGGCCGCCTGCCTGCGATACGACCCGGCGGCCGGCGACTGGGTGCCGGCCGAGCCATCCCGGCCGCCCGCGCCGGTGCACGTCGACGCCGTCCAGGTCGCCACGTTCAACGTGCTTTCCGACGCCTACGACCGTGAGCTGACTTACCCCGAGCGAAGGGTGCCCGCCTGCGTCGAGCTGCTGGCCGGCCTCGGCGCCGACGTGATCGCGCTGCACGAGGTCACCCACGACCTGTGGGCGGCGCTGCTGGCGGCGCCGTGGATGCGGGAGCGCTACTGGATCTGCGCCGGGCCCGACCCGCGGATCGGCTACGGCACGACCCTGCTCGCGCGGTGGCCGCTCGCGCTGGAGGTGCACCGGCTCTCGGCGTACAAGCGCCTCGTGCTCGGCCGCGCCGAGCTCAACGGCCGGTCGGTCGGCTTCGTCGCCGCCCACCTGACGAGCGACCACACCGAGGGGGCCGAGCAGCGCCGGGAGCATCAGCTGCGGGTCATCGCCGAGCGGCTCGGGCGCGGCGACCTCGACGCCGCCGTCGTGCTCACCGACCTCAACGCGGGCGACGACGCCGCGCCCGCCGTGCCCGGCTACGTCGACGCGTGGCGGGCGCTGCACCCGCACGACGCCGGGTTCACGTTCGACCCGGCGGTGAACCCGCTCGCCGCCGTCGCCTCCCGCACCGGGCGCGCCGCGCGGCTGGACCGCATCCTGGTCCGCGGCCCGCTGACGCCGATCGTCGCCGAGCGCTTCGGCGACCGGCCGTTCGCCGAGGACGGCGGCGAGCCCCGCTTCGTCTCCGACCACTTCGGCGTCACCGCGCTACTACAACCGGCGCGAAGGACCGTCGACGCGCCGTCGGTGCACACCTCCGCGCTGGTGGTGCGCCCGCCGCAGTGGGTGTGGGCGCCGATCCAGGCCGTCCGCGCGGCGCACGACCCGGCGCACCGGCGCTGGATGCCGCACATCAACCTCGTCTACGGGTTCGTGCCCGAGGCCGAGTTCGAGGCGGCCGCGCGGGTGGCCGCCGCGGCGGTGGAGGGCCTGGGCCCGATCCGGATCCGGCTGGCGACGCTGCGGTGCTTCGAGCACCGCGGCAGCACCACCGTGTGGCTGGAGCCGCAGACCACGCCGCCGGGCGCGCTACGGCGCCTGCAGGCCGCGCTCGCCGCGCGGTTTCCCGGGTGCGGCGAGCAGGACACCCGCGGCGCGCACGGGTTCACGCCGCACCTGACGGTCGCGAAGCTCACCGGGCCCCGGGCGCGGATCGCGGAACGGGTCGCCGCCATGCAGCGTGACTGGCACCCGGTCGAGTTCACCGTGACCGTCGCCGACCTGATCAGCCGCCGTGGCGACGAGCCGTTCGCGGTGCGCCGCAGCGTGCCGTTCGCGACCGGCCACGAAACGGCCCGGCTCCTCGTCGCCGACGCCGCCGCGGCGGTGCGGCCCGGCTCGCGGGTGCACGTGATCGGCTCGGTCCGCCTGGGCCTGGACACCTCGGCCATCCCGGACACGGACCTCGACCTGCTGTGGGCCACCCCGCGCCCCGCGGCCGGCGACCCGCTGGGCGAACTCGCCGCGGCGCTGCCCGGGGCGCGCAGGGCCGGGACCGTGGTGCCGGTCCTGCGGGCCACCGTCGCCGGGGTCAGCGTCGACGTGCAGCACGTGGCCGTCGCCGACGTCGACCGCCTCGACCCGGACGATCCCGCGCTCGACGACGCCGCCCGGCGCGCGGTGCTGGCCGTCCGCGACGCCGACGCGCTGCTGGAGGGGCTCGACCCGGCCGTGTTCCGGGCGCTGCTGTCCCGCGTCCGCGCCTGGTCCCGCGAGCGCGAGCTCGACGGCGCCGCGTGGGGCCTGGTCGGCGGCTTCACCTGGGCCGTGCTCACCGCCGAGGCCCTGCGGCACAACGCGGCCGCCTTTGAAGGCCCTGACGGCCCTGAAGGCCCGGAAGGCATTGAAGGCATGGACGGGTTCCTGCGGCACTGCGCCGGCCACCCGCGCCGGCCGCGCTCAGGAGACCGGCACGCGTACTGGCCGGTGTACTCGCCGACGCCGCCCGGGGTGAACACGACCCGCACGATGACCCGGTCGACGGCCGCGCTCGTCACCGCCGCGCTGCGCGGCGACCCGCCGCCGGCCCGCCACGACCGCGTGGTCGAGCTGCCGCCCGACGACGACCTCGACGGCCGGATCCTGGGGCTGATCCTGGCGCTGGAGCACGCCGGCGCACGGGTCCGTCCGTATCCGCGCCGCCGCGCCCTGGGCCTCGACGGCGGCGACCCCGCGGCGATCGCGGCCGCGCTGGCGGACCTCGGGTCGCATTCACCCGGGTGAGCGGTGCGCAGCGTCGATCAGGTCCTGGACGAGGTGATCCAGCAGCTGGCATAGCATGGCGATCGTGGGGTGGATCGTCGAGGACCTGGGCCGGTTCCTGTTCGGCAAGGATCCGGCGGTCCACCCGAGGACGCGGCTCGGCCGGGCGCTGCCGCTGATCGGCGCCGTGGCCGGGATGGTGTCGGTCCTGCCGGCGTATCAGTACTACCTCGGCAACGCCCGCGGGTCCGGCGACCGTGACTGGCTGCTGTTGATCGTCGCCTCGGGGCTCATCGCCGCGCCGATCGCGCTGGTCGCCACCCGGCCGCTGCTGGCCTGGCGGATCGCGTTCCTCGCGGCGATCCTCACCCCGCTGCGCATCCAGCTCGAGCAGGGCACACCCTGGCCATGGCAGCCATTGCAGATGCTCAGCTATCCGCTGATCCTCGCCGTCGTGGCGATCCGCCACCCGCGCGGCGTGGTGCTGTGGACCGGCGTGTCCGCGTTCCTGCTCGTCACGCTGTACGTCCGGCCACCCAACATCGCCGGGCTGCTCCTGCTCGTCATGGCGATCCTCGTCGTCGGCGACCAGATCCGCCGCCGCCGCGAGGTGCAGCGCGCGCTCGCCGAGGAGGAGGAGCGCTCCGAGCTCGCCCAGGCGCGGCGGGCGGTCGCCGAGGAGCGCAACCGCATCGCGCGCGAGCTGCACGACGTCGTCGCGCACCACATGTCGCTGATCGCCGTGCGGGCGGAGACGGCCGTCTACCGCATCGAGGGCGTGCCGCCGGCCGTGGCCGAGGAGCTGCAGGCCATCGCCGGCACCTCGCGCGAGGCGCTCACCGAGATGCGACGCCTGCTCGGCGTGCTGCGCGACGACTCCCTTCCGCTGACCGAGCCGCAGCCGACCCTCGACGAGCTCGACGGGCTGGTCCGGGAGGCGCGGGAGGCGGGCGTGCGGGTGAAGTTCTCGCCGGTGCCGGGCACGCCGGTGCCGCCGGGCGTCGGGCTGGCCGCGTTCCGCATCGTGCAGGAGGCCCTGAGCAACGCCCGCCGTCATGCGACCGGCGCGCCGGTGACGATCACGATCCGCAGGCACGAGTCAGACCTGGTGGTCCTCGTGCGCAACGAGCCGACCGGCGCGACGCCCGGGCCGGTGGGCAAGGGCAAGGGCCATGGCCTGCTCGGCATGCGCGAGCGGGCCACGGCGGTCGGCGGGACCCTGCTGGCCGGCCCGGTCGCCGACGGCGCGTACGAGGTCGTCGCCACCCTCCCGCTGAACGGAGCCGCATGATCAAGATCCTGATCGTGGACGACCAGGCGATGGTCCGGCAGGGCTTCGCCGCGCTGCTGGCCGCCCAGCCCGACTTCACCGTCGTCGGCGACGCGGCCAACGGCGAGCAGGGCGTGACGCTGGCCCGCGACCGCGCCCCCGACGTCGTACTCATGGACATCCGCATGCCCGTCCTCGACGGCCTGGAGGCCACCCGGCGCATCCTCGGCGCCGCGCCCGGGCTGCACCGGCCCCGGGTGCTCATGCTCACCACGTTCGACCTGGACGACTACGTGTTCGAGGCGCTGCGATCCGGCGCGTCCGGATTCCTGCTCAAGGACGCGCCCGCCGCCGAACTCGTCAACGCGGTGCGGGTCGTCGCGGCCGGCGACGGGCTGCTCGCGCCTTCGGTGACCCGCAAGCTCATCGAGCAGTTCGCCGCCCGGCCGCGCGCCGTGGCCCACCAGCCGGCCCGGCTGCGCGGCCTCACCCCGCGCGAGGTCGAGGTGCTGCGGCTCATCGCGCGCGGTCGGTCCAACGCCGAGATCGCCGAGTCGCTGGTCGTCGCCGAGCAGACCGTGAAGACCCACGTGAGCCGGGTGCTGCAGAAGCTCGACCTGCGCGACCGGGCTCAGGCCGTCGTGTTCGCCTACGAGACCGGGGTCGTCAACGCGGGGGAGCAGTAGTCCCGCGGTACGACGCGCGGGATGGCTCCCGGGGATGACGCGCCCGCGCGCGGCGGCCGCCTACCTTCGCGCGCATGTACACGCTGGACATCCTCATCGGTTGGTACCGCGAGCACGCCGCCGACCTGCGCGCGGCCCGCGAGGAGCAGCGCGAGCTGCTCGCACAGCGCCCGATGCGCCCGAAGCTCGACGACATCGAGGCAGAGATCAGCTACCTCACCGTCCGGGCGCTGCGCCCGCACACGGTCGTCGAGATCGGCTCGTACCACGGCTGGTCGACCTCGTGGCTGCTGCGCGCCCTGCGCGACAACGGCGACGGCGTGCTGTACACCTACGACCTTGTCGGTCACGCCGCCCGCACCCTGCCCGACGAGCTGACCCGCACCCGATGGCGGTTCACCCGCGGCGACGTGCGCACCACCGAACTGCCCGACGACCCGGGCTTCCTGCTCGTCGACGCGCGGCACACGGCCGGCTTCGCCCGCTGGTACACCGCGGCCGTCCTGGACCGGCTCAAGCCCGGCGTCGCGGTCGCCGTGCACGACGTCTTCCACGGCCGGCGGCCCTGGCCCAACAGCGAGGGCGCGGTGCTGCTGCGCTGGCTGCGCGAGCGCGGGCTCGGCTACCTCACCGCCGCCCGCCGCGGCGACCCCGACCTGCGCGAGCACCTGCTGGGCGTGAAGCGTCGGCTGCGCATGTCCGCCCCCGTGCACGCCGGCACCCACGACCCGATGGTCTTCTTCGGTACCGCGGAGGTATCCGATGACCGCTCCGCGGTATGACGATCGCACGCCCGCCCCGTTCCTAGCTTCCCGGCATGCGAACGCTGCTGCTGCTCCCCGTCGCCGCTGCCCTGCTCACCGCCTTCGGCCCGACCCAACCGGACGCCACCGCGCCGCCGCTGCCGATCCACAGCGGGCGGTACCCCGACGGCCGCGCCCTGGAGGTCGTCGGCGACCCGTCCGCCGCCCGGACCGTCGTGCTGCTCGTCCCCGGCGTCGACACGACCGTCGCCGACTTCGACCGCATTCTGGCCGTCGGACGGGCGGACAGCAACGACCGTGGAGCGCGGGTAAGACCAGCGGTGACGTTGGCGCAGCGCGGCGAAGCGGTAACCCACCGGAAGTCTGCCGCGAAAGCGGCGTGACAGTCCGGAATCTCCCGCCTTCCAGGCGGGAGAGGACGTCAATTCGTCCTCGGCAGCGAGATCCTCCGCGCGCTGGCCGGCATCGCCCTCGGAGCGGTTTCGTATCAAGCCTTGTAGCCCCCTTCGATGTCCGCCTTCGCGGCTATGCTGCCGGCTATGGTGGACTTCGATGTCTTGGTGCTCGGCGGTGTCGGGGTGGACACGATCGTCCGGGTGCCTGAGCTGACCGTCCCGCCGGGCGACTACCTGCCGGTGCCCCCGGTGCGTGACTACGTGGCCCACTCGGGCAACGGCGTGGCGCTCGGCTTCCACGCGCTGGGCCTGCGCACCAAGTTCGCCGACCACATCGGCGACGACCCGCAGGGCGAGCTGATCCGAGCCCGCTACGCCGCCGTCGGCCTCGACTTCAGCGGCCACCCGGCCCCCAACGGCACCCCGCGCAGCGTCAACCTCGTCGACGCCGGCGGTCGCCGCTTCTCCTTCTTCGACGGCCGCCACCCCGAGGGCATCGTGCTGCCGGAGGAGTTCTACCTGCCCCTCGTCGAGCGCGCCGCGCACGTGCACGTCGCTACCGCCCGCACCCCGGCGGTCTGGGCAGCCGCCCGGAAACTCGGCATCTCCACCTCGACCGACGTGCATGCCTGGAACGGCACCGACGACTGGGCGTGGCCCATGGCCGGCGAGGCCGACCTCGTGTTCCTGAGCTCCGCAGCCGCGCCGGATCGCATCGACGACATCATGAAGCGCATCGCGGCCGAGGGCCGCGCCTCGGTCGTGGTCGCCACCGAGGGCGAGGCCGGCAGCCGCGTCCTGGCCGGATCGGACGGGGCTGTGCGACGCTTCCCGGTGGCCCGCCCGGAGCGCCCGGTGGTGGACAGCAACGGTGCCGGCGACGCGTACAGCACCGCCTTCATGAGCCGGTGGCTGCAGGGCCGCCCGGTGCCGGAGTGCGCGCTGGCCGGCGCGGTCTCCGGCGCCTTCGCCTGCGGGGCGGCCGGCACCCACGAGGAGCTGATCACGGAGCCGGAGCTGGCCGCGGCGGTCATGCGCGCGGCTGCGGGTTTCCGGGACGTCGATCCTTCCCGGACAGCCGCATAGAGCCTTCCTTCTCGGCCGGCCGTATCTGGTCGTCTTTCCCGGCCGCCCGCAGCGGCAGGAGCAGTGCGGGAATCGCCGCGAACGCGGTGAAGCCGGTGACCCACCAGAAGGTGTCCGCGTAGGCGGCGGCCGGCGCGCCAGGGTGGTGGGCCATCCGGTACTGCAGGATCGCCGCCAGCACGGCCGCGCCGACCGAGGCGCCGACGGTTTGCACCATGGTGATGGCGCTGGTCGCGCCGGGGATCATGGTGAGCGGCAGGCCCTGGTAGGCGGCGGCCGAGACCGGGACCGCGACAGCGGCGATCCCGATGCCCCAGACCAACAGCGCACCGGCCAGGACGAGGTCGCCGGTGTGCGAGGTCACCCGCGTGTAGGCGATGGCACCGACCGTGGTCACGGCGATTCCGGTGAGTACGACCGGACGCGCGCCGATGCGGTCGGTCAGCCGGCCGACGTAGGGCAGGGCGAGGATGGTGCCGAGGCTCTGTGGGGCCAGGAGCAGGCCGGCGGTGAGCGCGTCGTGGCCGCGGACCTGCTGGTAGTATAGAGGGATCAGCATCAATGCTCCGAAGATTGACAGCCGTGACACGAAATTGAGCGCCGAGGCGGCGGCCAGTGCCCGGTGCGTGAACAGGCGCAGATCGAGCACCGGGGCGCCGGACGTGCGTAGCGCGTAGACGATGAAGGCGGCCAGCAGGACCGCGCCGACACCCAGCGGGAGGAGCCCGCCGCCGGGCGCGCCGGTCCGGGACAGGCCGAGGACGAGCAGGGCGACGGCGGGCGACAGCACCGCCAGGCCGGGCAGGTCAAGGCGCCGGAACTGCCGCCGACCGTCGTCCGGGATGCCGCGGTAGGACAGCGCCAGCGCGAGCAGGCAGACAGGTACGTTGACGTAGAAGATCCAGCGCCAGTCGAGTCCGTCGACGATCAGGCCGCCGAGCAGCGGGCCGCCGACAGGCGCGAGCTGCGTGGGTACGGCCGAGATCGCCATCACCCGGCCACGGCGCTCCGGGCCCGCGGCGTGCGCGAGGATCATGATGCTCAACGGGACGATCATGCCGCCGCCGATCCCCTGTGCGACGCGGAACGCGATGAGGCTGCCCACCGACCAGGCGGTGCCGCACAGCATCGAACCGACCATGAACGCGGCGAGCGCGAACAGCCACATGGTCCGGATGCCGAAGCGCTCGGCCAGCCGGCCGGCCAGGGGGACCACGATCGCGATCGACAGCAGATAAGCGGTGTTGACCCACTGCACCGTGGCGATGGGGGCCTGGAAGACGCGGGTCATGCCGGCCAGCGCGACGGTGACCATCGTCATGTCCAGCATCGCGGTGATGGTGCCGGTGACGACGACGGCGCTGAGCCTGAGTACAGCGCGGTCGAGGCGCGCGACAGTCTCACCCATGAACTGCACTATACGGTGCAGTGTAGTTGCTGGCTACACTGCACCGTATAGTGGTGGACATGTCGAACGCCCCGGTCCCGCTCCGTCAGGGCTCACCCGTCAAGCGCGTCGCGATCGCGCGCGCGTCGCTTGAGGTCTTCGTGCGGGAGGGCTACGCGCGCGCGAGCGTCGACGCCATCGCCGCGAGCGCGGGCGTCTCCAAGCGCACCATCTACGACTACTACGGGGACAAGGAGCAGCTGTTCCTGTCGACCCTCCGGGAGACTCAGGAGGCGCAGACGGCGGCGTTCAACGAGCTGCTGGACCGTACCCTCGGCCGGTTCGATGACGTTGAGGCCGCCCTGATCCGCTTCGGCCGCGAGTTCGCCATCGAGATCGCCCGATCAGCGGAGCGGGCGGCCGTGATGCGCCTCATGATCGCGGAGGTGTCGCACTTCCCGGCCCTGTTGGAACGGGCCTCCGCCGGCTCCGTCCAGCGTGCCCTCGCCGACCGGCTGGCCGAGCTGGCCGAGCTGGGCCTGCTGGACGTCTCGGACCCGATGGAAGCCGCCGAGTTTCTGGGGCTGCTGGTCACCGGCCGCGTGAACAACCGATCCTGGTACGGCGCAGTGCAACTCGACGATGCCGAGATCACCCGCCTTGCCGTGGGTGGCGTGCAGATCTTCCTGCGCGCCTACGGCCGCCCACGCGAGAGATGATCGGAAGCATGACTGCATTGTTCGCGGACCTCGGTGTCACCTCGCCCGTCATCGCGGCGCCCATGGCCGGTGGGCCCACCACGCCGGCCCTGGTCGCGGCGGCCGGGCGGGTCGGGGCGCTCGGGTTCCTCGCCGCCGGGTATCGCACGCCGGACGACCTCGCCGCCCAGATCGACGCCGTGCGGGCGGGCGGGACGGAGGCGTTCGGGGTCAACGTGTTCGTGCCGAACCCGGTGCCCGTCGACGCGGCCGAGTTCCGGCGGTACGCGGAGGAGTTGCGTGCCGAGGGCGAGCGGTTCGGGCTGGACCTGGCCGCGGCCGAGCCCGTCGAGCACGACGATCACTGGGCGGAGAAGGTCGACCTGCTGCTCGCCCGGCCGGTGCCGGTGGTCTCGTTCACGTTCGGGCTGCCGCCCGAGGGGGTCGTCGCGGCGCTACGGCGGGCCGGCACCGTCGTGCTGCAGACGGTCACGTCCACGCAGGAGGCGCGCGCCGCGGCCGACGCCGGGGTGGACGGGCTCGTCGTGCAGGCGTCGGCGGCCGGGGCGCATTCGGGGACGTTCACGCCGGAAGTGATGCCCCGGGACGTACCGCTGCCGGATCTGCTGCGAGCGGTGCGGGCGACGGTGAACCTGCCGCTGGTCGCGGCCGGCGGGATCGCGACCGCGGCCTCCGTCGCCGACGCGCTGCGGGCCGGGGCCGCGGTGGCGATGGTCGGCACGGCGCTGCTGCGCACGGACGAGAGCGGCGCCTCCGCGGTGCACAAGGCCGCCCTGGCTGAGCGGGCGGGATCGGACACGGTCGTGACGCGGGCGTTCAGCGGGCGGCCGGCGCGGGCGCTGCGCAACCTGTTCGTGCAGCGATACCACGAGCGCGCTCCGCTGGGCTATCCGGCGGTACACCACCTGACGACGCCCCTGCGCCGCGCGGCGGCCGCGGCCGGTGACGCCGAACGGGTCAACCTGTGGGCGGGCACCGGATTCCGGCACGCGACCGACGGCCCGGCCACGGCGGTGCTCACGGCGCTGGCGGCCGACAGCTAGGCTTACGATCTTGGAGCGTGGCATGACCGGGTGGACGATCGAGGAGCGCCCCTGGGACGACCCGGCCGGCGCGGCGTTGCGGGCGGCCCAGCGCGCCGAGCTCGACGCGCGCTACGGCGCCGGTGACCACGAGCCCGGCGCCGCCCCCTCGGCCGCCGACGTCGACCTCTTCCTCGTCGCCGTGCGCGGCGGCGCCGCGGTCGGTTGCGGCGCGCTGCGCCGGCTCGGCGCAACCACGGCGGAGATCAAGCGGATGTACGTCACCCCGCCCAGCCGCGGCACGGGCGTCGCGGCGGCGTTGCTGCGCGCGCTGGAGGCGGCCGCAGCCGAGCGCGGGTGGCCGGTCCTGCGCCTGGAGACCGGCACCGAGCAGCCCGACGCGCGGCGTTTCTACGAGCGGGAGGGGTACCGGCGGATCCCGCTCTTCGGTGTCTACGAGGGCTCGGCGCTCTCGGTCTGCTACGAGCGGGTCCTCACAGCCGGCTAGCCCAGCTCGGCGACGGCGGCCTCGGCGCGCGCTGTGGCGGGGGCGTGGTGCAGCGCCCGGGCGAGTCGCAGCGCCTCGCGCGCGCCCTCGAGGTCGCGCAGCGCGAGCGCGCGGATGCGGCGCAGGTCGGGCTCGGAGAAGCCGCTCTGCCCCGGCAGGCCTCGCTCGATCGCCGCGTCCGCCACCGCTGCGGCCTCGTCGCGCCGGTCCAGCGTGAGCAGCGCGTCGGCGAAGAGCGCCTCGAGCCGCCCGAAGCGGCGCATCGCGTCGCCCAGGTGCTCGCGGGCGGCGGTCATCCGCTCCAGCCCGGCCGTGTCAGCAGGGTCACCCGTGCGTACCTCCGTCCAGCCCAGGACCAGGCCGGCCAGGCTGCGGTACTCCGGATGCCCGCCCCGCTCCGCGAGCGCGAGGGTTTCGCGGGCCGCCGCGCCCGCCGCCACCGGGTCGTCGCGGTCGGCGGCCACGACGGCCACGAAGTACGCGACGTACATGTCCAGGAACAGCTCGCCGACCAGGGCCGCGCGCTCCCGGGCGGCGCGCAGGTGCGCCTGCGCCGCGGCGTCGTCGCCGAGCAGCCCGCAGACGATCGCGGCCGGCGCGTGCGCGCCGATGATCGGGTCCCAGTTGACGATCGGGAAGATCCGCAGGTCGCCGCCGGGCAGCGCCTCGAGCGCGGTCTCGAAGCACCGGTGCGCGCGGGGCAGGTCGAGCACGGTGAGCGCGGCGTGGCCCTCGTGCACCTCGGCGACGAGCGCCGCCCACGGGTCGCCACCCTGCTGGGCGGGGGCGCGGGCCACCGACACGGCGCGCTGCACGTCTCCCGCCGCCGTGTGGAAGGAGGCGTACCCCCACAGCGCCGGCAGCACGTCGAGCACCGGACGCCCGCGCAGGCGCAGCAGCAGCGGCTCCATGGCGGCGTACTGCTCGGCCACGAACGGCGCGAGGTAGCCGTGCGTCGCCTGGTGCATGTAGGCGAGCCGGATGCGCAGGTCGAGCTCGGCGACGTCGCGCCGCTCGCCGGACGGGGCGCGGTGCAGCACCTCAAGGGCCTCCTGCAGCATCGCCGAGGCCTGTTCGTGCGCGGTCCGCTCGTACGCATCGCCGGCCGCCTCCGCGAGCGCCGGCACCACGTCGAAGGGCGAGAGCACCGGCAGCGCCGCCCGCAGGTGCCCGGCCAGCTGCGCGGCGGTGCCCAGCCCGGTGTCGCGCAGCGCCTGCGCCGCGCGGGCGTGCAGCCGGGCGCGGCGCAGCGGGCCCTGATCCTGGTACGCGGTCTGGCGCACCAGGTCGTGCGAGAAGCGCAGCAGCCCCGGGTCGTCGGTGGCCGTGAGCAGCCCGCTGACCACGGCGGTGTCGAGCGTGTCGAACAGCGCCAGCTCGTCGATCTGCACGACCTCGCGCAGCACCGGTACCGACACGTCGCGCCCCAGCACCGAAGCGACCGCGAGCACGGCGTTGACCTGGCCGGGCAGCTTGGCGAGCCGGCGCCGGACGACCTCCTGGACGCGCACGGGCACGTGCTCGGGCGACAGCGTGCGCTCGGCCTCCAGCACGCGCAGCAGCTCCACGACGAAGAACGGGTTGCCGCCGGTGCGGTCGGCCAGCATCGCCACGGTCTCGGGCGGCACGTCGCCGCCGGTCACCGAGCGAGCCAGGGCCGCGATGGCGTCGGGCTCGAGGCCGTGCAGCGGCAGCCGTACCGCGGCCGGATCGGCGACCAGCTCCGCGAGCACGCCGGCCAGCGGCGCCTCGGGGGCGAGCTCGGCCTCCCGATACCCGACGGCGAGCAGCATCCGGCCGCGCCGCAGCGCCTTGGCGAACATGGTCAGCAGCACGGTCGACGGGGCGTCGAGCCAGTGCGCGTCGTCGACGACGAGCACGAGTGGCGCGTGGGCGGCGAGGCGGCACAGTCCGTCGACGATGCCCTGGAAGAGCCGGGACCGCGCCATCTCGGGATCGGCGAGCCGCTCGGCGGTGGACAGCGGCAGGACCTCATTGAGGGTGGGATCGAGCACGCCGGGCAGGTTCCCGTACGGCGCGAACGCCGCCGCCAGGGCCGCCGCCGCGCCCTCGGTCGAGGTGGCGATCCCGCGCAGGATCTGCGCCCAGGGCAGGAACACCGGCGGCGCGTCGCCGTCCACGCCGGTCCCGGTGCCGACGAGCCCCCCGACTCGCCGCTCGGCGCGGGCCGCGACCTCCCGCAACAGCGCGGACTTGCCGATGCCGGGGCTACCGGAGACGAGCAGCAGCCGCCCCCGCCCGGCAGCGGCCTCGGCGAGCAGCCGGTCCACGGTGCGCAGCTCGTCATCACGCCCGACGAGCGCGTCAGCGTCAGCCACGTCCACAGCGCCCGGCCCGCTTACGGCGCCCAGGAGGCCCACGGCGCTCGTAGCGCCCGGCCCGCTCGCAGTGCCGGGGACACTCGTAGCGCCGGGGATACTCGTAGCGCCGGGGATACCCGCAGTGCCGGGGACGCCTGCCGCGCCGGTGGCGCCGCCAGTGCCCAAGACGCCAGCAGCGCCCGGGATACCCGCAGTGTCCGGGACGCCCGCCGTGCCGCCGGCGCCGCCAGTGCCCAAGACGCCTGCCGCGCCGGGTGCGCCGTCAGCGCCCAAGGTGCCCGCAGTGCCGGGGGCGCCTGCCGCGCCGGGGGCGCCCGCAGTGTTCAGGACGCCCGCCGCGCCGACGGCGCCGCCAGTGCTCAAGATGCCTGCAGTGCCCGGGACGCCGCCGTCGTGCAGGACGCCCGCTGCGCGCCCATCGGCCGACATTTCGGAAATCTCCGGAACACCAGGAGGAACAGGCGCTGACGCGGCCGAGGCCGGTGCTGTCGAGATCGGGGCGGCGGAGACCGGTTCGGTGCCTGCGGCGAGGGTCAGGTGCGGAGCCTGACGCAGGATGTCCTGGGCCAGCTGCTGCAGCGCCGGCCCGGGCTCGATGCCAAGCTCGTCGATCAGCCCGGCGCGCGCCCGCGAGTACGCCGCCATCGCGTCGGCCTGACGGCCGCAGCGGTACTGGGCGAGCATGAGCTGACCCCACAGGCGTTCGCGGTAGGGCGCCTCGGCGAGGGCGCCCTCGCTGCGGTACACCACCTCGGCGGCGCGACCGAGGGCCAGCAGCGCCTCCGAGTGCTGCTCCATCGCGGTGAGGCGCAGCTCGGACAGGCGGCTGCGCTCGGCCCGCGCCAGGGGCGACTCGCCGAGCTCCGGCAGCGGATCGCCGCGCCACAGCTGCAGGGCTTCGCTCAGCGTGCGTAGCGCGGCCGCCGGGTCGGTGGCCAACTCCGCGGCGGAGTGCTCCACGGCGGCGGCGAACAGGGCCGCGTCGATGGAGTCGGCCGGGACCTGCAGGAGGTATCCGGGCGCGCGGCTGACCAGCACGGTCGAGCGGTCGCGCGAGGTGCGGCCCGGCTCGAGGGCCCGGCGCAGCCGCGAGACGTATGCCTGCAGCGACGCGATGGCCCGCTCCGGCGGCTCGTCGGCCCACAGCTCGTCGATGAGCCGCTGCACGGAGACGATCCGGCCGGGCTGGGTCGCCAGCATGGCCAGGACGGCGCGCTGCTTCGGGGTGCCCGTGTCGACCGGGTCGCCGGCGTTGGTGACCTCGAGCGGGCCCAGGATGTGGAACTGGAGGATGCCGGACACCTCCCGCCTGTCGACCGGGCCGCGGGGCCGGAGCCTCGCGGCGAACGAACCGTGCGCCGGCGGCGCCGCGACGAGCGTACGGGGCGGGTTCAACCCAGCGAGTCCGGGGGATGGATGAGGACCTGAAGCGGTGAGGCCGGGACGGCCGCCCGGCGTGTCGGGTACGGCCGAACGGACCATGATCGACCCGGTCCGTACGGATGATCCATCTGGTTCGGAAGGCCACAGGACTGCCGCTCGGGGCGGCGGTTTCGGTTGGGTTCTGGGATAATTACAGGCATGGGGCAGCTGCAATTGTTCTCGAAGACGGAATTGGCTGCCATGCGTGACCGGACCAGGTCACGTCGTTATTCTCCGGCGAATGAGCAGTTCCGCCAGGAGCATGCCCGGCATCGGGAATGGGGCCTGGCCAGAAGGCACGCCGAGAAGCTCCGCCGCGTGCGTGGTGACACCCCGCCGACGGTCAGTGACCAGCGCGGCGGATCGGGTCCGGTGCCGTCCTCGCCGCCTCCGCCTCCGCCTCCGCCGGTCACGCCGCCTGACCAGGCGCGAACTGACCAGGCGCGACGTCCCGCGAGCAGCACCGCGGCAGACGACTGCGATCCCGCGCCGCGCCAGGTGGGTGCCGCCGGGCGGCCCGGTCCTGTCCCGAAGCGTCGTCGCGCATCCATGCCACAGTTGCGCCGGCCCGCCGGTCCGGCAACGCGTCGAATGGTCGGCGGCAATACACGGCCGCCGGTGTATCGCGGCTGTCTTTCGACAATGCCGCGCTCGGCCGGGCGGCTTTTCCGCCGAATGCTCCGAAAGGCGGGAACAAGCAACCGCTGTCCCCATGGACCGCCGGTGCCTATTCTCGAATGAGTCTTTCCGCGTAGCGGTTCCAGGACCGTAGGTAGGCATCGGCCGTGGCGGCTGCGACACGCGGAACCTGTTGCGGTGCAAGGGAAGACGCCCAGGGTTCCTGTTACCCGCGCGTTGAGCTGCTGCAAGCAGGCGATCCTGGTCATCCGGGTTCACCCCCTACGCCTATCCGCACGAGGGCCTCGCCGTGCCGGCCGGCCAAGCCCAGAGCCTGGAAGCGGCGCTGCTCGCAGCGAAGATGGCCGGCCACGATCACGTCAACATCGAGGGCACCCTGATCGAGACCGGACCTGGAGTGGTCCGGCGAACACGACAACCACGGCGGGAACATCCAGGCGGTCATCGCCCCGGACGGGTGGCCACCGTGGACCTCGCCGGCACGCCCTGCCGCGAACACGACACCACCGTGCCGCGCGAACACACCGAGCTGCCGCCCCAAACGACCCCGTGGACCGGCGACCCGCTCCGCGTACCGGGCCCCGGGTGCCCGGGCCACGAGGGTGAGGCAGGCACCATCACCGCAACATTCAGCCGCGGAGGGGCCCGGGCGACGCGCGGCCCGGGCCCCTGACGTGCGCTGCCGGTTAGCTCAGCGTGACGGCCGTGTCGTCGATGACGAACGACGTCTGCAGCGAGGAGTCCTCGGTGCCGCTGAACTTGATGTTCACCGTCTGGCCCGCGAAGGCGTTGAGGCTGAAGGTCTTGAACTGGTAGCCCGACGCCTTGTCGAGGTTGGACAGGGTGCCCAGGGTGGTCGTGCCGGCCGAGATGGTCAGTTTGTCGTACTGCGTCGTGGTGGTCGTCTCGGCCGAGTCGATGTGCACGTAGAACGTGAGTGTCGCCGTGCACCCGGCCGGGATCGTCACCGACTGGTTGATCTGCTCGGTGTGGGTCGAGCCGTAGCCGTCCAGCCATGCGCTGTACGTGCCGCCGTGCGCGGCCTGGCCGGAGCCGGCCCACTGGCCGATGGTGCCGGTGTTGCCGGCCCACGACGCCGTGCCGGACTCGAAGCCGGGGTTGAGCAGCTTCTGGCCCGAGCAGCCGCCGGTGGGCGGCGGCGACGACGGCGGGGTGGAGGAGGGCGGCGGCGTGGTGCCGCACGTCGGGTCGCTCGACTGCGCCGGCACGGACACCGCGTCCCACGCGGCCTTGACCGTGTTGAACTCGTTGCAGCTGCTCGGGAACAGGTTCTTGGCCGCGGTCAGCGTCCAGGTGCGGTACTTCAGGTACGACGACGACGAGGTCTTCATCAGCATCGCGTTGTACATGATCTTGATCGCGTTCTGGATGCCGAGCGGGTTGCCCACCGTCGAGCCGTTGCACGTGGGGCTGGCCGGCTGGCCGTTGCCGGCCGAGCCCTGAGCCACCAGGTAGAACCAGTGGTTGCCGGGGCCGGCGGCGGCGTGGACCTCCTGCGACGGCGTGCTGCTGGAGTAGCAGTTGTCGTCACCGGCGAGCGACGGGTTGTACATGTAGCGGATCGGGCCGCTGCCGACGAGGTTGATCTCCTCGCCGACCTGGTAGTCCGGCGGGTCGTTCGGGTTGTTGGCGAACCACTCGGTGGCCGCGCCGAACGTGTCCGCGACGAACTCCTGGGTGTTGCCCTTGGAGATGCCGCCCGGCGTGGTGTCGTCAACGCCGTGGCCGATCTCGTGGCCGACGACGTCGGCGGAGCTGATCCACTGGCCGGCGGTGTTCTTGCCGATCTGGACCTGCGTGCCGTCGTAGTAGGCGTTCTGGTCGTTGAGGCCGACGCGGATCGGCCAGGCGCCGCCGCTGCCGTTCATGCCGTTGCGGCCGAGCCACGACGACAGCATCGCGGCTTCCTGCTGCGCCGCGTACAGCGCGTCGACGCAGCCGGTCTCCCGGTTCGTGCCGACCCCGTTGCCCCACACGTCCGTCGACTTGGTGAACGTGGTGTTGTTCGCGGCGTCCTGGCAGGACAGGTTCGTGATCGACGGGTCCTTCAGGCTGTACGTGCTGCCCGAGAGTGTGGTGTTGATCGTCACCGAGCCGTTGATCCAGCCCGTGCCGGTGCCCCGTACGACATGTTCGGTCGTGTTGAGCAGGGCGCCGCTGGCGGCGTCGACGTCGACGGTGAGCCGGCTGACGCCCTCGGCACCGGTGCCGGACAGCGTGGTCTCGTACGCGAGCTTCGCCGCACCGTCGATCGCGTACACGATGAGCCGCGTGCCCTCGACGTTGCTGACGGTCGTCAGCTGCTTGCGGGCGACGGACTCGGCGTCCGCGGAGCTGATCTTCGCGGCGGTCGAGAGGCTGCCGATCGCCTTGGTCTGCGACACCGACGTGTACTTCGTCGCGCCGGACTTGTCGGTGACGACGACGAAGTCACCGCCGACGACGGGCAGCCCCTTGTAGGTGCGCTCGTACGCGATGTACTTGGCGTTGCCCGAGGCCGTGACCGACTTCTGCACGTAGGCGTCGTCGGTGCTGGGCTGGATCACGCTGGGCTTGCTCTTGACGAACGAGTCGACCGACAGGGCGGCGGCGGCGTTGGACACCTCGACGCGCTCGGAGGACGGCGATGGGGGGGAGGCTTGCACGGCCGCGGCGGTGCCGGCTGTGACCAGCCCGACCGCGAACACTCCGGCCGCTGTAGCGAACCGTGGTGAGAACTTCAAGGGTTGCCTTCTTTCAGCAACGACCCACCCCACCGGGGAATGTTGACGGGGTGCGCCGGAATCAATGGAGACACCCGCACGTCGAAGCGTCTGGATGGCCGGCGTGCGCGCCGTCGACCGGCCTGCCGTCCTCATCGACTTGCGGCGATGCCAGGACCATCACACATCCATCGATGTCTGGACAATAGTCGATGCTTTGGTGCCACCCTCGCCCCCACCCTGTACTTCGAGAGGCGAAACATGCTGGAAATCTCGCGTTCCGTAGATCGAAAGCGCCGCCCGCCGTTACTCCTCGTCAACCGTCAACTGCGAGGTCGCGCCAGGTGGTCAAGCGATCACTCGGCGACATGATGTTAAAGTTCGCGGGTGGAAGCCGAGCCGATCGACCTGGTCGCCGCCGTCGTCTCGGAATCAGGGATCGCCGGGCGCCGGCTGCGCGAGATCATCGCCCGGCTCACCGAGGACCCGCCGACGACCCTCGACGATCTCGTCCGCGATTTCGCGGTCCCGCGGCGCACGGTCGAGGCGCTCCTGCGGGCAGCCGGGCCCCACCTGCGCTCCAGCGGCGGGCAAGTGTCCCTCCTGCCGTCGATCCGGCTGGAGTACCGTGAACGCTTCGCCGCCGACGCGCTGCACCGCACCCCGGAGGTGTCCGGGATGGCGGAGCTCATCGCCGCCGCCCCCGCCGCCGACCAGGCGCTCGACCACGTCTCGGCGACCGCGGAGACCGCGCGGCGCCGGGCGCGCTGGCTGGCGGAGACCTACGACCTGGCCGGCGCCCGGCTGGTGTGCATCGGCGACCATGACCTGACCTCGCTCGCCGTGCGCAAGGCGTGCCCTGATGCCGAGATCACCGTCGTCGACGTCGACGAACGGCTGCTGGCCTACATCGACGGCCAGGGCGCCGGGATCGCCTGCTACCACGCCGACCTGCGCTTCGGTCTGCCCCCGGTGGTCGCCGGCAGCGCGGACCTGGTCTTCACCGACCCGCCGTACACCCCGGAGGGCGTGCAGCTGTTCCTCGGCCGGGGCGCGCAGGCCCTGCGCGACCGGGTCAACGGCCGGCTCGTCATGGCGTACGGGTTCAGCCCGCTGACCCCGGCGCTCGGGCTGAAGGTGCAGCGCGCCGTGCTGGACCTCGACCTGGTCATCGAGGCGATGCTGCCGGCGTTCAATCGCTACCACGGCGCCCAGGCCGTCGGCAGCGCCAGCGACCTGTACGTGTGCCGCCCCACCGCCCACACCTGGCGTGTCCTGGACCGCCGCCTCGACCGGCTGACGGGCTCCGGCAGCTCGGCCAACATCTACACCCACGGCGGGCAGTCCCTGGAGGGCGTCGCGGCGCGCGGCCCCGCCCGCATCCTCGGCGGCGGCCCGCTCGGCGCCGAGGAGGTCACCGTCGACCTCTCGGCCGACCCCGGGCCGTGGCTGGCACGGGTCCTGCTCGCGCTCAACGCCCGATCCGTGACGCTGCTGGTGCCCAACAACCACCCCGACCTGCGCGACGAGGCCGCCCAGGCGGCGCTGCGCGGGCTCGTCGGCGCGAAGTACGACCTGCGCCTGCGCCGCAGCACCCCCGAGCCGCGGCAGGCGACGGTCGAGGCGACCCTGCACCCGCCGGGGTCACCGCCGAGCGTCGCCGAGTGGCTGCTCACACACGCCCATGGCAAGGTCGGCAACGTGCTGCGCGAGGCGCTGCTGCGCGCCGACCCGGCGCTGGAGCGGGCCGAGGCGCAGGCCCGCGCGACGGCGGCGATCGGCCGCCCGGACCATCTCGACGCACGCCTGCTGGACCTGCCCCGGCACACGATCGTCCACCTGCTCAAGGCCGCGAACTGAACCGTTCCACGTAGCGCTTCTGCCACGGCGTCTCGACGGCGTGCGGGTGGTAGTGACGGCGGACGTACGCGACCGCCTGGCCAGCCGGCACGCCGTCGAGGACCGCGATGCAGGCCAGGGCCGTCCCGGTGCGGCCCCGGCCGCCGTTGCAGGCGACCTCCACCCGCTCGTCGCCGGCCCGCCGCAGCGCCTCCGCGAACGCGACCGCGGCCGCCGCCTGGTCCGCGGGCAGGCGGAAGTCGGGCCAGCGCAACCACGCGTACGGCCACCCGGGGGCGGGCGGCGGCTTACCGAGCAGATACAGGCCGTACTGCGGATCCACCGCGGCGGGTGGCCGGCGCAGCCCACGTCCACGGATCAGCCGGCCGGACGGCAGCCGGAGCAGGCCCGGCTCGTCGGAGTGCCACATCCGGCCACCATAGCCCGGTGGCGGGCACCGGCCTGGTGGAATCCGCCGGTCACCGGCTCGGCGGCGGGCGCGGACTACCGGGCCGGGCGGAAGCTGTCGAAGACGAGCTGCAGGTCGGGCCGGGCGGCGGCCCAGTCCGAGTCCGGGGTCTGCCACCAGAAGCCGTACGCCTTGTTCTGGGTGGCGACCACACCACGGTTGTTGACGTGTTGTCTCGTCGAGTTGCCGTCGAAGGTGAACTCCCAGTCGGCGGCCTTGATGAAGTATCCGACCGGCTCGAGGCGCACCTGCGTGTAGTTGCGGAATTCGCCGCGGTTCACCCGGTTCTGCTCCTGCTGGCGCCAGTCGGCGACCGGGTCGGGGCGCGGGGAGTCGGACTGGTCGATGCCCAGCGTGCGGCCGCTGGTGCGGAAGTACACGATCCCGCCCTCCTTCGACTGCCGCCAGCCCGCGGGCACGTACACCGAGAAGCCGCTCGGGTCGCGGTAGTCGATCCAGCCCGGCGGCAGCGGGGGCAGGCTGCGCTCCGTCGTGCCGGCGGCCGGGGGCGCCGACGACGGCTGAGCGCTCCCGGTGGCGGCCACGCTCGGGGAGGCGCTAGGGGAGGTGCTCGGCGAGGCGCTCGGGGCCGCGGTCTGGGTCGCGCTGGGGCTGGTCGGGGCGGGGACCTCGGCGGCCGCGGTCGTCTGCGCCGCGTCGGTGCCCTTCGCCTGCGGGTCGTCGCCGCCGTCGGTGTGCACCGCCAGCCAGACGAGCAGCGCCACGACGAGCAGGGTGCCCACGCCGCCGAGGACGAGCCGGCGCCGGCGCTGTTCGGGGGTGGTGATGCCCGGCGCTGCCGCCTTCACGGCGGTCCCGGCCTTGGGCTTGCGCACAGGTACCGCCGGCGCGACGACCGAGCCCCGCTCGGCGCCGACCGCGACCACCGGCTCGGAACCTGCTTCAGGCTCAGCTTCGGCTTCGAGCCTGAGCTCGGGCTGAGGTTCGGGCTCAGGCTCAGGTGGTGCCGGCAGAGCGGCCGCCTTCTGCCCAACCGGTTCGGCGTCCGCGACCGGCTTGTCCGTGACCAGCTCGTCCGCGACTGCGTCCGGTTCGTCCGAGAGCGGCTTGTCCGTGACCGCGTTCGGTTCGTCCGTGACCGGCTCGGCGTCTGCGACAGGTTCGTCTGTGTCCGGTTCGCCCCTGACCAGCTTGCCCGTGACGAGCTTGTCCGTGACGGGCTTGTCCGTGACCAGCTTGTCCGTGACCAGCTGGTCACGGACCGGTTTGTCCGTGTCCGTGACCGGTTTGGCGTCCGCGAGGGGTTCGGCTGTAACCGGTTCGGCTGGGATCGGTTCGGCGTCTGCGACCGGTTTGGCGTTCGCGGGCCGTGGTGTGACCGGCCGTTGGGCCGGCTCGGTCTTCGCCAGCGGCGCGTGCTGCGCCGGCAGGACCGGCGTGACCGGCTCCGCGCCGCCGCGGCCCCAGCCGCCCAGCCATGACCGACGGCGCTTCGGGGAGTCGTCGCGGACCAGCGCCCGGCGTAGCAGCTCCTCGGTCTGCGCGAAGTCGGCCCGCGTCTTGGGATCCTTGCGCAGCAGGGCCCGCAGCGCCGGGGCGAGCGCGCCCGCGCGCTGCGGCGGGTTCGCCTCCTCCGAGGCGAGCGCGGTCAGGGTCTCCATCGCCGAGCCGCGGCCGAACGGCGAGCGGCCCTCGACCGCGGTGTACAGCGTGGCGCCGAGCGACCACAGGTCGCTCGCCGGGCCGGCGGTTCCCTCCCGCGCCCGCTCCGGGGCGATGAACTCCGGCGAGCCGAGCACCAGCCCGGTGCGCGTGACGTGGCCCTCGCCCTCGACCCGGGCGATGCCGAAGTCCGTCAGCACGACCCGCCCGTCGTCGGCGAGCAGCACGTTGCCCGGCTTGATGTCGCGATGGTCGACGCCCGCCCGGTGCGCGGCACGCAGCGCGTCGAGGACGGCGAGCCCGATCTCGGCGACGCGGCGCGGCTCCAGCAGGCCGTCGTTGCGGATCACCTGGTCCAGGGAGCGCGAAGGGACGTACTCCATCACCAGCCACGGCTGCCCTTCGGCCGCCAGCACGTCGTACACGCGCACCACGTTGGGGTGGTTCAGCCGCGCCGCCGCCCGCGCCTCACGCAGCGTGCGCTCCATGGCCACGTCCCGCGCGTTGTCGAGCAGTTCGGGCGGCAGGACGATCTGCTTGACGGCGACGTCACGGTGGAGGGTCTCGTCGCGAGCGCGCCACACCCGCCCCATACCGCCGGCGCCAAGTGACTCGAGCAGACGGTAACGGTCGGCGACGACGGACGGCGCGGCGGGCATGCATCATTGTGTACCTGACGGATCCCCCAATTCCGCGTAGCCCTCGCCGGGGGTGAGGCGCGTGACAGTCCCCGGTCGCACCGCCGGGGCGGCCGATCTGACAAGGGGCGAGCGTCTGCTCGCATACCGTGGTCGCACGTTGATCCGCGGCCGGTCGTCCCTTGACGGGTACAGAGATCATTTTTAGGTTGGTCGGCATGACCCCGATGCGGGAGCCGACCTTCCTGATCCTGACCGCGCTGGCGGTGCGGGCGCTGCACGGGTACGCCGTGATCCGGGAGGTCGCGGAGCTCTCCGGCGGCCGGGTCGTGCTGGCGGCCGGGACGCTGTACGCGGCGCTGGAGCGGCTGACCGCCGAGGGCCTCGTCGAGCCGGAGGGGGCTGAGGTCATCGACGGCCGGAGCCGGCGGTACTACCGCCTGACCGACGACGGCGCCGAGGCGCTCGCCGCCGACGCGGACCGGCAGCGCCACAACGCCGCCGCGGCCGCGAACCGGCTACGGCTCCGGGCGGCCGACGTGTGCTGATGCGCGCCCGCCGGCCAGGAGGTCATCCAGTGCCCGTCCAGCGTCCATCCAGCGCCCGCCCGACACCCATCCGAGGCCGTCCGAAAGCCATCCGAGGCACTTCCGATACCCACCCGAGGCCCGTCCGACACGCATCCGAGGCCGCGCTCACACGGCCGCGGCCAGGGTCAGGGCGAACCGGCCGGCGCGGTCCGTCCACCAGTCGCGCACCGCGAAGCCGGCCGTCGCGAGCTCGGCGGTCAGGCCGTCGCGGCGGAACTTGGCCGACACCTCGGTGCGCAGTTCCTCGCCCTCGGCGAAGGTCACGTCGAGGTCCAGGTCCGCCACGCGTACCGTCATCGGCCGCGTCGCCCGCAGGCGCATCTCGATCCACTCCTCGGCCTCGTCCCAGCGGGCCACGTGGGCGAAGGAGCCAGGGTCGAAGTCCGCGCTCAGCTCGCGGTTGAGCACGTGCAGCACGTTGCGGTTGAACTGTGCCGTCACACCCGCCGCGTCGTCGTACGCCGGCACCAGCACCGCCGGGTCCTTCACCAGGTCGGCGCCCAGCAGCAGCCACTCGCCCGGGGAGAGCCGGGCGCGCAGTGCGGCGAGGAACGGGGTCCGCTCCGCCGGCGTGAAGTTGCCGATCGTGCCGCCCAGGAACGCCACCAGGCGGGTGCCGGAGTCCGGCAGGACCTCCAGGTGGTTGACGAAGTCGGCGACGATGCCGTGCAGGTGCAGGTCCGGATACTCCGCGTGCAGCTGGCCGAGCGCGTCGCGCAGCGCCGCGCCCGAGACATCCAGCGGGACGAACGAGCCCAGCGTGCCGTGCTCGCGCAGCGCGTCGAGCAGCAGGCGGGTCTTCTCCGACGAGCCGGAGCCGAGCTCCACCAGGACCTTGGCGCCGGTGATGCGGGCGATGGCGCCGGCGCGGTCGGCGAGGATCTCGCGCTCCGCGCGGGTCGGGTAGTACTCCGGCAGCCGCGTGATCTCCTCGAACAGCGCGCTGCCGCGGGCGTCGTAGAAGTACTTCGGCGGCAGCCACTTCGGTGCCGCGGTGAGTCCGGTCCGGGCGTCCTCGCGCAGGGCCGCGGCGAGGTCCTCCTCGGTCAGGTGTACGTCGAGATCGAGCTCCGGCACAGTCACGGTGCAGCACCTTCCAACGCTGTGATGGTCACGGACTCCGGGTTCGCGACGAGCAGGACATGGTCGGGAACGGGAATCCAGCCGGGGTGGGGGAAGAGCGGCTCGGAGGCGACGAGCACGCTCGCGTCCACAGTGGACGTATCGCGGGCGAGGTAGGACAGCGAATGGCCGAACGTGGTCGCCGCGATGGTCTCGCCGTCGGTGAGCAGCAGGTTGAGGCGTGAGCCGGGCGCCGCCGCGCGCACCTGCGCCACGACCGCGCACAGCGCCGTCGCCGGCGGGTCGCCGGCCCGCAGCCGGTCGCGCACGAGCGTCCACAACAGCGCGCTGTCGGTGGGCGCCTCCAGCGTCAGCAGGTCACGCACCGGCAGTGCACCGGCGACGCCGGCCACGCTGTCCGGCCAGCCCGCGATCGTGCCGTTGTGGCTGAACAGCCAGCGACCCTCGGTGAACGGGGCGGCCGCCGACTCGATGACGGGCATGCCGACGGTCGCCGAGCGCACCGCGGCCAGGATCGCGCCGGAGCGTGCCGCCGCGGCCAGCGCCGGCAGCCCGGCGTCGCTCCACAGTGGACTTTCCCGGCGGTACCGTATCGGCTCCTCGCTCTTGGGGTCCTCGAACCACCCGATGCCGAAGCCGTCGGCGTTGATGGTGCCGCCGCCGCGCATGTCCAGGGGCGCCCAGGACTGCCGGGACAGCGAGTGCGGCGGCGTGAACAGCAGGTCGGCCAGGGGGATCGGGGGCCCCAGGTATGCCACGTGACGGCACACTAGGCGAGCTCCTCGGGGCGTGCGTCGCGCGCGGTCCGGAAGCCGCTGAAGATCTGCCGCCGGATCGGGTAGTCCCAGTTGCGGAACGTGCCCCGGCACGCGGCCGCGTCGGTGCCGAACGAGCCGCCGCGCAGCACTTTGTAGTCGGGGCCGAAGAAGACCTCCGAGTACTCGCGGTACGGGAACGCGGTGAATCCCGGGTAGCCGGCGAAGTCGCTGCCGACCCACTCCCACACGTCGCCGATGAGCTGGTGCACGCCCAGCGGCGAGGCGCCGGCCGGGTAGGCGCCGACGGGGGCGGGGGACAGGTGCCGCTGGCCGAGGTTCGCGTGCTGCGGGCCGGGATCGGCATCGCCCCACGGGTATCGGCGCGAGCGGCCGCTCGCCGGGTCCCACCGCGCCGCCTTCTCCCACTCAGCCTCGGTCGGCAGCCGCCGGCCGGCCCACACCGCGTAGGCGCTCGCCTCGTGGAACGACACGTGCACCACCGGCGCGTCGGGCACGATCGGCGCGGTGCGGCCGAACTCGGTGGCGAGCCACCCTCCGGGGTCACGCGCCCAGTGCAGCGGCGGGGTGCCGCCGGCGTCGACGAACTCGGCGTATTGCGCGTTGGTGACCGGTGCCGCGTCGATGAAATACGCCGGCACGTCGACCACGTGCGCCGGCCGTTCGTTGTCCAGCGCCCACGGCTCGGTCGACGTGCCCATCGTGAACGGCCCGCCCGGCACCAGCACCTCGCCGCGGACGTCCACGACGGATGGCGGCGGCGGTGGCGCGGACAGCACCGGGGTGCCGGCCCGCAGCTGGTGCGTGGCCAGCATGGTCTCGTCATGCTGCTGCTCGTGCTGGACGATCATGCCGAAGGCGAAGCCGTCCTCGGTGAGCCTGCTGCCTTCCAGGTGTACCCGCTCCAGCACGTCGAGCGCCTTGTCGCGCACGGTCGCCACGTAGGCCCGCGCCTCCTTCGGCCCGAGCAGCGGCAGCGCCGGCCGGTCCTTGCGCGCGTGCTTGAAGGCGTCGTAGAGGTGGTCGATGTCCGCGCGGACCGCGTCGCGGCCGCCGACGTCGCGCACCAGCCACAGCTCCTCCTGGTTGCCGATGTGCGCGAGGTCCCAGACCAGCGGCGACATCAGCGGCGAGTGTTGCTTGACCAGGTCGTCGTCGTCCACGGCCTCGGTCAGCCCGGCGGATCTGCGGCGGGATCGCTCCAGCTCCCGCGCGACGCGTTCCCTCAGGTCAGCCATTGCGTGTACTCCCTTCGATGACGTCGTCGAGCAGGAGCGACGGCAGTTCGAGCCGCTCCAGGGCGAGCTCGCGAACGGCTCTGGCCGCGCCGGCCAGGATCGGGTCGGCCATGCCGTCGCGGGCCGCCTCCACCCAGCGCCCGGTGGCGGCCGCGCACAGTTCGAGGACCCGCGTGACGGTGGCCAGGTCGGTGAGCAGGGCGTGCAGCAGCGCCGCGGGCGCGAACCAGCCGCGCCCGGGCTGGGTGTCGAGGTAGCGGATCTCCAGGTACCCGCGCGGGCGGACCGGCGGGAAGAGCGTGCTGAGGTGGTAGTCGAGGTCGGCGTACGTCGGTCTTGGGCCCAGTGCGCCACGGATCCAGTCCGCGAACGTCACCCCCACGGGGGTGTCCCAGGCCCCGTCCGGGCGGCGCACGCACAGCAGCGCCGCGTCGAGCGCGTAGCGGGCCCAGGACTCGGCGGGGTCGGCACCGATGCGGATCTGCCGGGTGCGGGACGGGTCGATGCCGCGCCAGGCCTGCTGGCGGGCGGAGGCCCAGCCGGTGTCGCGCCCGGCGAAGCGCCCCGAGTTGGCGAACAGCGCCAGCAGCGGGGGGCCGAGCGCGTGTACGGCGGCCCAGCGCGCGGCCAGTTCCGGCGCCGGGCCGGGGTCGAGGCAGACCTGCAGGCCCGCCGTCGAGCACATCATGATCTTTCCGGACATGCCCCGGCGGTCGAACGCGGCCTCCATCGCGTCATACCGGGGGGTGGAGAGCAGCCGTCGCGGCGCGCGGTGCGGGTCTACGCCGGTCTCGCCGAGGGTGAGTCCGGCTCTCGCGAGCATCGCGGTGAGCTGCTCGATCTCGGCGCCGACGGCCGCGTGGAGGTCGGCCAGTGAGGCGTGCGGCCGGCTGGAGATCTCCACCTGGCCGCCTGGTTCGAGGGTGACGCTGCTGCCGTGTCGTAACGGGAGCGCCGGGCTGTCGGCCCGCAGGGTCGTCGGTGCATGGTCGCCGAGCGCCTGACAGAGCCGGTCACGATCCAGCGAGGCGGAGGGATCGTCGCGCTGGTGAACGGTGAACTCGAGTTCGACACCGACCGCCGCGGGTGGACCGGTCTTGAAGCAGATCGATGCGATGTAGCCCTCGGCCTGCTCGATCGCGGTGATGACCCCATCGTGGTCGGCGGCCGTGCGGATGCCCTGCAAGGTCGCCATGCGAGCCGACGTTACCCCACGATCCGTCGATCGGCGAGCGCTGGTGCTGAACAAATGGTTATCGCCCGACTACGAACGGCGATCTTCAGTGTGGCGCTCGCCGCACCGGCACCGCAAGGTGTTCAGCGCAACATGCGGTACAACTTCAGGGCCTCGCGGTTGAGCGAGCGCAGCCCGGGCATCCTGGCCAGCGAGACCAGGCGGTCGATGAGCGGCACCGCGCGGTCGACCAGCAGGGCCGTCTTCTCCTGGCCGGGGGAGGTGTCGTGCACCCAGTACAGCGTGATGCCCATCTGGCACAGCCACAGCAGCTCGGGCAGGTCGGCGCGCAGCTCGGGGTCGATCTTCGTGGTGGAGCCCTCGACCACGGCGCTCAGGATGCCGATCGCGCGCTCGCGGGCCGGGGCCGACTCCGCGCTGAACGGGCTGAGCGGCGACCCCGGCTCCACGGCGGTCTTGATGAACTTGCCGGCGAAGGCGTGGTACGGCGCCATGGTCTCGACCATCGCGCCGAACGCCACCCGCAGCCGCTCGTCGAACGGCCCGGGCCGGGCGAGCCGGTCGGTGCAGGCGGCGGCGGCGTCGACCTGCACCGTGGCGTAGAACTCCTGGACCAGGTGGTCCTTGGACGGGAAGTAGTAGTAGGCGTTGCCCACCGACAGCCCCGCCGCCTGAGCGATCCCGCGCATCGTCGTCTTGTCGTAGCCCTGGTCGCGGAACAACCGGACCGCCGTGTCGACGATCAGCCGTTTGGTCTGCTCGCCGCGCTCGGAGGTCCGGTCCGCTCCGGTGCTCTTCTCAGATGTCGCAGGTTCCACCACAGTCCCGACGATATCTGCCGCCTGCCTTGCGGCCCGCCGCCCAGCCGTCGTCGAAGCCCTGGTCCCAGCCCTGCGCGAAGTCCTTGCTGCGCAGCGCCTGGCGCAGCGAGCCGGCCGAGGCGGCCACCCGCCGCGCGAGCGGCCGCAGGTGCGGCTGGGCGAGGCGCGCCGCCAGCCCCCGATATCCATCCAGCGCCCACAGGCACGTGAGCCAGGCCGCGTCGCCGGTGTACACGCCGCCGTCGTCGGCGACCACCGTGATGTCGGCGAGGGTCTCGGCCGGGTCGAGCGCCGGATACCGGCGGCGCGCCTCGTCGGAGCCCGCCGCGACGAACTCCAGCGGGACGATCTGCGACCGCGCCGTGAGCCAGGTCCGCGCCGTGCGGCACAGTCCGCAGCCCGCGTCGTACAGCACGGTCAGCCGGGTGATCATCGAGGTGGTTCGAGGCCGTCGTGCGCGGGACCGGCCGGGCCGAACCGGATGCCGGGACCGGTGCCTGGGATCGGCCCCGGAATCGGCCCCAGCATCCGGGCCGGCGCGACGGGCGGGGCCGCCTGCTCGAGCATCCGGTGGCGGCGGAACCGGCTCAGGACGAACAGGTTGAAGAAGTGCATGCCGCCGAGCACGAGCAGCACCAGCCCGAGCTTCATGGCGAGGGCCTCCATCGCCCCGCTGCCGTCCACGATCGACCCGCTGATCTTCAGCGCGACCGCGACGTAGCCGAGGTTGAGCAGATAGAACCCGACGACGAGCAGGTGGTTCACGGAATGGGCGAGGCGTTCGTCCTCGAACGCGTCATCGAGGAACACCTGCCCGTTCCTGAGCAGGGTCCGTGCGACCCACACCGTGAGCACGATGCTGACCAGCAGGTACAGCAGGTACGTGCCGAGCTTGAGGTCCATCTCCGGCCTCCGAAGGATGTCTTGAACGTGTTCAATCAAAAGGTAGACGTTGATCTGAACGCGTTCAACTGTGCCCCCGCTCACGTCTCCCGGGCTTTGCGAAGGCGCGGACGAAGTCCGCCGCGGGGTGCTGCTACAAGGCGGCGATCAGCAGGGCGGTGCCCAGCAGGGCGAGGTGATGCAGGGACTGGTCCGCGGCGTACATCCCGGAGATCGGCGAGGTCGTCTCGGCGAACTCCGGCGAGCGGGTCGCCCGCAGCAATGCCCGCACCGGCCAGCGGCGGTCCAGCAGGCCGTGCGTCGCCGCGGAGAACGCCAGGCCCACGCACACGCCCAGCGGCGAGAGTGGCAGGCGCAGCGCCGCGGCGGTGAGCAGCAGCACGGCGGTGACGGTGACGTGATACCCGATCAGGTGCCCGGCGAGGGCACGCCAGGCGGCGGCGCCCGTGCCGGACTTGCGGGCGGCCTGGTGGTCGGTCTGCGCGATGTGGTCGCCGACGGAATGGCCGACGAAGAGCGCCGCGAGCGTCACGGCGAAAACGACGGACCTGGTGAGCGTGTCATGCGACATGATGCAGTGGCTCCTCACTGAGCGCTTGCGCGGGGAGGTGCGGCGCAGCGGCTCGGTATCGCATCGTTGAGGACATCGGCGAAGCCCCGATCATCCGCCCGCCGGTGACCCACTTCTATGTTGAATACGGCAGAACACATGTGTCCTGGATCGCGGTGACCCGCCCGTACCCGCGAAAGTCGGTAACTCGTCAGTAGCTCGGCGGGCATGGCGCACGTTGCGGCGGCCGTCCGCGAGGCGGTGATAAAGTGGAGGACTACCTCCGATATAAGGTGACGGTGTCATGCAGACGCAGGCGGATGCGCGGCGGCCGCTGCGGGCGGACGCGCGGCGCAACTTCGAGGCGCTGATCGCGGCCGCGCGCGAGGCCTTCGCCGAGCACGGCACCGGGACGTCGCTGGAGGAGATCGCGCGGCGGGCCGGCGTCGGCATCGGCACGCTGTATCGCAACTTCCCCACCCGGCGGGACCTGTTCGACGCCGTCTACCTGGACGAGATCGGAGCGCTGTGCCGCGCCGCCGACGACGTCGCCGGGCTGGCACCGTGGGACGCGCTCACCACGTGGCTGAGACGGTTCGTCGGGTACGTCGCGACGAAGCGCGCCATCTACGAGGAGATGAACCGCGACTCCGAGATGATCCGGGGCACCCGCGGCGTCTTGTACGAGGCGGCCGACCGGCTGCTCACCCGGGCGCAGGAGGCCGGCGTCGCCCGGCGGGACGTGAGCTCCGACGACCTGCTGCGCCTCATCTCCGGGCTCACCGCCGGGGGGTACGTCGACGAAGCCCAGCGCGATCGGGTGCTCGCCGTGGCCATGGACGGCGTGCGGGCCCGCTGAGGCGGATCGGCCGTCCTGATGTCTGGAACCGGCCACCTGCGCCGTGGGGAGGCGGGACAGTAGGCGGGTAGCCTGGTCCGACGCGCGCTTCGTACCGTGATCACGAGGTTGTGGTCCGATCCGGGGCAAGATTCAGCTTGAGTGGATGAGGTGCATCGCAGATGTCCGACTTGGCGCAGATCGGCGTGACCGGCCTGGCCGTGATGGGCCGGAACCTGGCCCGGAACCTGGCCCGCAACGGTTACGCCGTCGCCGTGCACAACCGCTCGTACGAGCGCACCCGCCGCCTCGTGGACGAGTTCGGGCACGAGGGCACGTTCGTGCCGAGCGAGTCCATGGCCGACTTCGTCGCCTCGCTGGCCCGCCCGCGGGCCGTCATCATCATGGTCAAGGCCGGCGGCCCCACCGACGCCGTGATCGATGAGCTCGTCCCCCTCCTCGAGGAGGGCGACATGATCGTCGACGCCGGAAACGCCCACTTCGCCGACACCCGCCGCCGCGAGCAGTCCCTGCGCGAGCACGGGCTGCACTTCGTCGGCACCGGCGTGTCGGGCGGCGAGGAGGGCGCGCTGCTGGGCCCGAGCATCATGCCGGGTGGTTCCCCCGAGTCGTACCAGACCCTCGGCCCCATGTTCGAGAAGATCTCGGCGAAGGTCGACGGCACCCCGTGCTGCACGCACATCGGCCCCGACGGCGCCGGGCACTTCGTCAAGATGGTCCACAACGGCATTGAGTACGCCGACATGCAGCTCATCGCCGAGGCGTACGACCTGCTGCGCTCCGGCCTGGGCGCCACCCCGGCGGAGATCGCGGACATCTTCCGCACGTGGAACACCGGCGACCTCGAGTCCTTCCTCATCGAGATCACCGCCGACGTGCTCGCCCACGTGGACGACGACACCGGCAAGGCGTTCGTCGACATCGTGCTGGACGAGGCCGAGCAGAAGGGCACCGGTCGCTGGACCGTGCAGAGCGCGCTCGACCTGGGCGTGCCGATCACCGGCATCGCCGAGGCCACGTTCGCCCGGTCGCTGTCCGGCCACGCCGACCAGCGCGCCGCCGCCCGCGAGGCCTTCGGCACCGAGATCGCGAGCCTGGAGGTCACCGACCGGGACCGGTTCATCGAGGACGTGCGCGCCGCCCTCTACGCGTCGAAGATCGTCGCCTACGCGCAGGGCTTCGACCACATCCAGGCCGGCAGCGAGGAGTTCGGCTGGGACATCGACCGCGGCAAGGTCTCCACGATCTGGCGCGGCGGCTGCATCATCCGGGCCCGGTTCCTCAACCGCATCCGCGAGGCCTACGACGAGAACCCGGGCCTGAAGAGCCTCATGGTGGCGCCGTACTTCGCCGAGGCCGTCAACGCGGGCGTGCCCAGCTGGCGGCGGGTCGTCACGGCCGCGGCCCAGGCGGGGATCCCGACCCCGGCGTTCTCGTCGTCGCTGGCGTACTTCGACGGCCTGCGCGCGCAGCGCCTGCCCGCCTCGCTGATCCAGGGCCAGCGCGACAACTTCGGCGCGCACACCTACCGCCGCACCGACCGCGACGGCGCCTTCCACGTCGAGTGGGCCGGCGACAAGAAGGAACACACCGCCTGACGGTGAGTGGCCATCGGTAGCTCTCGGCGACCGGCCGTGATCACGGAGAGTTCTTGCTCTCATTCGAGCACGTTCTCTCCGTGATCACGGCGGTCCTCGCGTTGTGGTTGAGGGCCACCACGGCGCCGATCGCCGCCGCGGCCGTCGTCAGCCAGAAGGCCATGCTGTAGGCGCCCTCGTGCAGGGGCAGGGTCAGCACCGCGATCGCGACGGCGCCGGCGAGGTATTGCGCGGTCGTGAGCAGCGCCCCGGCGGAGGACTGCCGCTCGGCCGGCACGTCCCGGCTGCCCACGTTGAACATCGACGTGTAGACGATCCCGTGCGCCAGGCCGCTGACCAGCAGCCCGGGCAGCACCCCGGCGGCGTAGCCGCGACCGGCCGCCACCGCCAGCCAGGCCAGCCCGAGCGCGGCGAGCGCGAACCCGGCGCCGAGCGTGCGGGCCGCGCCCAGGCGGCGCACGAGGCGGCCGGTGAGCGAGCTGCCGACGGTGACCAGTGCCGCCAGGGGCAGGAACGCGAGGCCGGCCCGCAGCGGGGAGTACCCGTCGCGGTCCTGCAGCATCAGCGTCACGACGTAGAACTCCGAGCCGACGCTGGCCATGTACAGCGCGGCCGCCGCCGCCCCGGTGCGCAGCGAGGGGATCGCGCCGTCCGCCGGCCGCCGCCGGGCCAGCAGCGCCACCCCGAGCGCCGCGGCGGCCGCGAGGGTGCCGACCGTCGCCGGGTCGTCCCAGCCGCGGGCGCCGCCGAAGGTGAGCCCGAGCACGGCCGCCAGCACGGCGCCGGTGCCCAGCAGCGAGGCCGCCAGTGGCACCGGCTCGGGGCGCGCCCGGGCGGCGGCGAGCAGCCACACCGCGGCGCCGGCCGCGCAGGCCACGGTCACCGGGACGTTCACGAGGAAGGTCCAGCGCCAGCTGTACCGGGTGAGGACCCCGCCCAGCACCACGCCCGCGGCCAGCCCGGACGCCCCGACCGCGCCCCACACCGACAGCGCCCGGGTGCGGGCCGGCCCGGCCGGGAACCGCGCGCCGATCAGCCCCAGGATCGCCGGCTGCAGCAGCGCCGCGGCGAGCCCCTGCGCGCCCCGGGCGGCCAGCAGCGTCACGCCGCCGCCGGCCACGCCACCGGCCGCGCTCGCCGCGCCGAACAGCACGGTCGCGGCCAGGAACAGCCGGCCCGCGCCGACCCGGTCCGCGAGCCGGCCGCCGAGCAGCAGGAAGCCGGCGAACGGCACGGCGTAGGCGCTCACCACCCACTGCGCGGCGGCCAGGTCGAGGCGCAGGTCGCGGGCGATGCCCGGCAGCGCGACATACACGATCGAGTAGTCCAGGGCGAGCAGGAACTGGGCCGCGGACAGGACGGCGAGGGGCATGCTCGCCATCATCAGACCTTCGCATTAATGTGAAGGTCAACGCGTGGGAGGCACGTCACATGCGCATCGGCGAGCTGTCGGCCCGCACCGGCACCCCGGCCCGGCTGCTGCGGTACTACGAGGAGCAGGGCCTGCTGACTCCGGCCCGGCGGGACAACGGCTACCGCGACTACGGCGAGCACCTCGTCGACCGGGTCCTGCAGATCCGCGGCCTGCTCGAGGCCGGCCTGCCCACCCGCCTGATCAAAGACGTGCTGCCCTGCCTGGACAACCCTTGTAGCATCACGATGTCCGACGCCGGGCCGGAGGTGGTCGCGCTGCTGCGGCACGAGCGCGACCGCATGGACGCCCGGATCGCGTGCCTGTCCCGCAACCGTGACGCCATCGACGCGTACCTGTCGAAAGTGACCTCGCCAGTGAGTCAGCCCAGCATCCGCGTCGCCACGCCGGCCGACCGCGAGGCGGTGGTCGCGACCTTCGTGGCCGCGTTCGCCGCCGACCCCGGCGTGCGATGGCTCCTGCCCGACGACGAGACCTACCCCGCCGAGGCCGCCGCGATGGCGGGCCAGCTGTTCGACCTGCGGGTCGGGCGCGACACGGTGTGGATCGCCGACGGCGGCGCGGCCGTCGCCATGTGGGACCCGCCGCGCTCGCCCGCGGGGAAGGGCGCTGAGCATCCACCGCCGCCCGGCCGGTTCGGTCGCTACCAGGCGGTGGTGCACAAGCGGATGCCGAGCTTCCCGCACTGGTACCTCGGCGTGCTCGCCTCCCACCCGGACCACCGCGGCCGGCGGCTGGGCCGGACGGTCATGGCCGCCGGGCTGGCACGCGCGGCGGCCGACGGGCTGCCCGCCTACCTGGAGACGTCCAACCCGCGCAACGTCGACGTCTACCGCTCGGCGGGCTTCGAGGTCGCCGAGCACCTGACGGTCGACGACCTCCCCGTGTGGATCATGACCACAGGCGAAGGCCGTTCGTAACGCCGCTCATTGGCCCGCGTGAGCGCGCGGGGCGGCGACCGACGCGGTCACCTCCATGCCCTGCCTGAGGGTCGCCGCCACCAGGCAGCCCCGCTCAGCCACCTCGACGAGGTGTCCGAGGTCCGCGGGCGGGCACGAGTCGCAGGCCACCTCGATGCGGATCGTGCCGAACCGGCGGGGATTCGCGGCGAACACACCGGTGACCCGGCAGGTCGCACCCTCGACCGGAATGGATCGGGCCTGGGCGGCGGCGTAGAGAGTGCTCATGAAACAGCCACCGACCGCGGCGAGAAGGGTCTCGCCGCCCATCGGGCCCGCGTCCGATCCGCCGTGCGAGGAAGGGCGGTCTATCACGATGGTGTAATCGCGAATGCTCGCGATGGACGCCGTCTGCCCGCTCTGCGCCAGAGCTACCGTCATTTCATCCATGCCCGCCATCCTTCTTCGCCCGTTGCTCCGGCTTGAGGTGTTCTGTCCGTGTTGACGCGGCATTCGACCGGTAGCTGACCCCTCGTCAGGTGCCACTGGTCCGCACTGATGAAGTTGAGCAGGCGGGCGGCTGACCGTCAATATTGACGAGTCACTATTATAAGAACTGTGTCGTTTCAGGAGAATGCAATCGAGAGACGCACGCCTATTAATGCGCCGCGCCCACGTGACAAAGTCGGAGGCAGGTATGCGTCGTCCTCGAGTCCTCATCGTCGGTGCCGGACTGGCCGGCACGGCAACGGCGATCCGGCTCTTGCGGTTCGCGCGTAAGCCCCTCGAAATCGTCCTGCTCGAGCGCCGCCACGACTACCGGTACGCGGGCGTCGCGTACCACCGCGACGGCAACCCCTGGAACCACGTGTTCAACATCCAGGCCGGTCGCATGTCGGCGTTCCGCGAGGACGTCAACGACTTCGTCCGCTGGGCCAATCACGAGGCCGACCGCCGCGGATGGCCCGCGCCGTGGACGGACTTCACGTTCGTCGAACACGGACCGGCCCCACGCCGGATCTACCACGACTACCTGACCGACCGCATCGCGGAGGCGCGTCTGGAGGCATATCCCGGCGTCGAGCTCATCGAGGCCGAGGGCGAGGCGGTGGACCTCGACGTCCGCGCGGACCACGTCGAGGCGTCGATCCGGCAGCCGTCCGGCGACGGTGCGACGCATACGCGGACGCTGACGGCCGACCACGTCATCCTCGCGACCGGCATGGAGCTCAAGCAGCCGGCCTTCGCCACCGACGTGCTCGAGCACGAGGCATTCATCCGTCACCCGTACTCGACTGACGGCGTGCGGAGGCTCATGGCGACACCGGCGGACGCGAGCGTCGTGATCGTCGGAACGGTGCTGAGCGCGTACGACTCTGTGGCGCTGCTGCTGCGCCAGGGTCACACCGGCACCATCCACCTGGTCTCCAAGTCGGGCGCCACGCCCCGCACGTATCCCGAGGACCACCAGCATGGCGTGGTCCGGCTCCCCGCACCCGCACCACTGTTCGAACCGTACCGGAACCGGACGGACTTCCTGGCGCGCGTCGAGAGCGGGTGGAATGCCGCCTGCACCGCGGTCGCCCGGGACCACCCCGACATGGACCGGCGAATCGTCACGGAGCGGGTGGCCAAGGCGTGGGAACCGCACCTGCCAAGGGTCATCGAACAGATCCCGACGGACGAGCTGCGGCGGTTGCTCGACGAGTTCGGCACGCAGATCGCCTCGCTGCGGGTCGGCGCGGTGCCGTACACGACGTCGATCGTCGAGCACGCCATGTCCTCCGACCACGGCTCGGTCGAGCTTGTCGTCGGGAGGATCGAGCGGGTCAAGCCGGCCGAATCGGGGCGGCTCGACGTCCTCGTCACGACGCAGGCGGCCACGCGCGTCATCCCGGCCGACCTTGTGGTGTGCAACTTCGGCCGGGAGTCCGACTACACCCATGTCGACTCACCACTGTGGATGAACCTGCTCGTCAACGAGCTCGTCACCCCCCATCAGCGCACCGGACGCGGCATCGAGATCAACGACCAGGGCACGCCGCTGCGGCCCGACGGCGAGCCGATCGAGATGCTCTCCGCCATCGGCGTGATGCGCGAGGGCGACGAGATCGTGCGCAACGGCCGCACCGGCGCCTTCGCGTTCAACCTCGCCGCCATCAAGAACCACTCCATCGTGGTCGCCGCACACGTGATCGAACGTCTCGAACTGCACTGCGACGGCTCGGCACACCACGCCGCCACGGAGCACCACCACGCGTTCACCGCCGACGAGACGACCCGCACCGCGTTCGATCAGGCCGTGTCCATGGAAGTCAGGCGGCTCGCCGCGCGGTCCCGGGCCGAGCGCGAACACCTCGACGCGCAACTGGGCACCCACCTGCGCTCCGATCACCGCTTCGAGGCCGTCCCCGCCGACGGGCGCAGCCAGCTGGTGCGCGCCGCGGTCAACCAGGCTGCGATCCAGCGGCTCACGGACGTCTCGGTGACACCTCGCCAGCTGCGCCGGCAGCTGGGCATCACGAACGATGAAGATGCGGAGATTCCGTGACCGAACGACAGATCCGTGGCGTCCTGCTCACTCGCGGAACCGAAACGGTGGTGGGTGGGCCCTGCAACCGCACCGAACGACCGGTGGAGGGCTCCATCCTCGTCACCCCGTCACTCAATCCCAGGCTGTACGACGCGCTCATGACCGCCCGCGCGGTCGTCTGCAGCTCCGGCGGGCGGACCGGGCACATGCAGTCCATCTGCCGTGCCAAGGGCATCCCGGTTCTGCGCGTCGACCCAGCCGACCTCGGCAAGCTCGTCGGCGAGGTGACGCTCGACCTGGAAAGCGGGTCGGTCATCGTCGGTGCCGCCGGCGGCGCCGGTGCCGCGACCACGAATCCCGCCCCCGCGCCGCCGGACGTCCTCGGCTCCGCCTGCGCGGTGATCGCCGACCTCCGGGACATCCGCGGCCTCAACTCGATCGGTCCGCATGCGGCACGCGTCGAGTCCTTCTTCCTCCGTGAGGAGTTCCTGTGCTTCTCCGCGGCCCTCAGCCCCATCGACGCCCTGCGCGGAGGGGCCGCCGTCAACGCTTACGGGCGCGCCGTCGCCAAGCAGTTGCAGGCGTGCGTCGAGGCGCTCCTGCCGGGCCAGCGACTGATCCTGCGCATGCTCGACCTGCGCTCGAACGACGCGGTCCACATCACGGACGAGGCCACGGTACCGCGTGAGCCCAATCCCGACATGGGCCTGCACGGCACCCGATGGCTGCTGCGGTCGGCCTCCTATCCCGAAGCGCTGCACGTCATGCTGGAGACCCTGCGCGAACGACTCGGCGCCGAGGCCGACCGGGTCCACCTGTCGGCGCCGTTCCTCACCGACGCCGAAGAGTTCGCGAAGCTGCGGCCGCACCTCGGGTTGCCGACCGAGACGCCCCTGTCCGCGTTCATCGAGACGCCGGCCGCGGTCTACGCCACGTCAGCCATCTGCGCCGCCGGTGCCGATGAACTGTTCGTCGGCACCAAGGACCTGGTGCAGTTCTACCTCGCCGCCGACCGCAGCAACCATCTGGTCGCCGAGTCCTACCGGACCCGGCACCCGGCCGTCCTGGACGGGCTGCGACGGGTCATCGAGGACGCATGCGACGCCGGCACCCCGACCCGCGTGTTCGCGCTCGGCGCCGACTTCGACTACTACCGCGAGCGGCTGCCGACCCCGACCGGATACATGATGTGCGTCTCCGAGCTCCGGCACATCCTCCAGTCCTCGGCAGGCGGTCGCTCACTGATTGAGAACGATCCTGCTTAGTTGCCCGCGCTCTCGTAGCGGCGCAGGCCGCGCGAGAAGATCCAGCCGCTCGCGACCAGGCTGTACGCCGCGATGAGCGGGGTCAGCAGTCCCACCCAGGCCCGGCCGTGGCCGAGCAGGAAACTCACCGGGAAGAAGCTCACGAACGCGAACGGCAGGGCGAAGCCCAGGGCAGCCTTCAGCGCGAGCGGGTAGACGGAGATGGGGAACCGGGCGAGGTCGCCGGCCTGGTGTACCGCCATCGCGAAGAGCGGGCTGGGGCTCTGCATCCAGAAGGCCGCCGCGTTGGTGGCGAGGTTGATGGCCACCTTGATGACGATCGCGGACAGGATGACCACGACGCCGAGCAGTACGCGGGCGGGCGACCAGTCGACGTCCACATGGGACAGCGCGGCGCCGAGCATGAGGCCGCCGGTCACGATGTTGCTCAGGCCGTTGACGCCGATCTGCATGCTGCTGACCTGCAGGACGATCGGGTACGGCCGGACCAGCATGTAGTCGAGTTCGCCCTGGTTGATCTGCCAGGCGATGTGCCACATGCCCTCGAAGAACAGCGAGCCGACGCCCTCGGCGATGGCGACCATCGCGAACATCGCCACCACCGCCCAGAAGGACCAGCCGTTGATGGCCGGCACCTTCGAGAAGACCGCTGACAGGAAGGCGATGTTGACGACCTGCATGAGCGCCGTGCCGACCATCATGATCCAGAAGTCGCCCTCGTACTCCAGCAGCGAGCGCAGGTGCGCGCCGAGCAGGCGGAAATAGAGCCGCGGCAGCCGCATCGGTTTCAACCCCCGTGTACCGTGAGCTGGCGCAGCGCCCGGCTGAACAGCGCCCGGGCGGCGAACCACAACAGCACCAGCCAGGCCAGCTGGGCGCCGACGAGCAGCAGCGCATGCCGGCCCGAGGCCTGGCCGACGAAGATGAGCGCCGGCGTGGAGGTCAGGCCCGCGAACGGCGACCACTGCGCGGCGCTCGCCAGCCAGCCGGGAAAGTACGCCAGCGGGACCAGGGCGCCCGACAGCAGCGCCGTGATCGCCTGGCGGGCCCACAGCACGCCGACGAAGTTCTGGGTCCAGAAGCAGGTGAGGGTGGTGAGGTACACCACGATGAACTTCAGCGGCACCAGCAGCGCCATGGAGGCGGCGAACAGCGCGAGCTCCGGCCCGGGCGGCAGGTCGGGCGCGCCGCCGGCCAGCAGGGACACCCCGGTCACCAGGGCGACGACGGCCAGCTCGATCCAGACGCCGCCGATCGTCTCCCACAGCCGGGCGCGCTGGTAGTCGACGGGCTTGACGAGGTCGAGCGCGACGAGCCCGGAGCGGATGCGAAACGACATGCGGAAGTCGACGAACGTGCCCACGAGCGCGCCGGAGGCGAACGCGACGAGCAGGTAGCCGCGCATGTGTGGCCAGTCGAAGCCGCCGACCTGCGCGGCCCCGCCGTCGCCGAGCAGCACCCGCCAGACCGCGAGCAGCGCCACCAGCTGGAAGGCGACGCCGCCCAGGGAGAGCAGGAAGCTGCCGCGGTACGCCAGGGCGGACAGGGCCGCCGCCCGCGCGTGCGCGCGGTATGCCCTGATGCCTGCCCTCATGCCCTGTCCAGCAGCAGCTCGCCGGAGTAGACGCGGCGGATGACGTCCTCGATGGACGGCTCGTCGACGTGGAAGTCGACCAGGTTGGTCAGCGGCGCGAGCGCGCTCACCGCCTGCCCCGCCGTCATGACGAACCGGTCGAAGCGCACCGAGAACTGCGTCGGCGTCTCGCCCGGCTCGACCACCGCGCCGGGCAGCGCCGCGCGGAGCCGCTCCAGCGCTACGGCCGTCTCGGTCTCCAGGTTGAGGATGCGCTCGCGGGCGAAGGTGTCCTTCACCGCGTCGAGGTCGCCGTCGAAGATGATGCGGCCCGAGTCGATGATGACCAGCCGGCGGCAGAAACCCTCGATGTCGCCGAGGTCGTGGCTGGTGAGCATGACCGTCGTGCCCTCGTCACGGATCGTGCGGAAGAACTCGCGGACCCGGTCCTTGACCGCGAGGTCCAGGCCGATCGTGGGCTCGTCGAGATACACCACCGGCGGCGCGTGCAGCAGCGCGGCCGCGAGGTCGGCGCGCATGCGCTGGCCCAGCGACAGCTTGCGCCCGAGCACCGGCAGCACTTCGCCGAGGCCGAGCACGTCGTCGAAGCGGGCGAGGCGCTTGCGATACGTGCCGTGGTCGATGCCGTAGATGTCGCGCAGCACCGCGAGGGACTCCGACACCGGCAGGTCCCACCAGAGCTGGGTGCGCTGGCCGAACAGCACCCCGATGCGGTGCGCCACTGCCGTGCGGTCCCGCCGCGGCGACAGCCCGTCGATGCGCACATCGCCCGAGGTCGGCACCAGGATGCCGCTGAGCAGCTTGACCGTCGTCGACTTCCCGGCGCCGTTGGGCCCGACGTAGGCCACCGCCTCGCCGGCCTCGATCGACAGCTCGACGTTGTCCACCGCCACCTTGTCGGTGAACCGGCGGGTGAAGAGGTGCTTGACGGCCCCCCGCAGGCCTGGGTCCTTGTCCGGCCGGCGGAAGACCTTGGTCAGTTGTCGTGCCTCCACGAGTGCCATCGGGGTCGAGCCTGGCAAAGCCGGTCGATGCCCGCAATCTTTTTTCGGGAGGCGAATGAACCCGGGGCCGGTGGTGGCGACCGGCGCCACCGTCGTACTCGCCGCGCGGGCCGCATTGGGGGCCGCCCGTGTCCAGAGAGCGCTCCCGCACTCGCTCCCATCGGCGCCCTTGACCGCTCCACGCGGCGTGACCGGGCCGTGACCAGGGCCGGATTCGAGCTTGGAGAGCGCTCTCCCATTCCGGTGCGGCCATTGACAGGGGTGGACGGAGGGCTCATTGTGGCTTTCTGAGAGAGCGCTCTCTCACACCGCCGTAACACCCCCGCCACGAAGGAGTCATCCATGGACTGGTCGGTCTCCGCCCCCGGCCATCGATCCGTCAGATCCGTGTCGAGCCGCCGCACCCTGCGCTACGGCGTCATCGCGCTCGCGGTGGCCGCCATGCTGTGTGCGTACATCGTCACGGTCGTGACCCGCGCCAACGCCGCCGAGACCCTGCTGTCGCAGGGCAAGCCGACGACCGCCTCGTCCGCGGAGAACGCGGCGACCCCGGCCTCGAGCGCCACCGACGGCGACGCCGGCACCCGCTGGTCCAGCGCCTTCTCGGTGCCCCAGTGGCTCCAGGTCGACCTCGGCTCCCAGCAGTCGATCAGCCGGATCGCGCTGAACTGGGAGACGGCCTACGCCACCGCGTACACGATCCAGACCTCCAACGACGCCACCAACTGGACGAACATCTACTCCACGACCACGGGCGCCGGCGGCAACGTGAGCCTGCCCGTGACGGGCAACGGGCGCTACGTGCGGCTCAACGCCACGGCGAAGAACACGCAGTACGGCGTGTCGCTGTGGGAGTTCCAGGTGTTCGGCGGCGGCGGCTCCACGCCCGGTGGCTGCGGCACCGCCAACGCCGCGCAGGGTAAGCCGGCCACCGCATCCTCGGCCGAGAACGCGGGCACCCCGGCCTCGTCCGCGGTCGACGGCAACACCGGCACCCGCTGGTCCAGCGCCGCCGGCGACCCGCAGTGGCTGCAGGTCGACCTGCAGTCGGTGCAGCAGATCTGCGGCGTCACGCTGAACTGGGAGGCCGCCTACGCCACGGCGTTCTCGATCCAGACGTCCACCAACGGCAGCACCTGGGCGACGATCTACAGCACCACCACGGGCACCGGCGGCGTGCAGGACCTCAGCGTCACCGGCAGCGGCCGCTACGTGCGTGTGTACGGCACCGCGCGGGCCACGCAGTGGGGCTACTCGCTGTGGGAGTTCCAGATCCGGGTGAACAGCGTGCCGTCGACGTCCAACGACACCCCGACCACCAGCCCGAGCGCTTCGGCGAGTGCTTCGCCGAGCGTCTCACCGAGCACCTCGCCGTCCACCAACCCCGGCAACTCGGTGCTGCTGTCGTACAACAAGCCGGCCTTCGCCTCGACGTGGCAGAACGACGTGAACTGCAACCCGTGCAGCCCCGACAAGGCGTTCGACAACGACCCGGCCAGCCGCTGGGCGACCAGCTCCACCAACGGCTGGGTCGACCCGGGCTGGATCTACGTCGACCTCGGCGCCGTGGCGCAGATCAAGCAGGTCGTGCTGCAGTGGGACCCGGCGTACGCCGTCTCCTACCAGATCCAGACCTCCAACGACGCCACCAACTGGACCAGCATCTACAGCACCACGACCGGTAAGGGCTTCAAGGAGACCCTGAACGTCAACGGCACCGGCCGCTACGTGCGGATGTACGGCACCCAGCGCTCCAACGGCTACGGCTACTCGCTGTGGGAGTTCAAGGTGTACGGCACCGGCGGCAACCCGGTGCAGCCCCCGGCGCAGCCGGCCGACCCGACCTTCCCGGCCAGCACCCTGGTCTGGAGCGACGAGTTCAACTCCGGCACCAACGTCGACACCTCCAAGTGGACGATCGACCCGGGCACCGGCCAGAACGGCGAGATCCAGTACTACACCAACCTGCAGAACACCAGAATCGAGAACGGCTCGCTGGTCATCGAGGCCCGCAAGGAGACCCAGGGCGGCCGCGACTACACCTCGGGCCGCATCAACACCAGCAACAAGTTCTCCCTGGAGTACGGGCGCGTCGAGGCCCGGATCAAGGTGCCGAAGGGCAACGGCCTGTGGCCCGCGTTCTGGATGATGGGCACCGACTTCCTGCAGGGCCGCCCCTGGCCGTACAACGGCGAGATCGACATCATGGAGATCCTCGGCAGGAACACCACGGAGATCTACTCGACGCTGCACGCCCCCGCCTACAACGGCGGTGGCGGCTACGGCCAGAAGCTGACCACGGTCGACCTGTCGCTGGACTACCACGTGTACTCGGTCGAGTGGGACAGCAAGCGCATGACGTTCCGCGTCGACAACCAGGTGATCTTCGTGGCCGACAAGGACACCGTCGAGGCGACCCGCGGCCCGTGGGTCTACGACCACCAGTTCTACATCATCCTCAACCTGGCCGTGGGCGGTGACTTCCCCGGCCCGATCGACGCCTCCACGCCGTTCCCGTCGCGGATGTACGTCGACTACGTGCGGGTCTACAAGTAAAGTTCCTCCTCCAGAACCGGCCGCGGGTGGGCGTGACATGCGAGTCCGTCCACCCGCGGCTCCTCAACGTATCGGGGCACGATCTACCGTGGCAGCCATGACGGGCAGCGACTCGCGACCGCCCACCCTCGAGCAGGTCGCCAACTACGCCGGGGTGTCACGCGCCACGGTCTCCCGGGTCATCAACGGTGTGCAGACCGTCGACCCGGAGCTTCGCCGGACGGTCGAGCGGGCGATCGCCGCGACCGGGTATGTGCCGAACCTGGCCGCCCGCTCGCTGGTCACCCGGCGCACGGACTCGATCGCGCTCGTCGTGTCGGAGCCGGAGAACCGCGGGTACTCCACACCGTTCCTGACCCGGATGTTCACCGACCCGTTCCTGGGCCGGGTCACCGCCGGGGCGCAGGAGGTGCTGCGGCCGCTGGGCATCCACCTCGTCATCTTCCTGGCCGACCCGCCCGCGCGGCCGCATCTGCTGCGATACCTCCGGCAGGGCCACGTCGACGGGGCGCTGCTCATCTCCAGCCACGTCGACGACCCGCTGCCGGCCCAGCTCGTCGAGCTCGGCGTGCCGGCGGTGCTGTCCTGCCGCCCCGGGCACCCGGTCACCATCAGCTACGTCGACGTCGACCAGAGCGCCGGCGTCGGGCTGGCCGTCGACCGCCTGGCCGCACTCGGCCGCCGCCGCCTGGCCACCATCACCGGCCCGCTCGACATGCCGGCCGCGCAGGACCGCCTGGCCGCCTTCGAGGCGGCCACCAGGGCACACGGCCTCGAACCGTCCCACGCCGAGGGCGACTTCACCCGCTCCGGCGGCGAGCGCGCCGCCGCGCGCCTGCTGAGCGAGCTGCCGGACGTGGACGGCGTCTTCGTCGCGAACGACCTCATGGCCGACGGCGCGATGCGGGTGCTGCAGGAGGCCGGCCGCCGAGTGCCCGAGGACGTGGCGGTCATCGGCTTCGACGACAGCACCGCGGCCGTGGAATGCCACCCGCCCCTGTCGACGGTCCGCCAGCCGGTCGAGGAGATGGCCGGCGAGATGGCGCAGCTGCTGCTGACCCGCATCCGCGAGCCGAACCGCTCGCCGCGATCGGTCATCTTCAACCCGGAGCTGATCCTGCGCGCCTCCGCCTGAGCGATCCCCGCCATGACGCGAGCCGCGCCGGCACCGGATCCCACCGGCGCCGACGCGGTCGGGTCAGAGCAGGCCGCCCATCGCCGGATCACTGATCGACGGCTCGCCGGGGCGCAGCGCCAGCGCCGAGCGGTTACCCGAGTACCGGTCGGCGACGGCGAGCTCGACCCGCTTCACGCCGCGGTTAGTTAGCTCCAGGGCCATCTCCTGGCGGCGGGCGTCGTAGCGGGCCCGCGGCGGAAGAAGCCGTTCGGGCCGTGTACCGACAGGTCGAGGCCGGTGTCGGCCGGCCAGACGCCGGTGACCTGCTTCCCGGGCTCGACGGTGTGGGTGCGTGTGGGCAGCGCGGCGTCCGCCGATCGGACCTGGAGCACGCCCGTCGCGGCGCCGCGTTGCGGAAGTCGATCGCGAACGCGCCGGCCGAGGGCGGCCGTCGTCGTGCAGCGTGTACGGCTGGGCCCGCGCAGGCCGCACGCCGTGCTCCTGGGCGATTGTGAGTGGTTCCGCGAATCGCGGTCGTGCCGTGCCTGTCGATGCCCATAGTGGCGCGCAGCGCCCGACCTATCGGGTCCGGGGGCGATCAGCAGGTGGAGTGGAACAGACCGCCGACCAGGGCGGCGGCGGTCAGGTCGTTGTAGATCTCCACCGCCTCCGAGGTCTCCGCGACGTGCACCTCCACGCCGCGGGCGCGCAGCAGTTCCAGCGTCGCCGCGGCGACCTCCAGGCGCTCCTCCATGCCGCGCGACAGCACGACCGTCGTCGCGCCCGCGTCCAGCAGTTCCTCAACGTCGGCGGGCTGGATGCCGGAGGAGTGGCGTGTCCCGGTCTCGGTCCAGTCCCACTCCCGGGCGCCGCCCGGCCAAGCCTTGAGGTCCTTCACCTCGCCGAGATCCTCCACGACGATCGTTCCCCAGACCGCCGAGAGGATTCGAGGCGAGCGTGGGAGCATCGGGCATACCAACCTTTTAGCGAGCGCAGCGGCGGGGCTCCGGTGCCGGAGAGTGTGCTCGACCAGAGTACAGCGACCCACCGCCGAGGCGGCATCGTCTAGCGTCGCGCGGGACCGGTTCGTGACGGCCGGGTGTACTGGCTGGCGACAGTCCGGCCCGGCGGGCGGCCACACGTGACGCCCCTGCTCGCGGTCTGGCTCGACGAAGCGCTGCGGCTCTGCACCGGGCCGCACGAGCGTAAGGCGTGCAACCTCGTCGATAACCCAGCCGTCACGCTGACTACCGGCACCGATGCGCTCGACCGCAGGCTCGACGTGCTGGTGAGCGCGGGTGGAACAGCTACTTTGCAGAACGCCGCAGAGAGCCTGCCGGCCCCGTGCCAGGCGTGCGCCGACGGAGACGGGGGACGAAGCCGCGTTCGATTTCCGGACGTCCATGGCATCCGAAGTGATGGACCCATAGGACGCCGTGCATCCGATCGGCCTACCGCGACTTTGGCTGTTATCACGATCCATTCCGCATCGACAGTGAAATCGGTCGATTGTAGGATGCGCTCGGCGGATTCGACGGAAATACCAGCGTGTCCCGCCCTGAGTCCCTGCGTGCCGGGTACGGACGGATCGAGACGACGGAGCCTTTGTGGATTTCACGCTCGCCACCCGCCGCCTGAGCGCGGGCACCTATCTGGACAGCGACTTCTGCCAGCGGGTGCTACTCGATGCTTATGCCGATCGTTCACGCTATGTGGCGCCGTCGTACGGCTTCGACCTGGCGCAGGTGACGTTTCACGCCCGGCGGTCATGGTGGCTCGACACGACGCAGCATGTGCTTGTTGCGAGCGTGGTCGCCGTCGGCCTGCTGCGCTCACCGCTGGCGTTGGTCGTTGCCGGCGGCGTATTGATGACCTGGCACCTCGCGCTGACGCTGGGCAGGCTTTGCGGGGGGATCGCGAGGTACTTCCGTGAAGGCCCCTCGATCGATCGGCTCTCCGACTTCCGTCTCCGTCTCCGGCTGGTCCTCGTTGAGTTCACCGTCGCCTGGTCGGTTCTCATCGTATCGGCGGTCGTTGCGTTGGGGTACGAAAGTGTGGCAAGCATTTGGGGCAACGGTCCGGTCGCGGCATCCGTGCTCGACGCGATCCGTCAGGCATCGTTCGATCTCGCCGCGGTCGCGCTCGTGGTATTCCTCATCGCGATCGTGCGTCAGCTGCTGCTCGGCCACATGCTGCAGTCGGGAGCACTGACCGATGACCATCTCAACAACCGGATGCGTTGCATCGCGGAGCAGGAGCGCAGTCGAGTCACCTACTATGCGGACTACCGGCCCTTCATCGGCAGCGGCGAGGAACTCAGCACGTGGAACCTCAACCTGCGGCTCCTCAAGAAACCGGACTCCGCCGCCGGAGACGATCCCGGCATCCCCGTGGCGAAGCGAGAGCTGGACAAGATCGAGTTTACGACGCGGAAGCTCACTCGCAAGATGAAGGAGCAGTTGCACAAGCTGCATGCCGACGACAATCCCGAGGCCGAACTGCCCGGCCTCAACATCGCCGACCGTGTGTTCGTCGTCGGGAGTGAGGCCAGGTCGGTTCCCGCCGAAGAGCAGGACGCGATCCACGTCGCACGCACGAACCCGACCGGGCCAGCCCGGCACTACCTCTCCTGCCGCGTGGAGGCGTGGGACGGCGAGGTTGTCACGAACGTCTTCGTGCATATATCGCTGCAAGGACGGGTGCTGTACGTGGAGTTCTCGGCATGGGCGCTGCTGCCGACCCGTCCGGATTTTCACATTCCGGACTCCGGCCGAGCACTGTGGCGCCATGTCCATTCGGCCGGCATCCTGAGGCGGCTTTGTTACCTACCTCAAGAGGTGCGTCGCGTTCTGCCGGGCCTCGGAACGGTGGCCGTGTTCGTCGCACGGCGGCTTCCTGCCTTTTGGCGGCACGGCCCGTCGCGGTACGCACGTGACCCGGGTACGCGCTTCAGCGTGCGGGAGGACGGGTCCGTGTCACGCTATGTAGCGCACATAGCGGCCCTGCCCGCGACCATGCTGGTCGCGCCGTCACAGCGCGACGTTCTGTTGATCGAGGAGGCCGATCCGCAAGCCGAGCGCAACGCACTGAAGGCCCTCAAGGACGCCGAACGGCTCTCCCGGCAGGCGGCCAAGGCCGTCAACTACTTCCAGGTTCGCGATGTCATTCGCCATTGGCGCATTATCGAGCGGCGCGTGCTGGCCGCGCTCCTTGACTTCCTGGAGGAGGAGGGTTTGGACACGGGCGACTACCACTCCCAGGCCTCCCAGATCATCACCACGAACTTCAACTTCTTTGCCGGGCCGGTCGACGCGCGCGGGTCGGTCTTCGGCAGCGGCACGATGGAGACGAGTAGTGGCGGTACCCGTTCCTAACCAAGGGAGGCGATTGTGCCGGACGATGTGAACCACACATCAAACTACTTCTACGGACCCGTGAACGCGGTCGGTTCGGTCTTCGGTTCCGGAAAGATCAACAACATCTCCCGACCCGCCGACGCGGGTGCCGATGACGATCCGGTTGATGGGCTGCCGATGTACTCAGGACGAACGAAACGTGAGGTATGCGGCCGGCTGGACCGTGATTGGGAGGATCTGGCCGACGAGCTGAGTATCCCGATACCGCACCAGCGCCGCTTCGCCGCCGGACGGGAGGCGGCCGACATATGGGACTGGCTGGAACAGCGCAGGCGGCTCGGCAGTCTCCGCGATGCACTACGTGGTATCGATCGACAGGATTTAGTGAATGTGCTCGATGAGGACGCCGTCACATGAGGGAGATGAGGGCGACGACGACCGAGCCGAGTACCAGCAGCACGGTGACGGCGGCCCAGCGCAGCAGTCGACCGGCACTGCGCAGCCGTACATACCGGTAGCGGTGCTGCTTAATGCCGATCCAGAGCTCGACCTGTGCCGCCCGGTAGATGTCCGCCTCCTGCTGGCTTTCGACCGTGTTCGCGAACTCCGCAAACGAGCGCAACCGCTGCACCGTGTCGGTGCCGTTGAAGATGAGGCCTGGGGGCACTTCATCCCCGACCCCGAACAGTGCACGGCTGTCGCGGCTGGTGACCAGCACGCTCGCGGACCTGATCAGCGACAGTACGACGAGTGCGGTGCTGGCGAGCAGTGCCACACCGAAGGTTGCAAACAGCCATTGCCGGTCGTGGATCGGTCCGGTAAGCACCTGCGACAGGATCACCGCGTTGGCTGCGGACAGGATTGCGGCGGCGCTCAGTATCACGGATGCCCGGTTCGCGGTCGAGGACCGCAGCCGGTCGTATCGATCGAGGTGCCAGCGCAGAAGTTCGATGTTGTTCGCTGACGTCGTGATGACGCCGTCTTCCGTTGTCGGCCCGGCAATCTTGTCGGACTCCTGGTCCATGACGTCAGTCAATGCGCCTCCCCTGTCTGACCTCAGCTTAGCGAGGCGATTCCACCAATCGAGAGCGGTTGACGAGAGGGCGAGCCGTTGACGGGTGCAACCGAGTTCGGGTCGCTCGCAGATGAGCAGCCATGGCGAGAGGCGCTACCCGACGCTGTGTTTGCGGGGTTGTCCGATTGGATCGCCGGGCAGTCGTTCAACCTCATCCATCGGCGCTGGCTGACGGACGGCCGGAGCGGCTCATACGTGGCCCTCGTGGTTGTGCATCCGCCGCGCGGAATGCTGACCGGCGCGGTGCTTAAGCTGCTACCGCCGGACCTCGCGAGACGCGAGGGCCGCGCGTCGAGCCTCGCCTGGCAGCTCAGTCCGCCTGAGTTCGCCGAGGCGCATCTCGTGCGAACGATGCCGTCGGCGCCTGTGGAGGGGCCATCGCGGTGGTGGGTGCAGTTGCAGGAGGTGGGGCAGCCCGACCGAGCGGAGAGTCAGACGCTCGCCCAGTTGCAGGGACATATGTCGTTCGGCGCCTACTGCGCCACCGTAATCGAGGCGATCGCCAAGAACTGGAATTGGGGGACGGCCGACCCCGAGCCGATGAATGTCGATGCGGGCCAGTTCCTGCGTGAGGATCTTGGGGCTCGGTTAGCCGACGTCCGAGCTTTCGCCGAGACTGCGGGTCTTGGCGACGGCTCAGTATCGGAGTTCCGGCTAGCTCATCGACGCGAGGTGCTGCCCAACCCCGTCGCGCTTCTCAACCGGGAGGCTGACCCGTCGTTACGCGTGCTGGTCTTCCTAGGCAACGGTCACGGCGATCTGCACCCAGGCAATGTGCTCGTTCCAGTCGACGCTGGAGTCGTTCGGGCCGACCTGTTCCGACTTATCGACTATGGCCGATTCTCTTCGGGTATGCCGGTGTCGCGCGACCCGGTGAAGCTCGCGCTGGCCGGCGTCGCGAGCAGGGTCGACTTCTGTGCAGATCCGGTGCTCAACGCTGTGTTCGCAGATGCGATGGTGACGCCTGCCGCGCATCCGCCACGCACGGAGTCGGCCTGGCATCACGACGTCGCTGCACGCATCCATCACGCCGCCGAGGGGTGGGCGAGGAGGCGGCATGTGGTCGCCGACTGGACCCGGCAACATCGGCTGACGCTTCTCGCGTCGGCGCTTCGCACCGTCGGGCGTGCCGAACTGAGCCATGCCGAGCGGCTCTGGCACCTGGAGGTGGCGGCGCTCGCGCTGCGTGAGCTCAAGGCGGATCGCCCGGCCGCCATCGGTACGCGATTGGCGACCAACGCGCCGACGGAGGCGTCAGCGTCCGAACGGCCGCGGTCATATCTGCCGGCCGTGAAGCGAGCTTTCTGCCGGCGACTTGGTGACAGCTGGGCGGAGCTTGCGGACGAACTCGGCGTACCGGCGCATCAGCAAGCCCGGTTCCAGCGAGGAGGCGAGGCTAGGGCCGTCTGGGAGTGGGCCGAGGTCAGGGAAAGACTGTCGGAGCTGCCTGATCTGCTGCGGATCATCGACCGTGAGGACCTTACACAGATGTTCGGGGCGGACGCCGGCCGTTGATGCCGGCGGGCATCCGCTCCTTATCCGTGGTACGGATCATCAGACGCGGGTGAACTCGGCAGTGAGGGTTCTTGTCCCCAGACGTTCGTCTGACCCGCGCGGCGGGGTGATCGACGCCTGGCCTCGCGGTCGCGGTATAGAGGAGGCATGCGACTTTCGATCTGGCCCGGTGCCGGGCAGCGGTACGACGAGATTCTGCAGGTGGCCCGGCACGCGGAGGCGACCGGGTGGGACGGCGTCTACGTCGCCGACCACTTCATGCCCAACGCCGCACCCGGCCGCGACTCCATGGCCCCGATGCTGGAGTGCGGGACACTGCTCGCCGCGCTCGGCGCCGCGGTGCCCCGGGTCCGGCTCGGCAGCCTGGTGTACGGCAACACCTACCGCCACCCGGCCGTGCTCGCGAACATGGCCGCGACCGCCGACCACGTGACCGGCGGCCGGTTCACCCTCGGCATGGGGGCGGGCTGGCAGGTCAACGAGCACGAGCAGTACGGCATCGAACTGCCCCCGGTGAAGCAACGGCTGGACCGGTTCGTCGAGGCGCTGGAGGTGCTGCACGGCCTGTTGCGCCGGCCGCGGACGACCTTCGAGGGCGAGTACTACCGGCTCACCGACGCGGTCTGTGAGCCCAAGCCGGTCCAGGACCCGCTGCCGATCCTCATCGGCGGCAAGGGCGAGCAGCGGATGCTGGGCATCGTCGCGCGGTACGCCGATGTCTGGAACACCTGGGGCCTGCCGGGCGTCATCGCGCACAAGTCCGCGGTCCTCGACGAATTCTGCGCCGCGCAGGGGCGCGACGCGAAGGCGATCGCCCGCACGGCCCAGGCCCTCGTCGTGGTCGACGGCCCGCTGCCGGAGGCGCCGTTCCCGGTCATCGGCGGCTCGCCGCAGGCGCTGGCCGACACGATCGCCGAGTATCGCGGGATCGGCCTCGACGAGCTCATCGTCCCCGACGGCCTGCTCGGCAAGGACGCCGACCGGCTCAAGGCGATGGACACGATCCTGTCGCTCGCCCGCGGCTGAAGCGCGGCACGCGGTAGTACGGCAGGTCGTTGAACAGGCGCCCTGCTGTACTGCCAGCAACGGCGCACCGGTTCGATGCGGCACGCGGGCTACGCTGTTCGGCGATGAAACAGGGCAGTGAAACAACGCAGGAAGGTCGCGTCACGATCCGGGACGTCGCCGCACAGACCGGCCTGTCGATCGCGACCGTGTCGCGGGTCCTCAACGGGCGGGCCAACGTCGCACCGGAGACCCGCGACCGCGTCCTGCAGGCGATGGGCGGCCTGGGGCGGCGCGCGCCGCGACGGCGGGGCGCCGGCGTGCCGAAGGCCGACAACGGGGTCTACGTGCGCTGCCCGTACGTACTGAGCGACTACTTCGGCCTCATCGTCTCGGCGATCACCGAGGCGCTCGACGTGCACGGCATGCACGCGGTCGTCGACGCCGGGGAGTCCGCCTGGGGACGCACCGGGGTGCTACCCACCCTGACGGCCTGGCCGCAGGTCACCGGCGCGATCCTGATCCTGCCCCCGGAGCCGGAGGAGGAGCTGGAGCGGCTGCGCGACCAGGGGTTCCCGTTCGTCGTGGTCGACCCGCGCACCGCGCCGCCGCGCAACATCGCCGCGGTGTCGGCGGCCAACTTCGCCGGTGCCCGGCGGCTGATGACGCACCTGGTCGAGCTCGGGCACCGCCGCGTCGGCGTGCTCGGCGGCCCGATGGACTGGATGGCGATGAGCGACCGCCTGGCCGGCTACACCGCCCCGCTGGTCGGCGTCGGCGTCTACCCGGCGCCCGAGCTGGTGCGCACGGTGTCCGACCCGACCGTGGAGGCCGGCCGGGCCGCCGCCGCCGAGCTGCTGGACCGGCCGGAGCGCCCCACGGCGCTGGTCGCCTTCAACGACAAGATGGCCGTCGGCGCGCTGCAGGCCGCGGTCGAGCGCGGGATCCGGGTGCCGCACGAGCTGTCGGTGGCCGGATTCGACGACATCGACGTCAGTCGCACCACCCACCCGGCCCTGACCACGGTCCGCCAGCCGCTGGGGGAGATGGGGCGGATGGCGGTGAGCCTGCTCGGCCGGATGGTGACCGGCCATGAGCTCGACGCGCTGCACGTCGAGCTGGCCACGGACCTGGTCGTGCGCGGCTCTACGGGACCGGCGCCGATCGTTGGTTGACGCGTGTTTCATAAACACTTTGACCAAGACTCGAAGAAAGTTCCAGTGATTCATTGACATGCTCCTGTCGCGGCGTGTTTTCTAGCGGTACCCCCACCACCCCGCCAGTGGACTCGGACAGGACCGCATACCGGCAACCGGACGTGTCCGGCGCTTCACCCTGCCCGCGATGACGCATGACGGTCCACTGTGGAACGAAAGGAGACACGGTGCGGAGATCCGTCATCGTCACGTCGACGGCCATGCTCGCGCTCTTCGGCGCTGGCGCCCCCGCGACGGCGGCGCCCCCACCTCGCGGTGAAGTGGTGACCGGCACCTACTCGACCGGCGCCGCGCACGCCTGGCAGTCGCTGCCGACGGTCCGGGTCGGGGAGGGGGCGGCCACCGCGGCCGACGTCACGGTCGTGGTCGATCCGAGCCGGATCAGGCAGCGGTATTCCGGGATCGGCTTCTCGCTGGACGAGACGAGCGTGTCGAACCTGTGGAAGCTGACGCCGCGGCAGCGCGAGGACGCCGTCCGGCTCCTCGTCGACCCCCGCACCGGGGCCGGGCTGGACCGCTTCCGGCTCACCATCGGCAGCCCGGACCTCATCGAGCACCTGCCGTTCTGGTCCGAGGACGATCTGCCGCCCGGCGTCACCGAGGACTTCGGCCTGAAGTACTTCTCCATCAAGCGCGACGTCGACCTGCACATCATCGACACCATCAAGCTGATCCAGAAGTACAACCCCCGGGCCACGTTCTTCGCCTCGGCCTGGAGCGCCCCGGCGTGGATGAAGACGAACAACAAGTTCCTCGGCGAGGTCGCCCTCAAGCCGGGCAGCACCACCGACCACTACCAGGCCGGCAAGCTGCGCGACGACTGCATCGACGTCTTCGCCCGCTACTACGCGAAGTTCGTCGAGGCCTACGCGCGCCACGGCATCCGCGTCGACGCGCTGACCCTGCTCAACGAGCCAGGCATGGACGTGGTCTACCCGGCCATGGACATCAGCGTCGAGCAGCAGCAGAAGCTCGCGGTCGCGATCAAGCGCTACCTGCCGCGGGACGTGCAGCTCTATGTCCACGACTTCAACTTCTGGGACTGGCGCGACCCGAACAGCACCCAGACCAAGAACTACTACCGCATCCTGAACGACCCGGCGGCGCGGCGGGCCACGGACGCGATCGCGTTCCACCCCTACTGGGGCGACCCCACGGTGATGCGCGACGCCTTCGAGCAGACCGGCAAGCCGGTGCACATGACCGAGACCAGCGACCTGTCGCCGGCCACGATCCTGAGCTACTTCCGGCTCGACGCCTCCTCCTACGTGCTGTGGGCGCAGGCGACGGACCAGGACGGTGGCACCCTGCACTGGACGCCGCTGCGGGACAACAACGTCGACTGGGACCAGGTCGCGGCCACCACGAAGTGGCCCGACCGGCTGGTGAAGGTCGACACCACCGCCCGCACGTACACGGTGCGCGACGAGCTCTACGCCATGGGACAGTTCGCGAAGTACCTCGGGCCGCAGCACACCCGGGTCGAGTCCAGCGCCGCGTCCGGCGGGGTGAGCAACGTCGTGTACCGCGACGGTGAGGACTTCGTCGCGGTCGTCGGCAACGCCAACGCCACCGCCCGCACGGTGCGGGTCGTGCTCGCCGGGCAGCAGTTCGTCGAGACCGTCCCGGCCGGGGCGTACGCGACGTTGCGCTGGCACGCCAAGCTTCCCCGCCCGCACGGCAACCACGCGCCGGTGCTCGCCGCGGCGCCGGACGTGATCGCCGACCAGTACACGACCACCACGTTCCGCCTGCGGGCCACCGACCGCGACCGCGACGCGCTCGCGTTCTACGCCGTCGACCTGCCCGACGGGGTCACCGTCGACGCCGCGACCGGCCAGGTCAGCCTGCACCCGACGACCGCCGGCAACCTGGAGCTGAAGTTCCGGGTGACCGACGGCGCGGCGAGCGACGAGGTCGCCGTGCACGTCACGATCCGCCCGCACGGCGCGCCGATCGGCGAGAAGGTCGAGGCCGAGGCTTACGTGGCCGAGCACGGCTGGGCCGACGGCGGTGCGAACTTCATCGAGAACAACCCGGCGGCCAGCGGCGGCAAGAACGTGGGCTGGACCGCGCCGGGCAACTGGCTGCAGTACCGCCTTGACGTCGCCCAGCCGGGCACCTACGACCTGGAGCTGCGGGTCGCCAACGGTAGCGGCGCCACCGCGGCGAACGCGGTCACCTTCCGCGACGCGGGCAACCAGGTCCTCGCCACGGTGTCGGTCCCCGACACCGGCGGCTGGGGCGCCTACCGGTCGGTGCACGCCACGGTGACGCTGCCGGCCGGCGACCAGCTCGTCACGTTGTACTGCGAGGCGGGCGGCTTCAACGTGGACTACTTCCGACTGTCCGCGTGATCGCTCGGTCGCCGTGATTCGGGTCGTCGGCTGCGGGACAGCGGCCGGCGACCCGATCTTGTACCGTCTCACGTCGCAGAACGACCCAAGGGGAGGAACGGGCGTGAATCTCGACGGTACGGGCGGCAACGTGCTGCTCGTGTTCTACATCATCGGCGGGCTGGCCACGATCGGTAGTGGCCTGCTGCCGGGCAGCAAGATCGGCTGGCGGATATTGAGCGTCGTGGCCGGCCTGGCCATGGCGATCTGGGCCGGCTGGGTCCTGCTCTTCGGCGGCTGGATCATCATCAGCCTCAAGATCCTGATCATGCCGGTGCTGCTGGTGATCCGGGGCGTGCGGGCCGCGCTGAAGCGGCGCCAAGAGTCCACGCAGCCGCAGTTCCAGGCCGCTGCCGGACCTCAGCCGGGCCAGGCCCCGTACGCGCCGCCCGCGCAGGGTGGCTACCCGGCGCCGCCGATTCCGGGCGGTTACCCGCCCCCGCCCGCGCCGGATGGCTACCCGGCCCCGCCGGTTCAGGGTGGTTACCCGGCGCCGCCAGTTCCGGGCGGTTACCCGGCTCCGCCCGTACCCGGGGGCTACGCGGCCCCGCCGGTCCAGGCCGGTTACCCGGCCCAGCCTGTGCCGGAGGGCTACGCGGCCCCGCCGGTTCAGGGTGGTTATCCGGCTCCGCCCGTGCAAGGTGGCTACCCGGCGCCGCCAGCGCCGCCCGCGTTCCAGCCGCCGACGGCGTAACGGCTCAGGGCGCGCGCGGGGCACGGACGGTGGCGTCCAGCCTGGGGCGGACCCGGCGGGCGTCGCGCTCGCAGACCGTGGCACGGTCCCGCCGCCGAGGCCAAGGGACTCGGCGTGGCGATGGGTCGTTGTCGAAGCGGTGCGGTCCGCGGGTCGATCCCGCGGACCGCGCCGGATGAGGCCTGCCGGCACCCGTGACCTCTGGCACCCGCTCGTCCGCTGTGGGGTTGACCTCGACCGGATTTGTAGGGTTGACCTCGACCGGGGTTGAGGTTCTACCGTCGTAACGGTGAGTGCCGGAATTGACACCAGCGTGGTGGAACTGTTCAAGGCGGCCTTCCGCGGATATCCGACGGGCGTGGCCGTCATCTCCGTCATGGGCCCCGACGGCCCGGCCGGGCTGACCGCCTCCAGCGTCGCGTCGGTGTCGCTCGCGCCGGCGGCCCTGTCGTTCTCCGTCATGGACTCGCCGTCGGCCATGGTGATCACCGCCGCCGACCGCCTGGTCGTGAACCTGCTCGGGGCGGCACACGCCGGCCTCGCGCACGACTTCGCGCGCCCGGGCGGCCCGCGCTTCACCGAAGATCAGGGATGGGACAGCCTGCCCACCGGAGAGCCGGTGCTGCGCGGCGCGCAGGCAGCGCTGCGCTGTGTGCCGCTGCACCGGCTGCCGGTCGGTTCGTCGACCGTCGTCGTCGCCGAGGTCGTCGGCGTCGTGCTCGGGCCGGCCGCGGACCGCCTGATCTACCACGAGCGCCGGTTCATCGCCGGGGGATAGGTGGCCTTTGTGACCACGGCTGTCGGGCATCCGCGCGGGTCGCTGCCCGGTTAGGGTGGCTCGATGCATGTCGCCGACAGTCACGATCTGATCCAGGTCCATGGTGCCCGTGAGAACAACCTGAAGAACGTGAGCGTCGAGATCCCGAAGCGCCGGTTGACCGTGTTCACCGGGGTGTCGGGGTCCGGTAAGAGCTCTCTCGTGTTCGGCACGATCGCCGCCGAGTCGCAGCGGCTCATCAACGAGACCTACAGCGCGTTCGTGCAGGGCTTCATGCCGAGCCTGGCCCGTCCCGACGTCGATCTGCTCGAGGGGCTGACCACGGCGATCATCGTCGACCAGGAGCGGATGGGTGCCAACTCCCGGTCCACCGTGGGCACCGCCACCGACGCCAGCGCGATGTTGCGGATCGTGTTCAGCCGGTTGGGCGAGCCGAGCGCGGGGCCGGCGTTCCACTACAGCTTCAACGTGCCGGCCGGCGCGTGCCCCCGCTGCGAGGGCATGGGCACCGTGACCGACATCGACCTCGACGAGCTGTTCGATCGTGACCGGTCGCTCGCGGAGGGCGCCATCACGATCCCCGGCTACAACGTCGACGGGTGGCAGGTCCGGATCTTCGCCGCGTCCGGGTTCGTCGACCCGGACAAGCGGATCCGCGACTACGACGAGCGGGAGCTGCACGACTTCCTCTACAAGGAGCCGGTCAAGGTCAAGATCGAAAAGATCAACATGACCTACGAGGGGCTCGTCCCCCGCGTGCAGAAGGCGTTTCTGCAGAAGGACAAGGAGGCGCTCCAGCCGCACATCCGGGCCTTTGTCGAGCGCGCCGTCACGTTCGCCGCGTGCCCGCAGTGTGGCGGCACCCGACTCAACCAGGCCGCGCTCGCCTCGCGCATCAACGGCATCAACATCGCGGATGCCTGCGCGATGCAGATCAGCGACCTCGCCGCCTGGGTGCGCGGCATCGACGACCGCTCGGTCTCGCCGCTGCTGGCGACGCTTCAGCGGACCCTCGACTCGTTCGTCGAGATCGGACTCGGTTACCTCAGCCTCGACCGGCCGTCCGGCACGCTGTCCGGCGGCGAGGCGCAGCGCACCAAGATGATCCGGCACCTCGGATCGAGCCTGACCGACGTGTCCTACATCTTCGACGAGCCCACGGTGGGGCTGCACCCGCACGACATTCAGCGGATGAACGGCCTGCTGCTGCGGCTGCGCGACAAGGGCAACACCGTGCTGGTGGTCGAGCACAAGCCGGAGACGATCGCGATCGCCGACCACGTGGTCGACCTCGGACCGGGCGCGGGCGGCACGGGCGGAACGGTGTGCTTCGAGGGCACCGTCGACGGACTGCGCGGGAGCGGCACCCTGACCGGTCGCCACCTCGACTACCGAGCCCGGCTCAAGCCGCAGACCCGGACGCCCGCGGGCGCGCTCGCGATCCGCGGCGCGACGCGGCACAACCTTCGCGACGTGAGCGTCGACGTCCCGCTCGGGGTGCTGTGCGTCGTCACCGGCGTCGCCGGGTCGGGCAAGAGCTCGCTCATCCACGGCTCGATCCCGAAGGGCGCGGGCGTCGTCTCGGTGGACCAGGGCGCCATCCGGGGTTCCCGGCGCAGCAACCCCGCCACCTATACGGGCCTGCTCGACCCGATCCGGACGGCCTTCGCGAAGGCCAACGGCGTCAAGCCGGCACTGTTCAGCGCCAACTCGGCCGGCGCGTGCCCCAACTGCAACGGCAACGGCGTCATCTACACCGACCTGGCGATGATGGCCGGGGTCGCGACGGTGTGCGAGGAGTGCGAGGGCAAGCGGTTCCAGGCCGCAGTGCTCGAGTACAAGCTCGGCGGCCGGGACATCAGCGAGGTGCTCGCCATGCCGGTCACCGAGGCCAAGGAGTTCTTCGGCGCGGGGCAGGCGAAGAACGCGGCCGCGCACGCCATCCTGGCCCGGCTGGCCGACGTCGGTCTGGGCTACCTGAGCCTCGGCCAGCCGCTCACCACCCTGTCCGGCGGCGAGCGGCAACGGCTGAAGCTGGCCATCCACATGGCGGAGAAGGGCGGTATCTACGTGCTCGACGAGCCGACCACCGGCCTGCACCTGGCCGACGTCGAGCAACTGCTCGCGCTGCTCGACCGGCTGGTCGACGCCGGCAAGTCGGTGATCGTGATCGAGCACCACCTGGCGGTCATGGCGTCCGCCGACTGGATCATCGACATCGGCCCGGGCGCCGGCCACGACGGCGGGACGATCGTGTTTGAAGGAACGCCCGCGGACCTGGTCGCGACCCGCCGGACCCTCACCGGCCAGCACCTCGCCGAATACGTCGGAGCGGGCGCCCCGGCCGCGAAGTAGCTGCGCATCGTCGCCCTGGCCGGCGCCGTTTACCGACCGGCGCCGGTGGTAGTCGCATGCCCGTGACGACCATGACGATGCGGACGGTCGAGCTGCCGTCCGGCGAGCGGATCCCGGTGCTCGGGCAGGGCACCTGGGCATGGGGGAGGACCCGCAGCACCGCGAACTGGAGATCGCGGCGCTGCGGGAGGGCCTCGACCTGGAGATGACGCTGATCGACACGGCCGAGATGTACGCCGACGGCGGCGCCGAGCAACTGGTCGGCGACGCGATCCACGGCCGCCGCGAGGAGGTCTTCCTCGTGACGAAAGTGCTGCCGAACCACGCCGACCAGGCCGGGATGCCGCGGGCGTGCGAGGACAGCCTGCGGCGGCTGGGCACCGACCACATCGACCTGTACCTGCTGCACTGGCCGAGCCCGGTGCCGGCGGAGGCGACCGTGGAGGGGTTCCGGATGCGAGCGCTACGGCATTCCGATCATCGCGTACTCCCCGTTCGACCACGACGGCGCGGTGCTGCGCCATCCGGTCGTGGAGGTGATCGCCCGCCGCCACGCCGCCACGCCGGCGCAGGTGGCCCTGGCGTGGGTGCTGCGCCTGGACGGCGTCTGCGCCCTGCCGAAGGCCGCCGACCTGCGGCACACCAGGGAGAACCGGGCCGCGCTCGGCCTGCGGCTGACGCTGGAGGACTTCGCCGAGCTCGACCACGCGTTCCCGCCGCCGAGCGGGCTCCGCCCGCTCGAGATGTTATAGCCCGTCGGCCGTCGCCGCGGCGATGCGGCGGACCACCGTCTCGGGCAGCGGTAGCGCGGCCAGCGCCGTGCCGAGGACGGTCACACCCAGCGCGATGCCCCACGCCACGGGTCCGAGCGGGCGGCTGCCGAACAGCCCGCTCAGCCCCGAGGTCTGCACAACCCCGACCGGTCCGCGCGGTCGTCCGGAATCGCCCCGGTCATCTGGCGGCGGCGACGGTCAGGCGGCGCTCGCGGCCGGCGGTCGCGTCGCGTCCATGACCGGTGGTCGCGCTGCGCTCGCCCCCGGTGGTCGTGTCGTGTCGGCGCCCGGCGGTCGCGCGGCGCACGTTTCCGGCGCTCACGCGGCGCTCGCGGCCGGAGATCCGCTGGTGTGCCGGCGCCCGGCGATCCACAGGCCCACGGCGAGGGCGCCGGCGACCGGCCACTCGATGACGCCCAGCGCCGCGAGGGCGCCGACACCGCCGTAGTACAGCATCCGCGAGGGCGGTGGCAGCGTCGACGCGACCGCCTTGAGCACCCAGCGCGCCTCCGCGATGAGCGGGCGCGCCGACGGCATGGGCAGGTGGACGACCGGCACCCGTATGTGCGCGAGCGGCAGCTCCCCCCAGCGGACCCCGCCGTGGCCGTCGTGCCGTTCCTCTTCCGGGCTGGCCGCGCGGCCGGCCGGGGCCGCGGCTCGCCGCTCGCCGCCGCGGCCGGTCTCGGGCTTGGCGGTGCGGGTCGTGGTCGCGCGCCCGCCGGCCGTCGCGCGGGCGGTTCCGCCGCCGCGGGACCGCGAGCCAGCGCCGGCTCCCGGCTTCGTCTTGGCCTCGGCCATCGTGACACCTCCGCACCTGGCACGGGCCGGGTTTTCCGCCCGGCGCAAATCGTCGGCCTACCCCGGCTCGACCCGGTCAACCACGGGCACCCGATCGGCCGGGGGTGTTCGGAGGGGCGAACGCTTTGCGCCGGGCGCGGTTCTCCGGCCCGTCGTAGGGTGCCCTGCCGGGCGGCGGCGTCCGGCCGGGGCACGTTTCAGGCCGGACGAGGGCACCCGGCCGGCTGTGCGCACCTCGGCCCAGTGGACGCCCTCCACCCGGCGTAGCGCCGCCTACAGCCGCCAGGCGAATGGACGGCGACGGGCGTTCGTGCGCTTCTACACCGACCTCTCCAACGACTCCCCGGACGCGCCGCTGCCGGGGCCGGTCGCCGCCGCGGAGCCACCCGGCCCTGCCCCGCTGCGGCGAGGCCCGGGATGCCTACGCCATCTCCGCCAGCGCGGTCTCGACGTCCTCGGTGAGCAGGTCCGGCAGGAAGCCGATGAGCTCCAGCGTGAATCGCACCATGCCGGCGGCCGGCGCGGCGACCCGCACCGGCGCGCCGCGGTCGCTGAACGCGGTCACCATCCGGTCCAGGCACAGCAGGCCCGCGCTGTCCAGGAACGTCGTCTCGGTGAGGTCGATGACGACGCCGGTGGACGCGCGCACGCTGACGAGGACGTCGCGCTCGACCAGCGGCGCGCTGGCGTGGTCGATCTCGCCAAGGAGGCGCACCACCTCGCAGCCGTTCGCGGTGGACACCCGGACCTGACGCTTCTCGTTCATTTCAACGCCTCCCGACGCCGGTGCGCCGGCGCATCAGGACCGTGGTGCCCGTACCGCGGTCGATCACGAGCTCGTCCACGAAGCGCCCGATCAGCGCCAGGCCCCGCCCGCGCTGCAGCGCCGCGCGCGGTGGCCGCCACTTCCCGCTGTCGCTGACCCGCACCGCGACGCTCTCGCCGTCGACCTGCGCCAGCACGCCCACCACCCGGCCCTCATCGAACTCGTAGCCGTGCTCGATGGCGTTGGCCACCGCCTCGGCGGTTACCAGCACGACGCCGAACCGGTCGTATTCGCCGACGCCCCGCCCGTCCAGCCATGCGTCCAGCGCGGCGCGCAGCCCGGCCAGCGCCGACATCCGCGCCGGGACGTCGGCGCGAAACGGCGCGGCGTCGGTGTAGTCCAGCGCGAGCAGGCACATGTCGTCGTGGCCGCCGCCGCTGGGCAGCATCGCGTCGCTGAGCCGCTCGGCCAGGGCCGGCAGCGGGGTCCGCCGGTGCTCGGCCGCGAGCGCCGCCAGCCGGTCGAGGCCGTCGCGGAACCGCTCGCCGCGGCGCTCGACGAGCCCGTCGGTGTACAGCATCAGGCGGGACCCGTGCGGCACCCGCACCGACGCCTCGCTGCGCGCCCGTCCGGCCGCGGTGGCGCCGAGCGGGCCGGAGCGCGCCTCCCACAGGTAGCTCGGCACCCCGCCCGGCTCGACCAGCAGCGGCGGCGGGTGGCCGGCGCAGGCGTAGCGGAGCACACCGGTGTCCAGGGACAGCACGGCGTAGGCGAGCGTGGTCATGCGCCCGGCCGCGAACGAGGCGACGAAGTCGTCCATGTGCCGGAGCAGCTCGGCCGGTCCGTCGTGCGCGGTGGCCAGCGCCCGCACGGCGCTGCGCAGTTGGCCCATCGCGCTGGCCGCGCGCAGGCCCCGGCCCACCACGTCGCCGACGACGATGCCGACGCTCTCCGCCGAGGTCGCGAAGACGTCGTACCAGTCGCCGCCGACCTCCAGCGAGTGCACGGCCGGTCGGTAGGCGGTCACCACGTGGTACCGCGGATCCGCCGGCCACTCGCCGGCGAGGAGGCTGCGCTGGAGGGTGTGCGCGACCTCGCGGTCGCGCTCGCCGAGCCGGGCGTTGTCCAGCGACAGCCCGGCCCGGTCGGCGAGGTCGGCGAGGAACTCGGGGCCGGCGCGGTCGGCGGCGGCCGTGTCGGCGGCGACGAGCAGCAGTGTGCCGAGCACGGCGTCGCGGGCCCGCAGCGGCAGCACCGTGGCGTGGCGGCCGTCGGCGGCCAGCAGCGCTGCCGCGGCCACCGTCCCGCTGCCGCGCCCCGCCGCGTGGACGGCGGCCAGCACGTCGTGCGGGATCGTCCAGCCGCCGGGGTGCGGTCCGTCACTGGGCGCGGTGGCCCGCCAGCCGGGCTCCCCGGCGAGGTCGAGGTCGATCTGGGCGTACTCGGCGATGTCCGGGACGAGCAGCTCGACCAGCCGGCGCGCGCGGTCGGTGAAGCCGACCGTTTCGTCCAGATCGCGGCTCAGCCGGGCCAGAATCCCGGACAGCAGGGCCTGCCGGGTCGTCTCCTCCAGCAGTCGGACCCGGTCCAGGGCCTGCCCCGCCTGCCGGCCGAAGGTGCGCATCAGCTCGATCTCGTCGTCGTCGAGCGCGAACCCGGGCGACAGCGCGAAGGCCATCACCCCGAGCACCCGCCGGCCGGCCAGCAGCGGCGTGACGACCCGCGGGCCGCCGCCGGCGTCGCCGTCGACCCGGACGATGTCGAGCCGCGCTGCGGCGCGCGCCTCCGGCCCGGGGTCGTCGAGCGAGATGAGCGCGTCCTGCGTGCCCTCCGCCGGGTGCGCGTCGCGGTGGCCGAGCGGGCGCAGCGCCGCCTCCCGCGCATCGAGCAGCCACACCCGGGTCTCCGTCGCCGTGAACGCCGCGCCGCCGAGCCGCATGATCGGGTCGTGGATCTGCTCAGCGCGCTCGATCGCGGCGCAGCACACGACCATCTCCTGCAGCAGCCGGATCCGCGTCGCGTTGCGCTCGGCGAGCAGCTCCCGCTCGTAGGTGCGCAGGGCCGCCGCGTCGAACACCGTCGTGTCGGGCGGCGGCTCGGGCACGGTCAGCCCTCCCACAGGTGGGCGCTGATCGCGTCGAACGCCTCGTCCGGGGTGCTGAGGCTGGGGCAGCGGCCGGTCGCGCCGAGCGGCAGTGGCGAGCTGCCGCGGATGTGCCCGGCGAACCCGTGGGCGAAGGCCATGGCGACGGCGGCCCCCGGACCCGGCGGCCGGACGTTGTCGCGTCGCACAACCCTCACGGACCGTGACGCTACCCGTGCCGGGCGCGCATCGTAAAGCCGGCATGCCCGGCCGGGTCCGCACGGCGGTCGCCGTCCCCTTGACCATCCACAAGGGACAGCGCGGTGCTCAGTGCGGCCTGAGGTGCCCGTCGCACGAGCCGTCGGTCGACTTCACGCCGTCCGGGCACACGACGTTGACCCACGAGGTGCCGGAGAGGTCGGCGTCGTCGAGCCGCGCGCCGCGCAGGTTGGAGTCGGTGAGCGTGGCGTTGGTAAGGTCGGCGCCGCGCACGTCGGCGTCCTTGAGGTCGGCCCGCACGAACGAGACCCCGTGCAGGTTGGCGTCGCGCAGCCGGGCGTGCTCCAGGCCGACGTCGGTCAGGGTGCTCTCGCGCAGGTCGGCACCGCCGAGGTCGGCACGGACCAGCTTCACGCCGGTGAACTCCGCCGAGCGGGCCACCGCCAGGGTGAGGTCGGCGGCGGTCAGGTCGACGTCGGTCATGGCGGCGTCACGCAGCGTCGCCCGGTGCAGGTTGGACCCGCTGAGATTGGCCGCGCCCACCGGCCCGTCCACCGTGGACCGTTCGAGGTTGGTGCAGCGCATCGGCCGCCCGTCGAGGTCCAGTGCGGTGACCGTCCGCCCGTTGAGATCGGCGGCCCCGGCGGCGGCGCAGCGGCGGCCGTGGTCGGCGCCGTCGCCGCGGTGCCACGACAGCACCGCCGCCACGATGGCCAGCGTGACGAGGTAGATCGCGCCGACGGTCCGGGGTGCCGGCATGCCTCCATGATGCTCGTCCCCCCGGTGTCCGTCGGATGATGCGGCGGGGGAGGGTGACGCTGGGGCGCCGCGGGTCGCCGTCGGACCGGCGAGTGCTGTCCGGTTTGTACCCCGTTCCCGAACCTGAGAGGAACTGTGGCACAACGACCTGCGCGGCCGGAGAATCGCGATCCGGCCCCGACGGGACCGAGGGCGGCCGGCTGGCCCGGTAGCCGCCCACCGGCGCTCAGGCGCTGACGTTCGTCTCGCTCGGTGTCGTCGTGTCACCCGACGGGACCAGCCCGTCCGGCGACACACGGGGTTTGGCGATCCCCTCGACGGTCCGCTCCGCCCTCGGCGACGGCTCGGGCAACGGTTCGGGCGATGCCGGGGCCTCGGCGGGCGCCGGCTGCGGGTCAGCGACGCCGGGGGGCTCAGGCGCCGTCTCAACCGGGGTGACCTCCGGTCGCAGCAGCCGGAGCGCGGGCGCGGCGCCCCGCAGCAGGATGGCGGAATGTACCACCGCGAAGCCGACGGCGTTCAGGGTTCCCGGTGTGGGATCTCGCAGCAGTCCCCACCCGGACACGGCGAGGAGCACGCCGATCGCGACGAGCGAGGGCGCGACGGCGGCGGGTTGCCACCCGCTGCTTCCGCGCTTGGGCGTCACCACGAACCTCGCCGGTCGCCGCAGCAGCGCGCGGACCGTGCAGACGATGCCTATCCAGAAACTCGTCGCCGCCAAAGCGAAGGCGTTGTAGGTGTACGTGCCGAACCCGGCCGCCGCGACGCTGGCGATGGAGAGCAGAAAGTACGGCGCGAAGTGGACGAGGAAGTCCGCCGCGCTCGCGGACGCCAACGGCTGCCACCCGAACGCGATCCGCGCCAACGGCATCAGCATGTAGACGAGGAGGGTCCAGCCGTACAGGAAGTACGAGGCGGACAGCAGGTACTGCAGCCGCAGTCGCCACGGCAGCCGCGAGCGCAGCACGAGCGGGATCGCCGATATGCATCCGCGGGACCAGCGCAGCTGCTGGCTCACGTACGACGACATGTCCTCCGGTCCCAGTCCCTGGGCCAGCACCTCGGGCACGTACACCGATTTCCAGCCGTCCGCGTGCAGCCGCACGGACAGCTCGAAGTCCTCGGTGACCGTCTCCTCGGGAAAGCCGCCCGCCGACTCGAGCGCGACGCGACGGAAGACGATGTTGGTGCCGCAGCAGAACATCGAGTCGAGCCCGGCCTTGCCGTTGGCGATGCTGCCGAAGAACAGCGCCTGCTGAGACCAGGCGGCCTGCGCCACCGCGTTGTCGGCCGCGTTCGCGTAGTACTGCGGCGACTGCACGAACGCGACATCGCGTCTCCTGAAATGCCCGACGGTGGCTTCGAGGAACCGCGGACCGGGCACGTGGTCGCAGTCGAGGACCGCCACCAGCGGCGAGCGTGTGCGCTTCAGGGCGTCGTTGAGGTTGCCGGCCTTCGCGCCCCGGTTCGACCCGCGGCGCAGATACCTTGCCCCGTGCCGTTTCGCGAGGGCCCGCACCTCGGGGTTGTTCCCGTCGTCGAGGATCGCCACACGGGGTCGTGCCCCCTTGAGCTGGACCGCGGCCTCCACGACGGGCGCGATGATCTCCACCGGCTCGTTGTAGACGGGGATCAGCACGTCCACGTTCACGTTCGGGTAGCGGCGCATCGGGGACCGCGGCGACCCCCGATTGTGCGCGCAGGTCCACCAGAACCCCAGCGCCTGCACGAGATTGAACGTCTCGGCCAGGACCAGCACCCAGTACAGGATCGGATCGCCCACCCGGCCGGGCTGCAGCAACCATCCGAAGTACCACACGGATGCCGTCAGGCTCAGCATGACGAGCAGCCGCAACGCCGTCGCCTCACGCCGGCTGGCGCGTCTGGGCTGCCACCGTGGCGCGGCGGTTCTCGGGTCGGCTCGCTGGTCGGCTCCACCCTTGGTCATGGTCATGGTCATTGCAGAATCCAGATGGTGACGTTCTCCCGGTGCTCCAGCCGCCGCACGGTCCGCCCTTCATGGTCGAGTTGTGCCAGTGCCTGGCCCACCAGGCTCGCGTTGTCCGGGTTGTCGAGATAACTGGCCATGAGGAACGTGCGGCCACCGTGCTGCGCCGGCAGCGGGACGCCGCCCCTGATCGGCACGGCGGTGACGGCGGGGTGGTAGTAGCTCACCAGCCCCTCGAGGTAGCCGGGGGCGAACAGGATGACGTCACCGGCGCGGGCTTCCTCGTTCACGAGACGAAAGGCTCCGTTGTAGTCGTAGAGCCTCGGATTGGACGGGTTCAGTTGCTGGTCCCCGAGGCCGACGAGCATGCTCAGCGCGATCGCGGCGACCGCCGTCGCCCTCGCGGTCTTGGTTCGCAGCCAGCCGGTCGCCGCGCGGGCGGTGAGGATGAGCAGCGGCGGCAGCACCGAGATGAAGTACCGGAGCTCGAAGAAGGTCCGCTGCTTCGTGCCGAGCAGGTAGGCGAGTGCGAGGGGAACGATGACGATCGACACCAGCAACACCGTGGAGCGGGAGCGTCCCCTGCCGAGCAGGAGCAGGACGACGAGCATGCCGACCGGCCACAGCGCGACCAACCCCTGCATTGCGGCGTCGGAGTGGTAGCCCCACATCGCCCAGACGAGGTTGGCCAGGATCACGTACAGGGAGAGGAAGCGCTGACCGTCGCCGCCGGGCGCGGCGTTGCTCGCGGACGCGCCGGCGCTGGACCCCACGAAGTCCCCGACCTGATCCGCCGCGTAGGGAACCAGCGGCAGCAGCAGTGCGAGCGCCACCGCGGTCGCCGACAACCACCCGACGAGCAGTCTGCCGGCCGTCCGGTTCCGCTTGAGCCCGCGCCTGATCACGATGGCGGCGAACAGCAGGTGCTGTGTGCACAGCTGCAGCAGCGAGAAGTAGTGGGTGTAGACGAGCCCGGCTGAGGCGACCGCGAACAGGCCCCAGTCCAGCCACCCTCCACGCTTGAGCGCCCGTGTCTGTCCGAGCACGGCCAGGAGCGACCAGAAGATGTAGAACGCGTACATCCGCGCTTCCGCGGAGTACCAGACGGCGATGGGAGACACCGCGGTGAGCAGTGCCGCCGCGACGCCCGCGCGCTGGTCGTAGAGCTCACGGGCGACCAGGTACACCAACGGAATGCAGAGGGTGCCGACGATCAGGGAGGGAATGCGGACCGCGAGCGGACCCTCCCCGAACAGGCGGACATCCAGCCAGAGAACGCTTCCCCACAGCGGCGGATGGACGTCGCCCGAGCGCAGGACGTGCAGCATGCTGAGATAGGGCAGGCGTGCCTGTTCGATGCTGATCGCCTCGTCGAGCCAGACGCTGCGCAGCGGAACCACGCGCAGCAGTGCACCGACCGCGACGATGACGGCCAGCGCCGCCGGAACCCGCAGCGATCGGGGTTTCCCCCGGCGCTGCGGGTCCACCGGTGCCGCTGACGTCCCGAGCCGCTCGGCGGAGGATCCACGAGGGAGCGGCGGCGCTTCTTGTACCGTGGCGTTGCTCACGCGTACTCCAGCAGGTCGTGCGGCCGGCCGACCCTGAGGCGGACGCAGAGTTGCGCGCTCGGGCGCACCCCGGCGCGTTGCAGCACGGTGAGCGCGTCGACCTCGTCGGCGCCGTGGATGAGTCCGACGATCCGGTCGCCGCGTGCCGACCAGGTGTCGGTATGCCGGCACCGCATTCGCAGATCCTTGGCGTCGGGCAGTGCCGCTCCGCTCAGCTCGACGACCGTCACGACGTCACCCGCCGCCCGGTGGTCGGGCCCGCGCAGCCCGACCCGGTCCGCTTCGGCCTCCAGCACGAGCCGGATCCGCTGCGCGGTCCGCTCCCAGGTGAACTGCGCGGACCAGGCCCGGGCCCTCGATGCCCATGCCGTCGCTTCCGAGGTATCGCCGAGGCGCTCGATGAGGCCGACGATCGCGTCGGCGAGCTGGGACTCCTCGTCGATCAGCACGCCGGTCCGGCCGTCGAGGACCGCGTCCTGCACCCCGGCCACCCGCAGTGCCACCGCCGGCACGCCGAGCGCGGCCGCCTCCAGGATGCTCAGGCCCCATCCTTCGCCGGTGGACGCGCTGACGGTGATCCACGCCGTGCGCAGGATCGCGGTCCGCTCGGCGTCGGTGACGCGTCCGTGGACCACGACGGATGCTTCGAGCCCGAGCCGCGTGACATGCGTGCGAATGCCGTCGAGCTCGGGGCCGTCGCCGACCAGGTGCAGTTCCAGGTCGCCCACCGCGGTCCTGGCCTTGGCGACGGCCTCGAGGACGAGGTCCATCCGTTTGTGCGGCACGAGGCGACTGACGCAGACGATGCGCGGCCGGGTCGCCCGGGATACGACATCCGGCACGTCGGGGCGGTCCATCCCGCACGGGACGATGAAGACCTTTCCCTTGAGCCCGAGCTCCCGACGAATCGCGTTGCGGGAGGACGGCGAGACGGTCGCGATCGCCCGGTGGCCGTATACCCGTCCCGTGGCGGTCTTCTCCAGCCAGCGGCCGATCCACCGCATCGGCCAGCCGAAGTACTCCGCGAACTGCCGCTGGTGGACGTGGTGGATCAACAGAACGACCGGGACCCGCCGCCCCACGGCGAGCGGGGCGAAGAACGGAATCCCGTTCTGGGAATCGACGACGCCGTCGATGTGCTTGCGGTGCCGCCACAGCCACACCAGCACCGCGACGTAGACCGTGAACGTTCCCCCCATACGGACGATGCGAAAGCCTTGTCGCTCCTCGAGGGCCGGGCGACCGGATACACGGGCCGTCAGGTATGTGACCGCCACGCCCTGCCGCACAAGGTGTTGGGCGACCTGCTCGCAGTAAAGTTCGGCGCCGCCGGCGCGCGGGTGACTCCTGTCCCGCCAATTGAGCACAGCGACGTGCTGAACCGTCACCGCGTCTCCTCCCTGGATCGGATGAACGAGTTTCTGTCAGCGAACGAGAACTATGTTTCGAGCAGCATCCGTTCGCGGTCCCGGGCCTGGGCGATGATCGCGGGCCGCAGCGCCAGCGGGTCGCCGGGGCCGGTCCTCAGCATGCGGAGACTGATCAATTCCAGATAGGCCCGGGCTCCGTCCCTGACAAGACGTAAGGTCGAGCCGCCGCGCTCCGTCCAGTCGACCGGCAGTTCGGTGATCGGAATGTTCGACCGGTGCGCGAGGGCAAGCAATTCGAGGTCGAACGCGAAGCCTGACAGACGCGATTGCATGAAGAGTTGCCGGGCGAGCGTCGCTTCGAAGAACTTGAAGCCGCACTGCGTGTCGGACAGGTCGCCGACCATGCCCCGGCTCAGCGACCGGAATCCGATGCTGCCCACGCGCCGGATCAGGGGCTGGCGGACCAGCAGCCGGCCGCCGCTGCAGTACCTGGATCCGACGACGATCCGGTGACCGGCGGACAGGAGTTCGACGACGCCTGGGATCAGGTCGGCCGGTGTCGACGAGTCGGCGTCGCAGAACCCGACCCACCGCGCTCGCGAGGTCAGGATTCCGCGCCGGACGGCGGCCCCCTTTCCCTGGCGGGAGCAGCCGATCACGTGGACCCGCAGACCGCTGTTGGCGTGGTCGGCGACGTCCGCGGTCCGATCCGTGCTGCCGTTGTCGACGACCACGACGCCGACGCTCCACGGCAGCCGAGCCGTGCTGCGCGCCAGGTCCCGCAGCGTCTCGCCGATGCGGGCCTCCTCGTTGTACGCCGGGATGACCACCTCGAGGTCCACCGCGGGTCGTGCGACGTCGGAAATGAGCGATCCGCCGCCGCTGTCGTTGAAAGAACGTCCGGAATTTTCTTGGCTTCCCCGTTGCTGCAGGCGCAATTTCAGAGCCTCACCTGTGCGGAAGTTGATTGATGGATTCGGCTTTCGGCAGCCGAAGTATTGGACGAATCCGTTGCTGCCGGCTCCTGCCGTGACCCCGTATCCGAGCAGGGTCGACGCGCCGTGCAGTGGCTATGTCATCGACCCTAACACCCCCTGTACCCACCTGCGGGGGATCGGACGAGTCCGCGCCGAATTCGTTGATGTGTGCTAGCCGGGCACACCGGCCGTCGGAATGTGTGGCGACGGCGGAAGCGATGCCGAGTACGTGCTGATAAGGGCTGTCGAGGAATCGCGGACCGGGCCCGGGTCGTTGAGATAGTGATCCGGCATGAAATTCCACGCGAATAGTCCGTCGCTCGTCAACTCCGCCATCGAGGAATCGTTCAACATCGTCTTGGTGAACTTGTCGAACGCGCGCACCTGGCATTCAGGGCCGCCCCACAGCTTGAAATGCGAAATCATCACGGGTTTGCCGTATGAGCCCAGCTGTCGCACCGAAGTCTGGATCTGGGGGACCAGCGCGCTCTGCCCGTCGTGCTCGTTGTCGCAGGCCTGCATCTGCTGGACCGAGGTGAAGTCGCTCGCGGCGATCGCGTCGGACCAGAACGACAGGTCGCGGTCGCCCCGACTGTCCCACAGGTAGCCGCCGAAGCCGAGTGCGACGCGTGCGCCGGCGTATTGGGCGCGGATGGCCGCTGCCGCCTTGAGGTACGCCGCCTTCAGCCGCTCGGGGTATCCGGGCTCGGATGAGTAGGTCTCCCACTCGGTGAAGAGGACGACGTAGAGCGGTCCGTAGTGCGGACCGCTGCCCTTCAACGCAGAGGTGACGACTTCGATGTCGCGCTGAAACTGCTCACCGACCGCGTACTGCGGGTGGTCCGCGAGCCACACCACCAGCTCGATCGCCTTGCCGGACCCGTAGAGATCGGAGATCGTCGACGGCCGGGCGTATCCGCTGATCCACGCCAGATCGTCGGGGCCGTTGTACCACGTCGTGACCATCCCCATGCCGGCATCGCGGTAGACCGGGGCCGCGACGGCGTCCGCGATCCCGGGACCCAGGCCCCAGAGCACCCGAGGCTGTGGCCGCGGCGACGAGGCCGGGATCGACGCATCGAAGACGGCGCGGTCGAGGTGGAGGTTGCGATCGCACGCGTCGGTGACGAGGTCGTTCGCGAAGCTCAGGGTCAGCGTGTGCGTACCCGCTCCCCAGGCGCCGGTGATGACGTAGTCGGCCCAGGAGGACGCGCGCACCTGGACCGTCTCGACGAGCTGATCGTCCACCTGTACCCGCATGGCCGGAGCGCCGGAGCACTGGTCGCCGCGAGCGCGTACGACGAGCCGGGCCCTCGCCGGCGCGGTGAGTTCCGCGCTCGCGGTCGCGTCCGTCCACATCTGCAGAGCCCTTCCGCCGGAGGCGGCCGGATCGCGATAGGTGCCGGCCGCGCCGGACGTCACCCGCATCGACTCCGCCTCGAGATCCACGGTGGTGACACCGGTGCCCGCGGCGTGCCCGAACAGGCCGTAGCCCAGCAGCACGGTCGCGATGGACGCGTAGGCGATCCACCGCATTCTCAGCACTCGCTCGTTCACGCCTGGGCGGCCCCTCGCTTCGGTCGCAACCGCCGCAGGAACGTCAAGACGCGGGTCACATCCTCGTCCCGCACGAGTCGAGCCCGGACGGCGGTGACCGCATAGAGGGCGAGGCCGACCACGATCACCGCCAGGGCGGGCAGCTCCGGCACGACATCGGCCGCCGCGAGCATTATCACCAGCGGCACGAGGGCCAGCGGGTAGCGCATGGCGAGCCTCCGGCTCGGCCAGGACGCGCCGTAGTGGCTGACGAAGAGGTGGCCGAGCACGATCGCCCCGGTCCAACTCCCCACGGCGAACGCGACCGCGGCACCCACGGTTCCCCACCGGGGCACGGCGACGCCGAGGGCGACGGCCTGGACCGCCAGCGCGATGGGGACCCGCCGTGCCAACGACGCCGTCAGGCCACGCGCGTACAGCGTCTTGAGCAGCATCTCGGCGCTCAGCAGGCCCAGGGTGCCGACGGCAAGGATGCGCAGGAGGTCGGCGCCGCGTTCGTACGACGCGGGAAAGAACAACGCCAACGCGGTTTCCGGGGTGACCAGCAGGATCAACTGCAAGGGCACCAGCGCGAGGGGCACCCATCGGAAGGCGGCGAGAAACCAGGATCTCACCGAGGCCGCGGTCTCCGCCTTCGCGATGAACGGAAACACGGCACTGCTGAGGGCCTCGGCCGCGAAGTACGGCGCCCGCGCGAGGACCGCCGCCGCCTGGTAGACCGCGATGTCCCCCGCGCTGACGCCATGCCGCTGGCCGATGAGGCTCAGGGCCACGACATCGGTTGTCAGGATCAGGCTGACCGCGGAGGTGGCGATGGCCATCGACAGTGCTCGCGATGTGGTGGCGCGCCAGGCCATCGGGCCGGGTCGGGGCAGCTGGTCCCGCAGGGCCCAGACACCGACAGCCGTCGCCACGACCGCACCACCCAGGAATCCGATGGCGGCCCCGCCGATCCGCAACTGCACCAGGCTCACGAGCATCAGCGTCAACGCGACCTTCACGCCGATGCCCGTCGTCTGCATGAAGCCCAGGCCGTCGAAGCGCCGCTCGCCGTGCAACCCTCCCTGCAGAGTCGTGCTCACCGCGGTCATCGCGATCGTCGCCGCTATCACCGCGACCGTCGCGACGGAGGCGCCGGGCACCACGCCGCGAGCGATCTGCGCACCCACGAAGATGAGGGCGAGCAGGGCGCCGACGCCGAGATTGCCGACCAGAGCGGCCCGATACGCCGCGTCGACGCCGAGCCGGGCGTCCGCCTGCGCGATGATGCCCGTGAGTGCCCAGGGGAAACCGGCGGACAGCAGCGCGGAGCAGAGGAATTGCACGTTCTGCAGCACGCTGACGGAACCGAACTGCGACGGTGTCAGCATCCAGGCCAGGACGACGCCGAGGCCGTAGTTGAGGACGGCACCGGCCCCGAACCGCAGCACGAGAACGATCCCACTGGCCGCGGCCGAGCGTTGCCGGGTGAGACTAGGCACGGCGCGGGGTCGATCCTTCGCGGGCCAGCACCCACCGGGCGCGGCCACTGGCGGCGATGTAGGCGACAGTCCGGTCGAGCACCTCGATGCGGTTCGACGTGCCGATGATCCAGTCGTGGAAGTTGAGGTTGAAGTGCTCCCGGGCCTCGTCGAAGAGACGGCAGAGGCTCCGCACCATGTGGTCGACCTGGCTCTGTGGCGACGGCCGCGCGGGGTCGACGCGAGCGCTCAGGAAGTCGACGTCCAGGGGCGACAGCACCGGAATCTCGGTCAGCCGCCTGCGCCGGAACGGAGCCGGCCGCACCAGCCAGGCGAGGTTGGCGGCGCGGCTGCCGGGATGCCGTGTCTGATCGCGCCAGACGAGGTCCAGGTTGAGCAGGACCAGTCCGGTCCGGCGCAGCAGCCGGACCCGGTCGAGACCGAGGCGGCTGATGACCTTGCCGGCCAGGCCGATGGCGTCGCCGCGGCCGGTGACGTGGGGCGAGGTGGCCTCGTCGACGAAGCGGATCTCCCGGTTCGAGGCCCAGGCGTAGCCGCGCCGCTCGAAGATGTCGTACGTGGCGGTGTCGAAGAACCTCGGCGCGCCCAGGTGTGGCGAGCGGAAGCCGACCGGACGGGAGCCGGTGAGCTCGATGATCCTGGCCTCCACGCCCGCCAGGTCGGCCTCGAAGCGCCGGTTGTCGGCGGCGGTCATGTGCACCGGGTTGGTGTGGTCGTAACCGTGGATGGCGATCTCGTGCCCGGCCTCCGCGATGCGCGTGATCAGTTCCGGTTGTTCCTCCACGATCTTGCCGGTGGTGTTGAACACCGCTCTGGCGCCGTGCCGCCCGAGCACGCCGAGCAGTGCGGCGGTGGCGGAGGCCAGGTCGTAAGGCATCGCGGTAGGCATGCCCCACGTGCTTTCGTAATCGAAGAAGATGGTCGTGTTCACTACTCGCTGGTGCATGACGCGATATCAAGTTCCTTGGTCGACGTGGCGATGTCCCAGGTGACGTCGGGTTTTCCGGCGATGCGCGCGCGGAGGTAGACGGTCAGGACGACGTATCCGGTGAGCGCGAGGGGTCGTGTGCGCAGCTGCGCCAGGAAGGCGCGGACGAGGATGCCGCGGGGGACGCGGTAGGACGCGGGGATGCTGCGGTCCGCGAGCGCCCGAGCCAGCTCGGCGCTGGAATGCCGGAAGCGCTCCGACTGGCGCAGCTGGTCGCGAAGGGTGCCGGGCACCCGGAAACGCACGTGGACCTCGCGGTCGTACTTCGGCTCGTAGCCGAGCTGACGGGCGTGGAAGTAGACGTAGGCGTCGTTGGTGACGACGGACGCCGGCAGCTCGAGCCGGCGGGCGAACTCCTGCCCCAGGACCAGGCACGCACCCCGGAACGCCAGGTAGTTCGAGCCACCGTCCCAGCGCGCGGCGGCGCACTCGACCGCCGACGAGCCCGCGACCACGCACTTCTCCACAAGGGTGCGGCCCGCGAGTGGCACGGCGTTGACCGCCATCACCCCGTACTCGGGCCGGAAGTCTCGGGCGGCGCGCGAGACGAAGTCCGGCGCGCCGAGCGCCACGTCGGCGTCGAGGAGGATGAGGATGTCACCGTCGAAGCCCGACAGGAGCTGATTCATGCGGGTCGTCTTGCCCAGCCGCTCCCGCGAGTCGCGAAGCTTGACGCGGCGGTCGGCAAAGCCCCGCACGATGGCCGCCGTGTCGTCGGACGAGCCGTCGGAGGCGACGACGATCTCGACGAGTTCGTAGCCGGTCTCGTCCTGCGCGAGAAGGTCGCGCAGGAGGCGGCCGATGTTGGCCGCCTCGTTGTAGGCGGGAATGCCGACGCAGACTCGTAGGGTCTCCAGCGAGGTCACCGGCCACCGCCGGGGCGACTCGGTCCGGCCAGCCGCCGCACGCGGCGGTACACCCCGCGCAGCACCGCGGCGACGGCCTGCCCGCCGAAGCGGAGCACCATCGCGAGCACCGGCAGCGGATCCCTCCCGCTCGCCTCGAGCCAGGCGCCATGGCTGCGCACCTGCGGCGCCGAAGAAGGCGGAGCCGCCGGCAGCCGGGCCAGCCTGTGCAGCACTCTGGCCGGCGCGTAGAGGTTCTCGACGATCAGCCGTCGTGAGTAGTCCTGATCGCCCGCCGGGACGGTGCGGCCGGTCATCGCCAGGTGCAGGGCGCGCACCACGTCGACGCCGTCCTCGGTCTGGCCGAACCTGAACTGCGCGCCGACGCGGGGGTTGAAGTCCACCAGCTTGAAGCGGCCGTCGCGCCGGTCGTACCTCCAGTCGAGGTCATTGACCCCGCGGTAACCGACCTCCTTGCAGAATCTCTCGGTCAGATCGCTCAGCGCTTGGTTGCGCTCCGCGCGCGCGTCGGCCGTGCACCCGCGCCCCGGTGGCCACGCGTACGCCTTGCGGCCGACGAAGCTGGGCGCCGTCGCCGACCCCTCGTCACAGTAGGCGTGCACGAACCAGTCCTCGGCCTGCTCGTGCGGGATGTACTCCTGCAGCAGCACACCTGAGAGGTCGTCGAGGCCCGCGAACCGGTCCAGCAGCTCACGCCCGCTCGACACGACGGTCGTCGTCGGTACCGCAGGCGACCGCAGTCGCGTCCACGGCGCCACGTTCTTGGCGACCACCGGGAAGGTGAGCTCGTCCGCGAACCTGAGGAGGTCTTCACGGCTGGTGGGAAAGACGGTGTGCGGCGTCGGGACGTCGTTGGCCGCGCACAGCTCGAACAGCCCGCGCTTGCTCGCCAGTCGCCGCGGCAGGCTCGGCGTCACCCGCGGCAGCAGGAAGTACTCCCCGAGGGTGTCGGCGTGCTCCGCCAGCAGTACCGCGGCTTCGTCGTCGGTGGCCACCGCGACGGCGGGCCGTCCCAGCGAGCGGCCGATCGCGCACAGGTTCTCAACCAGCCGCCCGGTCTCGTGCCACGCGCTGTCCGGCCACACGAAGCGGCCGGCGACGTAGCGCGAGAGCGCGATCGGGGTGAGGCGGTCCTCGGTGATCACGTACACCGGGACGCCGAGCCGGCCCAGGGAGCGGACCACACCGAGCGTGCCGGCGTGTACCGGGTACCGGCCGATCCTGACGAGCAAGGCTGGTACCGAGGTGTCGAGCCGCACCGCCGGCATGCGGCTCCTGTCAGCCATCACTGAGCTCCTGGTGGGCACGTCTCTTGCAGTGGTCGGGTCTCGTCCGGTGGCCGGCTCGGCGATGCGAAGCGCCTCCGTGCGGCTGACGGACACCTGCCCAGCACGAGTACTGCAAACCGCCATACGTAGGGTGAGAACACGGCGAGTGGCCAACCACCCTGTTGCTTCCGATCCGGGGCGCGTGATGGGGCCCACCTTCCCGGTATATCTGATCGGGATAGTGGTTAGGATCCCGGCCATGCGTCCCGCGACCCTCCTCCTCACGGCCGGGCTGGCCTCCCTCCTGATGGCCGCGGCCGGCTGCGCGCCCGCCGACGAAGACACCGCGGCGCCCGCCGCGTCCGGTGGCAGCCCCAGCGCCGCTACCTGCACGCCCGCCCAGCTCAAGACCGTCGCCGCGGGCAGGCTCACCGTCGGCACCGACGAGCCCGTGTACCCGCCGTGGTTCAACGACAACAAGCCCGACAGCGGGCAGGGCTTCGAGTCCGCCGTCGCCTACGCCGTGGCGGCCAAGCTCGGCTACGCCAAGGACCAGGTGGTCTGGACCCGCGTCACGTTCAACAACGCCATCGCGCCCGGGCCGAAGACGTTCGACTTCGACATCAACGAGTTCTCCATCACCGACGAGCGCAAGAAGGCCGTCGACTTCTCCTCCCCGTATTACGACGTCACCCAGACCGTCATCGCGCTGAAGAGCTCGAAGATCGCCGGGGCGAAGACCCTCGCGGACCTCAAGGGCGCCAAGCTCGGCGCACAGGTCGGCACCACGAGCTACCGGTCGATCACCGAGGTCGTGAAGCCGACCGCGCAGCCCTCGGTGTACAACAACAACGACGACGCGAAGAAGGCACTGCAGAACGGGCAGATCGACGGGCTCGTGGTCGACCTGCCGACGGCCTTCTACATCACCGGGGCCGAGATCACCGACGCCGCGATCGTCGGGCAGCTGCCGGGGGTGTCCGGCACGCCGGAACAGTTTGGCCTGGTGCTCGACAAGGGCTCGGCGCTCACCGGCTGCGTGAGCGGGGCCGTCGACGCACTGCGCTCCGACGGCACGCTGAAGAAGCTGGAGCAGCAGTGGCTTTCGGCGGCGCAGGGCGCCCCGACGCTGTCCTGACCCGCCGCCCGGACCCGATGCCCACCCCCACGGTGCCCAGGAGCGCCGTCCAGCTCGAGCGCGAGGCGTACCGCCGCCGGCAGACGATCCTGTCGGTGGTGGTCGCCGCCGTCTCCACGGCCGTGGTCGGCGGGCTGCTGCTCGCCGCCGTCACCGGCGCGCCCGGCTGGCGGCGGGTCCGGGCGAGCTTCTTCGACCCGCACGCCGCGCGCGAGGCGCTGCCGGCGGTGGCTCGCGGCCTGTTGCTCAACCTCGAACTGCTGCTGTTCTGCGCCGCCGGAGCCCTGCTGCTCGGGCTCGGCCTCGCGATGCTGCGCACGCTGCGGCCAGCGGTGTTCTTCCCGCTGCGCGCGCTCGCGACCGGATACACGTACACCTTCCGGGGCCTGCCGCTCATCATCACCATCTACGTCTTCGCGTTCGGCGTGCCCGGGCTGCGCCTGTCCGGGACGCCCTCGGTGCTGGTGCTCGGCGGCACCGCGCTGGTACTGACGTACGGCGCCTACATCGCCGAGGTGTTCCGGGCCGGCATCGAGTCGGTGCACCCGTCGCAGCTGGCGGCGGCGCGCTCCCTCGGGCTGACCTACCGCCAGACCATGCGTCACGTCGTGCTGCCGCAGGCGGTGCGCCGCGTCGCCCCGCCGCTGCTCAACGACCTCGTCGCGATGCAGAAGGACGTCGGGCTCATCTCGCTGGCCGGCCCGGTCGACGCGATCCGCGCCGCGCAGATCGAGACGTCGGTCTCGTACAACTACACGCCGTACATCCTCGCCGGGGTCCTGTTCGTGCTCCTGGCGATCCCCCTCGTCGCCGTGACCGACTGGGTCACCGTCAGGGCGGCCCGCCGCCAGTCCGGAGACAACGGCCAATGACCACCGTCCTGTCCGTCGACGGCCTGCACAAGGTGTTCGGCGCCCGCCCCGTGCTGCGCGGCGTCTCCCTCGACGTGGCCGAGCACGAGGTGGTGGCGCTCATCGGCGCCAGCGGCTCGGGCAAGTCGACGCTGTTGCGCTGCGTCAACCTGCTGGAGCCGGTCGACGACGGCACGATCCGCCTCGACGGTGAGGACATCACCGACCCCCGGGTGAACCCCGACCGGGTCCGCCGCCGCATCGGGATGGTCTTCCAGGCGTTCAACCTGTTTCCGCACATGTCGGTGCTGGACAACGTGACCCTCGCACCGCGGCGGGTGCACGGCCTGCCGGCCGCCGAGGCCCGCGAGCGGGCAACCGCCCTGCTGGCCCGCATCGGCCTCGCCGAGCTCGCCGGTGCCTACCCGGACCGGCTCTCCGGCGGCCAGCAGCAGCGGGTCGCCATCGTGCGGGCGCTGGTGAACGCGCCACGGCTGCTGCTGCTCGACGAGGTCACGTCGGCACTCGACCCGGAGCTCGTCGGCGAGGTGCTCTCGCTGATCCGCGACCTCAAGTCCGACGGCGTCACCATGCTGCTGGCGACGCACGAGATGGGCTTCGCGCGGCAGGTGGCCGACCGGGTCTGCTTCCTCGACGGCGGGGTGCTGATCGAGCAGGGGCCACCGGAACAGGTCCTCGGCGAGCCGCGGGAGCCGCGGACCCGGCAGTTCCTGAGCCGCATCATCGAGGCCGGACGGCTCTGAACCGCCGCCGCGGCGTGCCTCCAGGCTGCCTTGCGCCCGGCCCCGCCGGCATGACCCGCGGGGTCATCGACACGGGGGCGGGCGCGAGGCATCACCGGGACATGCCCTCAGCCCGGGAACTCACCCACGGGCGTCGAGCGGCGGCAGGTCGAGGTGCTCGCGCAGGGTGGTGCTCTCGTACTGCGTGCGGTACACCCCGCGCTCCTGCAGCTGCGGCACCAGCCGGTCCACGACGTCCTCCACGGTGCCGGGCAGCAGCTGGGGCAGCAGGTTGAACCCGTCGACGGCGCGCGTGCGCACGTAGCGGGCCCACTCGTCGGCGACCTGCCCCGGCGTGCCGACGAAGGTGCTGTGCCCCCCGGGCGAGACCTCGATGACCAGATCCCGGATCGACAGGTTGCGCTCGGCGGCCAGCGCGCGCCACTGCTGGATCCGCTCGATCTTGCCGGTGCGCAGCTCGATCGTGATCGTGCCGCGCGAGGGGTCCAGCTCCTCGTCGGTCGGGTCGATGTCGGGCAGCGGGCCGTCCGGGTCGTAGCCGGACAGGTCCTTGCCCCAGAACTGCTCCAGGAAGGCGATCGCGCGCGGGCCCGTGGTCTGCTCGCGGCGGATCCACGCGGCCCGCTCCTCGGCCTCGGCCTGGGTGTCGCCGAGCACGACCGACGCCCCGGGCAGGATGCGCACCGCGTCGGGGGAGCGGCCGTAGGCCGCCAGCCGGCGGCGCAGGTCCTCGGCGTAGGCGACGGCCTTGTTGTACTCGGTGTTCGCGGAGAACACGACGTCGGCGTGCCGGGCGGCCAGGTCGCGCCCGCCGGGGGAGTCGCCGGCCTGGAACAGCACCGGCCGGCCCTGCGGGCTCGCCGGCACCGTCGCCGCCGTGCGCAGGTCGATCAGGTCGGTCCGCCGCTCGACGACCTCGCCGGGGGCGGCCGCCCACAGCGCCTTCGCGGCCTCGACGAACCGCTCGGCGCGCTCGTAGCGCCGCTCGTGCGGCAGCCAGCCGCCGTGCCGGAAGTTGGCGCCGGTCCACGCGTTGTCGGTGGTGACGACGTTCCACCCGGCGCGGCCGCCGGTGACGAGGTCGAGGCTCGCCAGGCGCCGGGCGAGGTCGGCCGGGAAGTTGTACGTCGTGTTCTGCGTGACCACCAGCCCGATGTGCTGCGTGACCGCGGCGAGGGCGGCGAGCTGGGTGATGGCGTCCGGCCGCCCGGCCACGTCGAGGTCGTGGATGTGGCCGCGATTCTCCCGCACGCGCAGCCCATCGCCGAGGAAGAACGCGTCGAAGAGGCCGCGCTCGAGCGTCTGCGCCACGTGGACGAACGTGTCGATGTGCGTGTGTGAGGCGAAGTCGGGCCGGGTCCACAGCAGGTTGGGGCCGACGCCGGTGAAGAAGACGCCGAGGTGCAGCTGGGGCTTGGGGTCGCTCACGATGGGCTCCTTCTCAGACGCCGTTGTCAGACGGTGGCGAAGCGGTTGGCGGGGCGGGGCAGGCCGAGCGTGTCGCGCAGGGTGGGACCGGCGGCGCGCGCGGCGACGGCGGGCAGCACCCGTTCGGCGAGGATCGGCAGCTCCTCGTCCAGCCGCGCGGGGTGCAGCCGCACCCCGTCCACGACGCCGGACAGCTCGGTGAGCAGCGCGACGAGGCCGTCGGGCGGGCCGGAGTACCGAATCCGGTCGGTGGCCGGCCGGGTGTCTGGCGCATCGGTCAGCGCGGCCTCGACCTCGGCGAAGACGAGCGGGGCACCCTCGGCGCGGGCCCGCCCGGCCCGCCGCCGCACGGCGTCCGGCTCATCGCCGCCGACCAGCGCAACGTCGAGGCGGTCCGTCACGCCGAGGGTGTCGGCGCCCAGGACGACGACCTGGCCCTGCGGCGGCCGGGGCGTGATGAGCGGCCCGACGATCGAGAACGTGGGACCCTCGAAGTCGACGTGGTGCACTCGCCGCCGGTCGAGGAAGCGGCCGGTGGCCACGTCGCGGATCACCGCGTCGTCCTCCCAGGAGTCCCACAGCCGGCGGGCGACCTCGATGACGTCGGCGGTCTCCCGGTGCAGCGCCTCGGGCTCCAGCGGCGCCCGGCCGATGGTGGCGAGGGCCTCGGCGGTGTTCGCCGCGCCGATGACCCAGGCCGCGCGGCCGAGGGAGGCATGGTCGAGGCTGGCCAGCTGGGTGGCCAGGTGGAACGGCTCGGTCGCGGTGGCGTGCAGTTCGGGCGCGAGCCCGATCCGTTCGGTACGCCGGGACAGGAACGCCGCCCGGACGCCGGCCTCGATGCGCACCCGCCCCCCGGACAGCGGCGCGTCGGCGAGCGTGACGAGCGCGAAGCCGGCCTGTTCGGCGGCCCGCGCGGTGCGGGAAAGGGCCTCGATGTCGGCGGGGTCCGGCGCCCCGTCGATCTCGAGCGCGACGTGCAGGGTCATGAGCGGGCTACCTCCAATTGGTGCGGTTCCCGGGTACCGTGCTGGCCCGGGCGGGCGCCGTCGGCGACGGCGAACAGCAGTGCCAGCACCACCAGCGCCAGGCAGAGCAGGACGCCGTGCAGCAGCGCGACGCGATACCCGGCGCCCCCGGCCAGGGCTCCGCCGAGGAAGATCCCGGTCACCGCGGCGATGCTCACGCTGGCCGAGAGCCGCTGCGACAGCTGCAGGATCGCGGCGCTGAGCCCGTTCGCGCCCGCCGGGGCGTGGGCCAGGGTCAGCGCCTGGTTCGGCGCGTTGACCAGGCCGCCGGCCACGCCGGTGATGAGCTGCCCGACGGCGAGCGCGATGATGAGCCCGCGGTCGCTGAGCAGTGCGACCGCGGCGGCGTCGGCCGCGACGCAGGCCGCGGTGACGGCGAGGGCGACGCTGATGCCCCGCCGGCCGTAGCGGGCGACCATGCTCGCGCTGGCCGTGGAGGCGGCGGCGAAGCCGACGGCGCCGGGCAGCGCCATCGCGGCCGCGGCCGGCGCGGAGAAGCCGAGGCCGTCCTGCAGGAATATCGACAGCACCAGGTTGAGCGCCAGCGTGGCGCCGAAGTAGCACATGGCCACGAGGGTGCCCAGCACGTATCCGCGGCTTCGGGTCAGCGCCGGCAGGAGCAGCGCGGTGCGGCCGGTCGCGCTGTAGTGCCGCTCCCAGGCCACGAAAGCGGCGGCGGCGAGGGCGGCGAGCGCCGCCCAGCGCCAGCCGCCGGGGGTGCCCACCAGCGGCAGGATCAGGCCCAGCGTGGCGGCGCCGAGCAGGAGCAGTCCGGGAAGGTCGAGGTCGGCGCGGCGGACCTGCGGCCGGCCGGCGGGCAGCAGGCGCAGCGCGAGCGGGACGGTGAGCAGCACGAACGGCAGGTTGGTCAGCATCACGAGCCGCCAGCCGGGGTCGGGGCCGGCCAGCTGCAGGATCAGCCCGCCCAGCGGTGGGCCGACCGAGCCGGACAGGCCGCCGATCACGGCGTACGCACCGAGCGCCCGCACCCGGTCCCGGCCCTGGAAGACGTCCTGGAACAGCCCGATGATCTGCGGGTTGACGGTCCCTGCGCCGAGGCCCTGGGCCAGCCGCGCCGCCGCCACCAGCCAGTCGCGGTCGGCGCAGGCGGCGACGATCCCGCCGACGCCGAAGAGCGCCATGCCACCGACGAAGAGCGCACGCCGGCCGTACATGTCGCCGAGGCGCCCGGCCGGGACGAGGGCCAGGCCGAACGTGAGCGAGTAGCCAGCCATGATCCACTGCAGGGCGGCATCGCTCGCGTGCAGCGAGGCGCGCATGGCCGGCACGTTGACGTTGAGGATGGACTGGTCGAGCAGGGTGGTCCAGCCTGCGGCGAGGCAGACGGCCAGGATCAGCCGGCGCGAGCGGTCCACTCAGCGTGCCGCGCGCACGGCGATGCGCCGCAGTTGCAGCTCGGTCGCGAGTTCGGCCCACATCGGGGCGTCCTGCGTTCCGGTCCGGCAGAACGGCTCCGCGGCCGCCTCCGCCGGGCCGTCCGCCGGCGCGGCGCCGAAGCCGATCAGACGGTGTGTCAGGCCGACCGCGCGGTTGACGAGTCGTGTGACGGCCTGCTGCAGCAGGAATCGCCGGTTGCTCATAGCTCGAAGACTATCAGATTCCATACTTCGCCCATAGGATTAATTCCGTGATCATCAGATGTCCCGCCCACGGATCTCCGCGACGGTCGGCGATGGTGATCCGGGACGGGGAGCGCACGGACTGACGCGACCGGGGACGGTCAGTCAGGACTGGCCTGACCTGGCCGCGAGCTGCGATAGGGTTCCCGGCATCGGCGGGAGGGCCTTCGGTGGTGCTGGATACGTTGGGGCGGGCGATCGGCCTCTTCGCGGTCACCAACGTCGACGACCTTCTCATCCTGGCGCTGTACTTCGCCCGCGGCGACGGCCGTCCCGGGGCCACCCGGCAGGTCGTCCTCGGGCAGTATCTCGGCTTCGCCGCGATCCTCGCGGTGTCGGCCGCCGGCGCGTTCGGTGTGACGTTCCTGCCCGAGCGGGCCCTGCCTTACCTGGGGCTGATCCCGCTCGTCCTCGGGCTGCGGGCGGCCTGGCGGGCGTGGCGGTCCCGCGGGGACGACGGCGACCCGCCGGCGGGCCGGGGAGGGCCCGCCGCGGCCGAGGTCGCCGCGGTCACCCTCGCGAACGGCGGGGACAACATCGGCGTGTACGTGCCCGTGCTCGCCACCGGCGGGGCCGGGCGGATCGCGTTGTACGCCGTCGTCTTCCTGGCGCTGGTGGCGGTCTGGTGCGCGGCCGGCCGGCACCTCGCCACCCGTCCAGCGGTCGCGCGCATGCTCGGCCGCTGGGGCAACGTCGCGCTGCCCGTCGTGCTGGTCGGCATCGGCGTGCTGATCCTCGCCGGCGTCGAGTAGGTCGCCTGCCGGCCCGCTGCGGGCTTCGGTCCGGCCTCGAATCGACCTTGCACGGCCACCGGGAATCGCCCACCGGGCACCTGATGGGTCGTCGTCGCACCATCGAGGAGCGACTATGTCAAGTGCGAGAGTGGTCGTCCGGGAAAACGGGTCTGGTTACCCGCGGTCATCGGGGGAACGTGATCACTCCGGCCGTTTCGCGTTGGTTCGGGTCCCGAGGAGGTATGTGATCATGTGTGGCATCGTCGGCTGGGTCGACTTCGATCGCGACCTGCGTCTCGAGCGCGCCGCCGTGCGGGCGATGGCCGGCACGATGGCCCTGCGCGGGCCGGACGCCGAGGGTCTGTGGGCGCGCGAGCACGTCGCGTTCGGCCACCGCCGGCTGGCCGTCATCGACCTCGTCACCGGCGGGCAGCCGATGACCGTCGAGCACGACGGCGCGGAGCTTGCCGCCATCACCTACAGCGGCGAGCTGTACAACTACCGCGAGCTGCGCCAGGAGCTGCGCGCGCTCGGGCACCACTTCCGCACCGAGAGCGACACGGAGGTCGTCCTGCGGGCGTACGTCGAGTGGGGCGAGGACTTCGTGGACCGGCTCAACGGGATGTACGCCTTCGGCATCTGGGACGTGCGCCGGGACCGGCTGGTGCTGGTGCGCGACCGGATGGGGGTGAAGCCGCTGTACTACCACACCGGCGGCGGGCGGGTGCTGTTCGCCTCCGAGCCCAAGGCCATCTTCGCCCACCCGGGCGCGGAGGCGGTCCTCGACGCCGACGGGCTGCGGGAGCTGCTCGCCTTCGTCAAGACGCCCGGCCACGGCGTGTACCGCGACCTCTATGAGGTCGTGCCCGGCGAGCTCGTGCGCGTGGACCGCGACGGGGTGCACCGCCGGCTGTACTGGCGGCCCGGCTACGCCGAGCACCGCGACGACCTCGACACCACCGTGCGCACCGTGCGCGAGCTGCTCGACGACGTCGTGGCCCGGCAGACCGTCGCCGACGTACCGCTGTGCGCGCTGCTGTCCGGCGGCCTGGACTCCTCGACGGTCACCGCACTGGCCCACGCGGCGCTGACCGGGCGGGGCGAGGGGCCGCTGCGCTCGTTCGCCGTCGACTTCGCCGGGCAGACCGAGCACTTCCGCCCGGACGCGATGCGCGCCACCCCGGACACGCCGTACGTCCACGACGTGGTCAAACAGGTCTGCACCGACCACGAGGACATCGTGCTGGACGCGGCGACGCTGATGGACCCGCTCAGCCGCGCCGCCGTGGTCAGCGCCGCGGACCTGCCCACCGTGGGCGGCGACATCTACACGTCGCTGTACCTGCTCTTCCGGGCCGTGCGCGAGCACTCGACGGTGGCGTTGTCCGGCGAGGCGGCCGACGAGGTCTTCGGCGGCTACGCCTGGTTCCACCAGCCGGAGATCGTGCGGGCCGAGACCTTTCCCTGGCTGATGATCGGCGACCTCAAGGGCGGCGCGCTGAACAGGGACCTCGTGGCGTCGCTCGACGTGGAGGGCTACCGGGCCGGCGCCTACCGCGACGCGATCGCGGAGGTCGACCACGGCGAGGACACCGACCCGCACAACCGGCGCATGCGCGAGATCTCCTACCTGCACCTGACCCGCTTCGTGCGGATCCTGCTGGATCGCAAGGACCGGATGAGCATGGCGCACGGGCTCGAGGTGCGGGTGCCGTTCTGCGACCACCGGCTCGTCGAGTACGTCTACAACACCCCGTGGGCGATGAAGACGTTCGACGGGCGGGAGAAGAGCCTGCTGCGGGCGGCCGCCGCCGACGCCGTGCCGGCCTCGGTGGCCGGGCGCACCAAGAGCCCGTATCCGTCCACGCAGGACCCACGCTACGAGCGGGCCCTGCGCGAGGCCCTCGCGCGGGTGGTCGAGGACGATTCGCCAGTGGTGGCGCTGCTGGACCGGCAGCGGGTCGCCGAGCTGGCCGCCGCCCCGTACGAGTACGACGGCTTCGCCACCGACCGCCGCGCGATCGAGCACGCGCTGAGCCTCGACCTGTGGCTGCGCCGCAGCCCCGTCCGCCTGCTGCTTTAGCGGTTTCGGCCGAACAGCGGGTGCGGGCTCACCCGGACCCGCGGTGCGGGGCCGCCGAACCACGGCGCCTCCCGGACGGCGCGCATCGCGGCCCGGCGGCGCTGGGCGTCCATCCGGTCGATGAACAGCACGCCGTCGAGGTGGTCGGCCTCGTGCTGCAGGCACCGGGCCAGCTCACCCGTGCCGACCACCTGGACCGGGTCGCCGCGGTCGGTATACCCCTTCGCGACGACGTGCTGGCGGCGCTTGGTGTCGAAGTACAGCCCGGGCATCGACAGGCAGCCCTCGGGGCCGTCCTGCTCTCGCTCGTCGGGGAAGCTCAGCACCGGGTTGACCAGGTGGCCCGCGACGCCGCCGACGTGGAAGACGAAGGCCCGCAGGCTGATGCCCAGCTGCGGTGCCGCCAGGCCCGAGCCCTGCTCCGAGCGCAGCGTGTCGGTCAGGTCGCGGACCAGCCGGCGCAGCTGCGCGTCGAACGTCGTCACCTCCTCGGCGGGCGTCAGCAGCACCGGATCCCCGAACATCCGGACGGGCAGCACAGCCATGGCGTCCCCAACTCCTTGCGTCGGACTTTGCAAAGAACAATACTTTGCAAAGTGATCAACCAGAAGGCCACCGGTGCGGCGCTGGGCCACCCCGTCCGGGTCGCCCTCATGGAGCTGCTGCGCGATCGGGGCACCGTGACGTCGACGGAGGCCGCGCGCGAGCTCGGCGGCTCGTCCGGCCTGCACTCCTTCCACCTGCGGCAGCTGGCGCGCTACGGCCTCGTCGAGGAGGCCCCCGGCAGCGGCCGGTCGAAGCCGTGGCGGCTGGCGGGCGCGGCGGACCCGGCAAACCCGGCGGACCCGTCCGGCCCGGCGCTGGACACCGCCACGACCCCGGACCTCGCCACCCTGGCCCGGGGGCTGGAGGACGAGAGCTACCAGCGCTGGCTCGCGATGCGGGACGAGGCACCGGCGCGGTGGCGTCGCGACGACGCGTTCAGCCAGGTCGTGTACCTCACGCCGCGCGAGATGGCCGAGCTGGCCAACGCCGTGCGCGCGCTGATCGCCGGGTACCGCCACCGCGAGGAGCGGCGCGGTAGCAGCCCGGCCGGGGCCGGGCCGGTCGCGGTCGTCGCCCGGTTCTTCCCCCTGCTGGACCCGAACGCCGCCGCCGGCCCCGACCTCACGTAGGCGCTGCGCGTCGGGCACGGCTCGCCGCGCGCCGCCGGGAAGGCCGGCGGTGGGCTATGAGCGGCTCTCACTGACCGACGTAGGCGATCCCTCCACCTCGACCCGGATGTCGCCGCGCCCGGAGACGAGGAACACCCGCCGCGCTGCGTGGGCGGCCTTCGGCGCGCGTACCGCTCGCCCAACCGCAGATCGGGGCGACCTGGGCAAAACCGGGCAACCTGGCGGTCCGTCCGCGGGCGATCCCCCTGCGCCGATTGTCTTGATCATCTAAGTGTTCATATTCGCGACGCCTGCTGCTGACCGGGCGCCGCCTGTGCGTTTTCCGAACGCCCGGCAGACTTCCGCTCGCCCAACCGTTTCCGCACAACCGGAGTGTCGTCCTTGGCTCAGCACGGACGCCGGCGGCGGCGTCTTCCGGCGGCCGTCCTGGCCCTCCTGGCCAGCGTCGCGACCGTGTTCGCCGCGCCCGCCCCGGCCTACCCGTTCGGCGTCCCACAGACCGTGGTGATCGCGTCGGACCCGGGCCGGCCCGACATGGTGCCCGTCGCCGCGGTCACCGGCGCTGTGCTGCTGATCGCCGCCGGTGCGCTGGTGCTGTCGCGGCGGCTGCGGAGGGCTGGCGTATGACGGTCGCGGACCGCCTGCAGGAGCTCCTGCACTCGCCGGGCGTGCCGGCGCTGGCGTTCGGGCTGGCGTTCGTCGCCGGCGCGGGCCACGCGCTGGCGCCCGGGCACGGCAAGAGCCTCGCCGCGGCGTACCTCGTCGGCTCCCGCGGCCGGATCCGTGACGCCGCCTGGCTGGGCGGCTCGGTCGCGGTGATGCACACGCTGTCGGTCCTGGTGATCGGCGTGGCGTGGACGTTCCTGTCGCTGTCGGACATCGTACGGATGCAGCGCCTCACCACCTGGCTCCAGCTGGCGGCCGGGCTGCTCGTTCTGGGCACCGGCCTGTGGCTGATCCGCCGCCGCCGACACGGTCACGGACACGACCACCATCACGGTCATCACCACCATGGCCACGACCACAGCCACGATCACAGTCACGACCACAGCCACGGCCCGCACCAGAACGACGCCAAGCGCCCCGGGCTGCTGCTCCTGGGCATCTCCGGCGGGCTCACCCCGTCACCGGCGGCCTTCCTCGTGCTGGCGACCGGGCTGTTCATCGGTCGTGCCGGCTTCGCCCTGCTGCTCGTGCTGACGTTCGGTGCCGGCATGGCGGTCGTGCTCTTCGGCGTCGGCGTCCTCGCGGTCGCCGGCAGCTCGATCGTCGTGCGCGGCGCCCGCTCGCGTTCCGTCCTGCGCCTCGCCACCCGCGTCGCGCCACTGCTCGCCGCCGTCGGCATCACCCTGCTCGGCGCCGGCATCGTCGCGGTTTCCGCGATCCACCTCGTCACCGTCAGCTAAGGAGACACCGCATTATGAGGCACCGACTACGGCGTGCGCTCGCCTCCGCGCTCGCCGTCGCGCTGGTCGGCGGGACCAGCGCCGCGATGGGTCCGGGCGCGGCCGGCGCGCAGGACGCTCCGCCCGGGTCCACCGGCGCGCCCGTCATCAATCTCAGCGACGGCCAGACGCTGGAGGGCACGGTCCGGGTCGACGCCGAGGCGGCCGTCGAGAACGACTCGGTCGTCTCGCTCACCGTCGACGGCACCCCGCTGAACGCCAAGCCGACCGCGGGCACCGCGCGGTTCACCTTCGACATGGGCGGCAACGGTACCGAGGCCCGCTACCACAACTACATCACGGTCAACGACCACACGGCCGAGGCCGAGCGTGTCCCCTTCCCCGACATCCCCGGCGGCCGCGCCGCCTCGCTGGAACTGCCCGGCGAGTGGCTGCATCCCGGGGTCAACACGGTCACCGTGCGCGCCGGCTGGAACTGGGTCGACACCACCAACGCCGCCGCCGCCGGCGTGGAACAGCTGCCGTTCGGCGAGGGCCTGCGCTGCCCCAACTATGACGACTTCGCGCTCAGCAGCATCAGCCTGAGCCTGCTCGGCGTCGTCATCGACGGCGAGCAGAACAACTTCAGCTACACCTTCGGCGACGGCACCTGCGGCAGCTCGCCGCGCCTGCTGAAGCAGGACCTGACCTTCGTCGTCTCCGGCACGCCCGGCAGCACCGCCGGCCTCGGCACCGACCTGGACACCACGACGCTGGCCAACGGCACGCACACGGTCGCCGCGACCACGAAGTCGGGAGCCACGACCCGGGTCACCATCGGCGTCAACAACGCCCCCGCCGGCGCGCCGAAGATCACCCCGGCCGACGGCGCCCTGATCCGCGGCAGCCAGCCGGTCATCGCCGCCCTGCCGGTCGGCGGCGCCGGCACCGTCGAGTCCCTCGCGATCGACGACCGGCCGGCCGAGAACGCCGAGACGCTCGCCCCGGGCACCGCGACGCTGGGCCTCACGGTCGAGGCCGGCAACTCGGTCGAGGCGAAGTACCACAACTACCTGCTCGTCAACGGTAACCGCGTCGACCTCGGCGGCGACTACGGCGTCGCCGGTCAGGAGACCGTGGCGATCAAGTTCCCCAACCGGTTCCTGCGCCTCGGCGACAACGTCATCGAGGTCAAGACCGGTGACTACAACGGCACGCTCAACGGCGCGACCTGCGCGAACCATGACGACTTCCGGCTGACCCGTGACGCGACGCTGCTCGCGCTCGGCACGGCCGGCACGGTGACCGCGGGCACGACGTACATCGTCACCACCAACGGCACCACCGTGACCAAGGCGGCGACCACCGCCGCCTCTCTCGCCCTGGGCGACGGCACCTGCGGCGCCAACAAGGATGCCGAGTTCCACTTCGACATCGCCGGTGCGCCGACCACGCGGACGATCGAGACCCTCGGCGCCGCCGGCGACGCGCACCTGCGGGTGTTCGTCGGCGGCAACGGCTCCGACGCCGGCTTCGACAACAAGGTGCTGATCAACGGCATCCCGCTGGACCTCGGCATCTGGGAGAAGGAGGTCGCCGATCTCGCCTTCCCGAACGAGTGGCTCGTGCCGGGCGTCAACACCGTCGAATTCGTCGCCGGCAGCGACCACGGCAGCGCCAAGCCCGGCGGCTGCGACAACTACGACGACTTCACGCTGCGCGACTTCCAGCTCGCCCCGGTGGGCGGGAAGGCGACCCAGCTGACCAAGGCGATCGCCGGGACCACGGTGACGATCGGCTCGGCGAGCTACCCCGCCGGCCAGCCGGTGACCGTCTACATCGGCGACGGCACGTGCGGCAGCAGCTTCAACGCCACGCTGGACAAGACGATCCTGTTCGACGTCACCACCGAGGGCGGCGCCCCGGCGGCGGCGCTCGGCCGCCGGGCCGACGTCGACACCAACACGCTCGGCGACGGGGCGCACACCATCAAGGCCGTCGTGGGCGACAAGGCCTCGACCCGCCGGTTCACCGTCGACAACACCGCGCCCGAGATCGCCAGCAGCGTCCCGGCGGAGGGGCAGAACCTGACCTCCACGGTCGCGCTCGTCGTCAAGATCAAGGACGCGTCGGGCGTGGCGGGCACGCCGGTGATCACCCTTGACGGCAAGGCCGTCGCCCAGGGCGACCCGATCGGCCGTGGCCTGCCGGCCGGCACGCACACCATCGCCGTGACCGCGACCGACACGCTCGGCAACACGGCCACCCGGCAGGTCCGCTTCACCAGCGCCAACATTCCGGACGTGCCGACCGACCTCGCCGCGGCCGTCACCGGCACCAACCTGCCGTCGGCCAACCTGTCGGCGAAGGTGCCCGGCGCCGCCGGGGTGCCGCTCACGGCCACGTTCACCAAGGCCGACGTCGTGCTGCCCGCCGGCGGGTACCAGGGCACGGCGAGCGCGGTGCCGACCACGCTCGACGTCGCGCACGACGGCAGCGTCGACCTCGGGTCACTGCGGCCGCTGGACGGGCGCAGCGTGGACACGCCGTCCGGGCGCGACGTGGTGTTCCAGCGCTACGACGTGAACGTGGGCACCGCCGCGTCGCCGACCCTGCGCTGGGAGGGCACCATCGACCCCGAGCGGGTCGTGGCGCTGCGCGTGTGGGACCCGGCCGCGAAGAAGTGGGTCGTGCTGACCAGCTCCCGCGGCCAGGCCGAGCACAGCACCGTGCTGGCCGCGCAGGTCGGCGACGGCTACCGCGACGGCGGCACCGTGCACGTGCTGGTCACCGGCGAGGACCCGTTCGCCGACGACCTGTCACCGCGCGACGCCACGGCGCAGCGGGACAAGGACCGCTTCGAGGACCCGAGCACGTACGACTTCGCGTTCGCGCACTTCACCGACACGCAGTACCTCACCGAGGGCGCGGCCGGCGGCACGTACGACAACTGGAACGGCAAGCAGGAGCCCTCCGACGTCGAGACCATCGAGGAGCAGGCGATCTGGGCGGCGGCCTACAAGGACACCACCCAGTGGATCGCCGACAACGCGGCGGGCCGCAAGATCGCCTACACGGCGCACACCGGCGACATCATCGAGAACGACTACTACGACCCGCTGGCGAAGAAGCCGGACGGCTCGCTGCAGCGGCCGGGCCTCAACGAGCAGGTCGACAAGGAGCTCGCGCTCGCCTCGGACTACCAGAAGATCCTCGACGACGGCGGCGTGGTCAACCAGGTCATCGCGGGCAACCACGACAACCAGCTGGGCGCCGAGACCGGGCCGAACTCCCGCTTCGCCCGGACCTTCAGCGCCGACCGGTACTACCGGGTAGCGAAGGGGTGGCCGGTCGGCACCGAGTACCACGCCTGGGACGAGCAGGTCAACGCCGACGGCACGGTGAAGCCCGGCAAGGACAACCAGAACAACTACGTGCTGTTCTCCGCCGGCGGCCTGGACTTCGTCGCGGTCGGCCTGTCCTACGGCGTCACGCCGCAGGAGGCCAAGTGGGCCGACTCGGTCTTCAAGCGGTACAAGGACCGCAACGGCATCCTGCTCTCGCACGACTACCTCAAGCCGTCGACGAACCCCGACGGCCGCGGGGCGGACTTCTCCGCGCCGGACGGCTCGCCGCTGTACAAGCAGGTCGTCGAGACCAACCCGAACGTCTTCCTGGTCCTCGCCGGCCACGAGCACGGCGTCGGCACCAACGTGAAGTCGAAGGTCGGCGTGACCGTGACCCACGACGTCGTCGAGCTGCTGGCGGACTACCAGTTCTACACGGTGTCGGCCGGTGAGCTCTGGCCCAAGCTGGTCGACGCCAGCGGCAACATCGACCTCAACGGCGACGGTACGCCCGACCACAAGGCGAGCGACCGGCTCCAGTTCGGCGCGAGCTTCCTGCGCCTGATGCAGTTCGACGTCAAGCGCGCCGTGATGCACATCGACACGTACTCGCCGTTCCTGAACAACTTCGGGGCGACCGAGTACGACATCCGCCAGGACGGCAGCCAGACCAAGCCGCGGTACAACGGCGCCGAGGACAACCTGACGCTGCCGGTCGATCTGACCAGCCGCAAGACGTCCTTCGCCACCGACTCGCTGGCCGTCTACGTGCCGTCGGGCACCATCGGTACCGACCAGGTGCAGGCGAACGGCACGGCCAAGGTGACCTGGAACGGGCTCGCCCCCGCCACGTCGTACGCCTGGATCGTCACGGCGAAGAGCGCCGACGGTGGCGTGGCGGTGGCCCAGCCGGCCGTGTTCCGCACCGCCAAGGGCGCCCCGGCGCTCACGGCGAGCGCCGAGCCCGTCGACTGGGGCACGGCGGCGACCGTCACGGTCAAGGCGAACGCGGACGGCGCGCCCGTCACCGGCACCGTGGAGCTGCGCGAGGGGGACAGGATGCGCGGCTCGGTCGCCCTGGAGGGCAACACGGCCACCTTCAAGCTGCCGCCGGGCCTGGCGGGCGGCAGCCACACGCTGACCGCCTCGTACACCGGCAGCGACACCTTCGGCCCGGCCCAGGCCACCGTCATCGTGACGGTGAACCTGCCGCCGGCGTGGAGCCCGTCGAAGCAGTACAAGGCCAACGAGAAGGTCAGCTACGACGGCCGGTCCTACGTCGCGACGTGGACGACCCAGAACCAGAAGCCCGGCGACCCGAACGGTTCGTGGCAGGAACTCGCCATGACCGAGGAGGGCGTCGCGCTGTGGACGGCGTCGCGGATCTTCAACAGCGGCGACGTCGCGGTATACAAGGACAAGAGGTTCAAGGCCCGCTGGTATACCCGCAACCAGGCTCCGGGCGACCCGAACGGACCGTGGGAGGAGATCGCGCCGCCGTCACCCGGCGGTGGCCCGGCGGCCTGGACGCCCACGACGGTGTACAACGCCGGCGACCGGGTGACGTACCAGAACCACGTGTACGAGGCCAAGTGGTATAGCCGCAACCAGGTGCCCGGTAACGCCGGTGGCCCCTGGAAGCTGATCAGCTGACGACACGCCGGGAGCCGGCTGGGACCCGTTCGGGTTCCGGCCGGCTTCCGCGTTGTCGCGGGCTGTGCGTTCAGCGCCGCACGGCCAGCTCGCCGAGCTCGGACCAGTCGTCCTGGGGGACGGTGGCGTTGATAATGCGCGGGGTCTCGGCGAGGTACTGCGGCAGCGTCCGCTGCGCCTCCTTGAAGTGCTCGGAGCCGACGTGGGCGGCACCGGCGTCGCCGTCGCGGAACGCCTCGATCAGGACATACTCGTTGGGGTCGGCGAGGCTGCGGGACCAGTCGAACCACAGGCAGCCAGGCTCCGCGCGGGTGGCGGAGGTGAACCCGGCCGCGATCGACGGCCAGGCGTCGGCGTGCTCGGGCAGGACGCGAAACTTGGCGGTGATGAAGATCATTTCGGTGCTCCTTCTGCGCGGACGGGTCTCGGTCGACCCTCTCACGCTCGCCCGGTTGCCGGAGTGCGGCTGACCGACGCCGGCCTGCGACGTATGTACGATGTCGGGCGTGTCCACGTCGCCGCCGGTCGCCGACGCCGGTCGGTCCGCCGGGGTCGTGCTGGACGCGGTGCTGGAGCGCATCACCTATGTCAGCGAGGACACCGGCTACACGATCGCCCGGGTGGCGGCCGAACGCTCCGGCCAGGACCTGCTCACCGTGGTCGGGGCGCTGCTCGGGGTGCAGCCGGGGGAGAGCCTGCGGCTGGTCGGGCGGTGGGGGTCACACCCGAAATACGGCCGGCAGTTCGAGGTGCACTCGTTCACGACGGTCCTGCCCGCCACGGTGCAGGGCATCGAACGATACCTCGGCTCCGGCCTGATCAAGGGCATCGGCCCGCGGATGGCGGCCCGCATCGTCGGGCACTTCGGCGCCGAGACGCTGCGCGTCATCGAGGAGGAGCCCGCCCGGCTGGTCGAGGTGCCCGGGCTCGGCCCGAAACGCACCGGCATGATCGGCGCGGCGTGGGAGGAGCAGAAGGCCATCAAGGAGGTGATGGTCTTCCTGCAGGGCGTGGGCGTGTCCACGTCGCTGGCCGTGCGCATCTACAAGCAGTACGGCGACTCGTCGATCTCGGTGGTGCGCAACGAGCCCTATCGGCTGGCCTCCGACGTGTGGGGCATCGGGTTCCGTACCGCCGACACGATCGCCCAGGCCGTGGGCATCCCGAGCGACAGCCCGCAGCGGGTGCGGGCCGGGATCCAGTACACGCTGTCGGAGGCCGCCGACAACGGCCACTGCTACCTGCCCGAGCCGAACCTCATCGCCGACGCCGCGCAGATCCTCGACGTCCCACCTGAGCTGGTGCGCACCTGCCTGGCCGACCTCGCCGCCGCCGAGGGCGTGGTCCGCGAGGCGGTGCCGAACCCGAGCAACGACGGCGGCACCATCCCGGCGGTCTACCTGGTGCCGTTCCACCGTGCCGAGTCCTCCCTCGCCACGAGCCTGCTGCGGCTGCTGTCCACGCGCGCCGACCGGATGCCCGCCTTCGCCACCGTCGACTGGGACAAGGCCCTCGCCTGGCTGCGCGCCCGCACCGACACCGACCTCGCCGAGGAGCAGGAGCAGGCGGTGCGCCTGGCGCTGACCGCGAAGGTGGCGGTGCTGACCGGCGGCCCCGGTTGCGGCAAGTCGTTCACCGTCAAGTCCGTCATCACCCTCGCCGCGGCCAAGCAGGCGAAGATCGTGCTGGCGGCCCCGACCGGGCGCGCCGCCAAGCGGCTCACCGAACTGTCCGGCCATCCGGCCACGACCGTGCACCGGCTGCTGCAACTGCGCCCCGGCGGCGACCCCTCCTACGACCGCGACAACCCGCTCGACGCCGATCTCGTGGTGGTCGACGAGTCGAGCATGCTCGACCTGATCCTGGCCAACAAGCTCGTCAAGGCGATCCCGGACGGCGCGCACCTGCTGCTCGTCGGCGACGTCGACCAGCTGCCGTCGGTGGGCGCCGGCGAGGTGCTGCGCGACATCCTCGGCGCCGGCAGCGTGCCCCGGGTACGGCTGACGAAGGTCTTCCGGCAGGCCGCCAAGTCCGGCGTCGTCGTCAACGCCCACCGCATCAACGACGGGCAGGCGCCCGTGTTCGGCGAGCACCCCGACTTCTTCCTGTTCCCCGTCGAGGAGGCCGAGGCCACCGCGGGGACGGTGGTCGACATCGTGGCCCGGCGGGTGCCGCGGCGCTTCGGCATCCAGCCCCGCGACATCCAGGTGCTCACGCCGATGCACCGCGGGCCGGTCGGCGCCGGCAACCTCAACACGCTGCTGCAACAGGCCCTCGCGCCGCACCGGGAGGGCGCGCCGGAGCGCCGCCAGGGCGCCCGGGTGTTCCGCCCCGGCGACAAGGTCATCCAGATCCGCAACAACTACGAGAAGGGCGCCGCCGGCGTGTTCAACGGCACCGTCGGCGTCGTCACCGCGCTGTCCCCGGCCGACCGGCAGCTGACCGTGCGCACCGACGAGGACGAGGACATCGACTACGACTTCGACGAGCTCGACGAGCTGCAGCACGCCTACGCCATCACCGTGCACCGCTCGCAGGGCAGCGAGTACCCAGCCGTCGTGATCCCGCTGGCGATGAGCGCGTACACGCTGCTGCAGCGCAACCTGCTGTACACCGCGGTCACCCGCGCCAAGCGGCTCGTCGTGCTGGCCGGCAGCCGCAAGGCCCTGGCCATCGCCGTGCGCACCGCCGGCACCGGCCGACGCCACACCGCGCTGACCCACCGCCTCAGCCGGCCGACGTGATGTGTTTATATCGTGGGTGTCACTGCCGCGTCCCCGTATCCCAACGGCAGAGGAACGGAGCTCAAACCTCCGACAGTGTGGGTTCGAATCCCACCGGGGGCACCACCGGCTTACGCGTGCAGCGACCTGGGAGAACGTGTCCGAGCGCTGGGAGATGGGTCGTCGCCGTCCGCGGCGGTGAGCGGAAGCTCGACGCGAAGGCAGGTCCCGCCCCCGTGGGGGCTGTGCAGAACGATTCGGCCGCCGAGGGCCTCGGCCCGGTCCTTGAGGCCGACCAGGCCGGTGCCGCGGGTGAAGTCGGCGCCGCCGATGCCGTCGTCGCGGACGGCGACGCGCAGGACGGCGGCGGTGGTGTCGGTTTCGACGGTGACCGTGGCGGCGGACGCGTGGGCGTGCTTGGCCGCGTTCGTCAGCGCCTCGGCGACGATGTAGTACGTACTGGTCTCGATGTGTTCGGGCTGCCCGGCGTCCGCGCGGATGTCGAGGTGGACCGGGATCGGCGCGCGGCGGGCGAGCGCGCGCAGCGCCGGGCCGAGGCCGCCGTCGGTCAGGATCGCCGGGTGGATGCCGCGGGAGATCTCGCGGAGCTCCTGCAGGGCGCCGGTGGCCGCGGCGACGGCGTGGTCGAGCTCTGCGGTGAGCGCGTCGAGCTCGGGTGGCAGTGCCGCTTGCACCGTGCGTAGCTGCAGGCCCAGGGAGATCAGTCGCTGCTGGGCGCCGTCGTGCAGGTCCCGTTCGATGCGCCGGCGGGTCTGGTCGGCGGTGGCGACGATCCTCGCGCGCGAGGCGGCGAGCTCCGTTCGGCCTTCGGCGTTGGCGATGGCGGTGGCGACGAGCTCGGTGAAGTCGGCGAGGCGTTGTTCGGTGTCCTGGGGCAGCCGTTGGCGTCGCGAGGTGACGGTCATGGAGCCCCAGACCCGGCCCTCGACCAGGATCGGGCTGGCGACCGCGGAGCAGGCCGTCTCGGGCCGGCCGGCCTGATCCGGGTCGTCCACGTCGCGGCGAGCCGACCGGCCCGTGTCCCGGACCGACGCCATGGCGGCATCGAAGTCGGTCCCGCCCCGCGAACCGGGCTGCGCTTGCCCGGACCCGTAGCGTCCCATCGTCGTGGCTTCACCGTCCGGCTCGAACCGGATGATCGCCGTGCCGTCGGCGCCGACGAGCGTGCCGACCTCGTCGGCCACGGTGGCGAACACGAGATCTGGGCCGGCGCCGCGGGCGACCAGCGTGGCCACTCGCCGCAAGGCCGCTTGCTCATCGGCCATGCGGCGGAACTCGACGTACAGCTGGGCGTTGTCCAAAGAGACGGCGAGCTGGCCGGCGATGAGCTTGACGGCGTCGAGCCGTTCGGCGGTGAACGCGCCGCGGATGAGGCGGTTCTCCAGCAGCAGCACCGCCTGCAGAGCGCCGCGGCTCAGGACCGGCACGGCCAGCAGCGAGCAGCAGGCGATGTCGGTGAAGCATGGGTCGCGGGCGAAGCGGTCGTCGCGGGTGGAGTCCGCCACGACGAGCGGTTCACCTGTCCGCTGGACGTATCGCAGCACGGACAGCGGCACCGCGTGTTCGTGGCCGCTGTCGCTGAGCGGGATGGCGCCGCCGGTGCTGGCGGGCGCGAGCAGCAGCCAGGCCTGCCGGTCGTCGCTCCACAGCAGCAGGTGTACGGCAGTGGCGCCGGTCATGGCGCTGAGCACCTGGACCAGTCGGGAGTGCAGCCCTTCAACGTTGGTCTCGGAGCTCAACGCCTGCGACGCGGACAGGATGCCGAGCAGGTCGAGCGTCCCGGTTGTGACGGCGGAGCGACGATGCGGACGATCACCGAGGCGGTGGGCGTCGGGCCCGGCGGTCGCACCGGCCTGTGGTCGCAGGGTCGGGTACGCCCAGTCGAGTTGGTCGGCTTTCGCCGTCGCGCCCCAGGCGAGGTACTCCTGGCGGGCCTCGGCGAGCAGGTTGTAGCCGGCGTGCTCGACACCGTGGGCGAGCAGGAAGCCAGCCGCGTGTTCGGCGATCAGGGCCCGATGCCACGGCCGCGGACGCTGGGCGGCCTCGCGCCGCGCGGCGTCGAAGCCGAGGACGGCGGCGCGGAAGTCCCCGGCCGCCCACGCCCGCTCCGCCTCGACCAGTCGCAGCAGGTGCAGGAAGTTCGCCGGCGCGTCCGCGGCGCGGGCGGCCAGCCACTGCGTCACCTCGTCAAGCTCGCCCAGCAGACGGTCGCGTTCGCCGCCGTGGCTGTTGCGGGCCTGCCCGGCGAGGGCCAGCCCACGCAGCGGGTAGACCACCGCGACCGGGTAGGCGCAGTTGGCAGTCGGTAGCCGCGGCATCGCCGCCGCCGTGTGTTTTGCCAGGCCGGGCAGGTCACCGAAGATGGCGGCGGCGATCGCGCGGGTGCAATGCGCGTAGAACAGCGCCACGGGGCTGGCGGCGTCGGGGACCGCCTCACCGGCTGCGGCGGAGCGTTCGCCGCGCAACAGTCCAGCCAGCCATCGGTAGCTTTCCAGCGGTTCGCCGGTCTGCTGGCCGCCGGTGCGCCCTACGAAGGCGACGCCCGGTTCCGTCTCGGCCATGTAGGCGTCCAGCGATGCGGCGCAGTCCAGCAGGCCGGTCACGGTGGCGAAGTAGGTGTATCCGGCGTTGGCCAGGTCGCCGCCCGCGAGCAGCCCCTCGCGGGCCCGCTGACCGGCTTGGACACAGTTTTCGATCGGCTCGAACCAGAAGGACCACAGGGCGAACAGGAAGCGGGCCTGCGAGGTGTCGGGCTCGTAGCCGCGGGTTTCGCCCATCGCCAGGACGCGCCGCAACGTCTGGTACCCGGCGGCGTAATCGTCGTGCACCACCATGGCGCAGCAAGCGGCGTAGCTCGCCGGGCCGAGCAGGGTGCGGGCGGGACCGTGCTCGATCCAGATCCGCAGCGCCTCCAGGCTCAACCAGGCGGCCGTAGCGTGGTCCGGAACGAACAAGAGCGCCGGCAGGATGGCGTTGATCAGGCGGGTCGCGGCGAGCAGCCTCGGGTCGGTGATCTCCGGCCGGGTCAGCTCGTCGACGGTGGTGTGGTCCAGCCACCGGTACAGATAGGTGAACTGGTGCTCGAGCCGCGCCGGCAGCCGGTCCGCATCCGGTACGGCGACGCCGAGCTCACGCAGCGACCCCAGGCAGAGCCCGATCGTCTCCGCGAAGCGCTTGCGGTGGGTCAGGCTGCGCGCCTGCACCACCGTCGCGTCCGCACGGCCCAAGGCGTCGGCGCACAGCCCTTCGATCGTGCGGTACTCATCGTCCGCCTCGTCCAGCCGGCCCATGCTGTACAGCGCGCTGTGGCGGCCGGTGTGTATCTCGACGAGCGTGGCGGTCTCACCCGGGTCGATCAGCCGCAGCGCGGCCCCCAGCAGCGCGCTCACCAGCGCGTAGTCCCCGATCAACGCGGCCCGGCCAGCGGCGCACCGCAGCAGCCCCGCCACCCGGCGCCGTTCTGCGGGGTCGTCGAGCGCGTCGACCACCGGCAGGTACTGCTCCGCCGCGACCGCGAACAACTCGGGCACGGCCGCCAGCCGCCGCGCCAGCGCCAGCCGCAGGGTGCGCAGCCGCCCCGGATCCAGCCGGCGCAGGACACCTTCGCGGCTCCGGTCGTGGCGAAACCGGACCGCCTCCCGCACCCCGGGCTCCACCACCAGAAGCCCCTCATCGAGGGCGGGCGCCAGCCGCTGTTCCAGCACGCCCGGCCGCGCGGCGATGGCGCTGCGCAGCACGCGCAGCTCCGTCCGCCCGCCGAGACACGCCATCGCCTCCACCATCTGCCGGGACGTCGCCGGCAGGGCGTCAACCCGTGCCGCCAGCAACCCGGCCAGCTCCGACCGGCCCAGGCGAGCACGCACCGCCGCCTCGTTCCATCGCCACCCGTCGGCCGTCGCGGTCAGCACGTCGTCGCGGCGCAGACCATTGAGCACTTCCAGGGTCTCGTACGGGTTGCCCGACGTATACGGGTTGATCAACTCGACCAGGCCGGCGGACTCGGCCGAATCCACGTGGAGCACCTCGGCGACCATGGCGACAGAGTCGGACACCGGCAGGTTGGCCAGCCGCAGGTGCCGCACCCCTGGCTGTTCACGCCACCGGGACAGCGGCGCCGCCAGCGGATGGGCCGCCTCGACGTCGTCCTCGCGGTAGGCGCCCACCAGCAACAGCCCGTCGATCCGCTCCTCGCCGCTGAGCACGAGGTCAACGAACCCCAGTGGTGTGCGCCCCGCCCACTGCAGATCATCGACGAACACCACCACCGGCCGCTTCGGCGAAGCGGCCGCGCGGAGCACCTCCACCGTCGTGCGCTGCGCCCGCGCCTGCGCGGTGAGCGGGTCTCCCGGATCGGGCGGCACGCCCAGCAGCGCCGCGAACTCCGGCTGTAGCGTGGTCAGCAGGCCAGCGTTCGGGCCGATCGCCTCCAGGATGCGTTCGCGAACCTTGACCAGCTCGTCGTCCGGCTCGGCCAGCAACAACCGGCCCAACCCGCGAATCGCCTGCTGCACCGCGTCGAACTCCAGGTCCCGCCGGTACTGGTCGAACTTGCCCGCCACGAACCAGCCGTCCCGGCCCGTCACCACCGTCCGCAGCTCGTCGACCAGCACCGTCTTGCCCACGCCGGCCGCCCCGCCGACCAGCACCCCGGGGCATCGACCGGCCAGCGCCTCCTCGAACGACGCCTCCAGCGCCGCCACTTGCGCGTCGCGGCCGACCAGCGACGGGGGCACCAGCCGCAGCGGAACATCCCGCGCGCCGGGCCGCAGTCCAGCCGCCGCGGCCGGGCCGGCGTCGCGCAACCGCTCCAGGTCGTGGGCCACACCGTCGGCGGTCTGATACCGGTGGTCCGGCTCCTTTTCCAGCAGATGCATGATGATCTCGGACAGCGGCGCCGGGACGGCCGGGTTGACCTGCGCCGGGGGCACCGGCACCCGGGCCAGATGATCATGCGTTAGCCGCAGCGGATCCCCGGAACCGAACGGCGGCGCACCCGTCGCCAACTCGTACAACGTCGCACCCAGCGCATACAGATCAGCTCGCTGATCCACCGACCGGCCGGTCCGCCCCGTCTGCTCCGGCGCCAGATAGGCGAGGGTCCCCACGATCTCGGTGTGGTGCGTGAACTCGGGACGGATCTCGGCCAACGACGACGCCAACGCGAAATCGACCAGGCAGGGGGCGCCGTCGTGGGAGATCAGGATGTTCGCTGGCGTGATGTCGCGGTGCATCACACCCCGCCTGTGCATCCCCGCCACCGCCCGGGCCAGCCCCACCCCGAGCTCGATGAGATCCCCGACGACCAGGGGCTTCGTAAGTCCGGCCAGGCTCGTTCCACCAACGTCCGCCACCGCGATCGACCCCGGGGACCGCGGCACCTCCACCAGTTGCGCGACCCCCTCGACACCGCGCAGCCGCCCCAGGATCCCCATTTCGTGCTGTACTTGCCGCTGCGCGTCCGGCCCCAGCGGCTCCTTGCGGATGATCGTGTGCCCGGCGAAGGGCAGCCGAGTCACGCGCGTGCGTTCGCTCTCGTGCAGAATTTCGCGCCGAACGGGTGGATCTCGGCCTGGCAGGACTGCGCCGTTTCCCATCCGACACCTCCACGTACGGTTCGGACCCATCTCATACCGTAACGTAGAGCGACCGCCAATTACGCCGACCGGCGCCCGTTATGTCATCGAACGCCCCACAGCTTCAGGTATCCGTCCACATAGCTGGTTTCGGGCGTTCCGCTTGGTGTCAAGGCTCACCCAGTCGCCGAGCGACGTGCCGGCCTTTGGGTGACTCGTCGCGGCCGTCGCCCGCCTGCCCTGGACCGGACGTGGCCCGCTCTTGTCGGGTCTGGTGTTGATCGCTACGGTCGCGGGCATGCAGACGAGCTACCTGTCGTGGGGCGCGGCGAAGGCCCTGTTCAACAGCCGCGGCTTCGCCGAGTCGTCCTATGAGAACCTGTACGAGGAGGAGTACATCCTCCATCCGGGCAGTGCCCTGGTCACTGGCGCCTTCCCGCTCAACGACCATGACCGGCACCCGTGGCGCGATACCACTCCGGACGGCGCCACGGGGTACATCGTCGATGGCGATCTCACCGTGGACGGCAACATCTTCGACTGGGACGACGGCGCCAGCGCGTTGATCGTGCTGGGCGACCTCCGCGCCGCCAACATCTACCTGAGCTGCGACGCGAAACTCCTCGTGCAGGGCAACGTCGAGGTCGAGACGTTCGTGGGCGAGATGACGGACAAGCTCGTGATGATCCACGGTGACCTGCGCACGCGGGCGACGATCATGTGGGACGAGTTCTGCCCGGACCTGGTCGGCGGCTGCCTCTACGGCCGCACGCTCGCCCCCGGCTACCTCGACCTGCCGGGCGACACCATCGGCCGGGTCGAGGACCCGGCCCCCGACGTCCCGCTCGCCGACCTGCTCGTCGCGGAGGTGCTCGTCGACGCCGACCCGGACGACCCGGATGCCGTCGAGTTCGGCGTACACAAGCGGCGCTTCTACGACCGGATCGAACAGGGACTTCCGGTCGCCCGGGGCGGCCGCCGCGTGGCCTCGCTGGAAATCCCGGCGTGACAGCGGTGATCGACAGCGGCGGGTTCGACGACCCGAGCTGAGCTGACAGCGGTGCGGGGGTCCCGGTCGGCCCGGGACCCCCGCTGCTGTTCGTGTGGTGCGTTCGCGAGTGCCGTGGTTAGTTCGGGGCCCCGTTGAACACGAACTGGGAGCCCGCTTCCTTGACGAGGTTGCCGGTCCCCGAGTTGGTGATGGTGACGTTCGTCAGCGTGGCGCTGCCCCGGGCGCTGCCCATGGCCAGGATGCCGGCGCCGTTGTTCGACTTGTCGATGCGGACGTTGGTGATGGCCACGTTCGGGTACTGGCCGCTGCCCGCCTTGAACTGGATGCCGTCGTAGGTGGAGTCGGAGATGTCGGTGTCGCGGATGGTGACCCCGACGATGTCGCTCGACGGCGCGAAGAGGGTGATCGCGCCGAACTTCTGCTGCTCGCCCCAGAACACGCCGCCGCAGCGGTACAGGCCGTTGTTGGCGATCGTCGTCGTCCCGGAGAACGCGATGGGGGAGTGGTCGGTGGCGAGCATGATGCCGGGGTAGTTCATCGTGTCGGAGATCAGGTTGTTCTCGATGACGTTGCCGTAGCCGCCGTAGATCGCGATGCCGTTGGCCCGCCAGGGCAGCTGCACCGTGTTGTTCGTGAAGTGGTTGTCGTGGCCGACGTCCACGGACTGGTCCTTGACGTACGTGCTCGACCATACGGCCAGCGAGTCGTCGCCGGTGGTGCGGAACGAGGAGTTGAACACCTTCGAGTTGCGCGAGCCGTTGGCGAAGTTGATGCCGTCGGCGTAGGTGTTACGGATGCGCATCCCGCTGAACTGCAGGCCGTCGGCGGGGTTCCAGTAGGCGGGCGTGTCGCTGTAGTCGCGGCCGACCCAGGCGCCGACGTTGGTGTGCTCGATCCACACGTTGCTGATCTTGGTGTTCTTGCCGAACCGGCCGTTGAGCGCGTGGCCGCGGTCCTTGCGGTTGGTCGTGCCGCCGAAGATGGCGATGTCGGAGATCTGGACGTTGTCGTCGATGTCGAAGCCGACGTTGCCCTCGTGCGGGTGGTTGATGTTGCCGACCACCTTCTGCGGCTCGGTGGTCGTGTACAGCTGGGAGTACCACATGCCGGCGCCCTTGATGACGGCGTTGCGGATGCCCTTCTGGTTGAACTGGCCGCGGGCCGGGTCCGGGGACAGGATCTTCTGCTCCTGCCGCCACTGGCCGGCCGGGATCCACACGCAGGGGATGACGCCGTTCTGGTTGTCCGTCACCGCCTTCTGGATCGCCGCGGTGTCGTCCAGGCCGTCGTCCGGGATCGCGCCGTACTGCGTGATCGAGACGCAGCCGGCCGGCTGGCTCAGCGGCGGTGCGACCTGCTCCAGGTCGACGAGGTCGATGATGTAGAACGAGGCGTTGTCCCCGGCGTCGCGCTGCAGCTTGAACTTCGTGCCGGCCGGGTAGCTGCGCGAGAGCAGCGCGTGCGACTCGTCGAAGAGCCGGCGCGCGTCCCCGCCCGGGCTGTTGGACAGCGACTCGGTGTCGTCGCTGTTGCCGTACAGCCAGCTGAAGCGCGACGAGAGGGTCAGCTTCTGCACGAAGACGCCGTCGGCGTACAGGCTGATCGTGTAGTCCTGCCCGCCGCCGGAGGGCGAGTCGGGCACCGAGTTGCGCACCACGATGGAGTTGGCCTGGTTGGTCGAGGTGAACTCGACGAACTGGCCGGTGCTGTTCAGCCGCACCGACTTGCGCCCCGACGACTCGGTGGCGAAGTTGGTGTGCCCGAACGTGCGCAGGGGATCGGCGCTCAGCAGCGTGCCGTTGTAGTTGCCGTCCTCGGCCTCGTACGAGGTGTACGGCACCGCGGCGCCGCGACCGACCACGATGGACTGCGACAGGGAGTTGTTGTTCTCGTTGGTCTCCGCGACCACGTTGGTCGCGTCGGCGGTGGCGACGATGGTGGCACCACCGGCGACCGCGGTCCAGGTGCCGGGGACCGCGACGGTCACGCTCTGCCCGGCGCCGATCGGCCCGGTGTTGGCGTTCAGCGTGGTACCACCGACGGTCACCCGGGTCACCGTCGTGGCGGTGACCGCGGTGGTGCCGCGGTTGTTCACCACCACGCTGAAGGAGACCGCGGCGCCCACGGCCGGGCTGGCCGGGTTGGTGGCGATGGAGAGCACCTGCAGGTCCGGGCCGGGCGCCTGGGCCACCACGAGCGGGCTCGCGGCGCTGAAGGTGTTGTTGTCGTAGTTCTGCTCGATGACGGTCTTCGCCGGGTTGACGGTGGCGGTGACCGGGTACGAGCCGATCGGGCGCGTACCGGCGTCGAACGTGACGGTGGTGGACGCGCCTGTCTGCAGCGCTGCGACCGCGGCGCTGCCCGCGACCGTGCCGCCCAGCGCGAAGTTCACGGTGGTCGCCGTGGAAGCGGCGGTGCCGCTGTTGCGCACCGTCGCGGACAGGGTGATCGGGGTGGCCTCGTTCGCCGACGTCGGCGTCCAGCTGACCCCGGTGACCACGAGGTCGGGGTTGGGCGCCATGGTGCCGTACGCCTGCAGCTCGGCCACCTGCCCGCCGGGGGCGCCGGTGTTCGAGAAGAACTGCAGCTGCACGTCGGCGACCCGGGTGTTGACCGGGATGGTGACGGTGTTCTGGTTGCCCGACGGGCTGAACGCGTAGTCAGCGCGCGCCACGAGCGTGCTGAACCCGGTGGCGGACTGCTCGCGGCCGAGCACGGCGAAGTTCTGCGTGCGCGCACCCCAGGCCGTGTCGGGGTTGACCTTGACCACCAGCGAGGTCAGGTCGGCGTTGGCGCCGAGGTGCAGCGTCAGCGTCGACGTGAAGCCGTTGGACTCCCAGTAGGTGCCCGTGTTGCCGTCGTTGGCGTTGGTCGCGACAAAGCTGAACACCGACGACGACGCCTCGATCGCCTTGCCCTGCGCCAGGTTCGTGCCGACCGGCGGGTTGGTGACGCCGGTGCGGGTCACGTGGTTGCTGTCGGCGGACTCGTTGCCGGCCGTGTCGCGGGCGCGCACCCAGTAGGTGACCGTGGCGGTGGTCGGCTGGGTGTCGGTCCAGGTCAGCACCGTGCCGGCGACGTTACCGCGGGCGGTGCCGTCGGCGTAGACGGTGTAGCCGGAGATGCCCTGGCTCGACGTGGACGCGTTCCAGGTCAGCTTGATCTGACCGGGAGTGGTCTCGGTGTAGGCCAGGTTGCCCGGTGCGGTCGGCAGCTGCGGCTGGTTGTTGGAGCCGTACACCTCCAGCTCGGACAGCTGCGCGGCGGGCCAGCCGGTGTTCGCGGTGACGTTGACCCGCACGTACCGCACCGTCTTCGCGGTGAAGTTCACGACCACGGTATTGCTGTTGGCGGGGTTGAAGACGGGGCCGTACGGCGCCGCCAGGTCCGTCCAGTTGGTGCCGTCGGTGCTGCCGCGCACGCTCAGGTTCTGGGTGCGGGTGCCCCAGCTGGCGGGCAGCTTGAGCACAACCTGGTCGATGCTGGTGGCGCTGCCCAGGTCGAGCTGGACCCACTGCGGGAAGGCGTTGTTCGGGCTCTCCCAGTAGGTGCCCTGGTTGCCGTCGTTGATGTTGGCGGCTACGTACTGGCCGTTGGCGCCGCTGGCCGTGACGGTCTTGCCAAGGGCGAGGTTGGGCCCACCGGAGGCGTGGGCGGGTGCGGACGAGGCGACGGCACCGGCGGCGGCCAGGAGGACCGTTAGAGCGCCGGCGAGCAGTTTGGATCTCATGGGGGGTGTCCTTGCTCCGTTCAGACGACAGCACGGATCGTCCCGCGACCCGACGGCCGGACTCACGGAAGTGAGTGTTGGCGGAGGCAGCCCGGGCCTGGGCGTTGGTGTGGGGCTATGCGGTTGTTGCGGGGTCGGTGGCAGACGGTCGGCGGTGCGCCTGCCGTGAAGTTGCAACGGGTTGCCAACTTCTTGCGGACTGGGAATCTAAGGTTGCAGATATTCCGTCGATTCGTCAACATATCCATATGCCGACATGAAACTGTGACGGTCGCCGGCCCCCGGCGAGAGGAGAGCGGGCCGCGCCGGCACGGGTACAGTGACCCGCATGATCACAATGGGCGCTCCCGCGGAACAGTCGCGGGCGCCTGACTACCGTCACAAGCCCGGCGTGACCGACATCCGGTGTTACTCCGTCATCAACCCGGCGTCGCCGCACGGCGAGTGGGCGCGCCGCGAGATCATCCGGCCCGCGGCCCTGGCGCTGCGCGCCGACTACGGGATCACGCTCGAGCCGCTGGCCTATGGCGAGATCCCGCCGACCGGGCCCGGCGTCATCACCTACGTCGTCTACGGGCCGACCGACCCGCTCGCGATGCCGGACGGGGAGCGGGAGTATCTCGCCGCGCTCGCCTTCGCCGGCGTCCGGACGAACATCGTCTCGGCCTATCCGCTGACCGCCGCGGGCACCGACCGGCCCGGCTACGAGCGGGCCGGGACGCTCGTCCCGCAACTGTGCGACGCGCTGGACATCAACGCCATCTTCCCCGACGAGCTCGACCTGGTGCGCGGGATCCGGACCAACACCTGGCAGGACGTCTACGTCAACGTCATCGGCGAGACGATCCGGGTCAAGTACCAGCCGACCGAGAGCCGCGACCCCGGCGACGAGGCGATGCGCGCGCGCCTGTGCCGGGAGCACGCCGGCGAGATCGCCGAGCTGGCCCGGCTGCACCGTGAGCACCGGTTGTGGCAGCGCAAGCCGTATACCGACGGCTCCGTCATGTTCACGCACGACGGTCACTGGTTCGTGTCGCAGACCCTGACCGACAAGACGCTCATGACCTCCGACGACTTCGACCTGGTCACCTCGTTCGACGAGGGACTGCGCGGCATCACCTACACCGGGCCGCGGCTGCCCAGCTCCGACGCGCCGGAGTTCCTGGTGCTCAGCACCCTGCTGAGCGCGCACGCGCGGCGGCCCCGGCTCATCGTCCACTTCCACCACCGCGAACTGACCCGCGGGCCGCGGTACCGGGAGCTGGTGACCGACTCGATCGTGGAGACCGGGCACTTCGCGGCGGGCCGGCGGTTCTTCGAGGAGCTGCGCCTGCGCTCGACCGACTGGTTCATCATCCGCGAGCACGGCATGGTGTGGATCGGCGACTCGGCGGCCGAGTTCGGCGCCTTCGCCGACCGCGTCGTGGCGGGCGGCCGGTAACGCCGGCGCCGGGCGTTCACGCCGCGGCGCCATCTCCGCTGCCCCTGGCGCCGCGCTCGCCGGAAGACTGGGCGCGGGCTGCTACGGTGCGCATCGTGCAGAAGTCGATCGACGCGGAGATCGTCGCGGTCACCGTCTACCCCACGCAGGCGCGGGTCACCCGTCGCGGCCGGGCCACCCTCGACGCCGGCGACCAGGTCGTGGAGATGGGGCCGCTGCCGCTGAGCCTGGACGGCGACTCGATCCGGGTCAGCGGGCTCAGCGGCAGCGGCCAGGCCACGGTCGTCGGCGTGGACGTCGCGCTGCGCCGCCGCGCCGAGCCTTCCGACGCCGCCGTGACGGCGGTGCGGCAGGAGCGGCGCGCCCTCGAGGCCGAGTCGGCCGAGATCGACGACGCGGAGACGGTGCTGCGGCAGCGCCAGGCGTTCCTGACCACGCTGGGCGAGCGGGCCAGCGGCGCCTACGCGCGGGCGCTGGCCTCCGGCGAGGCGGCCTCCGACGCGGTCGCGGCGTTCACCGCCACGATGGGCGGCGAGCTGACCTCCGTGCTGGCCGGCATCCGGGAGCTGCGGCGGCGCCGCACCGAGGTGACCGACCGTATCGCCGCGCTGGACCGGCAGCTGCGCGACCTGTCCGGCAAGCGCGAACCCGACGCGCGCTACGCCGTCGTCACGCTCGCCGTGGCGGCGCCGGGCCCGGTCGAGCTCGACGTCTCCTACCAGGTGCCGGAGGCCGGCTGGCGGTCCACCTACGACGTCCGGCTGACCGGCGAGACCCTGCAGGTGACCTGGTTCGGCCTGGTGGAGCAGCGCACCGGCGAGGACTGGCCGGAGTGCGAGCTGGCGTTGTCGACCGCCCGCCCGTCGGGCGTGGTCGCGATCCCCGAGCTGCAGCCGTGGTACCTGGACCCGCTGCTGCCGCCACCCCCACCGCGGCCGCGCTCCCTCGGCGGCTTCGGCGGCCCGCCGGGCCTGCCGCTCCCGGCCCCCGCGATGGCGGCGCCGGCCGGCGCGGCGCCGATGCTGGAGGAGGCGCTCGATCTGGCCGCCCCGGTCGAGCTGGCCCAGGCGCGGGTCGAGGAGGGGCCGGTGGCGGCGACGTACCGCCCGGCGCGTGCGGTCGCGGTGCCCGCGGACGGCACCACGGCCCGGGCCACGATCGCGGTGCTCGACCTCGCCGCCCGGCTGGACCACGTTACCGCGCCGGCCCGCTCGAGCGACGTCCACGTGCGCGCCGTGGTGACGAACACGTCGCAGCACACGCTGCCGCCCGGGGCGGCGGCGGTGTTCCACGAGGCCGACTTCGTCAGCCGCACCGGGCTGCAGACGTGGGCGCCCGGCGAGGAGCTGGAGCTGGCGCTGGGCCTGGACGACCGAGTCCGCGTCGAGCGCGAGCTGGCCCGGCGCACCGCCACCAAGGCGACGCTGGGTTCGAGTCGCCGCCGCGAGGTCGAATACCACACCAGGATCGGCAACTACACGGGCCGGCCGGTGCGCATCACGGTGCTCGACCAGCTGCCGGTCGCCCGTCACGAAGCGATCACCGTCCGGGAGACGGTCGTGGAGCCGGCGCCGGCCGAGCGCACCGAGCTGGGTGTGCTCACCTGGCGGCTGCTGCTGCCGGAGGGGCAGACGCAGGCGCTGCGGCTCGGCTACCGCGTCGACACCGGCAAGGGCATCGAGCTGTCCGGCTGGCGCGAGTAACGCGGGCAGGCCGGCCGGCGGCTCAGGACCGTGACCGGACCGCCCGCGCCTGAGCCACGGCCCAGGCCCCGGCGATCAGCTCCGCGGCTCGCGGCTCACTCGGCCCGCTGCGCCTCCGGCTCGTCGTTCAGCTCGTCGTGGGGCTGGTCGGGGTCGCGTCGCGCCGCGGGCAGCAGCTCTCCGGCCACCGCGCCGGCATCCTGGAAGTCCGTCGCCACCTGCGGCTGGCCCACCCAGAGCGCACGCATCTGCTGCTGCATGAACGAGGTGAGGTTGGCCCGGTACTCGTGGTCGTACCGCTCCAGCGACTCGATCTGCTGCTGCAGCGCCTGCCGCTTGGACGTCAGCCCGCCGACGACGTCCTCGTAGATCTGCTCGGCGCGCTCCTTGATGTCGTACGCCTTGGCCTGTGCCTCCCGCACGACGTCCCCCGCGCGGCTCTGCGCGTCGGTCAGGACCTCGTTGGCGTTGTGCTCGGTCTCGGCCGCGAACGCCTCGGCCTCGCGGGCGACGTTCACCGCCGCCGCGCGCGCCCGGTTGAGGATCTGCTCGGCCTCTTCGCGCAGCGAGTCCGCCTGCGCCTGCGCCTCCGAGACGATCTGCGTCGCCGCGGCGTGCGCCTCGGCGTGGATGCGGTCCGCCTCGCGCCGGGCCCCTTCGATGTGCTCCTCGGCCGTGCGCTGTGCCATCGTCAGGACCTGCAGGGCCTTGTGCTGGTCCATCGGGCCGCCTGGCGCCTCGATGGGCGTGCTGAGGATCTGGGGGCCGCTCGCCATGCGTTCGTCGTACTGGCGCATCCCGTTCTGCGTCATGTCCTTGCCCCTCCTCGATGGCGGTTCCGGCGGCCCGGCCGACGTATTCGCCGCGGGCGCCCGCACCGGAACTCGTCCGCACCCTACCGGCCGCCGAATGCCTCGCGGACGGTACCCGACGAAGGGGCGGAAGCGGATGCCGCTCAAGATCTTTTAACCCGGGGCAAAGGGACCGCTAAGCATCGCGGGCCTGGGCGGCCCGGCCGGGCAGGACCGGGCCGCCACAGGCGCACACCAGGTTCACACCAGGGACAGTGCCCGGTCGCTCACCACGCATGGCATGCCGAACAGCGCCGCCCGGCGACGCGCGAAGTCGGCGAGCCCCGGCGTGTCCGCGTAGTCGAGCGCGAACAGGTCCAGGTCGTAGCGCGGCAGGTCCTCGGCGATGCGGGCGTGCCCCTCCAGGATGTCCGCCGGCCACGGGCCGTACCCGTCGTCCGTCCAACGCGCGGAGAACGACTCGAAGAGGATACCGTCGACGTACTCGGCGAGGTCCGGCAGCAGCCCGAAGCCCCGGTTGGCCAGCACGTAGCCGGTGCCGGCCGCCCGCCGCAGCGTCGCCACGAGCCGCAGCAGGTGCGGCAGGTCCTCGGGGAATGTCAGCTCGACGTTGAGCGTGTCGAGGAACAGCCCGGAGAATCCCGCGTCGATCGCGGCGTGGGTCTGCCCGAGGATGTGCTCGGTCCATCCGGGGTGGCTCACGTCCACGAACGCGCCACCCCAGTCGGGGTTGCGCTGCGGCCGCTGCCACGGTGCCGGCGGGCCCTGGTCCTCGGACAGCGACAGGTAGGCGAGGGGCTCGGTGCCGTCGGCCCGCAGCCGCTGCAGCTCCTGCGGGCGGTAGAACTCCGGCTGCAGGACGGCCCGCCGATACCGGCGCAGGTCCTCGAGGCGTCCGGCGCCGTAGTAGAAGACGATCGGGGCCACGCCGCTCACCGGCTCGCCCATTGCCGGTACCACTCGACTGTGCGCCGCACGCCCTCTTCCAGGTCGACGGCCGGGCTGTACCCGGTCATGGCGCGCAGCAACGCCAGGTCGGGGCAGCGCCGTCCGACCGATCCCGGCGCCCCCGCGACCGGCTCCAGGGCCGCGTCGGCCCCGGTGACCCGCAGGACCAGCTTCGCGAGGTCCGCGATGTTGGTCTCGCCCGTGTCGTCGCCGATGTGGACGATCCGCCCCGACGCGTCCGGGCACGCCATCAGCCGCAGCATCGCCTCGACGGCGTCGTCGACGTAGCAGAACGCCCGGGACTGCTCCGCGCCCGGCACCCGGAACGGGTTCTCGCCCCGCAGCGCGCGCAGCGCCATCTCGGGGATGGCGTGGTCGGTGCCCATCCGTGGCCCGTACACGTTGTGGAACCGGCCGACGACGGCCTCGAAGCCCTTCGCCCGCGCCCCGTGGATGAAGGCGGCCTCGCCGAGCAGCTTGCTGACGGCGTACGCGTAGCGCGGCGCGGTGACGTCGCCGATCGTCACCGGCACGTGCTCGCCGGTCGGCACCGGCGCGATCCCGGCGTCCACCGCGCCGGCGTAGACCTCGCTGGTCGATGCGAAGAACACGCGCTCGCCGGGGATGAGCCAGTCGAGCAGGTGCAGCGCGCTCAGGGCGTTGACCCGCACGACGCGGGCCGGGTCGGCCTCGACGTTGCGGACGCCGACGACGGCGGCCAGCAGGTAGATCTGGTCCCAGCCGTGCGGCAGCCGCCGCCAGGTGGCCGGGTCGGTGAGATCGCCCGGGTGCACGCCGACCGCCGGATCGCGGCACAGCTCGGCCAGTTCGGCGTCGTCGCGCCCGCGGGAGAAGTCGTCCACGATGGACACCTCGTGGCCGTCGCCGATCAGGCGGCGGGCCAGATGCAGGCCGATGAAGCCGGCCCCGCCGAGCAGCAGCGCCCTCATGCGGCCACCCCCTGCGGGAGGTAGCCGATCCCCGCGTAGCGGACTCCGGCCGCGCTCAGCGCGTGCTCGTCGAGGATGCGCCAGGAGTCGAAGACGAACAGGGGCCGCTTGGCGCCGAGCACCGCGCCGAGCTCGATCGCCCGGTAGTCCGGGTGGTCGTTGATCACCAGGACGGCGTCGGCGTCGCTGAACGCCTTGTCGAGGCTGATCGGCTCGCCGCCGTACTGCCGCACCACGCTGTCGGACACCATCGGATCGTGGCCGAGCACGGTCAGTCCGGCCTCGGAGAACACGGGCATCATCGAGGCGATCGGCGTGCCGCGCATGTCGTCGGTCGGCGGCCAGCCCTTGTAGGCCCAGCCGAGCACCGCCAGCCGGGCGCCCTGCGTCGACCCGCGCTCCCGGCGGATGAGCTCCACGACGGTCCGCGCCACGTGGACGGGCAGGAACTCGTTGAGCCGGCGCACGGGCTCCACCAGGAACGGCGGCTGGCCGCCGGCCTCGCTGAGCATGATGTACGGGTCCTTCGACAGGCAGCCGCCCCCGACGTATCCCGGCTTGGCCAGGTCGGGGCGCGGATAGTCGAGGTTGGCCGCCCGGATCACCTCCAGCGGGTCGAGGCCGTGGTGCTCGGCGATCAGCGCGATCTCGTTGCCGTAGGCGTAGATCAGGTCCGTGTGGCAGTTGTTCGACAGCTTCACCAGCTCCGCGGTCTCCAGGCCCGAGACCGGGACGAGCTGGTTGGCGAGGCCGCCGAAGAGGTCGAGGCCGGCCGTGAGGCTCGCCTCGTCGAGCCCGCCGACGACCTGCGGCAGCTCGACGAGCTCCCGCAGCGCCTGGCCCTGGATGGTGCGCTCCGGCGCCATCACCAGCCGGGCGCGGCCCCACGTCTCCAGCAGCGGCGGCAGCACCACCCGGCGGCTGGACCCGACCGGCACCGTGCTGCGCACGACGACCAGGGTTTCGGGCCCGCACGAGTCGGCGACCTGACGGGCCGCGGCGGCGAGGTTGGTGAGGTTGGGGCGGCGGGTGTGCTCGTCGACCGGCGTGGAGACGCAGATCACCGCCGCGTCGACCGTGTCGCGGGGCAGCGCCGTGTCGATGAAGACCGACCTTCCGGCGTGTTCGGCGAGCGCCTCGGCCACGCCGGGCTCGTAGATGTGCGGACGGCCGCGGTTGAGCGAGTCGATGACGGCCGGTTGCACGTCCACGCCGTGGACGACGAATCCCTTGCGGGCCAGCGCGGCGGTCAGCGTCAGGCCGACGTATCCCATGCCGATGACGCCGATGGTGCGTGCCATGTGGTTGGCTGTTCCTCTCAGTGATGGTGCCGATGGTGGTGGGTCCGGGATCCGGTCAGCCGCAGGGCGCGGCGATCCGGTCCAGTTCGCGGGTGGTCACGGTGCCCAGGAACCGCTCCTCGCGGTAGCGGCGGCACGCGGTACGGACGTTCGCCGGCCGCCGGGCGTAGTCGACGGCGAGCACGACCTTGCCCGCGTCGCGCAGCGCTCGTGCGTCCGCGAGGTTCTCGGCGCAGAAGTCCTCGGCGCAGGGCTCGTCGGTCGCGCGGAGGAACAGCTCCTCCATGCCGATGCCGTCGATCGCGTCGACGTAGCCGGAATACCTGCGCAGCTCCGGCGAGTTCTGCGGGACTATCCAGAATCCGGGTCGCCGCTGCCGGGCGTACCCGCTGATCCGCGCGATGAGGCCGACCATCGCGCGGGCCAGCCGGTCGCGGGTCCAGTCGGGGACGAGGTGCAGGTCCAGTTCCTCGTATGCCAGTGGCGTGTCGAGGTAGACGCCGTCGAACCCGGCCGCGAGCGCCCGGTCGAGGCGGGGCCGCACGACGCGGTCCCACCATCGCTCGTCCCAGTAGCGCACGAATCGCTCGTCGGGCCAGTCGTTCCAGCGGTTGAGCACGAGGTCGCCGGCGTCCGTGCGCAGCGGGCCGTACTCGGGCCGGAACTGCTCGATGCTGCCGATCTCGAAGTACGCCAGGACCCGTTTGCCCGAAGCGCGCAGCGCGGCGATCTCGTCGGGCCGGAACAGGTCGGACTTCGCGTCCCGGGCCAGGTCGATCACGGCGAGGCGCTGCGGCGCGCGGGCGATCGCCGCCAGGCCGCCGTGTTCGTAGCCCTGCAGCTGGTACACCCAGCCGTCCCCGCGCGCCGGGGCGCCGGAACGCGCGCCGCCCGCTGTGCCGGAGCGCTCGCCGTCCGACCGGCACGCGACCATCGGGGCCGCGGCGAGCACGAGTGCGACGGCGATCGCGAGGCGGCGGCGCGCGTCCGGGCCGGTCATCGTCCGTCGGCGGCGTCGAGCGCGACCCAGATCGCCTTGACGGACTCGGACAGCTCGTGTGTGGGTACCCAGCCGAGCACGGCCTCGGCCCGGCCGATGTCCGCGCGGATCCAGTTCACGGCGGCCGAGCGGGCCGGCCCGGTGCCGTGCTCGCCGATCGGGCCGGTGTACCCGGCGGCCTCGGCGAGCCGGCGCACCGCCTCGCGCGAGGTCACCGCCCGGCCGCTGGCGACGTTGACGACGCCGGCGCCCGGCTCCGGCGCGGTGACGGCGGCGAGCACCGCCGAGGCCACGTCGCGGACGTCGACGAAGTCGCGGTACGCGCCGAGCTGGCCGAACGCCACCTGGCCGGGCACGCCGGCCGGCCCGTCGCGGCGAAGGGCGTCGCGGATGAGCATGGCCGCCCGGCCGAGCAGGTTGTCCCGGTGCAGCCCGGCCCCGATCGGGTTGAACACCCGGAGGGTGACCCCGTCGACCTGGCCGGCCGTGGCGGCCCGCTGCAGCAGGCGCGTGGCGGCCAGGTGCGTCGTGCCGTACTCGCTGACCGGCTCGCACGGGTGGTCCTCGGTGACGCTGACGCCGTGCTCGACGACGCCGTACTCCGCCGCCGAGCCCAGCCGCACCAGCCGTGCGCCCGGCACCGCGGCCGCGACGGCCTCGATGAGCCGGGCGGTCACCAGCGTGTTGGCCTCGAGCAGGTCGAGCCCCGTTCCGTTGAGCCGGCCGGTGCAGTTCACGACCACGTCGGGGCGGACCTCCCGCACGAGGTCGCTCAGCGAGGCCAGGTCGCCGTCGACGAGGTCGTGCCGGGCGCGCGGCGGGCAGGTGAGCGTGGCGATCCGCGGGTCGGCGGCGAGAGCCGCCCGCGCGTGCTTGCCGACGAACCCGCTGGCCCCGAACAGCAGTACGCTGAGCTGGTTCATGCCGCCGCCCCGCTGCGCGCCGGCAGCAGGATCGGCTCGAGCTCGCCGAACCTGCGATTGGCCTCGTCGTATTGCTCCGGCCGGCCGATGTCGAGCCAGACTCCGTCGAAGTCGTAACTGTTCGGGAACTCGCCCTGGCGCAGCAGGTCCTGCACCAGGCGGTCGAAGCCGAACGACAGGCCGGGCGGATACGGGTCGAGCGTCTTGCGCGACATCCCGTAGATCCCCATCGAGACCCGATGCCGGTAGGTCGGCTTCTCCGTGAAGCCGACCACCCGGTCGGCGTCGACGTCGAGCACGCCGAACTCCATCTTGATGTTCTGCGGTGCGGTCGCGATCGTGAGCGGCGTGCCCGACATGCGGTGCGCGCCCAGCAGGCCGGCGAAGTCGAGGTCGGTGAGCAGGTCCCCGTTGACGACCAGGAAGTGCTCCGGCAGGTCCTCCTTGACGGTGAACAGCGGGCCGACCGTCGACAGCGGCACGCTCTCCTCGACGTACTCGACCTCCAGCCCCCATCGGGAGCCGTCGCCGACGAAGGCCCGGATCAGCGAGCCGAGGTGGTTGATCGCGAGCATGACCGAGGTGAAGCCTTGTGCCGCGAGCTGTTCCAGAACGATGTCGAGGATGGCGTGCCGCTCTCCGATCGGCATCAACGGTTTGGGGAGCGCGGTGGTGTACGGGCGCAGCCGGACGCCCTTGCCACCGGCCAGGATGACCGCGTGCATGTGTTTCCTGCTTTCGTTGGGTTCGATGTCATCGGTACTTGCGGACGTGCCCCAGCGACGGAGCGAGGACCGCGGTCAGGAGCCCGACGAGCAGCACGGCGCTGCCGAGGAAGGCCACGGTGTCGGTGAGCGCGGCCGCCGGCGACGACCACGCCACCGCGATCGCCACGAGCGGGCGGGCGGCGAAGTGCGCGCCGAGCGCGAGGGCCAGCACGACGCAGAGCCGTCCGTAGCCGCCCAGCCCAGCCAGCACGAAGATCAGGAAACAGGCGCCCGCGAGGGCCACGTTCGCGGCGGCCATCGCGGTGGCCGCCGGTGTGAGCCGGTCGGCGAGGCGCAGGGCCGCGAGCGTCGCCACCGCCGCCGCGGCGGCGACGAGCCAGCAGGCGCCGGCGTTCGCCGCCGCCAGCAGCAAGACCCGCCGCCGGAACCCTCGCGGGCCCCACCGCTCGTGCAGCATGTCCCGCGACCGTTCGCCGAACCGGCGCGCCCGCCACTCCACGAACCCCATCGACACCACGAGCGGCAGCGCCGCGACGAGCACGTCGAACCGGTCCGTCAGATACGGCGCCTGCGCCAGCAGGATCAGCGCCGCCAGCAGGGCGGTGTGGGTGATCACGAGCGAGAAGGTGAGCCAGTTGCCCCGCAGCACGGCCCGCAGGCCGCGCCTCCTGCCTGCCTCGACGACGCTCGCCGCACCGGCGACCAGCGCCCGCCGGACGGCCACGCCGAAGGTCGCCGCGATGCTGACGACGGCCGGCACGATCGCGGCCGCCGGCACCCCGTGGTCGCCCAGCAGGAACGCGATGCCGGCCAACGCGGCCGGCGACATGAGCGCCACCAGCCAGGCCTCGTCGCGGTAGAAGAGCAGCAGGGTGCTCGCCATCTGGTAGGCCGCGACGGCCGGCACCAGCAGCCCCACCGCCGCACCGCCGCCGCGGGTCGCGGCGATGGCCGCGCCGAGTACCGCGGCCACCCCGACCCCGGCGACCGCCGAGGCCGCCAGGAAGCGACCCGCGGCGTCCTCGTCGCCCGCGTTGAGGTACTGGTACGCGAGCCATCCGATGCCACCGGCCCACACCCAGCCCAGCAGTCCGGCCGCGACGATCGCGAGCACCAACGGGCGCGGCTGCGCACCGGCGACGGCGGCGGGGAACAGCACGCACGGCAGCAGGTACAGCGCCCCGTGACACAGCTCTCGCAGCGTCTGGCCGCGCTGGCGGCGGCGGCCCGGGCGTCGCCGCGGGCGCTCGGCCAGGCCGGTGAGCCGGACTCGCGCCTCGCGGGCCAGCTCGAACACGTCCTGGTAGCCGTACTGCACCCGCGCAGTGCGGTCGGTGACGCCGTGCGCCTCCAGCAGCGCGGTCACCTGCAGCTCGTCGACGAACCGGCCGCCTTCGCGGGCGTGGATCTCGGCGACGAGGGCGTCGAGCGGGTCGGTGCTGGGCTGCGGGCGCACCAGCATCGGCTCGAGCCCGGTGATCGGCATCTCGATCGTCTCGTCGGTCGCGAGCCCGCGGGCCGCGACGGCCATCGAGGTCAGCCGGGTCCCGGCCCCGGCGCTGGCGCTCATCGCCGCGCCCCGGCGGACGTGCCGCGGGCGAGTCCCGGCCCCGCCAGCCCGCCGGCGTCGCGCCGGTTGGCCTCCGCCGGTGACACCGGGTGCGGGATCAGCGCACGACCGGCGGCGGCCCGCCCGACGACGGCGCGCGGTACGCCGGCGGCGCCCCCGGCCGGCGCGCGCTGCAGTGCCGGTGTCACCAGCTGCTCGTACAGTCCCCGGTAGTCGTCCAGCGACTGGGCCAGCGTGAACCGATCGAGCACCCGCTGCCGCGCCTTGGCGGCCAGCTCCCGCCGCAGCTCGGGATCGCGCAGCAGCGTCACGCACGCGTCGGCGATGGCGTCGGCGTCGCGCGGCGCGACCACGAACCCGGCGTCGCCGACCGCCTCGGAGACCCCGCCCACGTTGGTGCACACCATGGTCCGGCCGCACGCCATGGCCTCCACCACCGAATACGGGAAGCCCTCCGAGATGCTGGTGAGCGCGACGACGTTGCCGCTGTGGTACGCCTCGACGACGTCGGGCACGCTGCCCTCCATGCGCGCGGCGCCGGTCAGGCCGAGCTGCTCGATGAGGGCGAGGCAGCTGTCGCGGTAGCGAAGGTCGCTCGCCGCGCCGCAGATGCGCAGCCGGGCCCCCGGCACCCGCTCGCGGACCAGGGCGAAGGCCCGGATCAGCGTGTGCAGGTCCTTGAGCGGGTCGATCCGGCCCACGTAGACGATGGTCGGCTCGTCCGGCTCGGTCTTCGCGCTCGGGAACAGCTCGGGCGCGACGCCGTTGTACATCGTCCACATGCGACCCGGGTCCGCCCCGTTGCGCAGCTGCCAGCGGCGGTTGTACGCCGAGTGCGGCGCGAGGGCGTCGGCGAGGTGGTACGCGGCGCCGGCGACGCCGCGCTGGAAGCCCAGCAGCAGCACCGCGACCGCGTGCGGCAGGTCGCCCTTCACCTGTTCCAGGTATCGCTCGCGCAGGTACACACCGTGCTCGGAGATCAGCAGCGGCGTGTCATGGGCCCACTTCGCCGTCATCCCGACGAGGGTCGACAGGCCGTTCATCGCGCAGTGCACCACGTCGGCGCGCACCGGCGGCACGGCGAGCGGGCGCAGCATGTGGCCGATCAGCGTGGCCGCCTGCGCCGCGTCGGCGAGCGTGAGCCGGTGCGGCCGGCCGGCCAGCGCCGGGTGGTCGAACCCCAGCGCGGCGCCGACCTCCCGCCATCGGTCCTGCATCGCGCCGAGCGCGGCGTTCGAGCGGATCGCGGCGCCGAGGTCGCCGCCGCCGGCCGCGAACTCATACAGCCCGCGCAGCGCGAGCAGGAACCGGCTGCGCTGGACGGCGGCCCGGTGCGGGCTCTCCTCCGGCGGCGTGGTCAGCGCGGTGAGCAGCGCGTCGTAAGCGGCGCGGAACACCGCTGCGGGGCGCCCCCGCGGGCGCCGGCGGCCGGAGCCGCCGGCGCTCCACAGTGGAATCGACACGACCCGGTCGACGTTGGCGGGCATGTCCCAGCGGGGACGCTCGCGGCCGTCGACCGTGAGCGCCACCGCCTCCCAGCGGTACTCGGGCAGGCCGCGCACGAGCTGGTCGCACCACACGCTGACCCCGCCGAGCGCGAACGGGTACGTGCCCTCCGACACCAGTGCCACCTTCACGAGCGCGGACTCGCCGGGACCGTTACCGTGCCGCCGGCCGGCAGCGTGAGCTTCGCCGAGACCTCGGTGCCGTAGGTGGTCGAGCCCGTACCCGAAACCCCGCTGACCGTCAGCGCGCCGGCCAGCGGCGTCGTGACCGTGACCGTTCGGGCCGCCGGGTCGTACACCGCGTCGACGTTGCCCCGGACCTCGGCGAAGTGCGAGATGCGCAGCGTCGCGTAGGCGCTCAGCGCCGTCCAGTCCGGGTTGAGCAGCGGCACCGAGTAGTAGCCGCTGTACTTCGACATGACCTGGTCCAGCCAGTCGGTGAGCAGTGTCCTGCCGGACCCGTAGTCGCGCAGGTTCGCGATGTGGAACGTGTGCGTGTACAGCGATCCGGTGGCGAGGTGGCCCAGCGCGATCTGCGTCTCGGCGTCGAGCATCTGGGCGTAGGTGAGGTTGGCCGGCCAGTACGGGAACTTTCCGGCCGGCCCGTAGTACGAGTTGTAGAACGCGATCTGCTCGGCCGGGGTCGTGGTGTGGTACGCGATGTTCGTCGGCCAGTCGGGCACGATCGTGATCGTGGGTGAGAGCGGGTGGACCTTGCCGCAGTCGAAGCAGTCGGGCACGTGGCTGGCGAAGGACATGTTGCCGTGCACGTACTTCACGCCGAGGTCGCGGGCGGCGTTGAGGAACTGCTGGTTGGACGCCGCGAGCCCGAAGTCGGTCGGCGGGTCGACGTCGTCGTCCGGGTCGGGGTTGTAGACGCCGAGCCCTGAGTACTCGCCCGTCTTGAGCACCGAGTCGGGTTGCGACAGCCCGAGCCGGGTGGCGACGGTTCGGTTGGCGGAGATCTCGTTCGCGCTGGTGGCGTAGTCGGTGCTGTTCAGCTCCGGGTGCGTCAGCGTGTGGTTGAGCCACCGGAACTTCGTGGACAGGCAGCGGCTGGTCGCGGTGAGCGTGGTGATGCCGCCGTTCGGGCTGCAGGTCGTGCCCGCGTTCAGGTCCGCGTCGCCGCCGTTGTAGGCCAGATTGAGCGTGAAGCCGGACGCGAGCGGGTAGGCGGTGCGCAACGCCGTCTGGCGCAGGTAGGCGTTGTACGCGTCGTGGCCCGACATCTGGTAGCCCGGGTCGGACTCGATGTGCCCGTCGGGGAAGTAGTGGTCGGCGCTGTTGAACCAGTCGTCGACGTCGACGCTGAGATAGTGCCGCTGCTCGCCGAGGAACAGCCCCCGGCTCGCCCACCGCAACATCCCGTACGCCAGCAGGTTGGCCTGCATGAGGTACTGGTTGGACGTGAAGGTCAGCGCCATCCGCTCGCGGCCGTCGGTGGAGGTGCTGCGCACGCCGAGCACGTCGCTGCCGTTGACGAGGAGCGGGTCGGCGGCGCAGCCGGCGGTGACACGGGTGCGGTACACGTAGGACTGCACGATCGGCACCCTGACGGTCGGCTTGAGGTAGTCGAAGACGCCGGCGCCGGCCGTCGTCAGCGACGCCGGCAGCGCGGTGTCGCCGACGCCGGACTCGCTGGACGCGGACAGGCAGTAGTTCTCCGGGAAGGTGCCGTAGCTGGTGTAGAGGCTGGCCTGGCGGACGGCGTAGTCCCGCTCGTAGGCCCACAGTGCGTTCCATTCGTTGCCGTCGAGGCCGCTGACGTACGTGCCGCCGCCGCTGTCGTAGAGCAGCATGCTGTTGGTGAGCAGGATGGCGTTGTACCTGCCGGCGCCGTCGGGCCGGACCAGCGACGCGGCGGTCAGTGGCTGGCTCTTGCTGAGCAGGACGTCGTACGCGGCGCCGACGCGCTCCAGCGTCGACTTCCAGGTGTCGACGCCCCAGTCGGCGCTGTCGACGCCGATGACGAGGGCGCGGAGGCCGACCTTGGGGCTCGCCGCGGGCGCGGCGAGCGTGCTCGGACCGGCCCCCTGCGTGGAGGCGGCGCCCGGCTTGCCCGGGCGCACGGTCAGGTTGCGATTCAGGGGCACCGAGCCGCTGATCTTCGGCAGCGGTGCGCCGGGCCTGGTGACCCGTTGCGCGCCTCGCGGACCGGGCTGGCCGAGGACGAGGGTGCCCTTGTGCCCGTGAGCCGGCTGGTGTTTCGGTTGCTCGGCCGAGGCCCGCTGCGCCCCGCCCAGGACGAGCAGGGCGCACACGGCGGCTGTGGACGTCCGCAGCAACAGGCGTCTGGTCGGTGTTCGTGCGGTGATCATGGAAACTCCGGTCGGCTCGGAATCCGGGGCGCTTCACGGCGGCGACGGCGCGGCGCAAAGGGCGCACAAAGGAACCGCAGGGCAGGCGCGGACGCGTGCCGGCGGGTAAGGACCTTGTGGACGAACCGATGTTACGAGACCGTCAGCGTGCCGGGCCCGGTCCTTTCGCATGACATCCGGGTGAGTGCTCGGGTGAACCGGCGGGCGCCCGCTCCCGCGCCGAACCATGATTGACCATAGTGGACAGTCGGCACCGCGCTCGGGCGACGTGGAGCGGGGGATCGGCCGGTGTTCAGAACGGACCGGCGGGCAGGATCGCCGAGCCGACGGAGGCGTCGCCGAGGCCGCAGAGCATGCGCCGCCGCCCGTCGGGCAGTCGCTCGAGCGAGCCGGGGAAGACCACGTCGGCGACGGCCGGGAACTTGGCCGGCCCGGGCGGGAAGTCCGCGCGCGTCGCGATCACCTCCGGCACGCTGGTGGCCGGCCGCGCCGGGTCAATGGTCCACCACGCCGCCGCGTACCGCTGCGTCGAGCCCTCTTCGCCGACCGCGACGTGCCCCAGCACGCCGACCGTGCCGCCCAGGTCGAACAGCTCGTTGATGCCGAGCTTCGTGTCCGGCGCGACCTGGTCGGCGAAGATGTGCGCACCCTCGACGAGCTCACGGGTCACGGTCTGGAACGACTCGGTCACCGCGACGCTGATCCGCCCGATCCCGGCCCGGCCGCCCTGGGGCCGGCCGCACACGACCACGTCACCGTCGCGCTGCAGCAGCCGGATGTCCTTCATCCCGGGTACGGAAAGAAATGGTGCCCGCGGGTCCAGCCCCCGCACGTCCGGCGCGGCGTGGAACCGGGTGACCGGCACCGGCGGCGTGGTGGCGTGATCCAGCGTCACCACGCCGAACACGAGCCGGCGACGACCATGGGCGTCGCGCATCCAGGCCGCGAAGGGATCCTCGGCGGCGTCGAACACGGGCGTGTCCGGGGCGGGCACCCACCGCTCACCGGCCCGCATGAAGAACCGGACCTGCGGGTCCCACGACGCCCGGTCCCGCCAGTAGCTGCCCGGCGACTCGACGCGGACGGCCAGCAGGGCGCCGCCGGGCTCCTCGATCAGGCAGGGGTTGTACGCCAGCCGCCCGTCCGTGCCGGCGAGCCGCTCGTGGCGCCCGCCGGGGCGGCCGATCCGCCGGTCGTGGGCAGAGATCAGGTCCTGATAGCTCGGTGCCGTCACCGTCACAGTCTGTCAAGAACCGCCCGCATCCCGGCGCGATCGGCGCAGGAAGTCCGGGCTGATTTCCGGACGGGCGAGCGCCTCGGGGGGTCGCGCTCCATGCGTGGAGGCGCTCAGCGGGCGGGGGCCGGCGGCCGGTAGGAGGCGCCGTGCGGATCGGCGCAGTGGGCGTCCTGGGCCTCATGGCCGGTACCGTCGGCGGCGGGCGTGATCGGCTCGGTGCCGGCGTGGTCGACCTGGAGGGTGCTGTGCGTGATGTGGTAGTCCCGGCGCAGCAGCTCCTCGATCGCGACCCGGACGGCATGGCAGTCGCGCCCCTCGCCGACCAGCACGTGGGCGGACATCGCCGGCTGGCCGGAGGTGATCTCCCAGACGTGCAGGTCGTGCACCTCCACGACGTCAGGCAGCCCGGCCAGCCGCGAGCCCAGCGCGGGCGGGTCGATCCCGGCCGGGGCCGCCTCCAGGAAGATCCGGCCGGAGGCGCGGACGAGCTCGACCCCGGCCTTGACCATGAGCGCGACGACGACCAGGGTCGCGATCGGGTCGGCGCGGGTGAACCCGGTCGTCACCATGACCACGCCGGCGACCGCGGTCGCGATGAACGCGAACAGGTCGTTGAGGACGTGCTGGAACGCGCCCTCCACGTTGAGGCTGGACCGGTTGGCCCGGGACATCGCCCACGCCGCGACGAGGTTGACCGCGATCCCGGCCAGCGAGGTGACCAGCACCAGTCCGCCGGCCACGGCCGGCGGGTGGATGAGCCGCCGCACGGCCTCGATGCCGAGCCAGGCGGCGAGAAGGAGCAACGTGAGCCCGTTGGCCTGGGCGGAGAGGATCTCGGCGCGCTTCAGCCCGAAGGTGAAGCCGCCCTTGGGCGGCCGCGCCGCGAGGCGCATCGCCACCAGGGCCAGCACGATCGCGACGGCGTCGGTGAGCATGTGCGCGGCGTCCGAGAGCAGGGCCAGGGAGCGGGCGACGAGTCCGACGACGACCTCGCCGGCCATGAACACCGTGATGAGCGCGAGGGCCAGGCTCAGCCAGCGCCGGTCCGCGTCCGCCGCGACGCCGTGGTCGTGCCCCGCATGGCCGTCGTGGTCGTGCGTCTCGTGCATGCCGGCCGATCCCTCCCGCCGTGTCAACTCATGCGCAGTCACGCATATGTCAGAGGATATCCCCACCCGGCACCGGTACGGCAAGCCCCGGCCGGCGCGGTCTCCGCCACACGGCCCGGACTGCGTAGCCTGATGCGGTGCTCCATGTCGCCGTACCCGACGAGGGCCTCGCCACCCAGCTCGCCGGCACCGGCGCCCGGCTCAGCGTCTGGACGATCGGGCAGCCGCCGCCGGCCACCCCGTTCGACCTGCTCGTGCTGCCCTACATGATCCCGGCCGACGACCTGCGCCGGCTGCCCGCCGGCATCGCCTCGGTGGTGCAGAGCCAGACCCTCGGCTACGACGGGGTGGCCGACCGGCTGCCACCCGGATTCGTGTACTGCAACGCCCCCGGCGTCCACGAGGCGTCGACCGCCGAGCTGGCGGTCGGGTTGATCATCGCCGTCCGCCGCGGATTTCCGGGATTCGGCGGCGCGCAGCTGGAGCACCGCTGGGCGCACCGCCGCCAGCCCGGCCTCGCCGGCTCGCGCGTGCTGCTGCTCGGCGTCGGCGGCGTCGGCGAGCAGCTGCGGGTCCGGCTGGAACCCTTCGAGCTCGACCTGGTCCGCGTGGCCCGGACCGCACGGCGGGATGCGCACGGTCCGGTCCACGCGATGGCCGAGCTGCCCGGCCTGCTGCCCACCGCCGACGTGGTCGTGGTGGCGGTGCCGCTGACGACCGAGACCCGCGGGCTCGTCTCGGACGACTTCCTCGCCGCCATGAAGGACGGCGCGCTGCTCGTCAACGTCGCCCGGGGGCCGGTCGCCGACACCGCGGCGCTGGTCGCCCACGCGGCGCGGGGGCGCCTGCACATGGCGCTCGACGTCACCGACCCCGAGCCGCTGCCGCCGGAGCACCCGCTGTGGTCCGCGCCCAACGTGCTCATCACCCCGCACGTCGGCGGGCACATCGACGCCATGGCGCCGCGCATGCGCCGCGTCATCCGCACCCAGGTCGAGCGCCTCGGCGCCGGTCTGCGCCCGGCGAACATCGTGGTCGAGACCTGACCCAGGGCCGTCGGCGGTCAGCGCGCGCCGTCCCGGCTACCGGGCGTGGGCCGGCACCGCCCGGTGCCTGGCGATGTAGGCGTCGAAGTCCCAGGCCGGACGGCCGCCGGTGCCGTCGAGGAACTCCCGGGCCGCCTTTCGCCCGTTCTGGAACAGCAGGTTCTGGCTCTGCGCGTCGAGCTCGAAGTCGGTGGCCCGGACGTGGCCGGTGTCGACGAAGATGGTGCGGTCCACCGCGTCCTGGCTCTCGATGTGCATGCGGTCGTAGAACCCGGTGAGCGTCTTGAGCATGGCGATGCTCATGCTCGCGATCCCGGTGATCGGGTTGACGATGCCCTGGGCGGCGTCCGGGCGGGCGGACAGCTTGATCCCCAGCGTCGGCCAGCGCGGTCGCCGCCCGGGCTCGGCGTCGAAGACGTCGATGGGGTAGTTCGACAGCATGCCGCCGTCGACGAGCCACGAGTCCTGCCCGCCGACAGATTGCCAGTGCTCCGGCGTGAAGAAGAAGGGGATCGACATGGAGGCGCGGACCGAGTCGACGATGAACTCGTCGTCCCGGGCCCGTTCCCGGCGGTAGTGCTCGAGGTCCCAGGGCAGCCGGCGCAGGCAGCCCTGGCTGATGTCGGAGGCCATGACCACGAGCCGATACCGGTGTTGCGGCGGGAGCGGCCGATCGGGGTCGGAGTACGGCAGGTCGCCGAACGTGCGCACGCCGGCGGCGTTGAGCTGCTCCGCCAGCCACGCGCGCAGATAGTTGCCGTGGAAGATCCCCTGGTCGAACACCAGGCCGAACGCCTTGCCGACCGCGAAGCGCTCGGCCCAGTCGGCGTCCTGGAAGGCGCGGTAGTCCACCTTCCGCATGATCTGGGTCAGCCTCGTCGCGGGGATACCGGCGGCGACGAGCGAGCCGACGACCGCGCCCGCCGAGGTGCCCGCCACCCGCTTGAACTCGTAACCGCGCTCCTCGAGCACGCTGATCGCCCCGACCAGGGCGATGCCCTTCACGCCACCACCCTCGAGCACGAGATCCGCAGAAGGCATCGCGAACTCCTCTCTCCGGTCCGACCCGTTGGCTACCCCCAAACGACATCCGGAAACGCCGGCGCCTCGAAGCCCCGCTACAGGTGGTACAGCAGCCGGCCGGTCAGCGGATCCTGGCCGTAGCGGTCGCACAGCTGCGCGAGCACGTCCTCGTGCGTGACGGCGACGTTCATGACCGTGTCGTTGCCGGCGTAGTAGACGACGATCGTGCCGTCGGCGCGGCGCACCAGGCCGCAGGAGAAGACGACGTTCGGCACGTGCACGTAGTCCGTGTCGGCGACGCGGCAGTCGGCCCGCGACGGGAACAGCACCGGGATGCTGGACATGCGCACCCGGCGGGGATCGTCGAGGTCGTGCAGCGCCACGCCGAGCACGTACGGGTTACCGTCCATCGTCGTGCGCACGCCGTGGAACACGTTGAGCCAGCCGTGCCGGGTGCGCACCGGCGGCGCGCCCGGCCCGATCTTGTCGGAGAAGGCGCTCGGACCCGCGCCGGTCCGCATGATCGGCTCGTCGGCGATCTCCCACGGCCCGGTGCGGAAGTCCTGCGCGTAGCCGATGCGGATCTGGGTGTACGTGCCGCCCGTGTCGCCGGGACCGACGTCGTTGGGCCGGAACAGGCCGGCGTACCGCCCGCCGATCCGCTCCGGGAACAGCACCACGTTGCGCATGTCGCGGTCGAGGATGGGCCCGTGCCGGGTGAACGCGGTGAAGTCGTCGGTCAGCGCGAGCGACACGCGCACCCGGTTGCGGATCCCGGCGTGGTAGGCGCTGTAGGTGACGGCGAACGTGTCTTCGACGGGGTTGATCCGGGCGTCCTCGACGCCGCCGGACTCGACCTCCGCGATGTCCCGCCAGTCCAGGCCGTCGGCGTAGAGATCACCTTTGGTGGCGGGGGACAGCACCGGCCGCGGGCGGACCGCCCAGCCGCCGATGCCGTCCTCGCTCGTGGCCAGGCCGAGGACGCTGATGCCGCAGCGCAGGTGCGACCGGAACAGCAGCACGGTCCGGTCCGCCAGCACCGCCGCGCCGGCGTTGTGCACCGTCGTCACCCGCAGGTGCGGCTCCCGCCACACCTCGTTGACCCGGTGCGCGGTCAGGATCGGGTTGGCCGGATGCCGCAGGACGGGCGTGTCGAGCGACACCACGCCCGCCGTACCGTCGCCGAACTCCACCTCGCGTGTCATCACAGCCTTCACGGTGGCATCTCGGGCGCGGCCCGCGCGGCGTTATCGCGAACCGGCGAAGATTCCGGCGGCCGGATGGGTAGCTGAGGGGTGTACGGGACGACGCATATGAGGTTCAGGAGGTGCGTCATGTCCGAAGTATCCGACTACAGGGAGATTTCCGAACACCCGGACGTCGCCGAGATGCGTCAGCGGCTCGAACGGGTGACCGCCAGCAACCAGGCGATAGTGATCGACGGTCTCGTCCTGCTGGCCGGCGCGTGGCTGGCGATTTCCCCGTGGATCGTGCATTTCAACGGCACGGCGCCGAGCGTCACGGTCAACAACCTGATCCTGGGGATCATGATCGGTGTGATCGCGCTCGGCCTGACCTGGGCGCCGGCGCGGATGTACCGGCTGAGCTGGGCGATGGTGGCCGTTGGTGTCTGGGTCGTCATCGCGCCGTTCGTGACTCGGCAGGTGACCGTAGGCGTCGTCTGGACCAACGCGGTCACCGGCGCCGTGACGATCCTGCTCGGCCTCGCCGCCGTGGGGATGCTGTTCTCGGGCGGCCGGGTGGGCAACAGACCGACCATGGCGCATCAGCGGTGAGCGCGGCGAAACTCCGTGGCGCCTGCCTCTGCGGGTGGGCGCCACCGATGTGTGCGGCACCGGTCTCCTGCAAGGCTGCCACCACTTCATGGCGTGCTTCGTGGCGTGTGTTCCACCGTCGGCGGTACTCACGAACCGCCGGAATCACCGAACCGCCGCAGAAACGAATGCCGTCCGGCCGGACGGTGGTCCCCGAGCCGAAGCTCGCGATCGGCGTCGCCACGGTCTCCAAGCACACGGTCTCCAGGCACACGGCCTCCGAGCAGTGGGGTGACCGCCGCCCGGACGCGTGCTGCGTCCCGGCGGCGTGGTGCGCCGGCTCGTGCCGGCCGGCCGGGTGGGAGGCGAGTGCGGAGCCGACGTGGGTGCTCGGCGCGGCGGCTGGTGTGCCGGCCGGCGCGGCGGTGTGGCGGTGCCGTCCAGGCCGTCCAGCGCGGCGCGCAGCCGGTCGAGCGCGGTGCTCAGCAGCCGGGACACCTGTGTGGCCGAGCGGCCGACCTGTTCGCCGATCTCCTCGTACGTGCGGTTGCCGTAGAAGCGCAGGACGACGACCCGCAATTCGCGCCGGGGCAGGCGGCGCAGCTGCGCGCGGAGGGCTTCGCGATCGTCGACCGCGGCGGTCTCGTCGGTGTCGTCGGTCAGGGTGTCGGCGAGCGTGGGTCCGCCGTCCGGGCCGGCGGGCCCGGACAGTGACAGCATGTGCTGCTCGTGCAGCGCGCGCAGGCTGCTCGTCACGTCGGATTCGCTGCATCGCACGGCGTTGGCCGTCTCGGCAGCGGTGGGATCGCGGCTCAGGCGCTGGGTCAGCCTTTCGCGGGCGTCGGCCACCTGGGTGAGGACCTCGCCGTGGCGCCGGGGGGTGTGCATCGCCCAGCGGTTGTCCCGGATGTAGCGCTTCAGCGCCCCCGTGAGGGTGGCGGTGGCGTACGCGGAGAACGGCACGCCACGTCCGGGGTCGAACCGCCCGGCGGCCTCGACGAGGGTGAGCGCCGCGACCTGGCGGATGTCCTGGGCGCGCGGATCCCGGTGGTATCGCGCGGCGACCTTCTCGGCGAGCTCCAGATGCCGCTCGACGAGGCGATTGCGCAGGGCCGTGCGCCGTGTGGCGTCCGCAAGCCGCATCGCGGCGAACGCGGCACCGCACCCGGGGTCGCCGCACCGGCACCCGGCCCCGGTCGTGACCGTGCCTGTTTGCCGTTCGCGGACCGACGGGTTCACGATCCGTGATCCTTCCTACCGCTTGACCCGGCCTGGCACCCGACAATTCGACCCTACCCCTTGTTGCACTGTGCAACCATTGCACAGCTCCTCCCGGCACGGTGTCATCAAGCCGTGGGTATCGGCCGGGGCTGCTCGAGCGCGGACGCGGCGGCGACGCCCGCGATCACCGCCGCCGGATCGGAGCCGAACAGTGCCAGGCCGGCGTCGCGCTGGCGCCGGCCCCGTTCCCCGTCGAGGAGTCCGGCCAGTGCCGGTCCGAGCTCGGCGCGGCCGCGCGCCAGGGTTACCACCCCGGCCTCGGCCATGGTGGCCGCGCTGGCCTTGCCGTGCCCGGGTATCGGCCGGTACGCGAGGACCGGAACCCCGCACGCCATGGCCTCCAGCGCGGTGAGCCCGCCGCCGTTGTCCACGAGGACGTCGGCGGCCCGCAACAGCTCCGGCATGTCCGGCACCCAGCCGAAGACGTGGCCGTCGCCGCGGTGGCGGAGCCGGCGGTACAGCGCCCCGTTGCGCCCGCAGACCGTGACCGGCGTCGCCACGCCCGTGGCCTCGATCTCGGCCGCCGCCGCACCCACCTCGCCGACGCCCCACGCGCCGGCGACGAGCAGCGCCAGCCGGTCGTGCGGCGGCAGCCCGAAGCGTTCGCGTGCCTCCCGCTTCGCCTGCGCCGAGGCGGGCCGGCACCGGGAGGACACCAGCCGCCCGGCCACCCGGACGTCGGCGGCGCCGTACGCGACGGCCTGGGCCCCGCTGATGGCGTGCGCCGCGCAGTGCAGGTCGACGCCGGGGGCGACCCAGGTGGGGTGTACGGCGAAGTCGGTCAGGTAGGTGATCACCGGCGCGCTGAGGTGCCCGTCGCGGCGCAGCGGGCCGAGCAGTTGGCTGGCGATCGGGTAGGTCGACACGACGGCGCTGGTGTCGGCGGGCAGGGCCCGGCGCATGCGCGGCCGCACCGGGCGCAACAGGGCACGGGTGATCGGGCCCGCGCTCCGCAACCGGCAGCTGAGCGCGAACAGCGCGTCGTAGATCCAGGGCAGCCGCAGCAACATGCCACGGTACGTGCCGCGCAGCAGCCGTCCGGTCCGCCACGGGAAGACGTCGGTGACGTCCAGGCAGTCGACCCGCAAGCCGCGCCCGCGCAGCCGGTCCGCCAGTTCGCGGGTCGTGCCGTCATGCCCGGCACCGACACTGGCTGAGATCACCACGACGCGGCGGCTCGGGCCGGCGCCGCCCGGGTCAACATCGGCAATGGACACGCGAAGTGCTCTACCGCGGCCGGCGTCGTTGTAACCTGCGATCGGGTGGGTGGCGCAGTCCGCCGGGACGGGGGTGCCGATGCGGATCGCGGACCGGGTCGCGCTGATCACCGGCGCCTCGTCCGGTATCGGCCGGGCCACGGCGCTGCGGCTGGCCGACGCGGGCGCACGGCTGGTCCTGCACGGGCGGGACCGGCAACGGCTGTCGGCGCTGGCCGAGCGAACGGGCGGGTGCGCGGTGGCGGGTGATCTCGCCGAGCCGGACGAGGTGGGCCGCCTGGCGGCGGAGGCCGAGCGACTCGTCGGCGGCGTGGACATCGTCGTCAACAACGCCGGGATCGGCTGGGCCGGGTCGTTCGGGCAGATGGAGCCGGCCGACATCGAGCGGCTGGTCGCGGTCAACCTGCTCGCCCCGATGCGGCTCACCAGGGCGCTGCTGCCGGCGATGTGCGCCCGCGAAGATGGCTACGTGCTGTTCGTGACGTCGATCGCCGGTCGGCTCGGGGTGGCCGGCGAGGCGGTCTACGCCGCGACGAAGGCCGGCCTCGACGGTTTCGCCGAGAGCCTCCGGCTGGAGGTGCGCGGCTCGCGGGTGCGCGTCGGTGTGTTCGTGCCCGGCGTCGTGGAGACCGAGTTCTTCCAGCGCCGCGGGCGGCCGTATGAGCGCAGCAGTCCCCGGCCGCTGGGCGTGGACCGGGTCGCGGACCGGCTGGTCGAGACGATCGCGTCCGGCGGCGCCGAGCGCTACACACCCGGCTGGCTGCGACTGCCGGTCGCGGTCCGCGGGGTCGCCCCGGGACTGTACCGGCGGCTGGCCGCCCGGTTCGGCTGAGGCCTATGAGGGCTATCCGGCGCGCAGAGCGCGCAGCGACTCCTTCAGCGACGCCATCGTCGCCAGCACGGCCGTGGGCTCGTAGCCGCAGTGGGCCATGCAGTTGGCACATCGTGGGTCGCGGCCACGGCCGTAGCGCTCCCAGTCGGTGCTCTCCACCAGTTCCCGGTAGGTGCTGACGTATCCGTCGGCCATCAGGTAGCAGGGGCGCTGCCAGCCGAACAGCGAGTACGACGGCACGGCCCAGGCCGTACACGGGAAGTCGATCCTGCCCTCGAGGAAGTCGAGGAACAGGGGGGAGTGGCTGAGGCGCCAGCGCCGTCGCCGGCCGTCGGCGAAGGACTTGCGGAACAGCTCCCGGGTCTGCTCGACGCCGAGGAAGTGCTCCTGGTCGGGTGCCTTCTCGTAGGCGTACGCCGGGGAGATCATCATCTCGTCGACCCGCAGCTCGTCGTTGAGGTGGTCGAGGACCTCGATGACGGTCTGCGGGGTGTCGGTGTTGAAGAACGTCGTGTTGGTCGTGACGCGGAAGCCGCGCCGTTGCGCGTCGCGCACGGCGGCCACGGCCTCGTCGAACACGCCCTCCTTGCATACCGACGCGTCGTGACGCTCCCGGAGGCCGTCGATGTGTACGGTGAACGCGAGGTACCGCGACGGCCGGAACTTGTCGATCTTCTTCGGCAGCAGCAGGGCATTGGTGCACAGGAACACGTACTTCTTGCGCTTCACCAGTTCGGCGGCGAGGGTGTCGATCTGGGGATGCATGAGCGGCTCGCCGCCGGCGATGGAGACCATCGGCGCGCCGCACTCGTCGATCGCGGCGAGCGCCTGCTCGACGGGCATCCGGCGCTTGAGGACGTCGGCCGGGTGATCGATCTTGCCGCACCCGGCGCACTTGAGGTTGCAGGCGAACAGCGGCTCCAACTCGACCAGCAACGGAAACTTCTCGCGGCGGCGCACCTTCTGCTCGACCAGGTATCGGCCTATCCGCAGCCGTTGCCGCAGAGGGATGCTCATAATCGTACCTCCTTGGGCAGCATGAATCGGACGTCTTCGCGCACGGCGGTGTGCTCCTCGACCGTGCGCGCACCGAGCCCGCACAGCGCGCCGACCACCTCCTCGACGAGGACGGGCGGCGCCGAGGCACCCGCGGACACGCCGACCGTGCGGGCGCCCGCGAGCCACCGCAGGTCGACGCCGGCCGGGCCGTCGACCAGGTGCGCGGGCGTTCCGGCCCGTTCGGCGACCTCGACCAGGCGCCGGGAGTTCGACGAGTTGGCGGAGCCGACGACGATCATCGTGTCGCAGGCGGCCGCCACCTCGTACACCGCGCGCTGCCGGTTGGTCGTGGCGTAGCAGATGTCGTCGGACGGCGGGGCGGCCAGGTCGGGGAACCGGTCCTGAAGCACCGCGACGATGTCGGTGACGTCGTCCACGGCCAGGGTCGTCTGGACCAGGTAGGACACCCGCCGCGGATCGTCGACCCGCACCTGTTCGGCGTCGCGGACGTCCTGCACGAGCCGGATCCGGCCGGGCGCCTCGCCGACGACGCCGTCGGTCTCCTCGTGGCCGGCGTGCCCGATGAGCAGGATGGTGTCGCCGTGGTCGGCGAAGCGGCGGGCCTCGGCGTGCACCTTCGTGACGAGCGGGCAGGTTGCGTCTATTGTGGACAGTCCTCGCGCGGCGGCGGCCGACCGGACCGCGGGGGAGATGCCGTGGGCGGAGAACACGGCCACGGCCCCTTCCGGGATGTCCTCGACGTCGTCGACGAAGACCGCCCCCCGTGCGGAGAGGTCGGCGACCACGTGCGTGTTGTGCACGATCTGCTTGCGGACGTACACCGGCGGGCCGTGCAGTTCGAGGGCGCGCTCCACGACGAGGATGGCGCGCTCCACCCCGGCGCACAACGAGCGGGGAGCGGCGAGGACGACCCGGCGCACGGTGGTGGCGGCCGCCCATTCGCGCAGCCCGGCCGCCACGGCCGGCAGGGCCGCCAGCGCCGTGCGCGTCTGCCTCAGGGTGCCCGGCCGCAAGAGCGCACCGGTGTCGGCGACGACCCGCACGCAGGCGGCGGGCCGTCCGGCCGTGCCGGCGCTGCCGCCCAGCAGCCAGGCCGACTCCAGGTCCACACTCAGCGCGCCGGTGGCCGCGAGGCGCTCACGCGTCGCCCCGTGGGCCAGCCGCTCGGTGCTGAGCACCGGACCGGTCCGGACGGTGAGCCCCTGCCGGCGCAGCGCGCTCGCGATCATGGCGGCCGCGGGGAGCGTGGTCGTGGCGGGCCGGGGCTCGGCGACCGACGGGTCGGCGCGGACCTCGGTGCCCACGACGACGTCGCCGGGGTTCAGGGTCGCGTCCAGCCCGCCGCCGATGCCGGCCACGGCGAGCGCGCCGGCGTCCTGCACGACGGCCCAGCCGGCGGCGCGCTCGGACCGGCCGCGTCCGGCACCGGTGTGCAGGACGGTGCCGGCCGAACCGTGCCCGCCCGCCTGCACGGGGCGACGCAGCGCCGCCGCCTCCATGCGCATCGGTGCGCACAGCACCCAGCCCCCGTCCGCTCGCTGCGGTGCCGGCGCGCTCATCGGTCCTCCCGTGCGCCGTCGCGCAGGATGCGGCCGAGGGCGGAGATCGGGAACACCAGCCGGTACAGGTGATAGTTGATGGAGAAATCGCCGGGGAAGCCGGTGCCGGTGTAGTGCGGCTCGTCCCAGCCGCCGTCGGGGCGTTGCGTGCGGACCAGCCACGCCAGCGCCTCTCGCGCCGCGGGCGTTCGATGCTCACCGGCGGCGTGCAGCGCGAGCAGGGCCCAGGCGGTCTGCGACGCGGTCGACGCCCCGCGCCCGCGCAGGGCCGCGTCGCTGTAGGAGCGCATGTCCTCGCCCCAGCCACCGTCGCCGTTCTGGTGGCGCAGCAGCCAGTTCACGGCGCGCCCGATGATCGGGTGGTCCGCCGGGACGCCGGCGGCGACCAGGGCGGGCACGACGCAGCCGGTGCCGTACACGTGGTTGGCGCCCCACCGGCCGAACCAGGATCCGTCCGGCTCCTGCGCCCGCAGCAGCCATCGCACGCCCCGGCCGACAACGACCGAGTTCGTCAGGCCCTGGGCGCACAGCGCCTCCACGATGTGGGCGGTGACGTCGGCGCTGGGCGGGTCGATGACCTCGCCGAAGTCGCAGAACGGCAGGTCGGCGACGAGCGCACGGTCGTTGTCGGCGTCGAAGGCGCCCCAGCCGCCGTCGCGGGACTGCATGCCGATCAGCCAGCGGGTGGCCCGGTGCAGCGAGGGATCGTGGCGCAGCGGGGTACGCCGCAACGCGAGGATCACCTCGGCGGTGTCGTCGGTGTCGGGGTAGCCGTCGTTGTCGAACTCGAACGCCCACCCGCCCGCCGGGACGCCCGGGCGGCGGACGGCCCAGTCGCCACGAGCGGTGATCTCCTGCCCGACCAGCCAGTCTCCGGCGCGCACGAGCGCGGGATCGTCGGCCGGGAGCCCGGCGTCGGCCAGCGCCGTGACCGCGAGCGCGGTGTCCCATACCGGTGACTGGCAGGCCTCCAGCCGGCGGATCGTCCCCTCGGGCGTCTGCTCGCGCACGGTGAAGCGCTCAAGCCCCTCGAGCCCGGCCCGCAGCACCGGATGCGTGAGGGGATACCCGAGCAGGTGCAGGGCGATCAGCGAGTACACCCACGGTGGCTGGATGCCACCCCACGAACCGTCGGCCTCCTGCCGGGCCACGATCCACTCCGCGGCGCGGCGCAGCGCATGGCGGCGCAGCGGACGGGCGGCGACGCGTTCGTAGCCGCGTGCGGCCAGGTCGAGGCGGTGCAGCCAGCCGGCGCGGCGCGACAGCGGCGGAGGTGGCGCCGGTCGCAGCCCGGTGCGCAGCTCGGACAGCGAGAAACCCAGCGACCGCACGGGCCGCGTCGCCCGCACGATCGCCAGCGGCACGATGGTCTGCCTGGCCCAGCACGCGAAGTCGTACACGTTGAACGGCATCCAGGCAGGCAGCAGCACGAGCTCCGGCGGGATGGCGGGCAGGCGCTGCCACGGCCATTCGCCGAACAGCGCGAGCCAGATCCGGGTGAACACCCGGCTGCGCTCGATGCCGCCGCAGTCCCGGACGAACCGTGCGGCCGCCGCCATGTGCGGCGCTTCGGGGGCGTCGCCGGCCAGGCGCAGGGCCGTGTACGCCTCGATGGTGGTGGACAGGTCGCCCGGCCCGCCGTGGTACGTCGCCCAGGTGCCGTCGTCGCGCTGCCGCGAGCGGATCCAGCGGGCCGTCTGCGTGGTCAGCGCTTCGTCCGAGATGCCGAGGAACCGGCGCAGCAGCAGGTCCTCGGACTCCATCGTCACGTTGGTCTCCAGCTCGCCCTTCCACCAGCCGGCGGCGTCCTGCAGTTCGAGCAGCCGTGCCGTCGCCCGATCCAGGCCGGCCCGGGCACGGTCGAGGACCCCGTCGGCGTCGCTCGCCCGCGCGAGCAGCTGCGTCATCAGTGATCACGTCCCGTCACGAGGCGGGCGAGGCCGAACAGGTCGTCGTACACACCCGCGGGCAGCTCGAGCGCGGCGAGCTCGTCGAGGCCCCGGATCAGATGACGATCGGCCTCGCCCTGGACCCAGTCCCGCGACCCGGACTCCTCCAGCAGCCGGCCGGCGAGCACGAGGTCGGCCTCGTCCAGTTCGCGCGCGGACGCGTACAGCGCCCGCAACGCCTCGCCGGCGGCGGTGCCCGAGGTGAGCGCGTGCACGATCGGCACGGACTTCTTGCGTGCCCGCAGATCGGAGCCCACCGGCTTGCCGGTGCGCCCGGGCTCGCCCCAGATGCCGAGCTGGTCGTCGACGAGCTGGAAGCTCATCCCGAGGTGCTCGCCGAAGCGCGACAGGCCCCGGGTCACGGCCGCGGGGGCGCCGCACAGCAGCGCTCCCAGCGCGCAGGCGCAGGACATCAGCGCCGCGGTCTTGTCGGCGCTCATCGCCAGGCACTCGTCGAGGCTGACGTCGTCGCGGCGTTCGAAGTCCAGGTCGGCGGCCTGCCCGGCGATGAGCCGGTGCACGTCCGTGGCCAGTCGCCGGGCCGCCTTGGCGCCGCCCGGCCGGGACTCGTCCGCGAGCGCGTCATGGGCCAGGAGCATCAGGGCGTCGCCGGCGAGGATCGCGGCGGCCGGGCCGAAGACCGCCCAGGCGGTGGGGCGGTGCCGGCGCAGCGTGTCCTGGTCCATGACGTCGTCGTGCAGCAACGAGAAGTTGTGGGCGAGCTCGACGGCGACGGCGGCGTCGACGCCCCGTTCGGGTGATTGCCCGGCGGCGCGGGCCGACAGCAGGGCCAGGGCCGGACGGATGCCCTTGCCGCCGGCGGCGCTCGGTGCTCCGTCGGCGTCGCAGTAGCCCAGGTGGTACGCGGCGACCCGCCCGTTGCGGGGGTCGAGGCGGCCGAGGAGGTCGCGGATCCGGGGCTCGACGAGCGTGGGTACCTGATCGAGGCAGGCGACGGGTGCGATGGTCAACGTGTGCCCTCCAGGTTTCGAGTCGGGGATGCCGGCAGACCTCGCAAGTGGGCGAGCACGACGTCGGCGGCGCGATGACCGCTGAGGACAGCGCCCTCCATCGTGTCCGGCCATCCCGTGTCGGTCCACGCGCCGGCCAGCACGAGGCCGGGCAGGCGGGTCGCCGCACCGGGTCGCAGCGTGCGGGTACCGGGAGCCTGCCGGAACGTGGCATGCGGCTCACGGGTGACGAAGGCCTCCAGCAGCGTCGCGGAGCGCGCCGCGGGGAACAGCTCGGCGATGGCGGCGGCGTGCGTGCGGACCAGTCGCCTGGCGGGAGTCGCGATGACGTCGTCCGCGGCGGAGACGGAGCTCACCAGGTATTGCCCCTCGCCCGCGGCAGGCGGCGTGCGGTCGAAGATCCATTGCGCGGGCGAGTCGACCGCGGCGGCGAACGGCAGCCGGGTGACGGCCGAGTCGTATCGCAGGTGCACGTTTACGATCGGGGCGCTGCCCAGCAGGTGCCAGCTGTCCCGGCCGTCGCACGCCGCGGCCGGCACCAGCCGGGGGGCGGCCGGATGTGGAACGGCCACGATGACCGCGTCAGCGGCGAGTTCCTCCCGGGCCGAGCGGCCACCGGCGCCGCCGACCGCGATCCGGAAACCGGAGGCGTCCGGCTGGACCCGCTCGACCCTGCTCCCGGTGGCCACCCGCACGCCGAGCCGCGTCAGCAGCCGCAGAGCGGCACGGCCGTGCAGATCGGACAGTGGTACCAGCGGACGCCCGATGTCACCGGCGTCGGCCCGCTCCAGCAGCCCGGTCCGGAAGACCCGCGCGGCGAGGGCGAGCGACGCGGACTGCGCCGGGATGTTCAACGCGGCGACGGTGATCAGATCCCACAGCCGTCGCACGGCCCGCGGGCCCTGGCCGTGTGCGGCGAGCCAGTCACCGAAGGCGCGCCGGTCGTTGCCGGGGTCGTCGGGGTCCACGCCGCGCAGCGCATTGGCCGCGCCGATCGCGCGCAGCCGCTCGCGGACGCTCAGCAGCGGATACCTCGCCAGCGCCGGAAGCAGGTGCGCCGGTGCGGGCAGCCGGCGGGCACGCGCCAGCACGTGCGGCCGGTGCCCGGCGCGCAGGACCGGCACCGAGAAGCGCGGTTGCACGTGCGTCAGGCTGCCGGTGCCGAGCCGGTCGAGCAGGGCCCGGTAGCCCTCATAGCACCGCAGGAACACGTGCTGCCCGGTGTCCACGACGAGGTCGCCGTGCTCGAACGAGTACGTCGCCCCGCCGAGTTCGCTGCGCCGCTCCAGCAGCGTCACCCGAGCCCCGACATCGGCGAGGCGGATCGCGGCGGCGATGCCGGCGAGCCCACCGCCGACGACGCACACGTCGTAGCCGGCGTCCGGCGCCGGCGGGCTCGGCGTCACGCCGTCCGCCTCACGAGTGCGCGCGCGGCGACCGTCGCCTTCTCCAGCGACGGCAGGGAGATCCGCGTCCGCGTGACCGCCATCGGGTCACGCACGATGCGGGCCAGCAGCCGGTGATAGATGCCGGCCATGGCGGCGGTGCACGCGGCACTGCGCGCGTCCAGCATCGGCAGCAGCCGCAGGCCGGTCTCGTACCAGCGCTCGGCGTGCTCGGCCTCGAAGCGCACGAGGGCGGCGAAGTGCTCCGGCGGGTCGGCGAAGCCGTCGCCGTCGAGTTCCAGGTTGCAGCCGAACCGGTCGAGATCGTCCTTGGGCAGGTACACCCGCCCGTTGCCGCGATCCTCCCGAAGGTCGCGCAGGATGTTGGTCATCTGCAGCGCAATGCCCAGCGCGTCGGCCCGGTCGGCGGCCAGTCCCGGCGCACCGGTGCCGAACACGCCCAGCGACAGGCGCCCGACCGAGCCGGCCACGCAGCGGCAGTACCACAGCAGGTCGTCGAACGTGGCATAGGTGGTGCCGCGCACGTCGGCGGCGCAGCCGTCGATCAGCTCCTCGAACGCCTCCAGCGGGATGGGCAGCCGCCCCGCGGCGTCGTGCAACGCCAGCAGCACCGGGTCGTCAGGGGCGGTGTCCGGCAGCCGGCGCAGCGACTCGCGGACCTCGTCGAGCCGGGCCAGCTTCTCGTCGGGGGGCAGGTCACCGTCGCCGATGTCGTCGATGCGGCGGGCAGTCGCGTACACCGCGGACAGCGCGCGCCGTTTGTCCTTCGGCAGCAGCCGGATGCCGTAGGAGAAGTTGCGCGCCTCCCGCCGGGTGATCTCCTCGCACCGGCGGTACGCCGCGTCGACGATGGTGCCAGCGCTCACCCGACGCTCCTGACCATCGCGGCCAGCCACGACGTCGCGATGTCCCGTCTTTGGGGGCGTGGCGGCCCGGGTAGCGGGTCGTATCCGCTGCGCTGCAGCGCCCGCAGCGTCGCGTACCCACCGGCCAGATACCCGGCGACCGCCGCGCGTGCCCAGCCGTGCAGCGCCGTGATCAGCGGTGCCCCGGCGTCCAGCGAGTCCCGTGCGCGGCCGGCCTCGAAGCGCACGAGTGCGCGCAGCGCGCCGCTCGCGGTCGCCGCGGCCAGGTCGCTGTCGCGCACGCCGAACCGCTCGAGGTCGGCCCCGGGCAGGTAGACGCGGCCGCGGCGGTGATCCTCGGCGACGTCCTGGAGGTGCTCGGCGATCTGCAGCGCCGTGCAGATGCGGTCCGACAACGCGATCCGTGCCGGGTCGGCCTGATCGAACACGTGCAGGACGAGCTCACCGACGGGATCGGCGGACAGCGAGCAGTAGCCCACGAGCTCCTCGAAGGTGGTGTAGCGGGTGACGATCTGGTCGACGCGGTTCGCCTCGATCAGGCGCAGCAGCGGCCCGGCGGGAAGCCGGCACGCCGCCACCGTGGGCGCGAGCGCGCACAGCACCGGGTGCTCGATCCGGTGCCCGTCGAAGAGCCGGTGGACCTGCGCCTCGAAGGCGTCGAGCCGCGCCGTCCGCTCGGCCGCCGTCACTCCCGGCAGCGGCTCGTCACCCAGATCGTCGACGAACCGGGCGTAGCGGTAGAGCGCGTGCAGGTGCCGGCGGGTGGTTCTGGGAAGGATCCGCAGCGCCACCGGGAAGTTCTCGTCGCCGGCGCGCTGCTGCGCGCGTACGCCCGCACCGGCCGCCGCCGTCGAGTCCGTCGTCACCATGCAGGCGCCGCTACCCCGGATCGGGTGCTCGTAACGGCGTGGTGGCACCTCGGCGTCGCGGCGGGCCGGTCACGGAAGGTGGTCGCTGATCCGGGCGAGGCGCAGACCCTGCCGCTCGCAGTCGCCGGCGATCGCCGTCAGCGCGCCGAGGGCCGACCGCCAGGCGCCGGGTGCCGCCGCGCGGTCGCTGTCGTGCAGCAGCAGGGTGGCGCCGCCGCGGATGCCTCCGCGGCGCAGGTGCGCGAGCACCGAGTCCGTGGTGGCGCCGGCCTCCCAGTCGCGCCCCCACGCGCTCCAGAGCACCGGACGCAGGCCGAGCCTGGCCGCGGCGAGCAGGCTTCCCGCGCAGAGGATGCCGTACGGGGGACGGAACCAGATGGGCGGGACCCCGCAGGTGGCGAGGAGCAGATCGGCCGTGCGGGCCAGTTCGTCGTAGACGAGGGCGGGCCGCATACGCAGATGATCGCGGTGCGTCCAGCCGTGCACGCCGAGCTCGTGCCCGTCCTCGCGGATGCGCCGCAGCAGGTCGGGTGCCTTCGCCGCCATGCCACCGAGGACGAAGAAGGTCGCCGGGACGCGCAGCCGCGCGAGCGAGCGCAGGAAGGCCGGCGTGGAACCGGGATCCGGGCCGTCGTCCAGGGTGAGCGCGACGGTGCCCGGCCGCCCGACGCCGCTGAGCGCCCGCAGGCGCCGGCGGACCGGTGCCAGCGCCGTCAGCGCGGGACCGGCGTGCAGCCCGGCGACGGCCGCGGACAGGCCCGTGGCCAGCAGCCAATTCCTCACGCCGCTGCGTTCCCCGGACGGCGGCGCCAAAACCGGGGGACCGTAGCGGATTCCGCTGGCCCGCGCCTGCGGCGCCGATACGCTCAGGCGACATGACCAGCCTCACGAACCGCCGGCCAGGGCTTGCCCGCGGCGTCCGTTTCGAGTGGGACCCGGTGCGGGCCGGGCATGCGCTGTTGTACCCGGAGGGCGTGCTACTGCTCGATCCGGTCGCGGCGGACGTGGTGCGAGCGTGCGACGGCCGGCGCGACCTGGCCGGCATCGTCGAGCTGCTCGCGCGGGAGTACGCGGGCGTCGACGCCGGCGATGTCGAGCGGCTGCTGGCCGACCTGAGCGACCGGAGGCTGCTGAGCGACGGCCGCACCGGACCCGCCGGACGTCCCGGCGGCGTCCAGGCGGGCACCGCCGGGGCGACCAGCTGGACGGGTGCGCATCCGCGGCCGACCGGGCTGCTCGCCGAGCTCACCTACCGGTGCCCGCTGCAGTGCGCGTACTGCTCGAATCCGGTGGAGCTCGCGGCGCACCGCGACGAACTCGGCACGGCGCAGTGGTGCGACGTGCTGGATCAGGCGCGCGGCGCGGGTGTCCTGCAGGTGCACCTCTCCGGCGGCGAGCCACTGTTGCGCCGGGATCTGCCCGAGATCGTCGGGCACGCGGCCCGGCTCGGCATGTACACCAACCTCGTCACCAGCGGCATCCCGCTGGATGCCGACCGCCTGGCGGCGCTGCTGGCGGCGGGCCTTGACCATCTGCAGCTGTCGGTCCAGGACGCCCGGCGGGCCGAGGCGGACGGGATCGCCGGCGGCCGGTTCCACGACCGCAAGCTCGCCGCGGCCGGGCTGATCCGCGCGTCGGGGATCCCGTTGACGGTCAACGTGGTGCTGCACGCCGGCAACGTGGCCAGACTGGGGGAGATCGCCGAGCTGGCGGTGGCGCTCGGCGCCGACCGGCTGGAACTCGCCCACACGCAGTTCTACGGCTGGGGGCTGCGCAACCGGGCGGCGCTCATGCCGACCCGGGCCCAGGTGGACGCCGCGGCCGAGGCGGCCGCCGAGGTGCACCGCCGCCACGGCGAGCGGGTCGAGATCGTGTACGTGCGGCCCGACTACCACACCGGCACGCCGAAGCCGTGCATGCAGGGCTGGGGCACCCGGCAGCTCGTCGTGACACCCGGCGGCGACGCCCTGCCGTGTCTCGCCGCCGGGCAGCTGCCGGGCATCGAGGTGCCGTCGGTCCGCACCGCCCCGCTGGCCGGCATCTGGCAGGACTCGGCACTGTTCAACGCCTTCCGCGGTACCGCGTGGATGTCTGAGCCGTGCCGCGGCTGCGCCCTACGCGACGTCGACTTCGGCGGCTGCCGCTGCCAGGCGTTCCAGCTCACCGGCGACGCGTCGGCGACCGACCCGGCCTGCCGCTGGTCCCCGCACCACGACACGGTCCTCGCCGCTACCGCCGATGGGGGGCGCCCAGCAGCGATCCCGCGCAGAGCGCGGTGAGGATCCGCGTCCCGATGGCGATGTGCACCCTCCCGATCGCGTCCGGGCCAACGGATCCGCGGACCGCCGGAGCCGGCGGATCCGTGGCCGTGGCGGTCACCCTCGGGTGATAGGTTCCTGGCCAGCCGCGGGTCGAAGCGGCGAGCCCGCTCGGCGGGTCATGCGGGAACACGAGGTAGCCGCAGCCGGAGTGCGTGGGATTCACCCGCACGTTGCCTGGTCGGCGACCACAGCCGAAGGAGATCATGAGGAAACCAGCTGTTAAGGTCGGGGTAGTGTGCACCGCACTGATCGCGTTCCTGTTCGCGGCCACGCATCATCCGGGCCGGTCGGCCAAGTCGGTGCAGTCGGCAGTCCGCTCCGCGCAGGACAAGGTCGGCCTGCACGTCAGCGGCAGGAACATCATCGAGGCCAACGGCAACAGCTTCGTCATGCGCGGCGTCAGTCACGGATACGCCTGGCACAAGCACCAGAGCCGGGCGTTCGCCGATCTCAAGAAGCTGGGTGCCAACGCCGTGCGCGTGGTGCTGACGGCTGACGTCGGGGCCGGCGAGGTGGCCGACGTCATCTCGACGTGCAAGCAGAACCGGCTCATCTGTGTCCTGGAGTATCACGACACCACCGGGTACGGCGACAGCGGCGGCGGCAGCAGCACGCTGGACCAGGCCGCCGACTACTGGGCCGGGCTGAAGGACGTGCTTGCCGGCCAGGAGGACTTCGTCGTCGTCAACATCGGCAACGAGCCGTATGGCAACAGCGACGCCTCGGGCTGGGCCGGCGAGACGAGCGCGGCGATCAGGAAGCTGCGCGACACCGGCCTGCGCCACCTGATCATGGTCGACGGGCCGAACTGGGGACAGGACTGGTCGGGCATCATGCGCACCAACGCCCCGTCGGTGTTCAACAGCGACCCGCGGCGCAACACCGTCTTCTCCGTCCACATGTACGGCGTGTACGGCACCGCCGCGAAGGTCACCGACTACTACGACGCCTTCCAGAGCATCGGACTGCCGCTGGTGGTCGGTGAGTTCGGCTGGAAGCACTCCGACGGCGATGTGGCCGCGGAAGCCATCATCAACGAGGCACAGTCCCGCGGGATCGGATACCTGGGCTGGTCGTGGAGCGGCAACAGCGGCGGCGTCGAGTACCTCGACCTGGCCGACCGCTTCGACCCCGACCGGTTGACCTCATGGGGCCGGCGCCTCTTCCACGGCGCGAACGGCATCGCGGAGACCTCGAAGGAGGCCACCGTCTACGGTGACCCCCGCCCTCGGTCGTGATCGGGTCACGACGGGTCACGACGGCTTCGCGATGACGAGGAACTTGTTCTCGGCGCGCCGGGCGAACCTCACGAACCCACGCAGCCCGGGGAGGCTCTCCATCAGCCCGAAGAACGGGATCAGCATGACCACGGCCAGGGACTCCCACCACTTGCGCCGGTCGTCGCCGGAGACGCCGGCATTGACCCGCAGGCCCTCCCAGTACATCCAGATCGTGTAGGCCATGTTCAGCGCCCAGATCGGGATGACGACGAGCGTCACCGGGGATGTGTTGGGATCGGCGATGAGGATGGCGAGGAGCAGCACGACCCCGACGTTCTGGATCGGGCCGAGGACCCACGCCAGCACCGAGTACCCGAGCAGCACCCGGTTTCGCAGCTGCAGCGACCGGTTGAACACCAGGGCCGCCAGGCCCCAGGACCACCGCTCGCGCTGCCGGAAGAAGTCGCGGAGGGTGGCGGGCGACGCGCCGTAGCACCGCCCGCCGAACCAGGCGCTGCGGCCCCCGTGGCGAGCGCTGAAGATGAGTGCGAACTGGGCGTCCTCGACGAGGCTCTGCGGGCCGAAGTCCCAGCCGATGGTCGCCTCGATCGAGGCCCGCACGAGCAGGAGCTCCCCGTGCACGCCGGCGCGCGGGGTGCCACTGCCGGTCCAGGCCGAGAAGCGCCCCACGTCCTCGGCCGGCCGCACGGCGTCCGCCAGCCAGATGAGCCTGTTTACGGCGTATTCGCGCGGGTACGTGAGAATGCCCTGAGCCAGGTGCTTGGCGTCGCGGCCGGCCAGAAACTGCTCCTCGATGAACCGCGCCATGGCCAGGGCGGTGTCGGGTCCCACGCCGGTGTCGTCATCCATGTGCAGCACCCACACGTCGTCGCGGGCCTCGTGTTCGCGGATCCGCAGTTCATGCGCATAGTGGGTGGCGCGCGCCTTGAACCTCGTCCCGTTGGCGGTGCGGTACCCCCTCGGCACGGTGACGAGCCGTATCAGCTCGCTGCCGTCGGCGAGGTCGGCGATGCACTCCCTCGCCTCGCAACCCTCGTCGATGACGATGTCGATCCTGAGCCTGGAAAAGCACCTGGGCAGATAGGCGATGTAGGAGCGCACCGAACGCTCGAGCGCGGGATAGGTGTCGTACCGGCCGATGGTGGGCACGACGACGACCAGGAGATCGTCGGTTCTCGTCAGCCCGCGGCCGGACCAGCGGGCCTCTGACTCGTGCAGTGCCTTGCGCGTGCGTCGTATGCCGACGATGCCGGTGAGCGTGGTGAAGATGGGCCACGTCCACAGCACCGTCAGCGGCCAGCCGAGCAAGCCGGCGATCGGGTCGGCGGACCAGAAGTCGAATGCCACGATGAGCAGGTAGGAGAGGATCAGCGGCCAGTAGGACGGTCTCCAGCGCGTGAGCCGGCGGTGCAGCTCACGCGCCTGCCGCGGGTCGTACACGGTCGGCGCGACCCGGAACGGCCCCGCGCTCAGCGCCTCCCGCCCCCCGGGCAAGGCGTCATGATCAAGCCGGGCGTCCCCGTCCGGAGGGACGGGTTCGGGTCCTCCCACGTCCGTTTCTCCCTGCGTGCTCGTGGTTGTCGCCGGGCAACGTGAAGCTACCCGTGGACAGAGCGGCCAATCCGGAGTCGGCCGCCGAGCACGTCACCCGCTCTGCCGAGCGAGCCGCTGGAGGTACGGTTCGTAGGGGCGCCGGCCGCCTTCGTCCGGCCGGACGATGATGCGAACGGGTTCGGCGTACGCGATGTGTCCGTAGGCACAGACCTTGGGCTGGGCCCAGAACTCACCGGGTGGCGTCGCGGCGGGGACGGCGATGGGGAACTCGACGCTCTGCGTGGACCCGGGTGCGATCGTGAGGCCGCGGGTCTGGCCGCTCGTCAGCGACCAGATGTGGTGCGGGGTGATGAGCTGGACGTACCCGTGCAGCGCGGTGCGCAGGGTGTGGGTCACCGCTACGCGCACGCGGCCTCGCGCCCCGGGGGTGAGGGTGAGCTCCTGGGCCTCGCTGCGGGCGCGCAGCAGCGGCTCGGGCTGGGCCTGCTCAGGCCCGGCCACCGGCACGATGAGCACGTCCTCCAGGTCCTGCCCCTGGTGGTTGATGCTCGCCGCCACCGCGTACCAACCGGGGGCGGCGGTGTCGGGAACCGTGACGGTGACGGGCACGCTGAGGTGGCCTCCCGCGGCGACGGTCACGGATTTCGACCGCGGTGTCGCGATCCACCCCTGCGGTGCCCGGACGACCAGATTCCCGGCGTAGCCGGCGTCGGCGTCGTCGCAGACGATCTGGGCGCGCAGCCGCACGCCGGCGGCGGCGCCGTCGGTTCGCGGCTCGTCGTCCTCCGGCCGGAGGGTGAGTGTGACGGGTAGGTTGCCCATCGGCGCGGGGCCGCAGTTGTGCAGCCAGTAGCGGGTGAACACGGGCTGCACCGGTTCGGTGCTCGCCGTGAGCGTCGTCCGGCCCCGCTCGGCGCGAGCGGGTGACAGGGCGAGCGACGTGATCCGGAAGCCCTCGACGTCGACGTATGCCTGCCGGCCGTCGTGCTCGAGGTCCGCGCCCGGGCGGTCGAGCAGGTCGGTGGCGGCGGCCGAGAGGATACCCCCGGCGAGGCGGATCGCGACCCGGCCGGCGCGGCCGTGGGGTTCGTAGCCGCGGACGATCAGGCTGTCGCACGCGTCGGCGGGTGCCGTGGAGCCGGCGGCGAGCGGTTCGCCCCGCGGTTTGACCGCGGTGACGACGAAGCTCTCCGCGGGCTCGACGCCGAGCAGGGATCCGGTCGCCGGCAGCGGCCCGGCGGCGGCCGGCGCGACGGTCGCGGCCAGCGGATGGTTGACGGACTCCCCGGCGGCGGTGAACCCGGCGGTACGCCAGCCACCGGGGCCGCTCACCAGGTGGTACTCGAAACGCCTGCTGGTGTGGTGCTGGAAGCTGCGCCCGCCCGGTGCGCTGAGATCCGCGAAATTGATCGCGGTGCCGGTGGGCCAGCCGGTGCACGCGCGGGCCAGCGACATGTTCAGCGTGCCGTCGGGCTCGACCGCGAAGCCGGGGGTGCCGCGGTTGAGCAGCGCGACGGCGTAGTCGTCGACGGCCCTCTCGTCGCGGTGCAGCGCGAGCGGCTGCGTGACGTGCAGGTGCGCGTCGCCGACGTCGTCGAGGAACTCGGCGACGGCCCGCTGCTCGGCCTGCGTGTCGCTGCCGGCGATCAGCAGTACGGGCAGGTCCCGGACCGCGCGCACGTCGGCGCCCGGTCGCCAGACCTCCTCGATCGGCCGCTCGGCCGGAATCCAGAGGCGGGCCGTGCCGGTGGCCGCGAGTTGCGCGGCCAGCTCGGCGCCGACCTGCGCCGGCGCCCGGTCGAGCAGCTCGGCGACGAATTCGTTGCGCCGCGGGCCGCCGACCGCGACGCGGCAGTCGGGGAGGTTGGAGTCGGTGTCCAGCGCGCCGTAACGGTTTCCTGTCGCGGTCGTCACGGTGGCGGTGACACCCGCCCTGGCCAGTCCGACGGCGAGCCGCCGGGTCGAGGGCACGCCCTGATCGCCGTCGGGGACGACGATCTCGGCGATCGACACCGCCCGGGAGCGCTCGGTACGCCGCTGCGGATCATGGAGGTGGACGGTCAGCGCCGCCGCGAGGCCGAACCACCGGTGCGCCGTGTTGTCCAGCGTCCGGGGATGCTCCGCCGCGTCCGCGTCGAGCAGCGCGTAGCCGCGGCCGATGACGGCGGCCGCGGTCTCGCTGACCGGCATGCCGCCGGGGATGTGGCAGGGCACCCGCACCCGTAGGAGCCGGTCGGTGGCGGCGAACCCGTCGATGCTCGTGGCGAAGTCGATCCGGTCGATGCCGTGCCACAGGGTGGTGTGCTGCGTGTAACGACATCCGTCGATCTCCGCCGTCGCCGTGATGCGTTCGCCGATGGGGCAGCGTTCGACCGTGACGGTGGCCGCGGTGTCCGCGCCGCGCCAGACGACGGCGTGGGGGAGCAGGTGCCACGGGCCCTCGCCGAACTCCGGGTGGTCGCGGTGTTCGGCGAAGCAGACCAGTTCGTTGGCCACGCGGCCCGGCGGGAGGATGTCCCGGCCGGCGGCGAGGTCGGTGATCTCGGTCAGTGTGCCGCCTCGTGCGGGATCCGCGCGAAGCCGGTAGCGGTCGTTGGCGATGCCCGTCGCCTCGACGGGCCGCCACGCGGACGCGGACGGCTCCGCGGTGCCGGGCAGCAGGCGGAAGGTCCGGTAGCCCATCGACGGCACATCGCGCGCGACCCACCGCAGCAGCGCCCGGCCCGGCTGCCCGTCGGAGGCGGGCGCGAGGGCCTCGGTGAGGTACGGGACCGGGACCCCGCCGTCGTCGACGAGCGTGACGCCGACGCCCGGGTCGAGCTCGATCTCCAGGCCGACGGTGTCCGTCCGGGTGTGCGACAGCGGGTTGAACACGACGACTGCGGTGCCCTCCCCGCGGGTGTCGACGTGCCGGGTCAGATGCCGGCGGGCCGACCGGTCGACCTCTGCCGCCAGGTCGTGCGCCTCGCGCCAGCCCGCGATCAGGTCGAGGTAGACCTGGTCGGACTGGGTGCCGGTGACCGCGTCGTGGTGTGCGCCGAACAGCAGCAGCCGCCACGCCTTGTCGACGGCCGCGGCGGGGTAGGCGGCGCCGTGCAGGGTGGCGAAGGTGGCCCACTTCTCGGCGTCCAGCAGCAGCGTCTCCACCAGCCGGTGGGCCTGCTTGGTGTCGATCGCGGTGACGTCCTTGCCGGTGTAGATCGGGTTCATGTCGCGGGTCTGCGGCGTGGCGTGCACGCCCCGCGCCGCGAGTTCGTCTCGCACGGCGGCGAAGAAGTCGCGCGGCAGCCCGTATCGCAGCCGCACGTGCGGGTATCGCTCGTCCCAGGCCGCGCGCAGCTCGGTGACCCACCGCATCGGCGGGCTGAAGTCGCTGCCCATCGGGATCATGACGTTGCGGGTCGCGGCGGCCGGCCGGAGCTCGGCGAACAGCTCGTGCAGTTCGCCCGCCGCGGTCCGCGGGTCCTGGGCGGCGTCGAGGCTGAAGCCGGCCGAGTAGTGCCCGGCCATGTAGTGGGTGAGCAGGCCGTCGCCGCCGGGTGACACCCACTCGAACTCGGTGGGGAACTGGGCCGGCGCGAACGGCTTGCGGTGTTCGCGGATGTTCCAGCTGGTCAACATGGGCCCCCACTGGTGGTAGGGGCCGCGGGCGAAGGCGATCGAGGTCAGCCCGGCGCCGGCCATCACCTGCGCGAACTGCGGATCGTGGCCGAACACGTCCAGCTGCCAGGCCGTGGCCGGGACGCCTCCGATGACGTGCCGCTGAAACCCGACACCGTGCACGGCGTTGCGGATCGTCGTCTCGATGCCGGTGAGGTTGGTGTTGGGTTCGTTGTAGGTGCCGCCGACCAGCTCCAGGCGGCCGTCCGCCAGCAGCCGCCGGATGAGCTCGCGATCCTCGGGATAGGTGTCCCAGTACGGCTTGAGGTAGTCGACCTCGGCGAGGACCATGCTGTACTGCGGATCCTCGCGGATCTTCGCCAGGTGCGCCTTGACGAGGCTGAACGCGCTGTGGCCGGGCCAGGCGAAGCGCGCCGCGTCCTGCGGTTGATCCCGCGTATCCTGCGGCTGGTCCCAGGTCTGGGTGTACGCGGACTGCGTGTTCCACCACACCGGGTCGTAGTGGAAGTGCGGGATGAGCCAGACGGTCCAGCCCTGTGGCGCGTACTCGGTCACGCCTTCACCGCCCCTTGCATGATCCCGCCGATGATCTGCTTGCCGAGGAGGGCGAAGACCAGCAGCACCGGCGCCGTGCTGATCAGCGTTCCGGCGAGCACCAGCGAGTAGTCCATGTAGTAGCCACCGGCCAGTGTGGACAGTGCGACCTGGGTGGTCGGGTTGCCCTGGCCCAGAGCCAGCAGGGGCCAGAAGAAGTCGTTCCAGGAGTTCATGAAGGTGAACAGCGCGAGCACCGCGGCGACGGGCCGCGCCGCGGGCAGCACGACGTGCCAGTACAGCCGGTGCGTCGAGCATCCGTCCATCCGGCCGGCCTCCAGCAACGCGTTGGGCAGCGCTTCGGACAGGTACTGGCGCATCAGGAAGACGCCGAACGCGGACGTGGCGGCCGGGACGATCACCGCCTGCAGGTGTCCGGTCCAGCCCAGCCACTGCGACATCATGATGTACAGCGGGATGATGCCCAGCTGGGCCGGAACCATCATCGTCACGAGGAGGAACCCGAGGAGGGCGCCCCGGCCACGGAACTGCAGCTTCGCGAAGGCGAAACCGGCCAGCGTGCTGGTGAGCACCACGCTGAGCGTGACCACGGTCGCGACGATGATCGAGTTGAGCAGGGCGAGGCCGAAGTTCGCCTGCGTGTACGCCTGCTGCAGGTTGGTCCACAGGTGACGTCCGGGCAGCAGCTTGGGCGGCCAGCTTCCCGCCGCGGAGTTGTCGTTGGACGCCGCGACCAGGGACCAGTACAGCGGGAACGCCGACACCGCGGCGATGAGCCCCAGCAGCACGTAGGTCTTCTTCCCGGCGCGGCGCTGTCCTGGCGCCCCCGACGTCACGGACCTGCCGCGGTTGCGGCGATTGCCGAGGGACTCGCGGGGAATGGCACGGGAGACCGGGATGAAGGTCATGTGGAGCTCCGGATGCGTCGGGAGATCAGGTAGTTCGCGCCGACCGCCAGCACGATGATCATGAACATGGCCCAGGAGACCGTGGCCGCGTAGGAGTACTTGCCGTGGGTCCAGAACTGCTCGTACACGTACATGGCGAGGGTCTGGAACTGGCGGGAGTCACCACCGGTCGGGCTCATCCCCGGGTTGAACATGAGCGGCTCGGTGAACAGCTGGATGGTGCCGATGGTCGACATGATGACGCTGAAGATGATGGTCGGGCGCAGCGCCGGGACGGTGATGCTCCAGAACTTCTGGAACTGCCCGGCGCCGTCGAGGTCCGCCGCCTCGTAGAGGTCGTCCGGCACCGCCTGCAGCGCGGCGAGGTAGATCAGGGAGTTGTAGCCGGTCCATCGCCAGGTGAGGATGACGGCCAGCGCCACCCACGATTGCCAGGTGCCCGCCTGCCAGTCGACCTTGCCCAGCCCGACCAGGCTGAGCACCCAGTTGATCAGGCCGAGGTCCCGCCCGAACAGCTGGGCGAAGATCAGTCCGACGGCGGCGACCGATGTGATGTTGGGCAGCAGCACACCCATCCGCAGCAGCGTGCGGGCGCGCATCTTGCGATGCAGCAGATGGGCGAACCACATCGCGAGCCCCAGCTGCGGCACCGTGCCCAGCACGCCGATCGCGGCGGTGTTGAGCAGCGCGTTCCAGAAGTAGTCGTCGTGGATGAGCCGTGCGAAGTTGCCCAGCCCCACGAAGGTGCCCTCGCTGCCGGGTATGTCGCGGTTCCACTGGGTGAGGGCCATCCAGCCGGTGTACAGGAGCGGGAACAGCCCGAACGCCGCGAACACCAGGAAGAACGGTGCGATGTAGAGATACGGAGTGCCGCTCACATCGAACTTGTGGCGCAGGCGTGAGCGCCGCTGCGTCGCCGCCGGTGTGGTCCCCCGCCGCCCGGGTAACACCGACGAGGGTGCGAAGACTGCCATCAGGCTCGTTGTTCCTTTCCGGATCTTTCGCTGCTCGGCCGACGGTCGCGCCGGTTACGGCTCGGTGGCATTCGCGACGTCCTTCAGCACCTGCCGCCACGCCTGGGTGGGCCCCTGCTTGCCCTTGTCGACCCGGGCGATCCCCAGGCCGATCAGCGGTCCGATGTCGCCGTCCTTGGGGCCCTGGTACTGCGGCTGCAGGGTCTTCGCGGCCTCGGTGAAGATCCGGCCGGTGGGTGCGTTGTTGAAGAACGCGTTGGTGTTGCCGAGCACGGCCGGGTCGTCGTAGAGCGCGGCCTGGCTGGGCAGGTGGCCCTGGGTGCGGAAGATCCAGCTCGCCTGCTCGGGCGCGGTCAGAAACCTGGCGAGCTCGGCGGCCTCCTTGGGGTGCTTGCTCTGCTTGGGCACGGTCAGGAACGAGCCGCCCCAGTTGCCGCTGCCGCCGGGGACCGTGGCGATGTCCCACTTGCCGCTGGTCTGCGGCGCGTTCTGCCTGATCGTCTCGGTCATCCACGCCGGGCAGACCACGGTCGCGAACGATCCCCGCTGGAAGCCGGCGTTCCACTGCTGGCTGAACGTCGCCAGCTTCGCCGACTGCCCGGCCTGCACGGCCTCGACCGCGAGGTCGAACGCCTCCTTGACGGCGGGATTGTCCGCCACCACCACCTTGTTGCTGGAGGCGGTGTAGCCGACCGGCGCCTGGCCGATGATGGCGTTGAAGACGTTGGCCCCCGAGTCGAACCAGGCCACCTTCTCAGGGTCCTTGGGGGCCTTGGCCATGAACCGCTTGCCGGTCGCGATGTAGGACTGCCAGTCGGGCCACAACGCGGCCACCTGGTCGCGCTCGGTCGGCAGGCCGGCCTGGGCGAACAGATCCCTGCGGTAGCACATCGCCAGGCCGCCGATGTCGGCGCCCAGTCCCATCAGCCTGCCGTCGGCCCCGGTCGCCTGCTGCGACTTCCACGCCAGCCACTGATCCGGGTCGGCGCCGTAGTCCCTGAAGTCGACGAACTTGTCGGCCATGACCTTGAACTGCGCGATGTAGCCGCCGTCGATGGCCTCGATGTCGCCGGTTCCCGATCCTCCCAGCAGGTGCGCCTGCAGGTTCTTGTGATGGTCGTCGTACGAGACGATGTGCTCGACGATCTTGACACCGGGATGGGTCTGTTCGAACCTGGTGTACAGGTCGCGGTATCCCAGGTCGCCGAAGATCTCGACCACGAGCCGTTTCTCGCCCGGTGTGGCGGAACCGCACGCGCCTACCGCCGAGCCGACGAGCGCCAGGCAGCCCAGCAGCAGCGCTGTCAACGCCTTGGGCCTGCGGGTGAGCATCAGGTCTCCTTGAGGGTGTTCGGTGCCCGATGGACGTGGGGCCGTTGTCCTGGTTGCTGAGAAGATCGGCCGAGGGTGCCAGGGCATGGCCGCACGGCGAGCGCGCCGCCGAATCCGTGGTCACCCAAGAGACCGTCGCCGTCCCGGTCGGCCGGGCACGGACGCGATACCGCAGCGGAGGCGTCACCAGGACGTCGGCTCCGTGCAATGCGGTCAAGCGCAGTGCACCCGGCCTCCGCGGCGGTCGTCGAAGCACCGGGGGTCGGTCTCGACTGGCGAAAACTCTAGATTGCGGCTTCGATCCTGTAAAGCCCGAATTATAAAGAAAGTCCGAGTTATCCACAAGTCAGCTATCCGCGGATCAAGGGATGGACGGTCCGCGCCGCTCCAGCGAAAGCGCGCGGCCGACCTGGTCGCGCTGCACACAGCTGCGGCTTGCCGCTGTCCGGCACGCAGGCGGGGGAGGCCGCGCTGGCAGTCTTTCGACGTGCGGCGACCATGACGGGTCGGTCGGTTTGCGGCGCGGAAGGCCTGCTTCCAGCAACCGAGGTGGCCTTACGCCTTCCCGTCCTCGCGAGACCCGCTTCACTGGGAGCATCCGCGGTGAGCGTGGTGGCTGCAAGACAGACGTGCCTGGCTTTGTGGGCGTGACACGGCGGACGAAGACAGGCGCATGTAGCTCTCCGATCGCCACCGGCGTTACGACGAAGATCACGACGATCACCACCATGACCGCGAGCACGAGCACGGGCAGGTACGCCACGGCGGCCGCGCCCCGACTCCGGCCCACCAGCCGCCCGGGACCGACTATCGATGTCCGATGGCGAGCACACAGCGGCAGATCCGGATGTGCGCCGCGGCCCGCTCCGACGAGGCGGAGGGCCGGGTAGGGTTTCGAGCATGGATGATCTTGCCAGGCGATTCGCTCAGCTCGCTGGCGAGTACGACTCTCGGAAACGAGCGGCGACCGCGCTCGTCGGGCGCTGGGATTGGTACACCTGGCCGGGTCTGGATCTTCGTCCGTTGCACTTCGAACGGGACCTGCTCAAGGCCGGCCGCCGGTTGGACGACCGACCGCCGGTGGATCGGGATGTCCTGCGCATCGGGTTCGATGCCGAGGGCCGCGCGGTGGTGACCGAGCAGTACAGCGGGTTCCTTCACGGCCGCCTGTACTACGAGACCTTCGTCCGCTACGACGGCGACGTGGTCGAGGCGGCTCACTTCGACAGGGGAGGGCCCATCTACCTGCACGAGTACCGTTTCGGGGACGGACTGATGCGTTCGGCCGACATGGTCGCGCGGCGCGGGTCGGGCCGGGAGTCGTACGCATACGCCGATGGGCGCATCAGCCGCGTCGAGATCGAGCACGACGGCCGGGCGGCTTCGGTGCTGACGGCCGAGCACGACAAGAGCGGCCTGGTCCGCGTCGTCGAGGTCACGGGCCGTCGGTCCCAGGTGCGCTACGAGCGGCCGCCAGCGGGATTCGACCTCGACGCGGAGTGCCGGAGCATCGAGGACGCTTTCCTCGCTCTGATCCCGGACGCCGTGGCAGGGTTGGTAATCGACGGGCCGGTCGCCCGCGTCGCGCTGAGCTACTACCGATCGGACACGCTGTCCTTCGAGGTCCATGGGGCCACCGAGGAAGAATGCATCGCCTTGGCGGCGATCGATGCCCGGGCCGCATGGTCGCCGGCCGACTTCGAGGCCGGTGCCGACGTCAACCTCGACGACGCCCCATTGGTGCGGCTGGTACGACAGGAGCTTGCCCTGCTCAACGCCGACGACGTCGACGACGCCGCCGGATCCGAGGTCGGCCGGCGTCTGCTGTGCGCGGTGGCGGCCCGGCTCAACCATCGCGACTGGTCGGATATGCTGCCGGTCGCCGACGATTTCGTGGTGTACCCGGTCGACCTTGAGCTCGTCGACCTAGAACGGAATCTGGCCGACTGCGTGCCGCCGCACCGGTTCGCTCGGTTACGCGAACGCCGCCTGCTCTGACCGACCCCGGCCGGTCCCGGCTTCCGCCCGTTGTCAAGATCGGGCGCACTGTCATCGGCACGAGCGAGCGCCGTTGGTGCCGTTGGACGTACCGGACTCGCCGCCACGAAGCGTGACGATCTCCGAGCCGGCCGCCGCGCGAGACCTGCGGCATGTGTGGACTTGACCAGGCGCGCACGGCAGCCCGTGCGCGCCTGGTCACCGGCGAACCGGTAACCGATCTCAGCCCGGCGTCGCCGGAAGCCAGTGCTCCGGCATCGAGATGTCCGGGGCGGACCGGACAACCTTGCCCACCGCCAGTACCTCGGCTTCGGTCGCGCCGCGGGACGTCGTCATGGCCAAGGTCAGCTCGCCGAACTCGGGCAGTTGCAGCTGCACTCCGTCCTCGAAGGGCACCAACGCCGCCGGCCAGCCGGCCACCTTGCGGTCCAGCGCAGCGTCTTCGTCGTCCTTCGTGCGCGGCTCCCGTTTCACGACGATCATCATGATGCGGTGCGCCGTGCCAGTTTGGCTGTAGGTGATGGTCGCGCCGTCCAGGGACGCCCGCTGCTGTTCGGGCAGCAACCGCAGCGAGACGTCGCAGTCCTCCACGGCGTAGCCGGTCGGCAAGGCGACGGGCGCGGCCGGCACGGCGCAGTGCGTGCGACGGTCGAGGCGGACGTGCTCGGCCAGCTCCATGGCGAGTGCATCGCTGCCGGCGGTCACGTGCATCCACACCCCGGCACCGTCGGCGATCTCCCACACCACCCGGTGGAAGTCGCCGGAGCGGTACAGCGTCGCCGGGCGCTGCCCCACGGTGAGCGCCTGCGTCGATTCCGCGGCTTCGATCGGCGTCGGCTTGTCCAGCAGCTGCAGCTGGGCGCTGGCCCCCCGATCGTCTCGGAGCCGCAGCTCCGGCTCCAGCCCGAACCGCGCGTCGTACAGGTCGTACGCGGCAGGGATCGCATCGAGTGCGAACGGCAACTCGTCCGGGCCGCTGGCGGTCACCTCGGCGCGGCTCGGCAAGCGAGACGCGTCGGTCGTGGGCAGCCCGGGAACGCCGGGCACGACGACGAGCGGGGAAACACCGACCGGCATCGACGGCTCGCCGTGGTTGCGGTACACCGCGATACCGATGACCAGGGCACCGGTCACCACCAAGGCGGTACCTCCGGTGGCCAATCGGCGCGTCGCGATCCGGCGTCGGCCTCGCCTGGCGGCGCGCTGCGCCAGGACGGTGAGGTCCGCCTGGCTTTCGGCCCGCTCACGAAGTGTCTCGGTCAGCAGTTCGTTGATCATGTCACGCTCCCAGAGGTCGAGGTGCTCGGTGCCGAGAAATGTCCCCGCAAGGTCTCCAGCCCGCGCATGGCATGGGTCCGGACGGTCGCCGTGGAGCACGACAGGATCTCGGCGATCGCCGCGTCGCCGAGGTCTTCGTAGTACCGCAAGACCAGGACTGCGCGCTGTTTCGGCGGCAGCGCGCGGATGAGGCGCCACATCGCGTCCCGGTCGGCCACGGCCTGCTCATGGTCGCCGCCGCCGCGATCGGGGACGGCGTCGATCGTGACTTCCTGATTGGTCAGCCGCCGCCACCACGAGATGTTCGCGTTGACGAGCATGCGGCGCATGTACACGTCGGGGCGGTCGGCAGTACTGATCCGGTGCCATTTCGTATATGCGCTGGCCAGTACCTCCTGCACAAGGTCCTCGGCCCGGTGCGGGTCGCCGGTCAGCAGGCAGGCAAGGCGAAGCAGCGCGGGCCCGCGGGCGTACACGTACTCGTGGAAGTCCATCTTCCGAACAGACGCATCCGGCGGCCGCAACCGTTGACCCAGCACGCGGTATATCGCAGGCCAGGCGTGATCCCGCTGCACGCACATCGGCAGATGAGTGAATTGATCAAGCACTCCCACCGCTTTTATTCCGTAGGTTCAGGGTTCGAGTCCCTGGCGGCCCCAGATGGGCCTCGGGGTTCCGGTGGGCGGCCCTCTGCAGACCCGTCGTCCAGGCAAGCCGACAGGCCGGCGGCGGGGGCCGCCGAGCGTGGTCGCGCACGTCGCCGGCCTGTTCCCCGGAGGGTGGACGACGGGTATACGGAGGGCCTGAAAGAGGTGGACTGCTACTCGTAGTGGTAGCGGCACTGCACGATCTGGACGGTGTCGTCGACGATCCGGTACACCAGCCGATGTTCCTGGTCGATGCGGCGGGACCAGAAGCCGGCCCAGTTGCCCCGCAGCTGCTCAGGTTTGCCGATGCCCTGGTGGCCGTTGCGGCGAATGTCTTCGATCAGCGTGTTGACCCGGCGGAGCATCTGACGGTCCTGTTGCCAGCTCAAGTAGTCCTCCCAGCCGCGGGAGGCGAACTGGACCTTCACGCGGCTTCCGCGTTGCCGTCCGGGTCGATCAGGTCGTGAACTTCGCCGCCGCCGGCGCGTAGCTCCTCGATGGCCTCGTTCAGCCGGCGGGCGTTGGCGGGGCTGGCCATCAAGTAGGCCGTCTCCTTCAAGGACTCGTACTCGCGCAGCGAGATGATGACCGCGGCCTCGTGGCCGGACCGCGTGACCACGACCTCCTCGGCGTCGTCCACTACCTGGTCGAGAACCTTGGCGAGGTTCTGCCGGACCTCTGAGTAACTGACGGTGCGCACCGGACCCCCAAACCTGACGTACAAGAAATTGTACGCTGCTTCGGCTCACGTGTCAGGATCGGAGCCGGTCTCGCAGCGCGGACCAGACCTGACCGGCGTCGGGTGTGCGGCGGATCTGCTCGGCGATCCGGTCGGCCGCGGTGCGGTACGACGTGTCATTGAGGATCTCGTGGACCGCGTCGGCCGACCCGGCCGGTTCCTCGATGGTGATGCCGGCCCCGGCCGCGGCGACCCGCTCGGCGTTCATCGGTTTCTCGGCGCCCTTGGGCCACAGCACCATCGGGATGCCGTGGCTCATGGCGGCCAGCACGGTCCCGGCGCCGCCCGCGGCCACGACGACCGAGACGCCGGTGGCGAGCAGTTGCGCCATGGGCACGAAGCCGACGAGGCGGACGTTGTCCCGGCTGTCTGTCAACGGACGTGCGGCGCCCGGCGCGACGGCGGCGAGCACGTCCACGTCGCCGAGCGCGGCCACGGCGTCCACGAGGGCGTCGAGCATGCCGGCGTCGAGCAGGACGGTTCCCAGGGTGACGAGCACGCGGGGGCGCCGGCTGGGTGCGGTGAACGGTGGCAGATCGGCCGGGGCTGTTCTGGCGTACGCCCGGGCCCGGATCGGCAGCCGGTCGGCCGGCGGTGACCAGTGCGGGTCGTGCAACGCCGGCGGCCAGGGGTCCACGAGGGCCAAGCGGTCGGCTCGGGCCAGGCCGCGCCGCGCGTAGCGCGGGGCCAGCAGGGCCCGCATCGCCCCGGCGAGCGGCGGCGGTGACACCGGCAGGCCGATGGCATGCTGGATCAGCGGTACCCGCAGCGCGGAGGCGACCATCGGGCCGACCGCGTCGTACTCGTCGGCGACGATGACGTCGGCGCCGAACTCGCGCGCCTGCTCCAGCGTCTCGTCGAAGGTCAGGTCGACCCGGGTGGCGGCGAAGAACGAGGCCACCGGGAAGACGTCCGGTGGGTCCGTCATGTCGGCCCCGCCGGTGCGGCGGGCGTTCTCCGCCAGCAGTTCGGCCGTGTCCGGGCCGGTCGGGCGCACCGGGAGTCCGTTGACCAGGTGCGCCATCGACGGTGGTACGGCCACGGCGGCCTGGTCACCGGCGTCGGCCACCGCCTCGGCGAGGGGGAGCAGGGGCAGGAGGTGGCCGTAGATCGGGACTGCGGTGAACAGCACACGCACGGCCCAGAATTATCCGCCACATCACGATGGCCGGGCCACGTACCCCGTCTTGGCGTCGGCCGAGAACCCGCAGGCCCTGTAGAAGGCGTGGGTCGCCGGCTTGCGCGAGCCCGTCAACAGCATCGCCTTGTAGCAGCCCGCGTCCCATGCGGCTTGGAGCGTGCCGGCCATGACCCGCTTGCCCAGACCCGCACCACGCCGCGATTCATCGACGACGACGTTCTCGATGACGGCGTAGGGCGACGCCGATCGAGTGATGTTGGGGATCACGTTGAGGTACGTCGTGGCGACGACGGCCCCTTCCAGTTCGAGTACGAAGAGATGCAACACCGCAGAGCTCAGGATCTGATGGAAAACCGCCGCGTCGGATCCGTCCGTCAGCACCGGATCGTCGGGCTGCAGTTGCCGATAGAGGCGGATGATCTGCTCGAAGTCGCCAGGCCGGGCCTCACGGAACATGCCTGGAGCGTAACCAACCCAGAGCGGTCAGCGATCGATGAGGTGCTGGATGGCCGTGCCGTAGAGGCGGATGACCTCGTCCGGGGCCGCGCCCATGGCGGGGGTGTTGAAGATCCGTACGCTGGCGGCGAGTCCGGTCAGCGCGGCGACGACCAGCTCCGCCCGGAGCCGGGCGTCGGCGTCGCCGCCGAGGCGTTCGCCCAGGGGGTCGAGGTAGCCGGCGACGAACTGCTGACGCACGCTGTCCGGGTCAGGGGCGGAGAGCCGGAGGTTCAGCGCCCGGGCGAGCGGCTCGATGGCTTCGCGACGAAACCGGGTGAGCAGCTCCTCGACGAGGCGTGCGCCCAGCTCGGACCTGGGCACGTCGGGCAGCGGCGGCGGTGTGATCCGCGCGGAGCGCAGGAACAGTTCACGTTTGCTGCCGGCGCACTTCATGACCATGGCGGGGGACAGGTCGGCCCGCGCGGCGATGTCACGGATGGTGACCTGGTCATAGCCGCGTTCGGCGAAGAGTTCGGTCGCGGCGGCGAGGACGGCCTGCCGGGAGGAACCGGGCGCCGGTGCGTCCGCAGCGTCCGGCTCGGTGGCCGGCGCGACCAGTGCCGCGTTGTGGCTCATCGGACGCCTCTCCTGTCATGTCGCCTCGGTCGTCTCCCGTCCCCGTCGCGCTGCGGCGGGGCACGCCGATTCGTCGTCGCGGCTGGTCCGCAGCCGCACGTCGACCACGCGCGCGGCGCCCCAGATCGTCACGACCCGCGTTTCGGTCGTCGCCCACGGCGTGACCACGGTGAGGACGTATCGTCCGCTCGACGGTAGCGGCATCTCGTATCGCCCGTCCACGGTGGTCCGGCCCGCATTCACCACCTCCCCGCTCAAGCGGGTCATGGCCACGGTCGCGTCGCCGATCGGGCCGTGGGCGTCACTGACCTCGCCGGCCAGGGTGAGCCGGTCGGAAAGGACGATGCGCTCGATGTCCTGCCCGGCGTGCAGCGAGGCGAGCCGCGATTGCGGCGCCCACCCTTCGGCGGCCGTGACGATGAGGTACCGGCCGGCGCCGGGGATCGCGAGCGAGAAGCACCCGGAGGAGTCGACCTGGCTCCAGCCGATCGGCTGACCCGACGGTGTGAGCAGGGTGACCACCGCATTCCGCACGGCGTTGCCGTCGCGGCCGACCACCCGGCCGCCCACGACGACTTCGGGTACGCGTACCGCCCTGGCCGGCGGGTCGTCCTCCCGTTCCACCATCCGGAACAGCGGCAGCGTGAACAGCCCGGCCACGAACGACGCCGCCGCCGCGATCCAGAACATGGTGGTGAACGCGCCGAAGCTGGGCAACGCCACGCCGTCGACGCGGCTCACCGTGACGGTGATGATCGCGGCCAGGGTGGCGCTCGACGTCGACGTGCCGACGGAGCGCAGCAGCGTGTTGAGCCCGTTCGCGGACGCGGTCTCGGTCGCGGGGACGGCGCGCATGATCAGGCTGGGCATCGCGGCGAACGTCATCGACGTGCCGGCGGCGACCAGCATCGAGCCGGTGACGATCTGCCAGAGCTCATGGCTGAGCCAGACGCGGGCCACGTATGCGGCACCCATGGCCCAGGCGCCGGCCAGCAGCGTCGTCTGCGGGCCGAACCGCCGGGTGATCGCCGCCGCCGCGGGCGCCATCGCGCCGAAGACGAGCGAGCTCGGCGCCATCCACAGCCCGGCATGCAGAATGTCCAGGCCCAGCCCGTATCCGGTCTCCGTCGGCTGCTGCAGCAGCTGGGTCGTGCCGAGCATGTTGGAGAACATCGCGAAGCCGCTCAGGACGGAGGCGCTGTTGACCAGGAGCACCACCGGTCGCGCGGCGACCCGTACGTCGATGAGCGGGTTGCGCACGCGCAGCTCGACGGGCAGCCACGCCGCCAGCAGGAGCAGGCCCAGCACGATCAGCCCGGTGGTCCGGTAGGACAGCCAGCCCCAGTGTGCGCCCTTGGACAGGGCGAGGAGCAGGGCCGTCACCGCGGCCGAGAGCATCACGGCCCCCGGATAGTCGAACGATCCAGGGGTGCGTACAGGCGACTCCGGCACGATCAGCGCCACCGCCACGAACAGCGCCGTGCTCACGGCGGCGCTGACCCAGAACACCGAGTGCCAGTCGAAGTGCTCGACGATCAGGCCGGCCAGCGGCAGGCCGGCCCCGGCGCCGATGGCGAGGGTTGCGCTCATCACGGAGACGCCGAGCGCGAGCCGCTGTTGCGGGAGCTCGTCGCGCATGATGGCGATCCCGATCGGGACGAGCGCCACGCCGACGCCCTGCAAGGCGCGGCTGGCGATGATGAGCGGCAGGGCCTGGCTGAACGCGCCGAGCACCGAACCGGCGGTCAGGATGGCCAGGGTCACCAGCAGCATGCGTTTCTTGCCGAACATGTCGGCGAGCCGCGACAGCGTTGGGGTCGCGACCGCCCCGGCCAGCAGCGTCGCGGTCACCAGCCAGGACGCGTTGTCGACGCTCGTGTGCAGCAGCCGCGGGAAGTCGGGCAGCACCGGCAGCACCAGCGTCTGCTGTAGCGACACGGCGATGCCGCACGTCGCCAGGGTGGCGACGACGACGGTGCTGCGGGTCTTCCTGGCCGTGGCGCTGCCCAAGGTGGGAATGGGCCGATCCACAACACTCCTCACACCGCAACCGGGGTGAACAGCTGTTCACCCCGGAGGTGAGTCAATCATCGCCGTCCGGTGGCTGGCTAGCCCTCGCGGAAGGGAGGTCCGCCACAACGGATGCCCGGTCCCGGCACCCGGCAGGTATGTCCCATAACCACCCATTGCTGTGCGCTGCTACTCGGTCGACCGGTTCGTGGGGACATGACGTGGGGCTACGAGAACGAGATCTTTCCGTCTTGAACAAGCGCTTGACCGGGCCATGTGCGCATTCGTACTGTCTTGAACAAGCGCTTGCTGGGTTGCGCACAGTCAAAGGAGACTTAACTTGAGCGTCCCTAGATCTGGTTTCGTCTTGAAAGGCCTGCTGGTGGCGGCTCTCTCGGTGAGCCTGGCGGCCTGTGCCGACGCCGCGAAGACCCCAGCAGGCGGCGAGTCCGCTGGTGGGGCGATCAACCCCGACGCGATCCTGCGGGTCGCGCTCCCGTCGCCGATCCGGACGTTCGACCCCGCGCTGGTCGCCAGCTACGGCGAGAACGGCTACCTCGCCCTGACGTACGACCGGCTCACGATGCTCGACAAGAACGACAACCTGATCCCGGGCCTGGCCACCAAGTGGGAGTTCTCCGCCGACGGCTCGAGCCTGACCCTCACCCTGCGCGAGGGCGTCTCCTTCAACGACGGCACCCCGTTCAACGCCGCCGCGGTCAAGGCCAACATCGAGCGCAGCAAGACCTTCGAGAAGAGCACGCTCAAGTCCGCGTTCGCCGACATCACCGACGTCACGGCGGTCGACGACACCCACGTGCGGTTCACGCTGCGCGCCGGCGGCGGCGTCCAGCTCCTGTCCACGTTCACGACCAACGCCGGCATGATGATCAGCCCCAAGGCGATCGCCGACCCGTCGTACGATCTCGCCAACAACCCCGGCAACGCGACCACCGGCCCGTACGTCGTCACGAAGTTCACGCCCAACGAGGGCTTCAAGATGACCAAGGCCCCGCGCACCTACTGGGACCCGGCCGCCGGGCGCCTGGGCGGCGTCGAGGTCACCTTCATCCAGGACGGCACGACCCGCGTGCGCGGCGTGCAGACCGGCCAGCTCGACCTGAGCACCGCGAACTCGCCGGCCGACATCGTCACCGTGCAGAAGCTGGCCGACCAGGGTCAATTCCACATCGCGAAGACCCGGTACAGGAACATCCTCGGCGTCTACCTGCGGGCCAACCAGGGCGACCTGGCCAAGCCCGAGGTGCGGCAGGCGATCGCGTACGCGATCGACCCGAACGCGGTCAAGGCGCTGTTCTCCGGCTACTGCACGCCGACCCAGCAGATCTACCCCGACTCCACCCCGTGGGCGATCCCGAACTACAAGTACCCGTACGCCCACAACGTCGACAAGGCGAAGGAGCTGGTGTCGCAGGCCGGCGGCGCGAAGGTCACGGTGACCTTCCCCGCGGGCAGCAACGTCGAGCAGTCGGCCAACGTCGTGCAGGCGGCACTGTCGGCCGCCGGGATTCAGGCCAGCCTCAACCCGGTGCCGACCAGCGAGAACGAGCCGCGGTTCATCAAGGGCGACTTCGAGCTCATGGTGGCCAACTCGTTCAGCCCGAAGGTGGACCCGGCCGAGACCTTCAATACGTACTTCTCGCCGAGCGGCACGTACAAGCTCTCCGTTGAACCGCAGGCCGCCCAGCTCGCGAAGGACGCGACCGCGGCCGCCAGCCCGACGCTGAGCCAGGACAAGCGCGCGCCGATGTATCAGGACATCACCAAGACGATCATGGAGCAGGCCTGGTTCATCCCGATCTGCAACATGACGCAGACCGCCGTCGCCGGCCCCAAGGTCGTCGGCTACGACAACATCCCCTGGATGAGCATCGGCATCACGGACCTGCGTTACGTGGCGATGGTCCGCTGATGACTGCGGAGCAACGGCCGCAGACCGTGGCCGACCTACTGCTGCGGCGCGGCGGCGACAGCCGGCCCGGTCTGCGGACCTTCGAGCGCACGTGGAGCTGGGACGAGGTGGTGCGGGCGAGCGCCGCGCGCGCCGCGCTCGCCCAGCGCCTGCGCCGGCCCGGACCCTTCCACATCGGCGTGCTGCTGAACAACGTCCCCGAGTTCGCGTTCTGGCTGGGGGCGGCGGCGCTGGCCGGCGCCACGATCGTCGGCATCAACTCGACCAAGCGCGGGGAATACCTGGAGCAGGAGGTCGCGCACACCGACTGCCAGCTCATCATCACCGACGCGGCCGGCCTGGAGCTGCTGCGCGGGCTCGACGTCGGGGTCGCGCCCGATCGGTACCTGCTCATCGACACCCCGCAGTACGCCGAGCTGGTCGCCGGGGAGAGTGACGCCCCGGCGGTCGCGCCGGAGGTCGGCCCGGCCACCCGGATGCTGCTGCTGTTCACGTCGGGCACCACCGGGGCGTCGAAGGCGGCGATCTGCTCGCAGAGCAGGCTGGTCGGCCTCGGGTACATGAACCGCAACCGGTTCGGCCTCGTCGCCGACGACGTCTGCTACTGCTGCATGCCGATGTTCCACGGCAACGCCCTCATGGCGCTGTGGGCGCCGGCGCTCGTCGCGGGGGCGTGCATCGCGCTGACCCCGCGCTTCTCCGCCTCGCGGTTCCTGCCAGAGGTCCGCGCGTACGGGGCGACCTACTTCACGTACGTCGGGAAGGCCGTCGGCTACCTCCTGGCCACCCCGGCGCGCCCCGACGACGGGGACAACCCGCTGGTGCACGCCTTCGGCACCGAGGCCTCGCCGGCGGACCGGGAGGAGTTCCTGCGCCGCTTCGGCTGCCCGCTCACCGAGGGCTTCGGCTCCAGCGAGGCCGGCGGCTTCGTCCTGCCGGGCCCGGACACTCCGCCCAACGCGCTCGGCCGCCCCACCGGCCCGAACGTCGTGGTCGTGGACCCGGAGACGCGGCAGGTCTGCCCGCCCGCGGTGCTCGACGAGCACGGGCGGGTGACCAACGCGGAGGAGTCCGTGGGCGCGATCGTCGACCTCAACGGCGAGGCCAAGTTCGAGGGCTACTACAAGAACCCGGAGGCCAACGCCGAGAAGATCCGGCACGGGTGGTACTGGACCGGCGATCTGGGCTACGTGGACGGGGCCGGGTTCATGTACTTCGCCGGGCGCGAGGGCGACTGGATCCGCGTGGACGGGGAGAACATCTCCGCGCTGCACGTCGAACGGGTGCTGCAGCGGCATCCGGCGGTGGTCGCGGCGAGCGTCTTCGCGGTGCCCGACCCCCGATCGGGCGACCAGGTGATGGCGGCGGTCGAGGTCTCCCCGGCCACGACCTTCGACGACCTGCGGCTCACCGAGTTCCTCGCCGCGCAGGACGACCTCGGGTCGAAGGACCTCCCGCGATACGTCCGATTCTCGTACGGCTTGCCCACCACCGGGTCCGGGAAGATCCGCAAGAAGGACGTGAAGGTCGAGGGCTGGCGCTGCGCGGACCCCGTCTACTGGTGGGCCGGGCGCACGGGGCCCGCCTACACGCCGATGACCGACGACGACAAGCGGCTGATGCGCGAGGAGTTCCAGACCAATGGGCGCCTGCGCTTCCTGCCGATGTGAGGAGCTACCGACGTGGACCTGCATGAGACACCCGCTCAGCTCGAGCTACGGCGCGAGCTGCGGGGCTACTTCTCCTCCTTCGCGGCGCCGCAGGAGCGGCGCGAGCTCAGTGCGGAGGGCGCCGGCGGTGACCGGTTCCGCGAGGTGGTCAGCCGGCTGGGCAAGGACGGCTGGCTCGGCATCGGCTGGCCCAAGGAGTACGGCGGTCAGGGCCGCTCGTTCGAGGACCAGTACGTCTTCTTCGACGAGCTGCACCGGGCCGGGCTGCCGTTCCCGTTCGTCACGGTCAACACCGTGGGCCCGACGCTCATCGAGTTCGGCACCGAGGAGCAGAAGCGGCAGTACCTGCCGCGGATCGTCTCCGGCGACATCGTCTTCGCCATCGGCTACACCGAGCCCGGCGCCGGCACCGATCTGGCCTCGCTGTCCACCCGGGCGGTGGTCGACGGCGACAGCCTGGTGATCAACGGCAGCAAGATCTTCACGACCGGCGGGAACACCGCCGACTACGTCTGGCTGGCCTGCCGGACCAACCCGGACGCCGAGAAGCACAAGGGCATCTCCATCGTCATCGTGCCCACCTCGGACCCCGGGTTCTCCTGGACGCCGATCCGCACCGTCGGCGGCCTGTCGGTCACCGCGACGTACTACTCCGACATCCGGGTCCCGCTGGGCAACGTCGTCGGCGAGCTCGACGGCGGCTGGTCGCTCATCACGACCCAGCTCAACCACGAGCGGGTCGGCCTCGCCGCGCAGAACGGCCGCATGCAGCGGCTCTGGGAGGACACCCTGGCCTGGGCGCAGGCGTCGGGTGCGGCACAGCGCCCATGGGTGCGCGAGGAACTGGCCCGGCTGCACGCGAAGCTGGAGGCCATGCGGCTGCTCAACTGGCGGATGACCTGCGCGGTGGCCGAGGGCACGCTGAGCGGCACGGAGGCGGGCGCGGTCAAGACCTACGGGTCGGAGGCGCAGATCGACGCCGAGCGCACGCTGAGCGCCATCGTCGGCGCGGCCGGGCGCATCCGCCCGGGCGGGGCGGGCGCGGTCCTCGACGGCGACCTCGAGCACTCCTCGCGTACCGGGCTCGTCTACACCTTCGGCGGAGGGGTCAACGAGGTCCTGCGGGACATGATCGCCGTCAAGGGTCTCGGTCTGCCGCGGCGGGGCCGATCGTGACCGGTGCAGAGGGGAGCGTGACCGGTCCGGACTTCGAGGCGGCGCTGGCTGCCTTCGTCGGCCGCGTGCTGTCGCCGCGTACGCCGGCGCAGGACCCCGTCAACGGGCCGATGATCCGCCACTGGGCGGAGGCGATGGGCGACGAGAACCCGGTCTTCACCGACGACGCCGCGGCGCGGCGCACCGGGCGGCCGGGCGTGGTCGCCCCCGCCACGATGGTCCAGGCGTGGACGATGCGCGGATACGCCGCACACCAGCGCCGGGCCGCCGGCACGGGCCCGCAGACCGAGGAGTCCCGGCTGCTGGCCCTGCTCGCCTCCGCCGGCTACACGGCCGTCGTGGCCACCGACTCCGAGTTCGCGTTCACGCGCGAGCTCGTGCCCGGCGATCACATCGAGGTCGAGGAGTTCCTCGAGTCGGTGTCGCCGGAGAAGCGGACCGCACTTGGCCCGGGACGGTTCGTGCAGACGGTGCGCACCTACACCGACGCCTCCGGCGCGGTCGTCGCGACCCAGCGCTGGCGGACCCTGAGGTTCCGCCCCGCCGCCCCAGCCGAGCCGGAGCCGCCGCGCCCGCCGCGGCCACGGCCGGCGCTGAACCCGGACAACCGGTTCTGGTTCGAGGCCGCCCGCGAGCACCGGCTGCTGGTGCAACGGTGCACGGCGTGCGGCACGTTGCGGCACCCGCCCGGGCCGTGCTGCCCGCACTGCCGGTCCTTCGCCTGGGACACCGTGCAGGCCACCGGGCGCGGCACCGTCTACAGCTTCACCGTCGCGCACCATCCGCGGCATCCCGCCTTCGACTACCCGCTCGTGATCGCCGTGATCGCGCTGGAGGAGGGCACCCGCCTGATCGCGAACATCGTCGGTTCCGCGCTGGAGGACGTCCGGGTGGACGCCCCGGTGGCCCTGGAATGGGTCGAGCTCGACAGCGAGCTCACGCTCCCGGCTTTCCGCATCGTCACGGAGGAGACGCACTGATGGACTTCACGCTCGACGAGACGGCACAGGCGGCCAAGGAGCTGGCGGCGCGCATCTTCGCCGACTTCGCCGCCGGGCCCGAGACGGCCGGGTCCGCCCACGCAACCGGGGATCTTCGCCTGCGCTCGGCCCTGGCGGAGGCGGGCCTGCTCGGCCTGCACCTGCCCGCCGAGCACGGCGGTGCCGACCTCGGCCTGGCGGCGGCGACGGTCGTGCTCGAGGAGCAGGGCCGGGTGACCGCGGGGGCGCCGCTGTGGCCCCTGCTGACCGCGTCGTACGCGCTCGCCCACTTCGCCCCGGAGCCGGACCGGCTGGCCTGGCTCGGCGCCGCCGACGGCGCGCCGCGGGCGACGGTCGCGCTGGAGGAGTTCGGGCCGGCGGACCCGTGGGCACCCGAGGCGGTGGCCCAGGCGGCGGGGGACGGCTGGCGGCTGTCCGGGACGAAGGCCGCGGTACCGCTCGGTGGCGGCGACGCCGGGGCGGTGCTGGTCTCGGCGTCGGCCGGTGGACGCCCCGGGCTGTTCCTCGTCGACGCCCTGGCCCCGGGCCTGGCGTGGGAGCCGACGAGCACCACCGATCTCGCGCCGGCGGCGAACCTCGACCTGCGCGACGTGCCGGCGACCCGCCTCGGCGACGGCGACGGCGACGACGGTGCCGAGGCCGTGCTGGCCGCGGTCCTCGACGTCGCCGTGCTCGGCGTGTGCGCGACCCAGATCGGCGTGATGCGAGGCGCGCTCGCGCTGGCCGCGTCGTACCTGTCGCAGCGGCACCAGTTCGGTCGCCCGCTGGCCACCTTCCAGGCCGTGCAGCACAAACTCGCCGACTGTTACATGGACATCGAGGCGACGGCGGTCACCCTGTGGCAGGCGGTCTCCGACGTCGACGAGCGCGCCGCGCGCCGCGCGACGTCGGTGCCGGTCGCGCAGTGGTGGTCCGCGCAAGCCGGCCTGGACGTGGTCCACCGCACCCAGCACCTGCACGGCGGCATCGGCCTGGACATCGACTTCCCGGCCCACCGGTTCTACCTGTGGGCGCGGCAGCTCGCCGGCACCCTCGGCGCCGACCGCGACGTGCTGACCCGCCTGGGCGACCGGATCGCGTCCGGCGAGTCCGAATGGGTGCTGCGATGAGCCGGGTGCCCGACCACGTCACGCCCGGCGCCGAGCTGCCACCGCTGACGGTGCCGCTGACCCGCGGGTTCATCGTGGCCAGCGCGATCGCCAGCCGCGACTACCAGGACGTGCACCAGGACCCGGACGCCGCGCGGCACAGCGGTACCAAGGACGTCTTCATGAACATCCTCACCAGCAACGCGTTGGTGGAGCGGTTCGTCCGGGCCTGGGCCGGTCCCGGCGCCGAGCTGCGGGGGCTGCGGATCCGGCTCGGCGTGCCCAACCAGGCCGGCGACGTCATGGTGCTGCTCGGCACGGTGGCCGAGGTGGGCGACGCCCAGGCCGTCGTCGACGTCCGCGCCGAGAACTCCCTCGGCGCGCACCTGACCGGCAGCGCGACGCTCGCCTGGCCGGACCGAGACCCGGAAAGGGGTGTAGACCAGTGAGTCGCCGTGCGGTGATCGCCGGGATCGGTGCGACGGAGTTCTCCAAGCAGTCCGGGCGCAGCGAGCTGCAACTGGCCTGCGAGGCGGTGCTGCATGCGCTGGCCGACGCCGGCCTCGAACCGTCCGATGTGGACGGCCTGGTCACCTTCGTCAACGACAGCAACCCGGAGATCGAGGTCGCCCGCAGCACTGGCATCGGCGAGCTGACCTTCTTCACGCGGGTCGGCTACGGCGGCGGCGCGGCCTGCGGTACCGTCCAGCAGGCGATGCTGGCGATCGAGCACGGCGTCGCCGACGTGGTGGTGTGCTACCGGGCGTTCAACGAGCGCTCGGGCGTGCGCTTCGGGCTCGGCCACGCCGACCGCCCGATGGCCGCCGGCGCCGACCGGGCCGGCTACTCCTGGCTCACGCCGTTCGGGCTCAACACCCCGGCCCAGGAGGTGGCGATCTTCGCCCGGCGGTACATGCACGAGTTCGGCGCCACGAGCGAGGACTTCGGCCGTGTGGCGGTGGTGGACCGTGCGTACGCCGCGAACAACCCGAAGGCGTGGTTCTACGGGCGTCCGATCACCCTCGCCGAGCACCAGGAGTCGCGCTGGATCGCCGAGCCGTTGCACCTGCTCGACTGCTGCCAGGAGTCCGACGGCGGCCAGGCGATCGTCGTCGCCGCGCAGGACCGGGTGGCCGGCCTGCGCCACCGCCCGGTCCGGATCCTCGGGGCGGCCCAGGGCAGCGGCGCCGATCAGCACCTCATGACGAGCTACTACCGGCCGCAGATCTCCGGCATCCCAGAGATGGGGCTGGTCGCCCGCCAGCTCTACGCGCAGAGCGGGCTCGGGCCGCAGGACATCGACGCGGCCGTCATCTACGACCACTTCACGCCGCTGGTCCTGCCGCAGCTGGAGGAGTTGGGCTTCTGCGGGCGTGGCGAGGCGCCGGCGTTCATCGCGGACGGAAACCTCGAGATCGGCGGGCGGCTGCCGACCAACACCCACGGCGGGCAGCTCGGCGAGGCGTACCTGCACGGGATGAACGGCATCGCCGAGGCCGTGCGGCTGGTGCGGGGCACGTCGGTGAACCAGCCCGAGGGCGTCGAGGCCGTGATCGTCACGTCCGGCACGGCCGTGCCGACGAGCGGGCTGATCCTCGGCGTCGATGCGTGACGGATGAGCGCCATGCCGGAGATCCACCGCATCGACCTGCGGCTCGGCTACGCCGACTGCGACCCCGCGCAGATCATCTACTACGGGGCCTGGTTCGCGTGGATGGAACGGGTCCAGACCGAGTGGCTGTACCTCAACGACCTGCGCCCCGACACCCTCGAAGAGCGGTTCGGCTTCCGGATCGTCTCGCGGGCGGCGCAGTGTGAGTACCTGTCCCCGGCCCGGGTGTTCGACCGCATCGCGCTGTCGCTGCAGGTCGAGCACGTGGGCCGGACATCGCTGCGCTGGGGCTTCCGGATGGTGCGGCACGATGACGCGGTGCTCGTAGCGCGGGCGTGGCTGGTCAACGTGACCCTCGGGCCGGACGGCGAGCCGGTGCCCGTGCCGGAGCCGATGCGCTCGGCTCTGCTCAACGCGATGGTGCCGCACCGCTGAGCGCGGTGCGGCACCGGTCGGGCCGCGCGATAGACCGAGGCGTTTACTCCACGACCCGCTCGCGGAGGAAGCCCTCGTGCGGCGAGTCGGCCTGCGCGCGATCGACCGAAAGCCGCAGGCGGCACGCCCGTACAGGAAGCCGAACAAGCGCTTGACCGAGATTCATCGGAGGCGCTAGGTTCATGTGAACAAGCGCTTGGTTGCTCAACAACCGAGCCGTCGGGAAGAGGTCGGTGCACTCCGATGCTTCGCTTCGCGGGAAAGCGGTTGTTGGCGGCGATACCGTTGCTGTTCATCGTGCCGTTCCTGGTCTTCGCTCTGATCAACTTCGCGCCGGGTGATCCGGCCTACGCCCTGGCGGGCGATAATCCGACCCCCGAGCGGATCGCGATGATCCGCCACAGCCTCGGCCTCGACGAGCCCATGTTCGTCCGTTACGGGCAGTGGGTCTGGGCGGCGATGCACGGTGACCTCGGCGTCTCGTTCATGTCCGACCAGAACGTCACCGACCTCATCCTGCGCCGGGCCTCGACGACCGTGTCGCTGGTGGTGGTCGCCATGGTCATCGCCGTCGTCTTCGGCATGGGGTTCGCGATCCTGGCGTCGCTGCGCCCGAACGGCATCCTCGACCGGGTCGTCAACTGGGTGTCCTCGATCGCGATCGCGATTCCGGCGTTCTGGTTCGGCATCGTTCTGGCCTCGCTGTTCACCGTCTCGCTGCGGCTGTTCCCGGCCTTCGGCTACCGGCCGCTCTCCGACGGGTTCGACACGTGGCTGTCCTTCCTCGTGCTGCCCGGGCTCGCGCTGGGCCTGCTACCGGCGGCCGAGGTGGCGCTGCAGCTGCGCTCGTCGCTGGGCACCGTGCTCAAGAGTGACTACATCCTCAACGCCGAGGCCCGGGGCCTGAGCCGGCTCAGCGTCGTGCTGAAGCACGCGCTGAAGAACGCGTCCGTGCCGGTGGTGACCGTGCTGGGCTTCCGGGTCTCCGAGGTGCTGGCCGGCTCGGTCACCCTGGAGATCATCTACAGCATGCCGGGCCTCGGCCGGCTCGCCGTCGACAGCGTTCTCGCCCGCGACGTCCCCGTGCTGCTGGGCTTCGTGCTCTTCTCGACGACCGTCGTGGTCCTGGTCAACCTGCTCGTCGACATCTCCTACGGCTACTTCAACCCGAAGGTGCGCACATGACCGCCACCACCGTGGCGCCGGCCCCGCCCGCGGAGCAGCCGGGCGGCGGCGCGGTCGAGACCAGCCTCCTGCGCGGCATCCTGCGGCGCACCTCCACCGTGGTCGCCGCCGGGTTCCTGCTGCTGCTCATCGTCGTGGCGATCCTGGCCCCGGTGGTGGCGCCGCACGACCCGAACGCCCAGGACGTGCTCAGCCGGCTGCGCCCGCCGGGCGGAGACCATCCGCTGGGCACCGACGACTACGGGCGTGACGTGCTCAGCCGGATCATCTTCGGCGCCCGGGTCTCCCTGGTGGCGGCGGTGCAGGCGGCGGGCCTGGCGCTGGTGATCGGCCTGCCGCTGGGGATCATCGCCGGCTACGTGCGGGGCTGGCTGGAGGTGGTGCTCGTGCGCGTCATGGACGCCCTGATGAGCACCCCGTCGCTGGTGCTGGCCATCACGATCGTCGCCGTGCTCGGCCCCGGCATCACCAACGCCATGATCGCGATCGGGCTGATCATGTCGCCGAGGTTTTTCCGGGTGGCCCGGGCCAGCACGATGAACGTGCGCCACGAGACATACATCGAGGCGAGCGTCGCCCTGGGCTGCACCGGCACGCGGACGGTCGTGCGGCACATCCTGCCCAACGTGCTGCCGCCGATCGTCCTGGTGACCTCGGTGTCGCTGGGCGCGGCGGTGGCAGCGGAGTCGAGCCTGAGCTTCCTCGGCCTGGGCGTGAAGCCGCCCGCCGCGAGCTGGGGATCGATGCTCACCACCGCGGCCGCGAACATGGACACGGCGCCGTTCATGGCCTGGCCGCCCGGCATCATGATCTTTCTGACCGTGCTCTCCTTCACCTATCTCGGTGACGGGGTGCGCCGGGGCCTGACCCGGACGCGAGCGGAGTAGGGCCGAGGCGATGACCATTGACATGACCACAGCGCCGGACCTGCTCGACGTCCGCGGCCTGAGCGTCGAGTTCCCAGCGCGCGGCGGCGGCTGGGTCCGGGCCGTCTCCGACGTGTCGCTGCGGGTGGGGCAGGGGGAGTCGGTCGGGCTGGTCGGCGAGTCCGGCTCCGGCAAGACCGTCACCTCGCTCGCTCTGCTGGGCCTGACCCGGCTGACCGGTGGGCGGATCGCGGCGGGATCGGTCGCCTTCGACGGCCGGGAGCTGACGTCGCTGCCGGAGCGGGAGTGGCGGGCGCTGCGCGGCGGGGGGATCGGCATGATCTTCCAGCAGCCGACGCGGAGCCTGAACCCGGCTTTCACGGTCGGCGACCAGATCGCCGAGTCCGTCCGGCGCCACCTCGGGCTGAGCCGGCGCGCGGCGCGGGCGCGGGCCGTCGAGATGCTCAAGCTCGTCGAGATTCCCCGCGCCGAGTCCCGGGTGGACGACTACCCGCACGCCTTCAGCGGTGGCATGTGCCAGCGGGTGATGATCGCGATGGTGATGGCGACCAACCCGCGCCTGCTCGTCGCGGACGAGCCGACGACCGCGCTGGACGTCACCGTGCAGGAGCGCATCCTGGCGCTGCTGCGCGATCTGCAGGAGCAGACCGGGGTCGCGCTGCTGTTCGTCAGCCACGACCTGGCCGTCGTGGCGGACCTGTGCGAGCGGGTCGTGGTGATGTACGCCGGGGAGATCATCGAGGACGGCACGGCCGGGGACGTGTTCTACCAACCCCAGCATCCGTACTCGGCCGGGCTGCTCGCGTCGATCCCCAATCCCCGCCGGGGCATCGGGAAACGGCTTGCCTCGATTCCGGGTCAGATCCCGCCCGCGGGCACCTGGCCGGCTGGCTGCCGGTTCCAGGCCCGCTGCGACTTCGCCGTCCCGGGGGTGTGCGACGCCGCCCACCCGCCGCTGCTGCCCTCGCCGGCCGGGAGCCTTTCCCGGTGCGCGCGGGCCGGAGAGTTCGCGCTGGAAGGAGTGGCGGCCGGATGAGCCTGCTCGAGGTCACGGGCCTGTCCAAGTCGTTCTCCTCGGGGCGCGACCTGCTCGGGCGGCGCAACCGGTGGACGTATGCGGTCCGCGACGTCAGCTTCACGATCGATCGCGGCGAGTGCCTGGCAGTGGTCGGGGAGTCCGGTGCCGGGAAGTCGACCGTCGGCCGGATGGTGCTGCGGCTCATCGAGCCCGACACGGGAACGATCACTTTCGACGGCGTCGACGTGCGGTCGCTGAAGGGCGGCCAGCTGCGCCGCCTCCGCCAGCGCATGCAGATGATCTTCCAGGATCCGTACAGCTCCCTGGATCCGCGCATGCGGGTGGCCGACGCGGTCGCCGAGCCACTCGTGGTCCACTCCACAATGGACGCCGCGGCGCGGGATCGGCGGGTCGCCGAGCTGCTCGACACGGTCGGGCTCGGATCGAGGTATCTCGCCCGCTATCCCGCCGAGCTGTCGGGCGGCCAGCTGCAGCGCGTGGCCATCGCCCGGGCGCTCGCGCTGAACCCGAGCCTGATCGTGTGCGACGAGCCCGTCGCGGCCCTCGACGTGTCGGTGCGGGCACAGGTGCTCAACCTGCTCAAGGACCTGCAGGAGGAGTTCGGGCTGGCCTACCTGTTCGTCTGCCACGACCTGGCGCTGGTCGAGGTGATCGCCGACTCGGTGCTGGTGATGGCCGCGGGGCAGGTCGTGGAGCGCGGCGGCGTGGAGCAGATCTTCCGTACGCCATCGCAGGAGTACACCAAGCGGCTCCTCGCGGCGACCCCGGTTCCGATCCCCCGGCACGCGGCCCGCGGCCACGCGGGGGCGCCCCACCCCGGCGCGACAGGCGTCTAGCGGCCGGGCATCATCGAAGCCTTGCCGTCGGACAGGAGCCAGTCGGTGGAATCGCAGGATCGTCGATCGCTCATCTTGCAGAAGGCGGCGGAACTCTTCGCGACCAAGGGGGTCTCGGCCACCACGGTCCGCGAGATCGCCGACGTCGCCGGCGTGCTGTCCGGCAGCCTTTATCACTACTTCGAGTCCAAGGATGACATGGTGGCCGCCATCGTCATCCGCTACCTGGAAGACCTCAACGCCTGCTACAGCGCGATCCCGGCCGATATCGACCCGGCCGAGCAGTTCGTGCGGCTGGTCGAGGGCTCGCTGTTGATCATCGAAGCCCATCCGTACGCCACGGAGATCTACCAGAACAGCGGGAACTACCTGCACTCGCTGGCCAGCTACGAGAAGATCCGGCAGGCGGTGGGCGGCGTACAGCGGCGCTGGGTCGACGTGCTCGAGGCCGGCGTGGCCGCCGGGGTGTTCCGCGCGGACGTGCCCCCACGGGTGCTCTACCGCCTGGTGCGCGACGCCCTGTGGCTGTCGGTGCGCTGGTTCACCCCGTCCGAGGATTACCCCACCCGGCAGTTCGCCGCCAGCTTCGTGTCGGTCTTCCTGGATGGCATGCGGCGTGACGGCTCCGGCGCAGGCACCCGAGCCCTGCCGGCGGCCGGCGCCGCGGTGCTGCTCCCCGCCGTCAGGCGGCCACCTCGACGAACGTCGCCTCGCTCTCGACCGTGACCAGGCCGCCCGCCGTGACCGTGGCGTGCACCTTGATCCGGCGCCCCACCCGTTCGGTGATCCGCGCGGCGAAGGTCAGCTCCTCCTCCAGCGGGGTGCGGTGCCGGTAGCGCAACAGCAGCGTGCCGGTGACGGCCCGAACGCCCGTCGTGCGGATCAGCTGGCCCATGAGGCTGTCCACGACCATGGCGACGTAGCCGCCGTGCACGGAGTCGGGCGGCCCCTCCACGAGCGGGCTCACCCGCGCCGTCGCGGTCAGCCCGCCCTCGGCGTCGGGGGTCATCAGGATCGGCCCGGCGAGCGGGTTGAGGCTGCCCGAGACCGCTTCGTGGGTGGGGCGTATGCCCCCGTCGCCGTTCGGGCTGGCCTCCAACCGGCGGATCAGGCGCGTCCGGCTGCGCTCGCGCAGCGCGGCGGTCACCCGGGTGATCGCGTCGGTGGCCGCGCGCACGTCCGCCTCATCGACGTCGGTCAGCCCGACCGCCACCATCAGCTCCCGGGTCGCGTGGACGAGCTCGGCCAGGTTCGCCGGGCCGGCCGAGACGGCCGGGGGTGTCGCGTTCACGGCCGCTCGACGATCGTCGCGGCGGCCGGCGCGCCGCCGGCGCACGCGGTGATCAACCCGAACCGCTTGCCGGTGCGCTCCGGCTCGGCCAGTGTGGTGGCGACGAGCCGGTTTCCGGTCGCCCCGGCCGGGTGGCCCAGCGTGGTAGCCCCGCCGTTGACGTGGAGCTGCGGCCAGGACGGCGCACCCCCGCGCCGGCCGAAGGGTGTGCGCGCGGCGTCGACGATGACGGCCTGCCTCATGTGCGGCTCCAGGCGAGTGTGGGTCGGTGGAGGTGCTCGACGCCGTCCAAAATCAAGATCTGCCAAGCCCCTCACCGGCGAACCAAGCGCTTGCTTGGTTCAGTTTAGCAGTCGCCATGATCACGTCAACGCCTTCTGCGGGCCCGGACGCGAACCGCGCCTGCGCCTCGCCCGGGCCGCCGCACAGCATGGCCCTGCGGCCACGGGCGTCGGCGCGTCGAAGCCGTTCAATGCCGATCCCTACCCGTAGCGCCATCGCGGACCGGCGCGGTCACCATGACAACGGTTCACGGTGCCGCACCACGAACGCGGTGCGGCACCGGGCCGAGCGGTCATCCGGCGGTCACTCGAACAGTTTGTAGACGGAGTCGGGGGCCTGGATCGCGCCGGTCGGCTTGGTGATGGCCTGGATCGCGCCGAAGCCGGTGAACGTCAGCTCCATCGCCAGGTCGGGGTCGATCGACGCGCCCTCGATCTTGAGGGCGATCAAGTGGCCCTGGTCGTCGACGGTGGCGGTGAACGGGACGGACTTGGCCTCGGCGCCGGCCTTCTTCAGGACGTTGTCGGACGGCTCCAGCACGCTGCTGGCGGCGGTCATGTCGACCGTGCCGGTGAAGTGGGTGGCGTCGACGCGCTCGACCTCACCGAGGCCGTTCTTGAACAGATCGGTGACGCCCAGTTCCGGTGCGCCGGTCTCGTCCACCGGGAGCGTCGTCGTAGCGGGGATCCTCGACTTGTCGAGCAGCATCCAGACGGCCGGTTTCAGGCCCCAGTGCCGTACGAGGCCGCGCGGGGATCTTCTTGCGAGGCGGACACGTCGACGGAGTCAGGGCGCGGCCGGGGTGAGCCCGATGGTCGTGGCCCACTGCGCGGTGGCCGCTCAGCCGGACCGCTCGGGGTGGGCGCCGGCGGGCGGGGCCGGCGACCCATTGCGGGTATCGGCCTGACTGGTCGCGGCGAGCCAGATCCCGCCCGCCATGGCGAGCACGCCGAGGGCTTGGAAGCCGATCTGCGGCCAGGCCGTGGAGAGCCGTTCGTGGAAGGCGGTCACGCCGATCAGCACACTGGTGAGCGGGTCGAGGATGACGATCGCCGTGAGCGGCACGGCGATCCGGCCGCTCTGGAAGGCGTGCTGGTTGAGCACGACGGCACAGCCGCCGACGACGGCCAGCACGTAGACCTGCGGGGTGGTCAGCACCGACAGCGGATCGGTGGTGAGGTCCGCCGCGAGCGTCTTGAGCAGGGAGGCGCCGATGCCGTAGAGCAGGCCGGTGGCGATGCCGAGCAGGGCGCCGCGCAGCGGGCCGTGTGCGCGCTCGCCGGCCACGAGGCAGACGGCCAGGGCGGGGCCGGCCCACAGTGCGACGCCCAGCCAGCCGGCCAGCGACGGCTGGGACAACCCCGGGCGCGGTTGCGCTGCGAGCAGGAAGATGGCCAGTCCGCTCCCGCCGAGCGCCACCACGCCGAAGTCCGACACGTGTATCCGGCGCCGGTCGAGGGCGGCGGCCAGCGGGATGGCCAGGAAGAGCCCGCTGACCAGCAGCGGCTCGACGAACGCCAGCGGGGCGCGGCTGAGGGCGAGCGCTTGCAGGCCGGCGCCGGCGGCCTCCGGGATCCAGCTCAGCAGCCACCTCGGCTGGTGCGCCAGCCGTATGATCAGGCGCGGGTCGAGCGGCCGCGACAGCTGCTCCCGCTTGGCCGCGCTCTGCTCCAGCGCGGATGCGACGGCGAAACAGACGGCCGAGCCGACGCCCGCGAGCACCGCGACGAGGTCCACAGGGCGCGCCCGCCGGCTGCCGTGCCGCCGGTCAGCGCCGCGCGGCCGGAATGCCGTACCTCGTCGTTGGAACAGCACTCGGTGCGCGCATATGGCGTTTCCTACCACGATCCGCGCGGGCTAATCCAACGGGCCGCCGAGTGTGATGCGAGCCCGTCCGACGCGGCGGGAAGCGCCCCCGTCGAGGTGTCCACGGCTGTGCCGCAGGGTAAGCCGAGGGCATGGTGTACGCCATGGCGGTCTGTGCCGCGGCGCTGAGCGGGATCGGCAACGCGATCCAGCAACGCGCCGCGGCCCGCGCCCCGTCCGCTTCGGTCCTGCACTGGCGACTGCTGGGGTACCTGATCCACCAGCGGTTGTGGCTGAGCGGCATCGCCGTCGCGGTGGTCGGCAACATCCTGGCCGGCATCGCCCTCGGCCTGGGCAGTGCCGCCCTGGTGGAGCCGCTGACCGTGACCGGGGTGCTGTTCGCGTTACCGGTGGCGGCGGTCTGGAGCCGTTACCGGGTCGGCCGGCGGGAATGGTCGGGCGCGATCGCCGTGGTTGCCGGCGTGGTCGCGTTCCTGCTCGCGGGGGAGCCGAGTCCGGGCCAGCGCGCCGACGCGCCGGCCTGGCAGTGGGCGGTCGCCGCGGGGGCGATCGGCATGATCACCGCCGGCCTGGTGTCGCTCGCCCGGCGGATGCGCCCGCAGCACGAGGCGGCGGTGCTCGGGCTCGGCGCCGGCATGCTCTTCGGCCTGCAGGCCGCCCTGACCAGCACCGCCATGCGCCGGCTGTTCGACGACGGGGTGCTGTCGCTGTTGCTGTCGTGGACGCCGTACGCGGTCGTGGCAGTCGCCGTGATCGGCATCCTGCTCGCGCAGAGCGCGTACAAGCTCGCCCCGCTGCCGGTGTCCTATCCGCCGGTGGTGGCGGCAGAACCGCTCGCCGGCGTCGCCATCGGCATCGGGGTGCTCGAGGGTTCCCTGCGGATGGCGCCGCTCACGCTCGCCGTCGAGGTCCTGGGGCTGGGGGTGATGACCGTCGGTGTGTACACCCTGGCCGCCACGCACCTGGTCGAGGCGCACCACCGTCCCCACCACCTCCCACACCTGCCTCATCTGCACCACGGCAGCGGGTGAGCAGGCGTTGCCGCTCATTGAACGGCGCTGCGCGCGCGGAGTAGCTCCGCGACCGACCACGCCTGGAACGGGCAACCGGTGGCGGCGTGCGGCGCGTCGCCGTCCGCGGTCTCCGACACCGAGCCCAGGCCCCAATCGCCGAGGTGGAGTTCGAGGCCGTCGAGCAGGCCGCCGGTGTCGGCGCCGACGCGCACGGACGCGTCGGTGAACGGTCCGATCAGCCAGGGCCAGACGGTGCCCTGGTGGTATGCGTGGTCTCGCTCGGCCGGACCGCCGTTGTGCCGGCCGAGGTAGGCGGGCGCGTCGGGCGCGAGGGAGCGCAGGCCGATCGAGGTGAGCAGCGCCCTGCGGCACACCTCCACCGCTTGCGGGTCCACGATCGGCGCGTGCGGCAGGCCGACGGCGAGCAACTGGTTCGGGCGGACGGACGGGTCGTCGCCGCTCGGCCCGTCGACGACGTCGTAGAGCCCGAGCCCGTCGGGCCGGGGGAAGCGGCGCCGGAACGAGGCCGTGGCCAGCTGCGCGGCGGCGCCCCAGTCGTTCGACCGGCCGATGCGCTCGAAGAGGTCCGCGGTCACCGTGAGCCCCTCGATCCACAGCGCGTTGATCTCGACCGGCTTCCCCTGGCGTTCGGTGACGGGTCGGCCGTCGACGCGGGCGTCCATCCAGGTGAGCGCGAATCCGGGGGACCCCTGCGTGAGCAGGCCGTCGGCCGGGTCGGCCGCGATGCCGTAGCGGGTGCCTCGCTGGTGGTGGCTGAGAACGTCCTGCATGCTGTCGCCGAGGGTGGCGACGATGTCCAGGTCTCCGGTCGCCTCGACGTACCGGGCGATGGCGTGCAGGAACCACAGGGCCGCGTCCGCGGTGTTGTATTCCAGTGTTCCGGTGTCGGCGGTGTTGGCGAGCATCCCCTCCGACACCGTGGCACCGGCCCGCGTCAGGACCGCGCGGGCCTCGTCGAGCCGGTTGGTGGCCAGCAGCAGCCCTTCGAAGGACGTCATCAGGTCGCGCGACCACTCCCCGAACCAGGGGTAGCCGGCGACGGCCGAAGGCCCCGTGGGCGTGTCGATGACGAACTGGTCGGCCGCGATCGCGAGCTGCCGTCCGGTGGCGTCGGTGGCGCCGGCCTGCCGGGTGAGCTTGCGTGCACGCCGGCGCGCCTCGGTGACGAGGCGGGCGGCCGGTGGCAGGACGCCGTCGAACGGCGCCGCGGCCGCGGTGATCTGCACGGTGTCGCCGGGTTCCAGCTCGGCGGTGAACCGCCCGGCCGCCCAGAGATCCTCGACCGGGTTCAGCCCGCGGGCGGCCTCCTCGCGGGCGTACACCCCGCGGTACCAGTCGCCGTCGGGCTGCCACCCCGGGCCGGTCACCCGGTAGGCGTTCTCGAACTCGAAGCCACCGTCGACCGCGGTCACCTCCGGCGCGCCGTTGGCGTGGCGTTCACCGTGCGCGTCCCGCCACGTGCACAGCGGCACCAGGTCCAGCGTCACCGGGCGTGGAGCCCGCAGCAGCCGGAACACGACGCCGACCGCCGGGCGGCCGTGCGCCATCGCGAGCTCGCGCTCGAGCACCACGTCGCCGAGGTCCCAGCGCCAGCTCGGCACGCCGTGCTCGAGGCTGAACTCCGCGAGATGCACGTGACCGGCGGGGTCGACGGTGCCGCCGGCCCATTCGTCGGTGGCGAGCCGGAACAGTCGTTCGCCGACCCGCACGACGGGCTCCAGCGCCGCGAGGCCGAGCCGGCGGGAGCTCGCTCCGGGCGACGCGACCACCAGCAGCCCGTGGTACCGGCGGGTGCGCAGACCGCAGACCGTGCCCATCGCGTATCCGCCGAGCCCGTCAGTCACCAGCCACTCGCGGGAGGCGGCGAGCTCGAGGTCGCCGCAGACCTGCCGGCCGAAGGTGATCATGGCCGCACCTCCAGGCGCTCCGATCGCCGCACCGCCGGCCGGGCCACGAGCTCCGCCAGCAGGCCGGTCCAGCCGGTCTGGTGCGACGCGCCGAGCCCGGCGCCGTTGTCGGCGTGGAAGTACTCGTAGAACAGCAGGTTGTCGCGCCAGCGCGGGTCGTCCTGCAGATGCCGCACCCACCCGTGCGCGGGCCTGCGTCCGTCGGGCCCGCGGCGGTACAGCGAGAGCATCCGCTGCCGCAGGTCCTCGGCGATCTCCCCGGCGGTGCGCTGCTGCCCGGACCCGGTCGGGTACTCGATCTTCATCGACTCGCCGAGGTGTGAGTGGTAGTCCTCCAGCGTGCGCAGCACGAGGTAGTTCAGCGGCACCCACAGCGGCCCGCGCCAGTTCGAGTTGCCGCCGAACATGCCGGTGCTCGACTCCGCCGGCTCGTAGCTGACGCTCGCGGTGTAGCCGGGTAGCTCGACGCTGAACGGGTTCTGCGCATGCCACCGTGACAGTGCGCGCAGGCCGAAGGGTGACAGGAAGCTGTCCTCGTCGAACAGGTGCGTCAGGATGCGGCGCACGCGGCCTTGCGCGGCCACGCCGACGGGGACGAACCGCTCGCCGTCGGGCCTGGTCAGCACATGCTGCTCGGCCACCTCCGCGAAGCTCTTGCAGCGCCGGCGTATCCGCTGGAAATCCTCCTCGTGCAGGACCTTGGTGGAGAACAGCGGGATGATGCCCACCATCGACCGGACGCGCAGCGGCACGGCGGAGCCGTCGGCGCCGCGCAGGACGTCGTAGTAGAACCCGTCGCCCTCGTCCCACAGATCCTTGCCGTGCATCGCCTCCGAGATCAGCGCGAAGTGCTCCATGAACTTGACGGCGAGGTCGTCCAGCGCCGGGTTGTGCCGGGCCAGTTCGTAGGCCATCTCCAGCAGGTTGATGCAGTAGAAGGCCATCCAGGCGGTCGCGTCGGACTGCTCGAGGGAGAACCCGGCGGGCAGGTGCGAACGGTCGATCGGACCGATGTTGTCCAGGCCCAGGAATCCGCCCTCGAACAGGTTGTTGCCCTCGGCGTCCTCCCGGTTGACCCACCAGGTGAAGTTGAGGACCAGCTTGGAGAAGATCCGGGTCAGGAAGGCGATGTCACGCCGCCCGTCGATCTGGAAGACCTGCAGCGCCGCCCACGCCTGTACCGGAGGGTTGAGGTCGTCGAACGCCCACTCGTAGGCCGGGATCGCGCCGTTGGGGTGCTGGAACCACTCGCGGCAGAGCAGGATCAGCTGGTACTTCGCGAAGGCCGGGTCGAGGTGGGCGAGCGCGACGGCGTGGAAGGCCGAGTCCCACGCGGCGAACCACGGGTACTCCCAGGGATCGGGCATGGACATGATGTCGAACGCGTCCAGGTGGCGCCAGCCGGCGTTGCGTCCGAGCCGGCGGCCCGGCGGAGGTGGCGGCTGCGCGGGGTCGCCGCTGAGCCAGCGGCCGACGTCGTAGTGGTAGAACTGCTTGCCCCAGATCATGCCGGCGAACCCCTGCCGCATGATCATCCCGTCCTCGGCGCTGGTGCCGGGCGGGGTCAGCGCCGCGTAGAACGTGTCGGCCTCGTCACGTCGCTGGGTGAGCACCTCCTCGAAGGCCGGGCCGAACGCGTCCGGGCCGGCCTGCGGCGCCAGCCGCAACGACAGTTCCACCGTCTCGCCGGCCGGCACCGTGAGGCGGTACCAGAACGCCGCCTTCGTGCCCTCCAGGGCCGGGTTGACCGTGTCGGCGCCGTGCACGACGTGGTCGTTGATGCCGTCCTTCGGGTACGCGGTGGCCGGCGGGCTGCCGAACAGCCGTTGCGTGTTGGTCTCGTTCTCGCAGTACAGCTGCGCCGGGAGCGTTCCGTCGGGCGCCGGCGCGGCCTGCAGCACCAGCGGGCTGAGACCCTCGTGCTCGATGCCGATCGCGGACCCGCCGGCGACGTCCACGGAGGCCAGGCGCGGCTTCGGAGCGTCCGCCTCCCAGGACCACGTGTTGCGGTACCACACCGTCGGCAGCACGTGGATCGTCGCCGCCTCGGGCCCCGCGTTGGTCACCCGGACCCGGATCCGCACGTCCGTGGGGTCCGCCTTCGCGTAGTCGGTCTCGACGATCCAGTACCGGTCGTCGTCGAAGACGCCGGTGTCGAGCAGTTCGAACTCGGGCTCCTGCCGGGACCGGCCGCGGTTCTCGGCCACCAGCCGCTCGTAGGGGAAGGCCCGCTGCGGGTAGTGGTAGCGCCAGCGCAGCCAGGCGTGGCTCGGCACCGCGTCGAGGTACCACCAGTACTCCTTGGCGTCCTCACCGTGGTTGCCCTCGTTGCCGGTCAGCCCGAAGATCCGTTCCTTGAGGATCGGATCCTGCCCGTTCCACAGCGCGAACCCGAAACACAGCCGCTGCTGCGCGTCGCAGATGCCGCCGAGGCCGTCCTCACTCCATCGGTAGGCGCGGGACCGCGCGTGGTCGTGCGGAAACGCCTCCCACGCCGTGCCGCCGCCGCTGTAGTCCTCGCGTACCGTGCCCCAGGCCCGCTCGCTGAGGTACGGACCCCACAGATACCAGGGGCTCGCCTCGAGCAGCCCGTCCTCGGGGCGCCCGAACGACGCCACTCGCTCCCGCTCCGGATTGTTCACATCGCAAGATGATCATTCTCGCCGCGCGACGTCGTCACCTCGGCCGCATGAGCTTGCAGGTCCCCGAGTTCCGCGCGTACCGGTGAGCGGCTGAGCCGGGTCCCGGCCGTCCTGATAACGTCTGTGTACATTCCAGCGAGAACCAAAGCGGAATGTTTGGAGTGACCGCGTGGTACAGATCCTCCCTGAGGTATCCCGAACGCTCAATGAGTACCTCCTGGTGCCGAACCTCACCACCGAGGACTGCACCCCCGACAACGTCGACCTCTCCACCTCGATCGTGCGTCACCCGGTCGGGGAGGCGTCACCGCTGCGCATCGCCGTGCCTCTGGTGAGCGCGATCATGATGGCGGTGTCGTCGCCGCGCCTGGCCGTCGCGCTCGCCCAGACCGGCGGGCTCGGGTTCATCCACCAGAACCAGGACGTGGAGGCCCAGGCGGAACAGGTCAGCGCGGTCAAGCGGCACAAGGCGGGGTTCCGGCACTCGGACATCAACACCAAGCCGTCGGCCACCCTCGGCGAGGTGAGCCGTCTGCTGCGCGCCGCCGAACGCGACATCGCCGTGGTCACCGAGGACGGCACCGGCACCGGCCGGTTCGTCGGGCTGATCGCCACCACCGACTTCCACCCGCAGCGCCACGATCTCAACGACACCGTCGAATCGCGGATGCGCCCGGCGCACGCACTCGTCACCGCACCACCGACGATCTCATTGTCCGACGCGAACACGCTGCTGTGGGACCATCGGCTCGGCCTGCTGCCGATCGTCACCACCGACGGCCGTCTGGCCTCGATCGTGCTGCGTCGTGACTACGAACTGCACAAGCAGTTCCGCAACGAGTCGATCGACGCGGACAAGCGGTTCCGGGTCGGTGCCGGCATCAACACCCGCGACTACCGCGACCGAATCCCGGCCCTTATCGAGGCGGGCGCGGACGTGCTGTGCATCGACTCCTCCGACGGCTACTCCGTCTGGCAGCAGCGCGCCCTCCGCCACGCCGTGGAGGACCTCGGCGGCGCCATCCCGGTCGGCGCCGGCAACGTCGTGGACGGTCGCGCGTTCCGATACCTCGCCGACGCCGGCGCCGCGTTCGTGAAGGTCGGCATCGGCGGCGGGTCGATCTGCATCACCCGGGACCAGAAGGGCATCGGCCGCGGTCAGGCGTCCGCGCTCATCGACGTGGTCGCCGAGCGGGATCGCTACGCCGAGGAGACCGGCGTCTACGTGCCGATCTGCTGCGACGGCGGGCTTCTCGCCGACTACCACATGGCCGTCGCCCTGGCCCTCGGCGCGGACTTCATCATGCTCGGCCGGTACTTCGCGCGCTTCGACGAGAGTCCGTCCAACCTGGTCAACCTCGACGGGCAGATGTTCAAGGAGTACTGGGGCGAAGGATCCCAGCGCGCCCGCAACGTGTCGCGGTACGACCAGGCGGAGACGGAACTGGTCTTCGAAGAGGGCGTCGACGGATACGTCCCCTACGCCGGCAGCCTGTACCCGAACGTCGCCCGGACGACCGCGAAACTTCGCGCCACGATGGTCAGTTGCGGCGCCACCACGCTGCCGTCGTTCCACCGCGATGCCGTCCTGGTGCAGGTGTCGCAGCAGAGCTATCAGCAGAACGGTGCCGAGGTCCGGCTGCGCAGCGGCCAGCGCGAGGCCGGTCGGTAGGTCGTCGACAGCGGCCCAGACGCCCGGCCGCGACTCCAGCACATTGTCAGGCGCTCGTGAGGATGACGAGTTGCTGGGTCGCCCGGGTCATCGCGACGTAGCGGTCGACCGCTCCTTCGATGCCCTCGCCGAACGCCTCGGGGTCGATGAGGACGACGAGGTCGAACTCGAGCCCCTTCGACAGTTCCGGGGCCAGCGACCGGACGCGGGGCGTCGCCGGGAACTTCGTGTGGAACGTCGCCGAGAACGCGGGATCGCCGATGACGCAGACGATCCCCTCGGTGTGCGCGGCGAGCCAGGTGTCGAGGATCGAGCCCAGATCCGAAGCGGCTCCGTGTACGACGGGGAGGCCGCCGCTACGGATGGAGGTCGGCACGTTGGCGTTCGGGAGTACGGCCCGGATGACCGGCTCGGCTTCGGCCATGACCTCCTTCGGCGTGCGGTAGTTGATGCTCAGGGAGGCCAGGTTGATCCGGTCGAGCCCGACCCGCCCGAGCCGTTCCTGCCACGACTCCGTGAACCCGTGCCTGGCCTGGGCGCGGTCCCCGACGATGGTGAAGCTACGGGACGGGCAGCGCAGCAGCAACATCTGCCACTCGGCGTCGGTCAGTTCCTGCGCCTCGTCCACGACGATGTGCGCGAACGGGCCGGCGAGCCGGTCCGGCTCGGTGCCGGGCAGCGCGGCCTCATTGACCAGGGCGTCGCGCAGGTCCTGCCCGTGCAGCATCGTCAACACGCCTTCACCGTCGTCATAGGCGTCGGCATGGATCAGGTCGTCGACGACGTCGGCCATGCGCGCGCGTTCGGCGACGGCAGCGGCGGTGTGCTGCTGCCGCCGCCGTGACGACTCCCGGTCGCCGAGCCGCTGCCGTGCCGCGTCCAGCAGCGGCAGGTCGGACACCGTCCAGGCCTGAGCGTCCGCGCGCTGCAGCTTCGCGACGTCGTCGCGACTGAGCCAGGGGGCGCACCGGCGCAGGTAGGCGGGTACCGACCACAGGTCACCGACGAGGTCAGCCGCTTCCAGCAGCGGCCAGGCGCGGTTGAAGGCCGTGCGCAGTTCCCTGTTGCGCTCCAGCGACACGCGCAGTAGGTGCTCCGGCTCGTCGCCGTCGTGCTTGTTCATCAGGATGGTGAGCAGTTCCTCCCAGACCTCGTCGCGCGCCTCGTTGTGCGGGGTGCCGGGTGCCGCTTCGAACGCCTCGGCCCAGTCGTCGGCGCTCAGCCAGATGTCCGACCCGTCGGTGGTGACCGTCATCCCCTTGGCGGGCGGCTCCTCGTAGAACCTGACGGCCGCCTCGATCGCCTGCACCAGGTGTGCCGACGACTTCAGCCGGGCCACGTCCGGGTCGGTCTCGATCGCCGCCACGGCTGCCTCGGCGACGAGGTCCCGCAGGGTGCAGATCTGCACGTCCTCCTCCCCGAGACTGGGCAGGACGTCGGCGACGTAGGCCAGGTAGGGCTGGTGCGGGCCGACGAACAGCACGCCGCCCCGGCGGTGACCGAGGCGGGGGTCGCGGTAGAGCAGGTAGGCGGTGCGGTGCAGCGCGACGACGGTCTTCCCGGTGCCCGGACCGCCGTCGACGACGAGAGCGCCGCGGGAACCCGCTCGGATGATGGCGTCCTGGTCGGCCTGGATGGTGCCGAGCACGTCTCGCATCCGGGCCGACCGGTTGCCGCCCAGGCTGGCGATGAAGGCGGACTGGTCGTCGAGCGCGGCGTGCCCGACGAGCCCGTCCGGGGTGAACACCTCGTCCCAGTAGTCGGTGATCCGGCCTCGGGTCCAGCGGTACCTGCGGCGGCTCGCCAGCCCCATCGGGTTGGCGTGCGTCGCTGCGAAGAACGGCTCGGCCGCCGGGGAGCGCCAGTCCAGCAACAGCCGACGACCCGCGCCGTCCGTGAGGCCGAGACGTCCGACGTACACGGGCTCGGGGTTGTCCGCGCTGACCATGCGCCCCAGGCACAGGTCCACACCGAAGCGGCGCAGGGTGCGCAGGCGAGCGCTCAGCCGGTGGACCGCCTGGTCGCGGTCCAGCGCCTGCCGGCCTTTCCCACCGGACGCCTTGCGCTCGGCGTCGAGACGGTCGGACAGGTCGGCGATCGACCGCGCGAGACTCGCCGCGATGGCCGCGAAGTGCTGCTCGTCGCGGGCGATCAGCGTCGGGCCGGCCTTGGGGGAGAGGTGGCCGGGAAGGTCGAACACGCTGGTAGCCAAGGGATCCACGTCATCAGCTCCGATCTCTCGTCAGCGTGAGGACACACGCGTTTTCGAGACTCCCCGTTGCAGCGGGTTCCGGCCTCGGCCAGCGATTCTGCGGCAGGACCCGGGTCTTGCCGCAAGGCCCCCGGTGCGATATACGTTAGAAAGGGAAAGGGGCGCGGAGCGCTGTACCTTTCCATTTTTTTCGTCCTCTGAGACTGCCCAGAGCGTGCTTGAGAAGTTGTCGGATCTTGTTCGTCGCACCTCTGTGGTCTCGGCGGCGGCGGTTCAGCGGGGCATCGCCCGCGCGTGACGCTCGGTCAGGCCCAGGAGGCGCTGCCGGCCGCCGTCCGGCTCGAACGCGTCGCGGAGTGAGATCTCCCGGTTGTCCCGTGCGAGCGGCCGTCCGAGCGCCGGCATGTCACGGCCGCTGCGCTGGACCATCACGAGCGCGGCGGGGGTGGTTCGTTGCCAGGTACCGCGCCGTCAACGCGTCCACGATCGCCGCGAAGATCGCCGACCCGCTCAGCGAAGCGACCCGGCTGCGGGCGTCGATCAGGGCTGCGTCGCAGTCTGGCAGCGCACACCGTTCAGGACGAAGGCGTCGGGAATCGACCCGGCGTGCTGGCCGTCGATGCTGGCGCCGACGTCGGTGAGCGACGCGCCGGCGCCGAGATTCGGATGGCCGTCGAGGCCGGTGACGGTCACGTGTGTGCCCTGCTGGCGCCACGTACCGTTCCAGCCGGACTCCGTGCGCAACTGACCGTCGACGTCGAAGCTGAGAGCCCATTCCGGCAGCGTCGTCCGGCCGGTGTTCGTGATCGACAACGCCACGGTGGCACCGTTGTCCCAGGCCTGCTTCACCTGGTACGCGACCGTGCACGACCCGCTGGACGCCGGGCCCGCGCCGGCGCTCGGCGAACTCGTCGCGCCCGCCGAGGTACCGGCTCCGGGCAGGCTCGATGCGGACGCACTCGATGTGGGCCCGCCGGACCCGCTGGACCACTGGACCTGTCCGGACCCTCCGGAGCGCAGCAGCGCGCCGGCAACGGCCGTCCCGGCGAAGCCGACGGCCACGACCACGGCGCCGCCCACGACCGCCTTCCGTAGCCGGCCGGACCGTGCACGCGGCGGGCGCGCCGTCGCCGCCGGCAACTCCCTGGTGCCGCCCAGGTTGGCGGTCTCGTCGTGCGACGGGTTGGCGACGCGGACGTCGACGGCACCCACCCGTACACCTGCCAAGGCTGCGAGGCGGTGAGCCAGTGCCGCCGAGGACGGGCGCATGGCCGGTTCGGCGGCGAGGCAGCGCTGGTAGAGCGCCGCGACCTCCAGCGGCATCCCCGGGATCAGCGGGAGCGGCGCCGGCTCCGGGTCGTCCCGCAGCAACCCCGCCCGGCCCGCCGCCGGCGGGTGGCCGGTCAGCGCCGCGAACAACACGACGCCGAGCGCGTACACGTCGGCGGCCTGCTCCCGTGCGCGGTCCGCCGGACCGGCCCGGCGCTCGGGCGCGACGTAGACGGACCTGCCGCCACCGGCGCGGGCGCCCACGATCGAGGCGATGCCGAAGTCGACCACCTTGACGCCGACGTCGGTGAGCATGATCGTCTCGGGCGTGACGTCACCGTGCGCCAAGCCGCGGGCGTGTGCCGCCGACAGCGCGGCGGCGACATGGGCGCACACCTCGACGGCGCCGCGCCACGGCACTGGACCGCGGCTGAGCCGGTCGGCGAGCGAGACTCCGTCGATGAGCTCCATCACGATGAAGGCCTCGCCGCCGTCCACGCCGTAGTCGTAGACGGCTCTGACGTTCGGATGGCTCAGGACCGCGGCGGCCTGTGCCGCGGCCTGCAGGCGCCCGTCAGCATTCAGCTTCGCGGCGAGCAGCCTCACGGCGACCCGCCGCCGGAGAATCTCGTCGTGCGCACTCCAGGCGAAGGAGGTTCCGCCTTCACGCACGCGTTCTATCAACCTGTACCGACCAGACACCAGCCTCGGCATCTCAACCACGCAAACAGTGTGCCACAGACATTTCTGTGCGTATGCGAGGAATGCTGGCGAATATGGACAATGCTCGCTGGGCGCCGGCTCGTCTGATCCCTTCGGTGGATGCCTCGGCCTTCAGGCCGGGGAGGAAACGGAATCCCTGCGGAGTGGGGCAGGGTGGCCGATCCGCCGACGGGGCGGACGGGAGTCCTCAGAACCCAAGGGCGGCCACGGGACTCCCCGCCCGTGAGGGGGATATCCAGGCCGACTGCCATGCGTCATGGCGATCGCGAGCGACTCGCCTCTCGGCATCACCTACGTGGACGACGGCGGGCTCTGCGTCAGGTGCCGAGCGCCTGGCACCGCGCGGCCATTCGTTCGGCCTGCTGCGGCGCGGTACGCGGGTCGCGTTCGTAGTCGGAGTGCCAGTGGCGGTCGGGGTCGATGCCGGTCCCGGACACGTAGATCAGCTGACTGACCCGATGAGAGCGCGCCGAATTTGTCGCTGGCAATGGTCAGAGTCGCCTCGCTTGCCATGGCCTCCAGCGTCGCCAGCAACAGCCGGGCGCCACCGCTGCGGCGAAACTCTGGCCGTACGTAGACGCGCGTGAGTTCGGCGCGCTCATCATCCAGCACCAGAAATCCTCCGCATGCGGCCGGCTCACGGCCGACGACGAACTGTCCCGACGGTGGGACGAGCCGCTCGGCACCATCGCCGGCCAACCCCTGATCAATTTCCTCTGTGGTAGCGGGCCGTCGCCAGTATCGGCTGGCAACCTCCGCGTAGTAATCGCGGCGGAGGCACTGGGCATCGGCTGAGTCGAAGGCGGCCGGCGCCACGGTCCAAGAAGTCACAACCGTTTCCTATCCGATCGACCTTCGCCGCGCAGCGGCAGGACAATGAGCCATTCCGAGTGGCGGTGGGCGACGCTGGTTAGTCGCTCGCGCTACCGCGCTGGTGACACGCCGAACCCGTTGCGGTGCGACGAAAGACGCAGCACTCCGGTATGAAGGTGGTCCTCTCACAGATCAATTTCATAGGGCGCTGCGTCGACGATGCGTGTCACATGCACCTCGGTCCTGCCGGTACGCCAGGAGACGGTGGACGTCCTGACCGGTCTGCTGAGTGCAGAACGAGCCCGGCGCGTTACCCGCACCGGCACGAGGGCGTTGCCCTGTCACGACCAGGCGGTTCTGGTCCTGCGCTGGTTCCTGGACGGCACCCGGATGAGCCGGCTGGCCCGGGACAACGCGATCGGCAGGTCCACCGGCTACGCCTACCCGCACGAAGGCATCGACGTCCTCGCAGCCCGGTCACCCAGCCCGCACGGGGCGATGCCGGCGGCCAAGACGGCCGGCTACAGCCACGTCGACATCGACGGCACGCTGATCGAAACGGACCGGTGCCGCGCACCGGGGCCCACGCCCGGTGTGGATCCGTGGTGGTCGGGCAAACACGCCAACCAGGGCGGCGACGTCCAGGTCATCACCGTGCCGGACGGCTGGCCGATCTGGACCTCCGAGGTGCGAGCGGGCCGTGAGCACGACACCACCACGGCGGTGCGCACCCATCCCGAGATCCTGCCCGCCCTCACCGCGATTGGCGCGGACCTGCGCACGCTCGGCGACCTGGGCTATGAAGGCGAAGCCGACACCATCACCGTGGCGTTCAAGACACCCAAGAACGGCCGGCTCACCCTCGCGCAACAGCAGCTCAACCAGGCCCACAACGGCGTGCGAGCCATCGCCGAACGCGGCAACGCCCTGCTCAAGATGACCTTCAGGGCACTGCGCAACGGCAGCCTGTGTCCCTGGCGGATCGGGAAGATTGTCGCCGCAGCACTCGTCCTGCTCCACATCGACCACGCCCGCACAACATGAAACCGTCAGCGATCAAACCGTTGCTCGGAATGGCTCATTGCCGGTAACAGCGAGTGACAGGCTCGGCGAGGTCGAGGCTTCCTGTTCTGCCGATGTGCGCGTCGCGCGACCCATCGCCATTGTCTAGAATTCGGGAATCTGCACCGGCGGTCCATGAGGACAGCGGTTGCTTGTTCCCGCCTTGCGGAGCATTCGGCAGAAATGCCGCCCGGCCGTGCGCGGCATTGTCGAAAGATAGCCGCGATACACCGGCGGCCGTGTATTGCCGCCGACCATTCGATGCGTTGCCGGACCGGCGGGCCGGCGCAGCTGCGGCGTGGACGCGCGACGACGCTTCGGGACAGGGCCGGGCCGCCCGGCGCTGCCTGCCTGGCGGGGTGCGGGATCGCAGTCGTTTGCCGCGGTGCTGCTCGCGGGGCGTTGTGCCTGGTCAGGTGGCGTGACCGGCGGAGGTGGCGAGGGCGGCACCGGCCCATGCGCCGATCCGTCCCGCTGGTCGCTGGCCGTCGGCGGGGTGTCACCGCGCAGGCGGCGGAGCTTCTCGGAGTGCCGTCTGGCAAGGCCCCATTCCCGATGCCGCGCATGCTCCCGGCGGAACTGCTCCTTCGCCGGAGAATAACGACGTGACCTGGTCCGGTCACGCATGGCAGCCAACTCCGCCCTTGAAAACAATCCCAGCTGCCCCATGTATGTAATTATCCCGGAAGCCGATCGAAACTGTCGCCCCGAACGGCAGCCATGATGTCAGATGGTGCACACACATCCGCGATGCGCGTGCCCTTTTCTGTGAACGGCAGGTGCGAGAACGTGCTCCGTAGCCGCTGCTGCACGGCCCGGGTCTCCGCCAACACCGAGATGGCCCAGGGCGTGAAGACCGCCGACCACGGTGGCAGCCCCGGTGACGTCCCAGCGGATCGTCCGGGTGGACCCGGTGAACATCGCGGTCAGGTCGTCGAAGGTGTCCCACAAACCCGGTCCACCGTTGCAGAAAACGAGCATGCCCGGCTCGGGTGCTCAGCGCTCCCGGGACACGGTCGCACTGTGCCGGTCGGCCGTCCCAGCCAGCAAGGGACAGCGGTCCCAAGCGGGCCGGGAAGAAGTCCCGAGCCCTGTGCTCACATCTGGGCAGACACACGAGGCGAGCCGGCGGTTGCGCGGCAAGATGCCGGAGTCGGGAACTCGATCAGGCTGGTGAAGTTTGAGCGCTGGAGCGCCTACGGTGGCGCCACCGTCCACGAGGGACGGTGACGGTCGGCCATCGGCGGACCGCCTTCAGCGAGGAGCTCGCAATCATGAGGAGAACACTCATCCGCGCCGGCGTCGCAGTGCTGCTGGCGCTGTCCGGCGCCGCCGTGGCACCCGGTGCGCCCGCCCATGCGGCGTCGCGGTGCGACCAGCCCGAACCTCCGCCGACCTGCAACGGCGGGGGCGGGGATCCGGACCCCGGTCCCGTCGACATCGCGCCGCTCGGCGCATTCGACACGATGACGTTCGTGGGCAACGGTGTGCGCGTCACCGGCTGGGCCGCCGACTACGACAGCAGCGGCCCGCTGCTGGTCGACGTCTGGATCGACGGCGCGTTCGCCAAGACGCTGACCGCCAACGCCTACCGCCCCGACGTCGCCGCCGCGTACCCGTCTTTCGGCGCCTACCGCGGCTACGACGCCGTCGTGCCCTCGCGCCACGGCAGCCACACCGTCTGCGCGTGGGCGATCAACGTGACACCGGCCGGCGCCACCCCGCTGCCCCACCGGGGGCTCGGCTGCAAGACCTACGACGTGCCGGTGGCCACGAACATCCAGTCGTACTACGACTTCTCCAGCAAGCAGTGGATGGTCGCGTTCGACGACAACGTCCTCGGCGAGGCCAGCTTCGAGGTCCGCTGGGACTACTACATCCTGCAGACCCTCCCGGGCAGCAGCATCAAGATCGCGAGCCCCCAGACACGGACGTTCACGCTGCCGGCACATGACGGCACCGGCCGGGTGTCGCTACCGCTGTGGCGTCCGGAGCACGCGACGAAGCTCACCATCACGGCACCCGGCTTCGGCAGCGCCAGCACCACCGCCCTGTAGCGACGGCGTACCACGCGCAGGAGTCGCATGAAGCGCCGGCCCGGCACGCATTCCCGCGTGACGGGCCGGCGGCGCAGGCTACACGGCTACCGGGTGATGCCGAGCGTGGCGATCAGGTCCTCGTGGAGCTCGAACCAGATCCGGTGGCACGAGTCGACCTTGATGCCGGTGATCCACGCCGGGTCCTGGCCGGCCCGGGCCAGCGCGGTGGTGAACCGGTTGTGGTAGCCGGCGAACCGGCCCAGGTGCGCGGCCAGGGGCCGTTCGAGGTCGCGCAGTTCGTCGGCGAGGTCGGCCAGCTGGCGGAACGTGTCCGTGGGAGCGCCGGAGTCCAACTGCCACGCGGTGAAGATCTGGGTCGCTCGGGAGTTGAGCGGCAGGAACCGTTCGTGGACGGCGGTGACGGTCCCGTGGGCGCCGGCGAGGTCGAGCTCGTCGCGGAGCTGGGCCTCGTTGCGCCGGTACCCGCTTTCGGTGAGCGACCACCCGGTTAGGTCGGCGAACGAGGACCTGCTGATCCAGCCGTGTGCCTGGGCGTCGAGGAGTTCCTCGTGGGTCTGGTCGGTGTCGAGGCCGAATCGGGCGGCGACGGCGGCGTTGTCGGCGAACCCCTTGAGCCGCACCGCGTGCAGCGCCAGCAGCTCGACGGGAGACGGGTGGGTCATCGGTCTATCCTCCGGTGATCGTGCCGGCGGTGCCGTCGACGGTGACGGGTGCGCCGTCGGTCAGGGTGGTCATCGCCTCGCCGGCGCCGACGACGGCGGGAATCCCGAACTCCCGCGCGACGATGGCCGCGTGGCTGAGGACGCCGCCGGTCTCGGTGACGACGGCGGCGGCGAGGCGGAACAGCGGGGTCCAGGCCGGGTCGGTGGTTCGGCACACCAGGATGTCGCCGTGGCGGACGCGGGAGAAGTCATCGACCGAGCGCACGAGGCGGGCCGGTCCCCACGCTTGGCCGGGGCTGCTGGGCACACCGGTGACCAGCGGGGGAGCCGACCTCTCGCCGCCCACGGCCGCCGGGTCGCCGCCCACGGCCGCCGGGTCGCCGCCCACGGCCGCCGGGTCGCCGAGCGCGGTGATCGGGCGTGCCTGCAGCAGCCAGATCTGGTCGTCGCGGACCGCCCACTCGACGTCCTGGGACCGGCCGAAGAGGTCCGCACACCGCCGGCCGAGCGCGACGAGCCGGGGTACCTCGCCGGGCGGCACACAACCGCGGGCCCGGTCCGCCTCGGGGACGGGTGAACGCACCAGCCCGTGCTCGCGCAGGTCGAGCCGCGTCTGTTTGGCCCCGATGGTGATCCGGGCGGTGTCTGTGGGCGCGGTCACGATGATCTCGTCGGGAACCACCGCACCGGAGACGACGGACTCCCCGAGGCCCCAGGACGCGTTGATCACCACCGCGTCGGCGCCGGTGCGGGGGTCGCGGGTGAACAGCACGCCCGCGTGGTCGGCCTCGACAAGCTCCTGCACGAGCACCGGCGCGGCGGGTTCGCCGTCGAGGTCGAGGTGTGCCCGATAGCTGCGCGCCCGGTCCGTGTGCGGCGAGGCCGCGCAGCGCCGGAGCGCGGCCAGGACCTCGTCGAGGCCCCGGGCGCCGAGGACGGTTTCCAGCTGCCCGGCGAAGGACGCCGTCGCGGAGTCCTCGGTCAACCCAGACGACCGGACCGCGACCGCCCGGCCGCGTAGCCGGCCCAGGTGCGCCGCGACCACCCGGGGGTCGACGGCCGGGTCGGTGACGACGAACCCGTCCGGGACGGGAAGGCCGGCGCGCAGCAGCACGGCGAGCCCGTGGGCCTTGCGGCCGCACGCGGGGCCCGCGTGGACGAGCGGGACGACGCTCAAGAATCGGCCTCCGCGTCGAGCCGCGCCAGCACGCGCTCGTGCCGCTGCTGCGCCGCCTGGGCGGTCCGCAGGCCCAGCGGCCGCGCGACCTGGGCCCAGGTCAACCCCTCGGCGCGGGCGACGAACAGCAGGCCCGCCTCGAGCTGGTCGAGCTCGGCACGGGCGGCGGCGAGCAGCGTGATCGCGGCCAGCAGGTCGTCGGGCAGCTCCAGCGCCTCCCGGTCGGTGTTGGCTCGCCACAGCGCCTGGCGGATCAGCGTGAACGCGTCGTGCGGCTGGATGTCGGCCAGCCAGGGCAGCCGGGGCAGATCCTTGCCGCCGCGGGCGGTCAACCGATCCCGCGCCCACTGCTCGACGGCCCCCGCGGATTGATCGTCCATTCCTTCAAGCACGCGCCCAGCATGGGCTTCAACAATCTGTTTGTCAACAGACTGTTGAAGTCACCGCACCGAGCGACCTCCAGTAGTCTCCCGACGGATCCTGCGCCGTGAGCCATCGCTGGAGCGCGTCGATCGACGAGCGGTGCGACTCCGAACAGACCTCGTGCCACCGGTACAGCAGCAGCTCGTGTATTCGCACGGCCCGCGACATGTGCTCGACGACCCAGGCATCCACGGCCCGGACGACGGCGACCTCCTCGGCAGCTCCTCGCAGCAACGCGGTGCAGTCGATGTCCGTGGCGATCTGGAATCCGCCGCCGGCCGCGAACACGGAGAACTCGACGGTCCGGTCGCCGCCCGAATCCACGTCGAGCGTCTGCGCGAACACGATGACGTCGTCGCTGCCGGGCGCGGGCAGGCCGTTGCCGGCCGCACCGGGCGGGACCACGTAATGCACCCAGAACGTCATAAGACAGATGCTAAACACCGCTCGGCCCGCGCCGATCTATAGTGCCGACCGGGGGTCCTGCTGTCGCGTGCTGGGAGGTCGGTCGGTGTCCGAGTCGGTGCACCTGACGGCGGCGATCGTCGTTGCGAAACCGCGCCTGCGGGCGTACCTGAGGGCATCGGTCAAGCCGGCATCGGGATGGTCGCGACAGCAGTGGGCCGGCCTCACCGAGGCGTGGCATGGCGACCACGAGCGGCACGAGTACCGCGACGAGCTTCCCGCCGCGATCGAGGAATGCGACGGATGGATCGGCGGCGACTACGCGACCGTGTTCCGTGACCTGGCGCACGACGACGAGCTGACGTTCCGGTTCGACGAGGCTACCGGGTCGCTGGCCATCGACTTCTCCTGCCGGGCCGAATTCCGGCTGCCGACGCTGGTCTGGGCGGTCACGGTGGTTCGCGGCATCGCCGAGTTCATGGCGGGCGACGACCACGGGATCGTGACGGTGACTACCGACTGGAACGGGGACAGCATCCTGATGGACCTGGCGCCGAGACACACGGCGTTCATAGGCGATGCCAGGGCCCGTGCGCGGGCAAGGGATCGGGAGATCGACATTCGATCCGCTGCCGGTGACGCCTACGAGGCCGACTCCGCCGCCGAAACCATCGATTGGCTGATCGACGACTGACGCATGGGGCCGTGTGCGGCTATTGTCGGACGGCGAGTGACCCATGAGGAGCTGAGACATGCCCGGTAGTCCGAGCGCGCGTTGACGTCTTAGGCCGTGATCGGCCTGTCATCGCGTGCTGCCCTTGTATCGCGCGGCACAGCGAGCCCTTCCCACTGAACCGCCGGCAGATCTCTCGCACGGCGGTCGGTGAGCCCTGTCCGCAGCGATCCATGGGGTCTTCGTGCAGTCTGTTGCTGATTCCGCGCGCTCCGTCACGCCGAGCCTCTGGCGCGACTCCGATTTCCGCAGCCTTTGGGCCGGCCAGACGGCCTCACAGCTGGGCGAGCATACGAGCCTGGTGATGCTGCCGTTGCTCGCCGTACTGACGCTCGACGTCGGCGCTGGCGAACTGGGTGTCCTGCGTGCGGTCGGGCAGGCACCGCTGCTGCTGCTCACGCTGTTCGTGGGTGTGTGGGTGGACAAATGGCGGACCCGCACCGTCATGGTCCTGGCCGACCTCGGCCGAGCCGTGGCGTTGGGCGCGGCCGCCGTAGCCGCTCTGCTAGGCGGTCTCGGCCTGCCGGTGCTGCTGGCCATCGCCTTCGCCGTCGGGGCCTTGTCGGTGTTCTTCGACGTCGCCTATCAGGCCTCCCTGCCACGCCTGGTGAGACGCGAGCAGCTGGTGCGGGGCAACAGCGCGGTCGAGGCAAGCCGGTCCGCGGCCCAGGTCGGCGGTCCCGCCCTCGGCGGAGCGATGGCGTCCCTGCTACCGGCGCCGATCGCCGCCGCGTCGAGCGCCCTGTTCTTCGCCGTGTCGTTCGCGTCCATCGCCCGTATCCGCCACCGCGAGTCGATCTCCCCGGGCTCCGGCGGTGCGCAGCGCATCTGGCGGCGGATCCACCAGGGCCTGCGTTTCGTGGCGGGCGACACCTCGCTGCGCACGATATGCCTGGCCTCGGCCGCGTTTCAGTTCTTCCTCGCGGCCACGATGACCACGTATCTGCTGTTCCTGCCGCGAGCTCTGCACCTGTCCGGCACCGCCATCGGACTGGCGCTCGCCGCGACGGGACCGGGCGCACTGATCGGTTCCCTGCTCGCCGCCCGCCTCCCGAGCCGCCTCGGCTACGGGCCGGTGCTCGTCGCGGCGGCGGCGGTCGGTGACGGCGTGATGCTGTTCGTGCCCGCACTGCACGGCGGCTCGATGGCGACCGTCTCCGCGCTGATCGCGATCAACGTGCTGTTCGGAGCCTTCGGCCAACTGGTCAATGTCACGGTCATGGCGGTCCGGCAGGCCGTCACGCCGGACACGTTGCAGGGGCGCGTCAGCGCGACGATCACGTTCGCCGGCATGGGTCTGACGCCGGTCGGCTCGCTGTTCGGCGGCTTCCTCACCCAACATTGGGGGATGCGCACCGCGCTGCTGTGCACGGCTGCCGGCATGATGCTGTCACCCGTGCTGATGGCGCTATCCCCGCTCGCCCGCCTGGGCCGGGCCCTGCCAGCACCGGATACGGTACGGGTCGGCGCTGCTCGGGGCGAGTTGGGGCACTATCGTTCTGGCGTGCACATTCGATTCGACGTGCCGGCCGATCCCGCCTACCCGGGCCGTGTGGCCGCGGCGCTCAGCAGCGTCCGGCTGCGCACGTTCGGCTACATCGGCGCGGTGCTGGTGGCAGCCGGGGTGATCGGTCTCGCCGTCGTGCGGGTGGCCGGCTGGGGTGAGCGGGCCTCGTCGCTGTACACGGCGATGGTCGTGGGCGGCCTGCTCTCGATGCTGTACTCGCCGTGGGTGCGCTTCAACGCCCGGCGCCGCTCCAGCGGCTACGCCGTCGAGGGCAGCTACGACATCACCGACGACAACATCATGATGCGCAGCGGCTCCGAGTCCGGCGGCATCGCCTGGGAAGGGGTCACCCGAGTGGTGAACACCCCCGAGTTCTGGATCCTGTACGTCGGACGGATGCCGGCAACCGTGATCCCACGCCGCTTCATGTCCGCCGAGGACGCCGAGACGTTGCAGGCCTTCATGGCGGAGCACGGGCTGCTCGACTCCTGACGGGGCGCCGCACCCCGGCCTGGTGCGGTGGGGTGCGGTGCTGTAGCCGAGCACCGCACCGGGCTGGCGTGCCCCCTCCTTACCCGACCGGCGGGTGGGTGACCACCCGGGCCGGGACCGTGGGGCCGTTGCGCACCGAGATCGGCCAGACGATGCGCTTGCCGACCCGGCCGGCGTCGGGCGGCGGCGGCTGCTGGTAGGACTCCGTCGGCTTGTCCCGCTCCGACGCGGTCAGCCAGTCCGACCAGGGCTGCGGCACGCTGATCTGGGTGCCCGGCGGTGCCGCCGCGCGCACGGCCTTCAGCGACGCCTCGGTGAGCCGCCACCAGGCGCTGTTCGGGGCAGGCGCCAGCACCGTCCGGACGGTGCCGGTGAACTGATGCGGCCGAGGCCGTGGCCGTGCCTGGCGATGTAGCGGAGACCGCGCACCGCCCGGTGCAGGTCGTCGTCGGGGACGACCGGGTCGCTCAGCAGGTCCGGCAGGTCGGCGTCCGGGCCGGCGGCGGCGCAGGGCGGCGGGGCCCGCCGACGGTGTGCTCGGTGCGACCGGCTAATCGCTGTCTGAAAGCTGCCCGTCGTAGACGAGAAGTCCGTCGTCGCGCAGACGTACTCGCTGGTTGAGCGGATGAGGGACGAGCCGGCCGTCGTGCATCAGATGCAGGACGGGCCATCCGCGTGCGAGCGTGACGAAGTCGGCTATGAGACGACGGTGGCAACGCCACCAGACGGCTTCGCTGCACATGACGGCTGTCCGCCGATGTGCGGCCTCCTCGAGGAGCGTCGTGATCGCGTCGACGAAGTCGGGGGTCCGGGTGTGTGCGGCGTATCCACGGAAGGACTCGTTGCGCCAGGCGGTGTCGGGTGAATCCGGCGGCGATTTGCGGAATCCGCCCAGTCTCGGTTCCCAGCGGTACGCGATCCCGCGATCGGGCAGCCATTGCCGTAGCCGCTCCCTGCCGACGTCCGGGTTGCGGCGGCTTCCGGGCGCGCTCCTGACGTCCACCACGGCGGCGATCCCAGCTGGGCGCAGCAGGTCTGAGAGCTGGTCACGGTCCGCCGTACCGTGTCCGAAGGTGACGAGCGCCTGCTGCCCCATGCTTCCAGGATCGTTCGATCCCGGGGCCGCTGCCGCCGACGGGAGCGAGTCATCCTCGAGCTGCTCGCCGGGGCGTCCACGGGCCGGGGGCGCCGGCCTGCCGGCATCACCGCGGCTCGGTGCCGCCCACGCTCGGTGGGGGCGTGCCGGCTCGGGCCAGGATGCCGATGGCTGCGGCCGCGCACGTGGCGCCGATCGCGGTGAGCGGCGAGCGGCGAGCGGGGCGGCGGCCCGGGCGAGGGTGACCGGGGTGGCGAGGGTGTCGGCGATGGTGGCGTAGCCGGTGATGCCGTACCGATCGGCGAGCACGGCCGGTGAGGCGAGGGACGCGACGCCGAACCCGATGCCGAATGCGACCACCCCGGCCGGTGGCCGCGGTCCGTGGAGGTAGCGGCCACCGGCGTGCCGGTGCTCATCCGGGGCGGGCTCAGCCGCAGCAGGCGTCGCCGGCTCGCGTGTCGCCGACGACGGGCAGCAGGGTCAACGGGGCGGCGAGCAGCCCGCCGCTGACCCCGGTCGCCAGTCCGCGCCCGGCGGGCGTGGCGTCCGGCGTGGGGCCGCAACAGCCGCCAGTGGCGGTGATGGTGGTGGCGTCGAGGGGCACGTCGCTGCTGCACACACCGGTCTCCGGCAGGTCGAGCTGGACGTCGCGGGCGGCGTCCCAGTCCCCGGCGAGCGCGGCGACGACCGAGCGGGCCTGCTCGTAGCCGGTGGCGAGCAGGAACGTCGGCGCCCGCCCGTAGCTCTTGACGCCCACGGCGTAGAAGCCGGGTTCGGGGTGGGCCAGTTCGTCGACGCCGTGCGGCGGGACGGTCCCGCAGGAGTGCTCGTTCGGGTCGATCAGCGGGGCGAGGGCCCGGGCGGAGCCCAGGATCGGGTCCAGGTCCAGGCGTAGCTCGGAGGCGATGGCGTGGTCGGGCCGGAACCCGGTCGCCGAGACGATCCGGTCCGCGGTGATGTCGCGGGTGCCGTCGGACACGGTCACCCGGCCGTGCTCGGTGGTGGTCAGGGCCTGGATCGAGAAGCCGGTGACGAGTTCGATGGTCCCGGCCTCAACGTGCTCGCGCAGCCGGGTGCCGATCGCGCCGCGGGCCGGCAGCGCGTCGGCGGTCGAGCCGCCGTAGGTGCGCGCCGGGCCGGCGGCCCGGATCGCCCAAACGACGGACGTGCCCGGCACCTGGCCGGCGAGCTCGGCCAGGAACAGCAGGGTGTTGGCCGCGGAGTGCCCGGCGCCGACGACGAGGGTGCGCCGGCCGGCGAACCGGTCCCGGTCGGCGCCGAGCACGTCCGGTAGCGCCTGCTCGATGAAGGCCGCCGCGGTGTGCTCGCCGCGGGCGGGGATGCCGGCGGCGCCGAGCACGTTCGGGGTGCTCCAGGTGCCGGAGGCGTCGATGACCGCCCGGGCCAGGATGTCTTCGCCGTCGGAGAGCCGGACGAGCAACGGCGTGGTGTCGCGCCCGGCGGTGCGCAGCCGGTCCAGGCCGAGCCGGGTCACGGCCTGGACCCGGGTGCCGTAGCGGACGTGTGGCTTGAGGGCTGGCAGGTCGGCGAGGGGCTGGAGGTACTCGTCGGCGAGCTGGGCGCCGGTCGGCAGTACCTCGGGGTCGGGCTCGACCCAGCCCGCGTCGGTCAGGAGCCGGCGGGCCGCGGCGTCGGTGTTGTACCGCCAGGGGGAGAACAGCCGGACGTGGCCCCATTGCCGCACCGACGCGGCGGGCCGGTCGCCGGCCTCGAGGACGGTGAACGGCAGGCCGCGCCCGGTCAGGTGCGCGGCGGCGGCGAGGCCGACCGGCCCGGCGCCGATGACGACGACCGGCAGATCGCCGAACTGGCTGGTCATGTGCGAAGTCCCTTCGGTTGCCTTGAGGAATATCGAATCAAGCGAGCGTGGTACGCCCACACCGTCGAAGCCGTGGGCCTCGCTAGACGTGCCGGCCGGCGCGCTCGCGGACGCCGGCCGCGTGATGCAGGGCGAGGCGGGTGAGCTGGGGCATGTCGGTCTCCCGATCGCGGCCCGGCGCCTGTCTTGACGTCTGTCGAATCAAACGGTTGCACGCTGATTCGAGGTCTGTCAACCTAGAGGCATGTCAAATCAGCCTGCGGTACTCACCTCCGCCGCCGATCTTGATGCGGCCGAGGCGTGCTGCGGCCCGATGGTGCGGCACAGCCTGACCGCGCAGGCCGCCGTGACGCTCGCCCCGGCGTTCAAAGCCCTCGGTGACCCGGTCCGGCTGCAGCTGCTGTCGATGATCGCCTCGGCGCCCGAGGGGGAGATCTGCGTGTGCGACCTCACCCCGGCGTTCGAGGTGTCCGCGCCCACGATCTCCTACCACCTGCGCACCCTGCGCGAGGCCGGTCTGGTCGACGCCGACCGGCGCGGCACCTGGGTCTACTACCGAATCCGGCCCGGCGTCATGCGGCAGCTCGCCACCCTGCTGGCAGTGGAGACGCCGGCCTGAGTCCTGTCTGTAGGCGGCTGTGACTACCGCCGATCGTTGGCCACGGTGACGCCTTCGACCTGGTGGGTTCCGCGAGATCGCATGCGTCAGTGAGACGTTGCGCGATAGATGGCACCGCCTGTCGGCGCGTCGGGTCACATCCGGAGATCGGTACGCCGTCGCATCCAGAACCGCTGGGTAGGCCGACGTCCAGTGGGAACCGGGTTGTCAGTCGCACTCAGTGACAGCTGACCATCGGTCGGACGCGTGCGGTGCGCGCTCATGGGCGGCAGATGCGTGCGCCGGAGCAAGCGGCCCCGGCGCTCGAGCCGCTCCTGAACCCGCCTCGTGAACGACCCAAGGCGTGATCGGTGGGCTCATCATCATCAACGCCGTCCGCTGACTCCCGTTGCGAGGCACTGTCCCGGCGGTCGCCGGCCGTGTGCTGATGCGCCCGGGCCGGGGTTGAGTCCACGCTGACATCCCAGGCGATCAACCCGGACGCGTCCGCGACGGCCCGCGGCCGGTCGATCACCCCAGTCCGGGTCCCCTGCCCTGGAAAACAATTTTTTCTTGACAACATGAATTGTCGGCGGCAATCTGAACTCATGCAGGACGTCGCAGTGATCGAGGATGCCGCCGCCGCGGAGGTCTCGCTCGATCCCATTCGGACTCGGATGCTCGCGGAGCTTGCCGAGCCACACACCGCGACCACGCTCGCGACGCGCCTCGGGCTTGCTCGGCAGAAGGTCAATTACCACGTGAAGACGCTGGAGCGGCACGGTCTCGTGGAGTTGGTGGAGGAGCGGCGCAAGGGCAACATGACCGAGCGCGTGGTGCGGGCGTCGGCCGCGACCTATGTGATTTCGCCGGCGGCGCTCGCCGCGGTCGCGCCCGATCCGAGCCGGTCGCCCGACCGGCTGTCGGCGCGATGGCTGCTCGCACTCGCCGCGCGGCTGGTCCGGGAGACCGGCGCGCTCATCAACGGCGCGGCGCGGGCCAACAAGCCGCTGGCCACGTTCGGGCTCGATGCCGAGGTGCGGTTCGCCAAGCCGGCCGACCGCGCCGCGTTCATCGGCGAACTGACCGAGGCGCTTGCCGGAATTATCAGCAAATATCACTCGGAAACCGGTCGTCCGCACCGCGTTGTCGTCGCGGTGCACCCGAGCATCACCGAAGATGCCGACCCGCCAGCAGAGGGGCACAGGTCATGACCCATCCATTCGAGGTCCGCGGTGAGATCACCGTGGACGCCACGCCCGACCAGGTCTGGGAGGCGATCGCGTCGGGGCCGGGGGTTGACTCCTGGCTCATGGGGCGCACCGAGGTCGACGGTGACAGTAAGACCAGCACGTTTGAGCTGTTCGGCAACACGTCGACCTCGGCCATCACGGTGTGGGAGCCGGGGCACCGGTTTGCGACGCGGGAAGAGCAGAAGCCGGACGGCACGTTCACGGCGTTCGATTGGTTGATCGAGGCGCGCGACGGTGGCGGTGCCGTGGTGCGGTTCGTGCACAGCGGCTTGCTCGGCGAGGACTGGGAAGCGGAGTACAACGCGCTGTCGACCGGCGACCAGGCCTACCTGACCAAGCTCGCGGTGTACCTCACGCACTTCGCGCCGCGGACAGCGAAGCTGTCGATGTTCCTGCCCGGGCCGATCACCAAGGACTCGTGGGCGGCGATGACCGCGGCCGTCGGCGCCGGCGTCGACGCTGCGGATGGGAAGCCGGCCCGGCTCACCGTGCCCGGTATCGAGCCGGTCGACGGCGTCGTGGAGTTCGCCGGCTCGCCGAGTTTCGTCGGTATGCGCACCGACGACGCGATGTACATGCTGATCCACGGCTACAACGACATGATGTTCGCGACCGCGCACTACTTCGACGACCGTGACCGGTCGGCCGAAATCGAGGCGTGGCAGGCCTGGCTGGCCACGCTCGCCTAGCTCGTGTCGCATCAGCGCGTGGGCGGCCACTCATGAACGGGGGCGATGCGGATGGTGGCGCGGTGACGTATGGCGAGTTCGCCGTACCGACCGGCCACGCACCCGATCGCTTTTGAGCTGGCTGTCGCCGCTCGAGCCATCGCGACGCCGGGCGGCGGCCTGATCGACTTTGATCGGGGTCGTCGCCCGGCCGCTCGGCGACGCAAGTAGGCACGGTTCGCTGAGGTTGACACCCGCGATATAGGTCAGTAATCATTGAGTCAATGAACATTGAGTCTACTTCGTTGCAGGCACGCGCCCGGGTGCACGCCGCCCTCGGCGACCCCGCCCGTCTTGCCATCGTCGACGCCCTGACCCTCGGCGACGCCTCACCCGGCGAGATCGGCCACGACCTCGCCCTGCCGACCAACCTCGTCGCGCACCACGTCAAGGTGTTGCAGGACGCGGGGCTGGTCACGCGAAGCCGGTCGGAGGGCGACCGGCGCCGCACGTATCTGCGGCTCGTGCCCGAGGTGCTCGCGGCGCTTGCCCCGCCCTGCCTGGACGCCGCCGACCGGGTGGTGTTCGTCTGCACGCACAACTCGGCGCGCTCGCAGCTGGCCGCCGCGCTGTGGCGCCACCGGGTCGGCGGCCCGGTCGCCTCGGCCGGCACCCATCCCGCCGCGCGGGTGCACCCGCGCGCGGTGAGGATCGCCCACCGGCACGGCCTGACCCTTGACCCGACCGGGACCGCGAAGATCCGCGACGTCGTGCGCGAGGGTGATCTCGTCATCGCGGTCTGCGACAACGCCCACGAGGACCTCGCCGGGCCGGCCGCCCCGGTCCACCCGCGCCTGCACTGGTCGGTGCCGGACCCGGCCCGGACCGACACCGACGCCGCGTTCGAGGCCGCCTACGCCGACCTCGCCGGCCGCATCGACCGCCTCGCGCCGGCGGTCGTCCCCGCCCCGGGCCCGCCGGCCCGGACGTCGCCGACGTCCGGCCGATCCGCGACAAACTCGAACGCCGCGTCCGCCGGCTGATGGACCAGTCGCCATTCCCGCCGCATGGCCCCGATCGGGAGTACACCTTCGTGAACCCCACCCTGTGGCGGCGCCTCCTCGCCGAGTTCGTCGGCACCGCGCTGCTGGTCGCCGCCGTCGTCGGCTCCGGCATCACGGCCACCGCCCTCAGCCCCGACGACGTTGGTCTGCAGCTGCTGGAGAACTCCGTCGCCACCGCGTTCGCCCTCGGCGCGCTCATCCTCACCTTCGGCCCGGTCTCCGGGGCGCACTTCAATCCGGTCGTCTCCGCCGCCGACTGGTTCCTCGGCCGCCGCGCGGGCACCGGCCTGACCGCCAGGGACCTGACCGGATACGTCGTCGCCCAGACCGCCGGGGCGATCGGCGGGGCGATCCTGGCCGACTGGATGTTCAAGCTGCCCGGAGTCGACTTCTCGGCCAAGGACCGCACGGGTGGCAACCTGTGGCTCGGCGAGGTCGTGGCCACCGCCGGCCTGCTCTTGCTGATCTTCGCCCTCGCCCGGTCTGGCCGGGCCGCCGCCGCACCGGCCGCCGTCGGCGCGTACATCGGCGCCGCCTACTGGTTCACGTCCTCGACGTCGTTCGCCAACCCGGCGGTCACGATCGGCCGGGCGTTCACCGACACCTTCGCCGGCATCGCGCCCGCTTCCGTGCCCGGCTTCCTGATCGCCCAGCTCGTCGGCCTCGCCGTCGGCGTCGGCCTCGTCGTGGTGCTGTACCCGTCCGCCGGTGACACCACCGGCGACGTGGTCGTCTGCCATGCCGATCCGCAGTCACTGAAGGAGCGCAACCGATGAACACCAAGCCCACCGTGCTGTTCGTGTGCGTGCACAACGCCGGCCGTTCCCAGATGGCCGCCGGCTGGCTGCGCCATCTCGCCGGCGACACCGTCGAGGTCCGCTCCGCCGGGTCCGAGCCGGCGGAGCGGATCAACCCGGTCGCGGTCGAGGCGATGCGCGAGGCCGGCATCGACATCACCGCCAACACCCCACGTCTGCTGGACTGGGACACCGCCGAATCCTCCGACGTGCTCATCACCATGGGCTGCGGCGACGTCTGCCCGGTGTTTCCGGGCAAGCGCTACCTGGACTGGCAGCTTGACGACCCGGCCGGGCAGGGGATCGAGGCCGTCCGGACGATCCGCGACGAGATCAAGCGTCGTGTCGAGCGGCTGCTCACCGAACTGCCCGCCACTACCGGCTGACCCACCGGCATTCGCACCGAAGAAATCAGATGAGACCGGCACTTCCTGGGTACCACGGGGGAGCGGGCACAGGTGCTTCCACCATCGCATGCCAGGGAAGAAGGCCACGAAGGTGACGACTGCGACTGAACACCGGCCGCACGGCGGCCATGAGCACACCCACGGCGAGGGCTGTGGGCACGCCACGGTGGTCCATGGCGACCACGTGGACTATTTGCACGAGGGGCACGCCCACCATCCACACGGCGATCACTACGACGAGTGCACCGTGGCGGGCGTACATACGCCGGCCGAGAGGCATGAGCATGTCCACGGGGAGGGCTGCGGGCACGACACCGTGGTGCACGGTGATCATGTGGACTACGTGCATGAGGGGCACCGGCACGCCGCCCACGCCGATCACTACGACGAACACTGACCATTCACATCGGCGCCGGACCGCGTGCCAGCTGGCCGTCACCGGGACAACACCCGCGTGTACCGCCGCGGTCCGGCGGTGTCAGGCCGGCATCCGACGCGTCGACTGGTGCCGGTGCTGTGCCGAGCGCAGTTCCGCTTCGGCTTCGGCGCGGTCTCGCCAGCCTCGCACGTCGGTCTGTTTGCCCGGTTCCAGGTCCTTGTAGATCTCGAAGAAATGGCCGATCTCTCGCAACTGGTATTCGGGCAGGTCGGCGAGCTCACCGATCGCCTGCCAGCGGGGGTCGGCAGCCGGCACGCACAGCAGCTTCGCGTCCGGGCCCTGCTCGTCGTGCATCCAGAACACCCCGATCGGCCGCACCCGAACGCCGCAGCCGGGGAAGGTGGGCTCGTCCAGCAGCACCATCGCGTCGATCGGGTCGCCGTCCTCGGCCAGCGTGTCGGGGATGTAGCCGTAGTCGGCCGGATAGGCCGTGGCGGTGAACAGGGTCCGGTCGAGCCGGATCCGCCCTTGCTCTTGATCCATTTCGTACTTGTTGCGCGACCCGGCCGGGATCTCGACAACCATGTCGACGTTCATGGGGTACCTCCGCTTGGCCAACGCACTGACGCGCCGCGCGTTTCCCCGCGCCACCGCGTGACGCCCAGCGGCGGCCGGCGAGTGTCAGATCAGCGCTGTGGACACCGAACGGCGCTGCTCAGTCCAGTCTTGCCGCTCATCTCGCGGCTCGTCGAGGGAGAGCCGCGAGACGAGGGAGGGCCGAGCCAGCGGGCGGTCAGCGGCAGATGGCGGTGCGCGAACTCGATGACGGTCATACCGCCGAGCGAATGACCGACGAGCACCACCCGGCTCGCCGCCGCGACGGCGGTGAGCAACCCGGCGTCGCCGACGGCATCGATCCGCCGATGCCACATACGGCGATCGAGCGACCAGCCGTGCAGCAGCACAGCCTCCGGTGGGGCCTTCCCAAAGCTCAGCCTTCTGCCGTGACCGTGATGTCGATCGGTGTACCGCCACGCACCAGCGTGTTGTAGATCGGGCATCGGGCGCTGAAGTCGTTGACGTAGCGCCAGCTCTGCTCCTCGCTCGTGTCGGCGAATCTGAAGGTGAGCTCGATCCGTTCGAAGCGGGTGCTGTCGTTCTCGTCGACCAGGTACGACGAGCCGATTTCCAGCTGAGGGTACGGCAGTTCCCACTCCGCCGAACGTGCCGCGATGATGTTCAACGCGCATCCGGCAAGGCTGGCAAGGAAGTATTCCGCCGTTCCCGGGTGCTCGGCGTGCTCCAGGAGCTTGCTGTTGTCGATGGTGAACGTCGTGTCCTCGCCGGCCGCCGAGAACCGCCCGACCACATCGGTCGTCCTCAGCGTCAGCGTGTAGGGCTTTCTGCCGGTGGCGGGATCGGTCATGCGGCACCACCCTCGGCGGGCGAACGCTCGGCCAGGCGGTTCGGCGCGCTCTTGAGGCCGAGGTGCTCGCGCAGCGTCGACGTCGTGTACTCGGTCCGGAACACGCCTCGACGCTGCAGTTCCGGGACCACCAGGTCGACGAACGCGGCGGCGGGCCCGGGCCAGTAAGGCTGGCAGACCGCGACACCGTCGAACGCGCGCTCGTGGAAGTTCGTCTCGATGAAGTCGGCGAGTTGTTTCGCGTCCCCCACGATCGCGGGCTGTGAGATGGGGTTGTTGCCCATGTAGTGAGTCAGGTCTTCCAGGGTGATGTCCTCGTCATCGAAGCTTGCGACAGCGTTGTCGATGATCCAGGCCTTCTCCGGGATGAGCTTGCGGTCGATCGCCTCCAGGACACGGTCCGTGCCCGTACGGCCGGTCAGGTCGATCCCGAGCTGGTCTGCGAGCACCGCCGGCACGAAGACGTTCGTGCTCAGGTCCTGCACCTCACGGAACTTCGCGTGCGCATCGCGCGCGTTCTCGGCGACGTAGGGCGTGATGCCCGAGATGAGCAGGTGGTCGCCCTCCTCACGCCCATGGCGGACGACCCGGGACTTGATGTCCGCGTAGTACGCCTTGTTCCACTCGGCATTGCGCCAGTGAATGAACCGCATGTCGGCGTACTGGGCGCCGTACTCCAGCGAGCGCTCCGAGTAGCCTGGATGCAGGAACGGGATGTGTCCTTGCGGCGGCCGGGGGAAGTTCAGGGGGCCTCGGATCGAGAAGTGCTTGCCCGTGTGGTCGATTCTGTGGGCTTTGCTGACGTCGTGGTAGATGCCCTGTTCCTTGTCCGCGACGAGCCAGTCATCCTCCCAGCTGTCCCACAGATCCCAGAGCACCTCGGTGAACTCCTGGACCCGGTCGTACCGGTCCTCGTTGTCCAGATGGCGTTCCTGGCCGAAGTTGAAGGCGGCGGACAGATCCGAGCCCGTGACGATGTTCAGGCCGAGCCGCCCGCGCGAGAGGTGATCGAGGGTCGCGGTGACACGGGCGATGTGGAAGGGGTCGTTGTACGTCGTGTTGAACGTCACGACGAGGCCGACCTTCTCGCTGAAGGCCGCGGCATACGCCATGGTGGTGAAGCCTTCGATCGCGAAGAGATGGTCGTGCGAGACCTTGACGTTCTTGCCCGTGTATGCGAACTCGCCCCGGTGCGCGGAACTGGTCAGCGAGTTGCCGACGAAGAAGAAGTCCAGCTTTCCACGCTCGGCGATCTTGACCGCCTCGGAGATCAGCGCCGGATCCGTGTATCCGTCGGCCTCGGCTTCGGGCAGCCGCCAGGCGCTCGCGTGGCGTCCGATCCCGCTGTAGATGAGGCCGAGTTTCACGTGCTGATGGGTCATTCGAGAAAACCTTTCGGAGCGGTGGAACAGTGGCGGGTGGCCGGATGCGATCGCGGAGCCGGCTCGGCTCAGTCCTCGGCGATGGTTTCGCCGGCGGCCTCGGCCGATGGCCCGGCCGTCACCTTCGAGCGCGGTCTTCTGCGCAGCGTGCCGTGCTGCTCGACACCGAGATACGCGAGCAGGTCGGCCCGGTGTGCGAGCAGTTCCGCGCCCGGGACCGAGCCGTCGTGATCTCGCCGCACCCGAAGCCCATGAGCGATCCGCCCCTCGCGGAGCACGAGGACGCGGTCCGCCAGCAACACCGCCTCGTCGACGTCGTGCGTCACCAGCACGACGGTCGTAGCGTGCCGCTCCCAGATCTTGACGACGAGTTGGTGCATGGAGATGCGGGTCAGGGCGTCGAGCGCACCGAAGGGCTCGTCGAACAGCATGAGCCGGGGGGCTCGCACGAGCGCGCGGGCGAGGGCGACTCGCTGTGCCTCTCCGCCCGACAGCGTCAGCGGCCATGCCCGGCTCTTGTCGGCGAGCCCCACCTCGGCGAGCGCTTCCAGTGCGGCCTGCGTCGACGTGCGCGGCAGCCCGATGGTCACGTTGTCGAGCACGCTGAGCCAGGGGAACAGGCGCGCCTCCTGGAAGACGACCGCCACGCCGTCCGGTACCTCGACGCGACCCGCGTCGGGCTTGTCCAGCCCGGCGAGCAGGCGTAAGAGGGTGGACTTCCCGGAACCGGACCGGCCGAGGAGGGCGACGACCTCGCCCTCCTCGACCGTCAGGTCCAGGTCGTCAAGAACGCGCTGATCACCGAACCAGCGGGAGACGTGACTGGCCAGTTCGAGCACGCTACTTGCCGAGGGTCGTGACATCGACGTAGTTCTTGGACAGGTCGGGAACGCTCTTGCGGAACCCGAAGCGCACGGTCTGCTCGCCGACCTCCTTGATCTGCGACAGGATCTCGTCGTTGATCGCCACCACTTCGACGGGGTCGAAGCCGAGAACGATGTCGACGAGATTGGCCGGCTGCCCGCTCGCCAGTCGTGCCTTCTTCTCGATGTCAGGATTGGCCCGGATCTGCTTCGCCTGATTGACGAGCCCGTCGAACACGGCCTTGACGGAGGCGGGGTGCGCGTCGAGGAAGCTTCGGGTGACGACGAACAGGCTCCAGTTGCGGGCCTTCGTCTTCGCGTTGGTCGTCAGCACCGAGGTGTCCTTGACCAACTGCGCCGACGCGAAGTAGTTGTCCCACGTGGCGAGGGCGTCGACATCGCCACTGGCCAATGCGGACACGCCATCGGCCGGATTCGCGATGTGGACGATCTTCACATCGCCGGCTTTGAGGCCCGCCGACTCCAGTGCGGCGAGCAGCACGTACTCACCCGTCGAACCCGGAGTGCTCACCGCGACCCGCTTCCCCGCGAGATCGGCGACGGTCGCGATGCCGGCCTTGTTGCGCACGACGATGCCCTGGTTATCGCCGCTGTTGAGGCTGACGGCGAAGGCCACCAGGCTTGAGCCGGAGCTCGCCTCGTTGAAGAAGGTCGCAACCGAGTTGGACGTGAAATCGATCCGGCCGGCCTTGGCCGCCTCGGATGCCTCCGTCGGCGCGAACGGCCCGTTCCACTCGACAGACCCGCCGATGCCCTTGAGGGCGTCCGATACCGCGTTGCTGTTCTGCGCCAGTGTCCACAGGTTCGTGCCGCCGAAGTACCCGACTCGGGCGACGGCCGGGTCGCGTTGCGTTGTTGCCGAGGGGGCCGTGGAAGGAGTGGTCGAGGAGGCCGGGTCACTGCCGCAGGCGCTCAGCGCGAGCGTTGCTATGAGAGCGAGTCCGCCAACCGCACGACGGCGCTTGCGGATCTGTAGCGATACGTCCATGGTGTTCTTCCTTGTGTTTTCTGAGGGGTGTGCTGGACTGGCCTTGTCCGGCGGGGTCTATACGCCCCGATGGGCTTGCCGCCAGCGGAAGATCCTGCGCTCGGCCAACGCGACGAGCGCATCGGTGATGAGCCCCAGCGTGGCGTACAGGACCACGCAGAGGATGACGACTTCGCTCTGCCCGTATTGACGGGCGTTCGTCAGGAGGAAGCCGATACCGGTTACCGCGTTGAGGCTCTCGGCGATCACGAGCACTGCCCACGTGATGCCGAGCGCGTACCGGATGCCGATGAACACCGACGGCAGGGCTCCGCGAAGCAGCACCCGGGTTGCCAGCTGGTATCTGGTGAGGCCGTACACCTTCCCCGCCTCGACCAGTCGCCGATCCACGTTGCGGATGCCGCCGAAGGTGTTGAAATAGACCGGTACGGCTGTGGCCAGGACCACGAGCAGCACTTTGGTCTGCTCGCCGATGCCCGTCCAGAGAATCAGCAAGGGCAGCATGGCCGTGAACGGGATCGCTCGGATGATCTGGACCGGCTTGTCGAACACGAACTCGGCCCAGCGCGAGAATCCGGCGAGCACGCCGAGCAGAATCCCGGCCGCGGTGCCGATCGCCGCCCCGATCAGTCCGCGGGCGACCGTCACGCCGATGGAGGACCACAGCAGGCCCGCGTCGGAGAGCTCCGCCGCGGACGCGGCGACCTTGCTCGGCGCCGGAAGGAACTGAGCCGGGACCGATTCGTTCGCCGTCGTGGCGATCCAGATGACGACGATCGCGAACACGCTCAGCCAGGGCGCGACGCGCAGCCCTAGCCGCGGCCACGCGAAGCCTGGGCGAGCGGCGGTGGAACTCAAGACAACCTTCCCTACGAGCGATGCAGCCGGCTGCTGCCGATGCCGCAGGGGCCGGCACGGCGCTGGCGATTCATGTAATCCAGATTGGTTAGATGGGATCTTAACGACGGGCCGATCAAGGTCAAGTTGATGTGACTGGTACGACACCGCAGGTCAGAGCCACGACATGGCCGGACTCGCCCGGGTCGCGGGCCCTCGTGGGTGCGGTGCCGGAGCGTCCTGGCGCACATCCGGTGACTGTCCAATGTGGAGGCGGCTCGGTCGTCGCGGCGGGTCGGCCGATTACGTGCGCCACGCGCGCCAATTTCGTGCTATGGTCGCACGAAAAGGCAGGTGATCATGGCCAACACCGACGAGGCGGCGGCGTGTGAAGTGTGCGGGCGGCCCCTGGAATCCCGGTCGGGTCCCGGTCGTCGTCGCCGATACTGCGGGGCGACCTGTCGCAGTGCGGCCCGGCGACAGCGGGCGAATGGGGGTGTCGTAAAGATCCCCTTGACGCGAGGGAAGCGTCAAGTCAAGCTTGACGGCGTGGATGTCGAATCGCCGTTGCGGGTGCTCCGGCAAGCCCTCGACGCCGTGCGTGAGGCCGAGGGCAGGCTGCACGGCGCCGTTGACGCCGCTCGCGAGGCCGGCCACACCTGGTCGGAGATCGGCGACGTGCTCGGCACGACGCGGCAGGCCGCCTTCCAGCGCTTCGGCCGGCCGATCGACCCCCGCACCGGCGCCCCGATGAGCGCCGCGCTGCTGCCCGGCGCGGCCGAGGCCGCGGTCGCCCTCTTCGTCAACCTCGCCGAGGGCAACTGGGAGGAGGCGCGCCGCGGCTTCGACGCCAAGGTCAGCGAGGCGCTGCCCGACGCGGCCGCCGTCGCCGGGACCTGGGCCGCGATCGCCGGCCGTTGCGGGCGATACGAGCAGCACATGGGCGAGCCGATCGCCCACCAGCTCGGCGACTACACCGTCGTCGACATACCGCTGCGGTTCGAGGTCGGCGAGCAGGTGGGCCGGGTCAGCTTCAGCCCCGACGGCAAGGTCGCCGGCCTGTTCGTGCTGCCTCCGGAGGCGATCTGAGCATGCGCGACCCCGCCGTCTGGCTCCCGATCGCCGCGCTGGTGCTGGCGTTCATCATCGTCTGCTTCGTGCAGCTGATCCGCCGACCGGCCAAGTATCTGCCCAAGGCCGTCTGGGCGCTGATCATCCTGGTGCAGATCCCGCTCGGTGGCGTGCTGTATCTGATCATCGGCCGCGCCGAACGGACGACGACCGAAGCATCGCCGCTCACCGCCGGCCCGGCCGTGGCCGGCGCGGATCCGCCGCGGCCGGTCACGACGCGACCCGCCGCCGTGCGCACCCATGCCATCACGAAGCTCTTTCCCGGTGACGTCGGCCTGCACGCTGTTGATCTGAGCGTGCCGGCCCGCGGGGTGTATGGACTCGTCGGACCCAACGGTGCGGGCAAGACGACGCTGCTGTCCCTGCTCGCCGGGTTACGCCGCCCCGACAGCGGCCAGCTGTCCACCACGGCCCGCGTGATGCTGTGCCCCGACACGCCGGCCTTCGAGCCGTGGCTGACGGCGGCGGAGACCGTCGAACTGTTCCGGCGGCTGAGCCCGGACGGGGCGACCGGCACCGATCACGCCCTCGCGCTCGCCGGCCTGACCGCGGTGCGCGACCGGCGGGTCGGCGGCTTCTCCCGGGGCATGGCGCAGCGGCTCGGACTGGCCGTGGTGCTCGCCTCCGGCGCCCAGGTGCTGTTGCTGGACGAGCCGACCAGCGCCCTGGACCCGCAGGGTCGCTCCGAGATCCTGAACCTCATCACCGCGCTCGGACGCGACCACGCGGTGGTCTTCTCCAGCCACATCCTCGCCGACGTCCAGCGTGTCGCCGACACGGTCGGCGTCCTACGCGAGGGCCGGCTCATCTACCAGGGCCCGGTCGACGAGCTTCTGGACCGGCACACCCGGCCGAGCTGGCAGCTGCACCTGCGCGCCGGCGCCGACCGGCTCGCCGATCGCCTCGGCCGGCTCGACTGGGTGGCCGCGGTCCGGCCGCACGAGCAGGGCCTGCGCGTGGACACCACAAGCGTGCACGCCGGCGAGACGCTGCTGCCGGCCGAGATCAGCGCGAGCGGCGCGGAGCTCATCGCGTTCAATCCGGTCGGCGCGGACCTGGAGACGGTCTTTCTGAACCTGGTGGAGGTACAGCCGTGAACCTGTGGCGGCTGGAGTGGCTGAGGCTGTTGCGGACCGGGCGGTGGATCGCCTTGGCCGCGGTCTTCCTGCTGCTCGGCTTCGGTGAGCCCCTGGTCACCCGATACCTGGGGGAGCTGCTGAGCGGCGCCACGGGCGACGGCTACATCCAGATCACGACGACCAAGCCGCGGCCCTCCGACGGGATGGGCGCCTACTTCGACAACATCACCTCACTCGGCACACTCGTCATCGTCGTCATCGCCGGCCTCGCCTTCTCGGTGCGGGCCAACCCGCCGCTCGCCGTGCTGTACCTGACCCACGTGCCGGGCCGGATCGGACTGCTCGTCCCGCGATTCGTGACGGTCGCGGCCGCGGCCGCGTTGGCCAGCGCCGTGGGCGGGGCCGCGGCGGCGTACGAAACGACGCTGCTGCTGGGCGCGCCGGCCGCGGGCGCGACCGCCACCGGCATCCTGATCTCCAGTCTGGGCGCGGTATTCGCCGTCGCGGTCACCTTCCTGGCCGCGATGCTCCTGCGCGGACAGGTGGCCACGATCGCCGTCGCGCTCGGCGCGATCTTCGTCGCGGTACCGTTCGCCAACCTGATCCCGGGCGTCCGCGACATCGGGCCCGCGGCGTTCATCGCACTGCCCAAGCACCTGCAACTCGCCGCGTGGCGCACCGACGACACCTGGGCGACCGTGGTGACGCTGCTGCTCGCCGCCGTGTGCGTGGCCGGTGGACTCTGGCGTTCGACCCGCTGGGAGCTGTAGACCGCCGGCCGGACGGTGCCCGGCGCCGCACCCGCCTTCGCGGCGCGGGAGCGCGAGCCGCCGGGCCCGGGGTGGAGCTCGAACGGGACGCGGAACACATTTTGTCTATCGGATAACTGGGTTAATATCGATGCCGAGTCCAGCGCTGGAAGGAGGCAGGAGTTCGGTGCCGACATCTCCCCGCATTCGCATCGTGCCGCCGACCAGCCAGCGTGTGTCCGACCAAGCGCAGGTTGCCAGCTGTCCGTGTCGTTGACGCGGCACCGGGCCCAGACCATCTCCCGAGCCCACCGATAGGGCTCGGCGGCCGTCCGTCCGTGCACCCTCACGTCCTTGCGTCCCTCGTGCCCTTGCCTGGCGCGCGCATTGCCGCGCGCACCCCTCCCACCCCGGAGCATCGTCATGTCACAACCGACATCGCCCGAACCCGATCAGCCCGGCCGGCCTGACCCGGCGGACCAGCCACAGCTGCCGGCCCGTCGGCGTCGGCCCTGGCCCTGGATCGGGGCCGCTGCCGCCGTCGTCGTCGTGGCCGCGGTCGTCGTGGTGGCCACGACCGCCGGCGGCGGGTCCGGCGACTCGCAGACCGTTCGCATCGGCGTCGCCGACGCGTCGGAGCCGTATTGGAAGACGTACACGGACCTGGCCAAGCAGCGGCTGAACGTGACGGTGAAGCTCGTCAACTTCAGCGACTACAGCCAGCCGAATCCGGCGTTGAAGGAGAAGCAGCTCGAGCTCAACCAGTTCCAGCACATCCAGTACCTCGCCAACTACAACGTCATCGCGCGCGACGACCTGCAGCCGATCGGCGCGACCGCCGTCTATCCGCTGCCGCTGTACTCGTTGAACCACAAGTCGCCGTCGGAGCTGCCGGAGGGTGCCAAGGTGGCGATCCCCAACGACGCCATCAACGAGGCGCGCGGCCTGCTGGTCCTGCAGTCGGCGGGCCTGGTGACGCTGAAGAACGGCGGCACGGCGTTCTCCAGCACGTCGGACATCCTCACCAAGAAGGTCGACGTGGTGACGCTGGACGCCTCGCAGACCGCGGGCGCGCTCAAGAGCGGCTCGGTGGCGGCGGCGATCGTGAACAACAACTACGCCACCAGCGCCGGCCTGCCCCGTTCGGCGGCCGTCTTCCAGGACGACCCGGCGAGCCAGAGCGCGGCGCCCTACGTGAACCTCTTCGTCGCGCGGGCCGCGGACAAGGACAACCCGACATACCTGAAGCTGGCGGAGCTGTACCACGACGCCACGGTGGAGGAGGGTGTGCAGAAGTCCAACGGCGGCAGCGCCGTCTTCCGGCAGGTGCCGCCGGCGGACCTGCAGTCGCTGCTGAAGACCGTGCAGGGCCAGGCCGTCGCGGCGGGCAAGTAGCCACCGGCCGATCGTGTCCACAGCAGACCAGGACGCGGGGCGGGCCGGCGTGCCCGCCCCGCCGCACGTGCGCCTGAGCCACGTCACGAAGACGTTCACCCGGGGCGGCAACGGCACCCGGGTGGCGGCCCTCGACGACGTCAGCCTCGACGTCGCCAAGGGCGAGGTGTTCGGCGTCATCGGCCACTCCGGCGCGGGGAAGAGCACCCTGATCCGGCTGATCAACGGGCTGGAGACCCCGACCACCGGCCGGGTGTATGTCGGCGAGCACGAGGTCACCGCACTGTCCGAAAGGGACAGACGCGACGTCCGGCGCGACATCGGCATGATATTCCAGCAGTTCAACCTGTTCCGGTCCCGCACGGTGGCCGGCAACGTCGCCTACCCGCTCAAGGTGGCCGGCGTCGGCCGGGCCGAACGGGACCGGCGGGTGGCCCGGCTGCTGGACTTCGTGGGGCTGCTTGACCGCGCACACGACTACCCGGAGCAGCTCTCCGGCGGGCAGAAGCAGCGGGTGGGCATCGCCCGCGCGCTGGCCACCGAACCCTCGCTGCTGCTGGCGGACGAGGCCACCAGCGCGCTCGACCCCCGGACCACGGCCGAGGTGGTGGCCCTGCTGGGCAGGGTCAACCGCGAGCTGGGAGTCACCATCGTGCTCATCACCCACGAGCTCGACGTGATCCGGGCCGTGGCCGACCGGGTCGCGGTCATCGACGGCGGCCGGATCGCCGAGGCGGGCACGGTGTACGACGTGTTCGCCCACCCCCGCAGCACCGCGGCCGCCGACTTCGTGCGCGGCGCCCTGCGCGACCGGCCCTCGGCTGAGACCCTCGCCCGGCTGCGCCGCACGCACAGCGGGCGCCTCGTCACCGTCGCGATCCGCGACCGTACGGGCTTCCAGACCGCCCTGGCCAAGACGTTCCTCGCGCACGGTGTGGCCGCCGACATCGTCTTCGGCGGCATCAGCGAACTGCAGCAGCGCCCGGTCGGCAGCCTCACGTTCGAGCTGACCGGCCCTGATGGCCCTGATGGCACGGACGGCGCGGTCGACGCGGCGCTGGCCGCGCTGCGACGCGACGGCGTCGATGTGATCGAGGAGGACCGCTGACGTGGGCGAGTTCATCACCAATCTGCCGGTCTTCCGCCAGGCGATCTGGCAGACGTTCTACATCGTCGGCATCTCGGTCGTGGCGGGCGGCCTGCTGGGTCTCGGCCTCGGCCTGGTGCTGTACGCGACGCGCCCGGGCAACCTGCTGTCCAACCGCTTCGTCTTCACCGCGGTCAACATCCTCGTCAACGTGGTGCGGCCGATCCCGTTCGTCATCTTCCTCACCGCCATCCAGCCGCTCATGCTGGTCGCGATCGGCACGACCATCGGTACGAACGCGGTCACCTTCGCCCTGACGCTCGCGGCGGCGTTCGCGGTCAGCCGCATCATCGAGCAGAACCTGCTCGCGGTCGAGCCAGGGGTCATCGAGGCCGCCCGGGCCGCCGGTGCCCGGCCGCTGAGCATCCTCCTCACCGTGGTCGTCCCCGAGGCGCTTGGCCCGGTGATCCTCGGATACACGTTCATCTTCGTCGGCGTCGTGGACATGTCCGCCCAGGCGGGGCTGTTCGGCGGCGGCGGGCTCGGCGACTTCGCCGTCACCTACGGCTCCCAGCGCTACAACTGGCCGGTCGTGTACATCACGGTCGCCACCATCATCGTCATCGTCCAGGCCGGCCAGTTCATCGGCAACATGCTCGCCCGCAAGGCCCTGCGCCGGTAAGACAGGCACGCATCCCGCATGGCCCCGCCGTGGTCACCAGCGGTTTGACGCCAGATCGTTCCCTCGGATTCACCTGCATGTCATGGTCGCGCTTTCGTGCGTTGGATGATCATCGCCAGGCTCGCCTCGACATCCATACTGCCAGCGAGGAGGACGCATGAAGCGTTTCAGATCTCCGTCGCGCCGAGGCGCGCTGATCGGGGCGGCAATCGCCGTCGCGGTCGGGGCGGGGGTCGCCGCGCTCGCGCCCGTCGCGTTCGCCGCCCCTGGGGCGCCGGGCACCCGGCCGGCGTTCTGCGGCCACGACCAGCGCAAGACGCCGTTCGCGCAGTACCTGTGCGCCGAGGCCGGAGACCTGCTCGACGTCCGCGTCGGCGACGTGCACCCGACGCAGCCGTCACTGGGCTACGACGAGGTCTACTACAAGCTGGGGCGCTACACCCTGGGCAAGGACGCGATCAACAAGAAGTTCGACGACTGGTGCGAGGCGGACGGCCGGATCGCGGCCGCGACGGCCACACCCGGCGCGCGGCTGGACGACCCGTCCTCCTTCACGTGCCGGATCGCGGTCGGCGCCGAGACCGCGGACAGCATCGCCGCGATGAAGACCGTGGTGATCGGTCCCGGCGGCGAGCCGTTCCTCACCGACGGGCACCACACGCTCACGTCGTTCTACGAGACCCCCGACGGCGGCGCCGATCTGCACGTCCGGCTGCGGGTGCAGGCCAACCTGAGCACCCTCACCCGCCAGGACTTCTGGGCGCAGATGCAGGCACACAAGTGGGTGTACCTGCGTGACCCGCAGGGCAACCCGACCAAGGTGAACAAGCTGCCGACCAGCGTGGGGCTGGCCAACTTCACCAACGACAAGTACCGCAGCCTGCTCTACTTCGGCCGCGACATCGGCTACGCCCAGAACGGGCTGCCGTTCCAGGAGTTCTACTGGGGCAGCTGGGTCCGCGACGCCAAACCGATCGACCTGAGCACCTGGAACCCGAACGACCACGCCAGCTACCTGGCCACCGTCAAGACACTGACCGAGACGATGACCGCGCTGCCCAAGGGCACCGCCATCGACAGCGGCTTCACCGCCGCCCAGCTCGGCGCGCTGAACCAGTGGAACGACGGCAAGGCCGCCAACAAGGGCGAGTTCGACAAGCTCAGCAAGCCGTACTCCGACGCCAAGCCGGGCAAACTGGCCTACGCCCTGGAGTACAAGCGGGTGCACGGCCTGGGCTGATGCTCGCCCGGCCTCGACGGCTTCCCGTTCCCCGGGCACCGTCGCGTCATCGCCGCTTCGAGGCGGCGCGCAAGGCGGAGGCCCGCTACCGCGATCGGCGGTAGCGGGCCTCTGGCCGCGAATCAGGCGAACTGGGCCAGTAGCGCCGCGGGTGCGGGCTGCACGTCCGCGGCGGCCGGCTTGCTGATCGAGACGGGCTTGCCGAAGTCACTGAACGTCGTCGTCGCCGTCGTCGCCGGAAGCTGGCCGGCGGCGGGCGCCCGCACCGTCAGCGAGGTGACGTAGCCCTCGGCGCCGACCGTCGCCTCGAACGGTACCGACTTCGCCGCGTCGCCCATCTGCTGGATCAGGGCGGCGCCGGACGCCGGCAGGTTGCGCTTGGTGGTGTCGATCGTGCCCTTGTACGCGCCTGCGCCGGTCTGCTCGACGGTCACGATCGCGTCGGTGAACCCTTTGGTGTTGGTCGGGTCGTCCGGGTTGAAGCCCAGCTTGCTCAGCGACGTCTTCGAGCCGTCGATGTACATCCACTTCTTCGGGTTGACGCCCGGAAGCGGCAGACCCAGCTTCAGGTACAGGTCGGCGCCGACGATGATGACCTCAGCGGTGATCTGCTGCCCCTGCGCGGTGATGGTCATCGAGCCACTGTTGGCCTGCTTGGCGGGGTCGCTTGCGCCCGTCAACTTGGTGCCGGTCCCAGCACCCGATTCGGTGGTCGCCGAATATGCGACAGTGCCGCCGGCGAGCTTGGCGAACGCGTCGGTCAGGTCCTTGCGCGCGTCGGCCTTCGGTGCCGCTGACGCCGCCGCGCTGCTCGATCCGCTGGCCGCCGGCGCGGCGTCGCCGCCGTTGTCGTTCTTGTCGTCGCAGGCCGCGGTGACGGTGAGCGCTGCGGACAGCACCAAAGCGAGCAGGACACTCCTGCTGGACTTCATCAGTTTCCTCCCGGTGGCGGCACCGTGCCGCCTCGGCGAGGATAGCTATGCCATGCCAGCCGGGATCAGCCCGGCGGACACCTGTCCGTCCACTGTAGGCAGCACGCCGGGGAAGCGTGGCAGGCCGTAGTCGACGAGCAGCCCCTTGAGATGGTGGTAGAGGGCGGTCACGCCGTCGTCGTTGAGCCGGGCCGCGCTCGTACCGAACACCGGCATCCGCTGCCACGGCGTGCCGGGCTGCTCCCGGTTGCGGACCAGTTGCCGCGCCACGTCGTGGCGGGCCTCCTCGCCGCCGCGGAGCTCGAACTTGTTGATGGCGACCGCGTCGGCCAGATCCAGCATGTCGATCTTCTCCAGCTGGCTGGCGGTGCCGTAGTCCGGCGTCATCACGTACAGCGACACCGCGGCGTAGGACGCGATCGACGTGTCGCCCTGGCCGATGCCTGGCGTCTCCACGATGACCAGGTCGTAGCCGGCGGCCTTGCAGGCGGCGATGATGTCCACCATATGGGCCGGCGCGGTGCCGTTGGACCGCCGCGTCGCCAACGACCGGAAGAACACCGCACCCGACGCGACACTGTTCATCCGGATCCGGTCGCCCAGCAACGCCCCTCCGCCGCGGCGCCGGCTCGGGTCGATGGCGATCACCGCCACCCGCAGCTTGTCCTCGCTGTCGCGGCGCAATCGGTGGAGCAGCTCGTCCGTGAGCGAGGACTTGCCCGAGCCGCCCGTGCCGGTGATGCCCAGCACCGGCACCGCCCGCGACCGCGCCGCGTCCCGGACCGCCGCCGCCAGCCGGTCGTCGGCACCCGATTGCAGGACCGTGATCGCGCGGGCGAGCGCGGACTCGTCGCCGGCTCGCAACGCCTCCGCGTCCGCCTGTGGCCGGCGCCGGGCCAGGTCCACGTCGCAGTCCCGGATCAGCTCGTTGATCATCCCGGGCAGGCCGAGCCACTGGCTGTCCTGAGAGCGCAGGACGCGCACCCCGCGTGCGGCCAGCAGCGCGATCTCGTCCGGCGCGAGCGGGGCGCCACCGCCGTAGACCCGCACATCGGCGGCGCCCCGCTCGGTGAGCCGGTCGGCCAGGTGGCTGAGGTACTCCACCTGGCTGCCCTGACCGGAGGAGACCGCCACCCCCTGCACGTCCTCCTGCACCGCGGCGGTGACCACCTCCTCGACGCTGCGGTCATGGCCCAGGTCCACAACCTCCGCGCCCTGAGCCTGTAGCAGGCGGCGCATGCCATCGATGCCGGCGTCGTGTCCGTCGAAGAGACTGGCCGCGGTGACGAAGCGCAACGGATTGGCGGGCACATGGAGAGCCATGGCGGAAATGCTAGGATGACCGACTATCTGAAGTCCATGTAGTGTGAGCCGTCCTATACGCTTGAGTGCCGTGTCCGCGACGGCCGCTGACGAGGAGAACACGGTGAGCCGCGACGACTTGGGCCATCCGGTACACCTGCCCCGCCCCGCCCGGCGGGTCGTCTCCCTCGTGCCCTCACTGACCGAGTCGGTCGCTGCCACCCGGCCGGACGCCCTTGTCGGCGCCACCGACTGGTGCACCCACCCGGCCGGCCTGAAGGTCGACCGGGTCCGCGGCACCAAGAACCCCAACCTCGTCGCCATCACGGCGCTCCAGCCCGACCTGGTGCTGGCCAACCAGGAGGAGAACCGGCGCAAGGACGTCGACACCCTGCGCGCCGCCGGCATTCCCGTCTGGGTCACCGTCGTGCGCTCCCTCACCGACGCCTTCACCTCGCTGCGCCGCATGTTCACCGACGCGCTCCAATGGCCCGTGCCTGCCTGGCTCGCCGAGGCCGAGCGGGCATGGCAGCGCCCCAGCCCCGTCGCCGTCCCGGCCGTCATACCGATCTGGCGCGACCCGTGGATGGTCGTCGGCTCCCACACCTTCACCGGCGACCTCGCCGCCCGGCTCGGACTGCACAACGTGTACGGCGACAGCCCGCACCGCTACCCGCACGTCGAACTCGGCGACATCCACCGCTACCACCCCGAACTCGTCGTCCTGCCCGACGAGCCATACCGGTTCACGCCCGCTGACGGCCCGGAGGCGTTCCCCGGCAGCCGGGTCGTCCTCGTCGACGGCCGCAGCCTCACCTGGTATGGGCCCTCGCTGCTCACCGCATCCGAACGGCTGCCATCGCAGTTAGGACTGCGATGACGATGTGTGCCGCGTCCGCGGGCTGACCGCCGGTGCCGGTGGCACCCCAAAGAGGGGGTCAAACCGGCCGTGATCAGGGCGGACGCCATGGTCGGCACCTGCGGTGCCGGTCGGCCGGTTGAACGTTAGGAAGGGATGGGATACGGTATCCGAACTTCCGAAGGGGGCCTTGACGTGCAGCTTGCGAAACCGCACCCGATTCCCGACACCCAGGACGCCGCCCGGCTGATCGACGAGATGACCAACGGTCATCTGCGCTGGGCCGCCGGGGACGACGGCGTCGTCCGCCTGACCCTGAACCGTCCCGACAAGCTCAACGCGATCAATCGGGACATGGTGCGCGGCCTCCGCGCCGCGGTTCGGCTCGCGGAGGAGGACCCCGATGTCCGTGTCCTGATCGTGGCCGGCGAGGGCCGGGTGTTCAGTGCGGGTGGCGACCTTGCCGAGGTTAGCGCGCTCGTGCGGGATCGAGACGCCTTCGACGGCTTCCTCGACGAGTGGCACGACGCCTTCGACGCGATCGAGGCCTGCAGCAAGCCGGTCATCGGGCAGGTCCACGGCGTGGCGCTGGCGGGAGGGTTCGAGCTGCTGCAGGTGTGCGACGTCGTCATCGCCGCCCGTTCGGCCCGCCTGGGCGACCAGCACGCGCGGTTCGGGCTGTTCCCCGCCGGGGGAGGAACACAGCGCCTGGCGCGGCTCATCGGCCTGCGGCGAGCCACGTGGATGCTGGTCACCGGCGAGGCGATCGACGCCGACACGGCGGAGCGCTTCGGTCTGGTGAATCGAGTCGTCGACGACGGCGAGCTGGCGGCCGTGGTGGACGAAACCGCGCGGACGCTGAACCGGCTGAGTCCACGCGCGACGGCGGCGATCAAGGCTTCCCTCCGCTTGGGGGAGGGGCTGGAGGTGCACCAGGCGCTGCGCGCGGAGCGACCGCTGGCCCTCGACCACATGGCTTCCGACGACGCCCAGATCGGGTTTGAGGCGTTCCGGCAGCGCCGGGAGCCCGACTTCGGCGCCGGCCCACGATGACGAAATTACCCGAGGAGCCGATCATGGAACTGAGCGACATCCTGTACGAGGTCAAGGACAGCGTCGCCCGCATCACGATCAACCGTCCGGAGAAGCGCAACGCCTTCCGTGAGGAGACGCTCGACGAGCTCATCTGGGCCTTCGGTCAGGCCGAGGCGGACCGCACCGTCGGCGTGATCGTCCTGACGGGCGCCGGCGATCGAGCGTTCTGTTCCGGCGGGGACATCGCCTGGGAGGACGCGTCCGACCCGGTCGGGGCCGCGCGGATGAACCGCCGCACCAGTGTCCTCTCGATGATCATGCGAGGGTGCGGCAAGCCGGTGATCGCCCGCGTGCAAGGCTACGCGGTCGGTGGCGGCAACGAGTTGCAGATGATCTGCGATCTCACCATCGCCACCAGCGACTCCAAGTTCGGCCAGTCGGGTCCGAAGATGGGCAGCGTCCCGGTCTGGTGGGGCACGCAGCTGCTGCCGCGCATCGTCGGTGAGCGCCGCGCCCGCGAGATCGTCATGCTGTGCGAGCCGATCACCGCCCAGGAGGCGAAGGCCATCGGCCTGATCAACAAGGTCGTGGCGCCCGAAGAGCTGGACGCCGCCGTCGACGCGTGGTGCGAGCGCCTGCTGTCGCTCAGCCCCCAGGCCCTCCGCGTCGCGAAGCTCTCCCTCAACTTCGAATCCGATCAGCTGTGGGCGTCGGTACAGCACGGCCAGCAGATGATCAACTTCATCCACGGGACCGACGAGTTCCACGAGGGGACGTCGGCCTTCCTCGAGAAGCGCCCGGCGGACTTCGCCAGGTTCCGTCGCTAGGAGGCGCTGGTGCAGCACACGCGAGCAGATCATGAGTGAGTCCCCGGTCGTCATCGTCGGAGCCGGGCACGCCGGCTTCACGCTGGCACTCATGCTCCGCGCGCGGGGATGGGAAGGCGGCGTCGTCCTCGTCAGCGACGAGGACGAGCTGCCCTACCAGCGACCGCCGCTCAGCAAGGAATACCTGCACGCCGGGCAGGACGAGGAAGAGACGCGGTTCCGCCCGGCCGCGTTCTACAGTGAGCAACGTATCGAGCTCGTCCTCGGCGCCCGGGTCGTCGAGATCGACCGCGCCGGCCGCAACGTCGTCTTCGCCGACGGCACGCGCCGATCGTTCGCTCACCTGGTGCTGGCGACCGGAGCGCGGGCGCGCGAGCTGCGCGTGCGGGGCTACGACGCCGACGGTGTGGTGTCGCTGCGGACCCGGCCCGAGGCGGTCGACCTGCGGGCGCGCCTGGACGCCGCCAGGAGCGTGGCGGTCGTGGGTGGCGGGTTCATCGGGCTCGAGGTCGCTGCCGCCTCGGCCGAACTCGGGTTGCGGGTGACCGTCCTCGAGGCGCAACCGCGGCTCATGGCGCGGTCGCTGTCGCACGACATGGCCGAGCATCTGCTCGCGCTGCATCGCCGGGCCGGGGTTGACGTCCGGCTCTCGTCCGCCGTCGACGCGATCGCGACGGAGGGCGGGCGCGTCACCGGTGTGCTGACGCGGGAACCGGACACTGTGCCGGCCGACATCGTCGTCGTCGGTATCGGCGCGGTGCCCAATGACGAGCTCGCCGCCTCGTGCGGACTGCCGGTCCGCGACGGCGTCCTGGTCGACGCCCAGCTGCTGACCGCGGATCCGGCGATCTCGGCGATCGGCGACTGCGCTCGCTTCCCCGGTCCCGGGCCCGACGGGGCGGGCTGGCGGCTGGAGTCCGTGCAGAACGCGACCGACCAGGCGCGGTACGTCGCAGATCGCCTGATCAACGGCTCGACGCAGCCGTACTGGGCGGTCCCGTGGTTCTGGACGGAGCAGTTCGGCCAGAAGCTGCAGATAGCCGGGCTCGCCGCGGGCTACGACGAGCTGCGGACCGAGCGCGTCCGGGAGGACAAGTTCTCGGTGTACTGCTCGCGCGGCGGCACGCTGCTCGCCTGCGAATCGATCAATGCGCCGGGAGATCATCTCCGGGCGCGCAAGGCGCTGGCCGCCGCGCTCACCAATGGCGGCGGCTGAGCCCAGCTCAATGGACAACCCTGACGAACCTTGCCAAACAGGGTTCGCTGAGTAAGGTATCCCGTATACAGAGCGCCGAAGTGTGGACCGATGGTGCCACGGCGCGTTCGCGGATGATGCGACGTCGCGTCCCCGTCGACAGGAGAGTTCGCATGGCCGAGGCCGAAAAGCAGGAACTGGTCGATGTCGTCGGTCAGTGCCCGTATGACTACTACCAAGCGACGCGCCAGCGTGGTCCGGTGTCCTGGGAGCCCCGCACCGGCTACTGGGTGGCGTCGACCTACTCGTCGGTCAGCCAGATCCTCGCCGACGAGGACGCCTTCCCCCGCCTGACACCCGCCGAAATCGTGTCCGAGGAGCGGTACGAGCGGATCATCGCCACGCCGACGTTCCTGCGCGGCCAGGAACGGCTGCAGCACCACCGGTGGTGGCTCGAGATCTTCAACCCGAAGAACCTGCAGGCTCTTCGGGCCGGCGTGATCGCTGAGGTGGTCGACGCGACGATCGACGAGTTCGCGTCGCGGGGCAGCGCCGAGCTCGTCCATGACTACACCGAGCCGGTGGCGGACCGGGCCATCGCCGCCGTCCTGGGGCTGCCCTGGCAGGACGAGTCCTGGATGGCCGAGCTGCGCACCAACTTCAACCACATCGAGCACTACAAGAGCTTCATCTACCTCACGCCCGAGGAGTCGAAGCCGTTCGCCGAGCAGGCCCTCGCGGCCACGTACCGGATCGACGATCTGATCCGGCCGTTCATGGATCAGCGTCGGGCACATCCCGACGACACGATCATGAGCCGGGTGCTGCACGACGACGCGATGGCCGACTGGAGCGACGACGAACGGTACGGCCTCGTGCGCACGTTCTTCACGGGCGGCAGCGGTACGACCAGCATCGAGCTCGGCAACGCGATCTACCTGATGCTGAGCACCGAGGGCATGACCGAACGCCTCACCGGTGCCGATCCGAAGGTCGTCGCGAACTTCGTGGAGGAGGCCCTGCGCCTCGTGCCGACCAACCATTACCGGACCCGGGTCGTGCAGGAGGACGTCGAGATCGGCGGCGCTCGGCTGGCGAAGGGGCAGATCGTCGCCCCGCTCATCGCCTCCGGCAACCGGGACGAGTCGCACTACGACCACGCCGACGAGGTCGATCTCGAGCGCAAGAACCCGCGCCAGCACCTGGCCTTCAGCGTGGGCATCGGTGCCTGCGCGGGCTCCGGGCTGGCCCGCGTCGAACTGCAGGAGGGCGTCGCCCGCCTGGTGAACCGTCTCGGCGACCTGCGCCTGGATCCCGCCGCTGAGGCACCGTCCCTCGGCGGGTCCATGTTCCGCCTCTACGCACCCCTGCACGTGCTGTTCCAGGCCCGGTAGGGCATCGCACACCTGACATCAAACCTGTGAAGGGAATGCCGAAGTGGCACGTCTGAAGGACAAGGTCGCCATCATCACCGGCGGTGCCTCCGGCCTCGGTGCGGAGACCTGCAAGCTGTTCGCCGAGGAGGGCGCCCGCGTCGTCGTGGCCGACGTCAGCGTCGATCGTGGCGAGGCCGTCGCGGCCGCCATCCGGGACAAGGGATCCGAGGCGGTCTTCCAGCGGACCGACGTCGCGAGCAGCGAGGACGTGCGCGCGCTGGTGGCGCGCGCCGAGGAGACGTTCGGGCGCCTGGACATCATGGTCGCCAACGCCGGCATCGGCGGTGTGGCCTCCCGCAAGTCCCTCGAGGATCTCGAGGAGGACGAGCTGGAGGAGGTCCTGCAGATCAACCTCAAGGGGCTGTGGCGGTCCCTGAAGTACGCCGCGCCAGCGATTCGCCGGGCCGGTGGCGGTGCGATGACGTCGAGCGCGTCCGTGGCCGGGCTCACCATCCTGGGCGGATCGAACCTGGGCGGCTACACGGCCTCGAAGCACGGCGCGGTCGGCATGACGAAGTTCTTCGCCGCGGAGCTGGCGGCCGATGGCATCCGCGTCAACTGCGTCTGCCCCGGCCGGATGCAGACCAACATCGACGAGAGCTTCGGCTACGACGATGCGCAGCTGCAGGTCGCTCGCGACCGCCGCGAGACCGCGATGCAGACCTCAGGGCTGCGCACCATGGCCCACCCCCGCGAGGTCGCCTACCTGCACCTGTTCTTCTGCTCGGACGAGTCCTCGTTCATCACGGGCCAGGCCATCGAGGCCGACGGCGGCGTCAACCTCTTCATGAACCGAAGCGGCCTTGTGACCAAGAACAGCGAATGACGGGCGATCCCCGTCATTCAGCCGGCGGGGCGGTCCCTCGTACAAGGTCAGCCTGGTGACCAGCTCGATCCAGGAGCTTTTCGGCACGGACGAACCCGCGCTCGGCATGATGCCGCCGCAGCACGTCGTGGACAGCGGGTCGACCCTTTCGGCCGCGGCGGGCGTCGAGGAGATCCTCGACGCCCGCCTGGTCGCGCCGGGCTTCGAGATGCCCGGCTCGCGCTACACCGGCTGGTATCCGCCCCCCCGGACGGGACGGTCGCCGATCTGATGGCCGACGGGGCCTTCGCCGGGCGCATCGGCAGGACCATCCAGGCCTGCTCGCACATCGCATCCGGGACGTTCGCCGATCCGGTTCTGGTGCGGGCCGGCACATTCCGGGCTGATCACCAGGGTATCGGCTCGGTCGAGATTTCTTTCGCGTGATCAGGAGGTCGGCATGGCCAAGCGTGTGACGATCGAGGACTACCGCCGCATCGCGAAGCGTCGCCTGCCCCGCTTCGTCTTCGACTACGTCGACGGCGCGGCCGGCGACGAGTTGACCATGCACGACAACGCCGAGGCGTTCCAGAGGATCCGCCTGTACCCCAACCAGCAGGTCGATGTCAGCCAGCGGTCGACAGCGACCACAGTGCTCGGGCGGCAGGTCGAGATGCCGGTGCTGCTCGCGCCGACCGGGCTCCAGCGACTGGTGCACCGGCGGGCGGATCTTGAGGTCGCCGCCGGGGCCGGGCGCGCTGGGGTCCCGTTCATCGTCAGCGCCTCGACCGCGTTCACGATCGAGGAGATCGCCGCGAACGCCACCGGGGACCTGTGGGTCCAGATATACCCCTGGCGGGACCGCCGGGCCGTCGAGCACGTCGTGAAACGCGCGCTGGACGCCGGATACTCCACGTTGGTGGTCACGGTCGACGTGCCCCTGCTGGGCCGGCGCGAGCGCGACGTGCGCAACGGCATGAGCATCCCGCCCCGCATCACGGCACGCAACATCTACGAAGGCGCTCGGCACCCCCGGTGGGTCACGCATCTGCTGCGCGGGCCCGAGATCACCTTTACGAACTTCTCGAGTTTCGTGCCGGACTCGCGTGGCATGGCGCTGATGTCCTGGGTGAACAACGAGCTGACGAATCCCGGGGCGCAGTGGGACGAGCTGCGCTGGTTGCGCCGCCTCTGGCCGGGTCCGATGGTGGTCAAGGGCATCCTCACCCGGCGCGACGCGCTGCTCGCGGTCGGCGAGGGCGCCGATGCCCTCGTGGTGTCCAACCACGGCGGCCGGCAGCTCGACGGAACGCCCGCGACCGTCGACGTGCTACCGCGAATCGTCGACGCGGTGCCGGACAACGTGGAGGTGCTGCTCGACGGCGGCGTCCGGCGGGGGACCGACGTGCTGAAGGCGCTGGCCCTGGGCGCACGTGCCGTCCTGATCGGCCGGCCCTACTGGTGGGGACTCGCGGCGGGCGGCTCGAAGGGCGTGCACGCCGTGCTGGAGGTCCTGCGTGCCGAGCTCGACATGGCCATGGCCCTGTCGGGCCGACCGACCATCGAGTCGATCGGCCCCGATCTCCTGGCTCCCCCCGACTGACGCGCGCGCCGTCGAGGCGGGTGTCACTGCAACTCGAGTCCCTGCGACGTCAGGTGCTCCACCAGCCCGTGCCCGGATGCGACGATGTGGTCGGTCATCAGCGAGCCGACCTTCTTGTGCTGGCGGCGCCGCATCGCCTCGATGATCGCCTCGTGTTCGGCGTTTGAGTGGCCCGCCCGCTCGGGCATCTCGATGAGGAAGTTGCGCGGCAGATCCACCGAAAGGATCTTGAGGGCGGTCAGCAGCTTCCGCGACCGCGCGAGCCGGTTGATGCTGCGGTGGAACGTCCAGTTGAGCTCGGCCATCGACGCCCGCTCCCCGGCCGCCGCGGCCCCGACCATCCGGTCGTGCAGCGAAGTCAGGTTTTCCAGGTCTTCCGGCGTCGCGTGCTCCGAGGCGCGGGTCGCGGCCATGCCGGCGAGCGTGCCCTCTATGAGGTAGGAGTCGAGGAGGTCGGCGCGGCTCAGCGGCGCGACGATCGTGTGCTGGCCGCGATCCGTGGTCAGCAGCCCCTCGTGGGTGAGCGCCTGCAACGCGTCGCGGATCGGCATCCGGCTCGTTCCGAACCGCTCACAGAGAGGCTGCTGCGACAGGCGGGTGCCCGGCTTGATCGTGCCGAGCAGGATGTCGCGGCGCAACTGGTCGGCGATCTGGCTGCCGAGCAATGAGCGCTGAACCTTGCCGGTCGGCTGGGCCACCATCACGTCAGGCTGCGCCATGGTTCTCCTTGAGTCGATTCGACCATTAACATCGTATACGGTAGCCGCCGATTATGTCAGAATGAAAGAGCGGCATCAATTACATCATTACGGACGCGGGCACCAGATGACGTCCTGCGACGACAATCCGGGCGCGGGGCTGAAGCTACGGCCCACTGAGCCGGGTAGTCGAATGGGACTATTCGGTTGTCGCGAGAGTCCCACGGTGACGATGTTCTCGCCGGCGGTCACATACGGATCGACGGCCACCTCGGCCATGTCGTTGATCGGCGCGTAGCAGACGTTCGCATCGCCGAGCAGCGCGTCCCAATGGTCCCTGTCCGCCGTGGCGAAGAGGGCCGAAAGCTGCTCGATCGTGGCGTCAGGCCGGCTCGCGCGCAACTCGATCAGATCGTCCCGGTCGAGCAACCGGCACAGCCGGCTCCAGAAATGGTCCTCGAGTGCGCCGATGGCGATCCATCGGCCATCGCGGCATTGATACGTCGTGTAGGCGGCGTCGCTGCCCAGGTTGTAGTCGCGTTCCAGGCGTGGCGGATCGACGGCCAGCGCCTTGACCAGCTGCGGGCCGGTCAGCGCGACCGCGGCGCCCAGCAGGCTCACGTCCACGAACCGGCCCTCGCCGCTGCGTTCGCGGTCCAGCAGCGCGGCGAGTATCCCTACCGTGGCGTGCAGGCCGGCGGAGATGTCGGCGATGGGTGACCCGACCGGCACGGGCGCCCCGGCCGACTCCCTGACCTGACCGAGGAAGCCGGCGCGGGCCAGGAAGTTGATGTCGTGCCCGGGCGCGCCGGGGTTGTGACCGTGCTGCCCGGCGACGGAGATCGAGCAGTACACGACGCGGGGGTTGAGGGCGCGGCAGGTCTCGTAGTCGAAGCCGAGCCGGGCCGCGACGCCGACGGTGAACCCCTCCACGATGACGTCGCAGCCGGTGACGAGGGCGTGCAGCCGCTCGCGGTCCGCGTCGTCCTTCAGGTTCAGCTGGATGCTTCGCTTGTTGCGGCCCACCCAGGCGTGCAGCGCGCTGTCGTCCCCGACTCGCGGCTCGATGTGCCGGCCCGGTTCGCCTCCCGGCCGTTCGACGTGGATCACGTCCGCCCCGAGATCGGCCAGCAGCAGCGTGGCGTAGGGTCCGGGGAGGTACGTGGTCAGGTCGAGCACCCGGACTCCTGCCAGCGGTGCACTGCCGGATGTCATGCCGATCGTCCAACCTTCACCGTCGAGGGTACTTCCGGTTGCGCCCGTGTTCGTGCCCGTGGAAGCTGGACTGGGCTGTCGTATCCTGTATACACTTTACCTGGACGTCGGTGCCCGGACAAGCAGTTGATGCGGCACACGGTCCACCACAGACCGGATTCGGCTCGCCGCCGGTCTTCGTCCGCTTCGCTGAGACCCCCGGACGAGCAATTCGACGACTCGGTGACCGCCCTCGATCCGCCGATCGGGGCCGCGGGCCGGCAATGCCAATGTGAAGGGAGTTCCACATGGGTGGACAGCGTGACCTCCAGGCCGCGCTGGAGACCGCGATCGAGCGCGGCGAGCGCGGTGTGCAGATCGCGGCCTACATCGGCGAGGAACTCGTGCTGGATGCAAGCATCGGCACCGCGGACGACGCCGGCACGCCGGTCACCAGCGAGACGCTCTTCCCGATCTTCTCCGTGACCAAGGGGCTCGTCGCGACGGCGCTGCACATCCAGGCCGAGCGCGGTTACGTGGACTATGAAGCGCCGGTCGCGACGTACTGGCCGGAGTTCGCCGCCAACGGCAAGGACGCCATCCGCGTCCGCGACGTGCTCGTCCACCAGTCCGGGGTGCCGCAGATGCCGGAGGGCACGACGCCGCAACGGCTGCAGGACTGGCAATGGTGCGTCGATGGGCTCGCCAGGCTCACGCCGCTGTTTCCAGCGGGCACGAGCGCGTACGCCTCGATCAGCTACGGCTGGCAGGTCGGCGAGATCGTTCGCCGCACCGACCCCAAGGGCCGCAGCTTCGCCGAGTTCGCGCGCGACGAGATCTTCCAGCCGCTGGGCATCGAGGACTACTACCTCGGCATGGGCGGGCGGAACCACGACCGTGTGGCCACCCTTTACTCCGCCGGCAACCTCAGGCCGCAGGCGAGCCAGTACCGCGAGCTAGCCATGCCCCCGAACATCACGCCCGGCCCGCTCTGGAACGACCCGACGTTCTACGACGCGGTCATCCCCGGCGCCGGCGGGATCGCCAACGCCAAGGCCGTCGCACGCTTCTTCGCCCTGCTGGCCAACCGCGGCGAGTTCAACGGTCACCGGCTGCTCAGTGCCGACCGGGTCATGTCCTTCACCCAGCCGCGCCCGAACCCGCACGCCTGGGACGAGGTGCTCGGCCAGGTGCCCTGGGTCGGCACGGGAGGCTTCTGGCTCGGCGGCGACTCACCACCTGCCGAGCCGATCATCGGCACGAGCCCGCGGATCCTGTCGAGCAACGGCGCGGGCGGGACGATCGCGTGGGCCGACCCCGACACCGGGCTCGCGGTGGCCATCTGCCACAACCGCATGTTCCGGATCAACCCGTCCCTGCCCCCGGACGAGCACCCGTTCACGCAGCTGGGTGCCGTGGCTCGGTCTTTGAAGGAGTCGTAGTGCCCAAGGTGACTTACGTCCAGCCGGACGGCAGCGCGGAAAGCCATGAGGTGCCCGCCGGGAAGTCGCTCATGCTCGCGGCCATCTCGAACAACGTTTCCGGAATCCTCGGCGAGTGCGGCGGCCAGGCCATGTGCGCCACCTGCCACGTCTACGTCGACGAGGAGTTTCTGGACCGGCTCGCGCCCGTGTCGGAAGACGAGGACGAGATGCTCGATGCGACGACGTCGCAGCGGCTGCCGAACAGCCGGCTGTCCTGCCAGCTCATCTGCGGTCCGGAACTCGACGGGCTGGTCGTGACGCTCCCCGAAGACCAGGCCTGAGTCCCGGCTCTGACCGTTCCGCCGCTCAGCCGCCCGATCACTGGAGGAAGCATGTTCAGGCACGTGGTGCTCATCAAGTTCAAGCCGGACGTGACGCCGGAGCAGATCGAGCAGCTGACGAATCGGCTTGAGTCCGTCAGCGACGCGATCCCGCAGGTGCGTGCCGTGGCCTGCGGCAGCGACCGCGGGCTGATCCAGGGCAGCAGCGACTTCGCCATCGTCGTCGACTTCGACTCGATCGACGACTACAACGTGTACCTGCGGCACGACGACCACGTCGCGCTGGCGGGCTTGCTCGGTCCGCTCGTCGAGTCGCGCGCTGTGGTCGACTACGAGTTCCACTGATCCCGTCGACACTGTGTCCGGTCTGGATCGTCCATGGCGGTGGTGACGTTCGTACCGCCGGTCGGCGCGCCGATCACGGCCTCGGCACCGACCGGCGCCAACCTCCTGAGCGTCGCGATGGCCTACGGCGTGGGCGGTCTCGTCGCCGAGTGCGGCGGCGACGCCGTATGCGGGACGTGTCATGTCTTCGTCAGCGGGATCGAACCGCAACGGCTCGGTGCGATGAGCGAGGCCGAGGACGAACTCCTCGACGACGCGGCGGCGCCCCGCCGCGCGAACAGCCGGCTCGCCTGCCAGCTTGCCGTGCCTGCCGAGCCCGGCCCGATCGTCGTGACGGTCGCCGCCGAACAGTGGCGAACCATGCCGTGAGGCGCGAGCACTGAACGTTGTTCGTGCTCGCGACGGCGCTTGCGATGGGCTTGCGACGGGACTCACCCGTCGCAAGCCCATCGGCATTGGTGCGCCCCGGATCCCCGCTGCGCACCATCTCCGGCGCCGGTCGCCGGCCTGCCCCGGTCCACTGCAAAACCTGGCTCATAACGGTTCGGAGACGGGCGTGCTACCGCCTTGCTCCTACACTGATTACGGGATACCGTATTCCGTGCTGTGGTGAGACGCCGATCACACGCTTTGGGTGCGCCGGCCACATGTCCAACTGGACGGATGGCAGCACTAACGCACGGAGTTCGACTGCTGAGTCGCCCCTTTTATGATCGGCTTGAGGCCGGACATGCAGGGCGGACTTGGCGCCGCAATGCCTTGCTAACGGGTTTGTAACCGTATACCGTATTCAAAATCGCCAACAGAAAAGGGCCAGACGTTGATGGGGCAGATCGTGGCGCCGTCACTTCAGGGCACCCGGGCGCTTCGGCGGGCGCCGAAACGAGGATGGTACTGATGCTTGTTCATGAGGCGCTTGCGAGAGGGCTGGGCGCGCTCGGCGTTACGCACGTCTTCGGCGTCATGGGTGATGCCAACCTGTTCATTATCGACAGCTTCACGCGGACCGTTGGCGGGACCTACGTTCCCACGGCGAGTGAGGGCAGTGCGGTACTGGCCGCGATGGGCTACGCCCAGGCGTCGGGCGGACTCGGGGTGGCCACCGTGACACACGGGCCGGGGCTCACCAACACCCTCACCGCGCTGGTCGAAGGGTCGCGGAGCCGGACTCCGATGCTCCTGCTGGCGGGCGACACACCCGCGGACAGCGTCAACCACATCCAGAACATCGGCCAGCCCGAGGTCGCGGATGCCGCGGAGGTCGGGTTCCAGCAGGTCCGGTCGGTGCAGAGCGCGGTCGCGGATCTCATCGAAGCGGCTCGGCGGGCCCTGAGCGAGCGCCTGCCGGTGGTGGTCAACATCCCGATCGACCTGCAGTGGCAGGACGCCGGTGACGACCCTGACCTGCGTGTCGCTGCAGATGCCGAGCCGGTCCAGGCAACCCCCGAGCTGATCGAGGACGGCGTCGCCGTCATCGCGTCGGCGAACCGGCCGATCGTGCTGGCGGGCCGCGGCGCGTCCGACGCCAGGACGAAGGCGGCCCTGGTCAAGCTCGCTCAGCGCATCGGAGCCCCGTTGGCGACGACGCTGCGCGGCAAGGACCTCTTCGCCGGTGAACCGTCTGCCATCGGTATCTTCGGCACCCTGTCCGACGAGCGGGCGCTCGAGGTCATCGGGCGCGCGGACTGCGTCATCGCTTTCGGCTGCGGGCTCAACATGTGGACGTCCGCCGAGGGGGCGCTGCTCCAGGGCAAGCGCATCGTTCATGTGAACACCGACCCTGGCGCGTTGAACCGCTACAGTGCGGTGACCGTCGCCATTCCGGGCGACGCCGCGAGCGTGGCGAGTGCCTTCGTCGCGTTGCTGGACGAGGGCGAGATCGACGCCACCCGATTCTCGCAAGACATCCGGCCAGCCGAGCAGCCGGTCGAACAGCCCGCCGGGGATGAGGATGGCAAGGGCACGCTCGCTCTGCGGGTGGCGCTCGATCTCGTCGACCGTGGCTTCCCGTCGGAGCGCACCCTGGTCATCGACAACGGGCGCTTCATCCACCAGGCATTCACCAGGCTGCACGTGCCCGAGCCGAAGGCGTACGTGCACGCGGTCAACTTCGGTTCCCTCGGGCTCGCGATGGGCACCGCACTCGGCGCCTCGTACGCCAACCCGGATCGGCCCGTCCTCGTGGCGTGCGGCGACGGCGGCTTCGCCATGGGCGGCCTGTCCGATCTGACGTTCATAGCTCAACAGCACCGCAACATCACCGTGGTGATCTTCAACGACAGCGCCTACGGCGCGGAGTACGTCCAACTGGCCAACCGGGGGATGGATCCCAGCGCGACGACGTTCGTGTGGCGGGACTTCGGCCCGGTTGCGGAGGCGCTCGGCGCCATCGGGTTCACGGTTCGATCGGAGCAGGAACTGCGCCACGCCCTGGAGCGTGCGAGCGCCACCGATGGACCGAAGCTCATCGACATCAGGATCGAGACCAAGTACGTCTAGCGAGCGCCCCGGCCATCTCTGCGAGATGGCCGCGGCGACACTCGGCTTCAGGGAGCGACATGAGTCCTTTGACAGCGCGTTCCCGGCGGCTTATGGCCGCCGTGGCCGCGGTAGCAGTCCTCGCCACTGCCGGCTGTGCGAGCGGCAAGGACAGTAAGAGCACCGGCAGTGCGGCGAAGGCGCCCGCGAGTCTGGTCATTTCCAGCAGCGGCAACTATCTGACCAGCTTCGCGCCGCTGTGGGCGGCGGAGCCTGATTTCAAGGCCATCGAAACCAAGTACAACACCAAGGTCAGCTTCGAGCCGTTCAACAAGGGCTCCGATGCGTTCACCGCACTGCTTGGCGGATCCGCGCAGATCTGCAACTGCGGCGCGACCACCGGCCTGACGGCCGCCATCGCCGGCAAGGAAGTCCGCTACATCGGCAACATCTTCAAGGGCACCGGCCAGGTCGTCGTGGCGGCCAAGAAGTACGAGGCCAGCCATGGCAGCGACGTGGCCAAGTTCGCCAATGCCACGTTCGGCTTCACCTCACCCGGTTCCGGCAGCCAGGTCGCCGCGCAGAAGGTCGCCGAGCACTTCGGCCTCAACTGGGGCGCCACGAAGCAGCTGGCGCTCGGATCGACCACCGCCTACTCGCCGGCGTTGGCCGCCGGTCGCGTCGACATCGTCGTGATGGAGGTGCCCACCGCGATCAAGGCCGTGGAAGAGGGTGTCGGCTACATCGTCGCCGACCTGAGCGACCCGGCGAAGGCCGCCCCGCTGATCGGCAACATCATCGGTGCCGGCCTGGTGACGACGAAGAAGTTCATGGACGAGTACCCCGAGCTGACGCAGGACGTCATCAACGCGCTCGCCAGCGGCATCAACCGTGTGAAGAAGACGCAGGACCCGGCCGCCGCGTACGCGGCTCTGCCCGACGCGTACAAGAAGGTCAACCCGGACGAGAAGGTGTTCGCCAAGCAGTGGCCGTACATCTACCCGTCGTTCGCTGCCACCGACGGCACCGTCGATGACAAGGAAATCGCGGACACCTTCAACCTGGGCGGCTTCAGTGCCCAGGACGCGAGCGGTGCTCAGGCCAAGGCCTACTTCGACAACACCCTGGCGAAGCGCGCCGCGGAAACCGCGCACAAGTAGCGAACCGTACGGAGGCTCGAGATGACGACAACTGTTCAGGGATCGCGAGCGGACACCCACGCGATCAAGCTCTCCGGGGTGAAGCGGTCGTACCCGACCGCCAAAGGCGAGTTCGTAGCGGTCAAGGACGTCAACCTGACCGTCGCAAGCGGCGAGTTCGTCTCGGTCGTGGGTCCGAGCGGGTGTGGCAAGTCCACGCTGCTCGGCCTGCTGGCCGGCCTGGCCAAGCCCGCGGCCGGAACGGTCGAGACGCTGGGCCACCCGGTGCGCGGCGTGAACACCGAGGTTGGCTTCATCTTCCAGCGCGACGCGCTGCTGCCGTGGCGCACGGCGGAGCAGAACGTCGCACTGCCGCTGCGCTACCACGGCATGTCCAAGCGGGACGCGTTGCGTGAGGCGCGGGCGTGGCTGGCGCGGGTGAAGCTCGACGGTTTCGGCGAGCGGTACCCGCACCAGCTCTCCGGCGGCATGCGCAAACGGGTCGCCATCGCCGCGTCGCTGGCGTACCAGCCGAAGATCATTCTGATGGACGAGCCGTTCAGCGCCCTCGACGTGCAGACCCGCACGATCATGGAGGACGACCTCCTCGTCCTCTGGCAGGAGTACCGGCCCTCGGTCATCTTCATCACCCACGACCTCGAGGAGGCGGTGGGCCTGTCCGACCGCGTCCTCGTCATGAGCGCGTCGCCAGGAACCATCGTCGGCGAGTTCACGATCGACCTGCCGAGGCCGCGCAACCTCCTGGAACTGCGCTACGACGAGCGGTTCAACGAGATCTCGCACGAGATCTGGGAGCGTTTGCGCAAGGAGGTGCTGCGCACCAATGGCGACAAGCGTTGAGCCCGTAAGCCGGCGCTTCGGCGTTGGACGTCGCGGCCGCGGCCGTGGCACGAGCGGGCGTACGGGCCGGATGATGGCGGCGGTCTGGATCGTCCGCCTGGTCATCCTGGCCACCGCGATCGGCGGATGGCAGCTGCTCACCGCGGACCTGCGCTGGAGCCTGCTGTTCGGCCGGCCGACCGAGGTGGTCAGCCTGGTCCGTGAGTGGCTCGTCGACCCGACGTTCTGGGCGGACGCCGGCGTCACGCTGGCGGAGACGGTGACGGGATATGCCCTGGGCGTGGCGGCGGCGATCGTCCTGATCGCCGTCATCATCCCCTTCCCCGCGGTGGGCCGGTTCCTGTCGCCGTTCATCGCGATCGTGAACTCGCTGCCCAAGATCGCCTTGGCCCCGGTGTTCATCGTCTGGTTCGGCATCAGCTTCCAGTCGAAGACCTACTTCATCGCCGTCGCGATGTTCTTCGTCGTGTTCTACGGCGTCTACTCGGGCCTGAACAACATCGACCGGACCATGGTCGACAACCTTCTGGTGATGGGCGCCTCAGGACTCGAGCGGGTCCGGGACGTCTACGTGCCGGCGACCGCCGGCTGGCTCATCTCGAGCCTGCGGGTCTCGGTGGCCTGGGCGCTGACCGCGGCCGTCATCTCCGAGTACATCGCGTCGAACCAGGGCCTCGGGCACCGGATCGCCCTCGGCCAGCAGGCGCTCAACCCCAACGCCGTCGTCGGCGGGATGTTCGTGGTGGCCGTCGTGTCACTGACCGCGGACCGCCTGCTGACGCTGATCGACAAGAGGTTCCAGCAGTGGCGACTCTCGTAAAGCTGCGCATGCCGCTGTTGCAGGTGGCCGCCGTGCTCGCCCTCCTCGGGCTCTGGCACTGGGGCACGGTCAGCGGCGTGCTGGACACGTTCGTCGTCGGCACGCCGGGGGAGACGCTCGGCCAGCTGTGGAACTGGACCGCCGACGGCACACTGCTGCGATCGTCGCTGTCCACCCTGCAGGTGCTCCTGCTGGGGTGGGGTATCGGCACGGTGATCGGCGTGATCGTCGGCGCGATGATCGGCCTCAACGAGTTCCTCCGGCTCGTGACCGACCCGTTCATCACGTTCTTCAACGGGATGCCCCGCCTGATCCTCTATCCGTTCCTCGCGGTCTGGCTCGGCTTCGGGCTGCAGTCCAAGATCTTGCTCGTCGTGCTGGTCATCGTCGTCGTCGTCATCACGATCGTCGCCTCTGGCTTCCGTGACGTGGACCCCGATCTGATCAGCAACTCGAAGCTCATGGGCGCCCGGCGGATCGACATCGCGCGGAACGTCTACGCGCCAGCGCTGGCGACCTGGCTGATCGGCTCGGCACGCGTCACGCTGGGCTACGCGTTCCAGGCGTCGATCACCGCGGAGTTCATCGGTGCCAGCAAGGGTCTCGGATACCTCGTGGTATTCGGTGAATCCCGGTTCAACATGAACGAGATCTGGGCCGCCCTGGCCGCCGTCGTCGCGATCGCCTGGGCGCTCGACGGGCTCATCGGGTTGTGGGAACGGCGGGCCACGCGCTGGTCGGGCGTCGGCGCGGGTGCACGGTGACCGGGACCAACGAGCGGGACAGGCCGTCTCGCAGGACATGGCAGGAGTGGATCAGTGCGTGACAATCGTTTGCTCAGCTCGCTGCGCGCGGGCGAGGCGTCCATCGGAACCCTGATGACCATCCCGGACCTCCTTGTGGCCGAGGTGATGGGGAACGCGGGCGTCGACTTCCTCGCGGTGGACACCGAGCACTCGCCGATGACGACCGAGCAGCTGCACGGGGTGCTCACGGCGTTGTACCCGACCGAGTCGACGGTGCTGGTCCGTGTGCCGGCCCACGGCGACGTCTACATCAAGCAGGCGCTCGACCTGGGCGCCGAGGGCGTGATCGTGCCCTCGGTGAACACCGCCGCGGAATGTCGCACGGCGGTGGCCTCCGCGCGCTATGCGCCCGTTGGGAGCCGGGGCTTCGGCCCCCGGCGGGCGAGCCGGCTGCACGGCGACCGAGCCGACTACCTCGCGCGCGCCAACGGGCAGATCGCGGTGCTGGCCATGATCGAGACCGGCGAGGCCGTCGAGGCCATCGACGAGATTCTGGCGACGGGCGGGCTCGACGGCATCATGGTGGGCCCGTTCGATCTGGCCGTCTCGCTCGGCCACCTCGGCGACCCGGAGCACCCGGCGGTCGAGGAGGCGATCCAGAAGGTCCTCGTCGCCTGCCAGGGCAGCGGCGTGCCGTTCGGCATCTTCAGCAACACGCCCGCGGCGACCCAGAAATGGGTCTCGCGCGGCGCGCTGATCGCCACGCTCGGTTCCGACCTGCAGTACCTCGACGCGGGCATCGCTCGGACCAAAGCCGACCTCGCTGCGGTGAAGGGCGCCTCCCGCAAGGAGTCGTAGCGTGTTCGTCATGCCGCTACCTACGCGGTAGGCAGTGAGGTCCGGAAAAGCAGCGACGTGCAGCGACCCCGCGGATGGGGTCGCTGCACGTCGGTCGTGACGGGTCAGGCGATCGGGAAACCGAAGCAGACCGCCTCGGCTCCGGCACCGCCGACGACGTTCGTGATCTCGGCGTAGTCCGACCAGATGGCGGTCTGCGGTCCGTAAGAGACGTCGCCGATCCGGATCTCGCCCGCAGTGATCCACAACAACTGGGTCCGCTCCGCCGAGAGCACGAGCGTGGCATCGTCCTCGTCCCACCGGTGCTGCGAGGCATACACGTCGTTCTCGGTGTAGCGGGCGAGCACCTTGCTGGACAGGCCGTTGCCGTCCGCCCGCCAGGCGAACGCGGCCGGGTTCATGACGATCGGCTGCGGGTAGCGGGGGGTCGGGAACGCCAGTGCCGTCATGCCGAACCGCTTGCGCTTCACCGCCTCGAACACCGCGTTGGCGGCGTCCGCGCGCTGCTCGGCGCCCGTGTCGTCGACGGAGATGTACGTGCCGTCCTCGAACCGGCCCGTCTGGCTGAGCTGCTCGCGCATCTCGTCGTACTCCTGCCGCGTCACCCACGAGTGGCTCCACTGCACCTGGAGGATGGAGCCGCCCTCGATGCGTTCAGGTCCGTAATGCGCGCCGGCGGGGAAGTACGCCACCTGTCCCGCCGGGGCCAGCACGTTGTGGCCGTAGTCGGGGCACCCTTCGAGGGTCAGCCGGAACTGGTCGTAGTCGTGGCGGTGCCGGGGAGCGGTGAACGTCCCGGCACCCTCGGAGAACTTGACGAGATCAGCCGTGTAGCCGACGCCGGGCGCGAGCTCCCCTTCGCGGAGAAACTTGCGGTACACCTCGCCGGAACGGTGGTTGGCGACGGTCTCCCAAGGGACGTCGCCACTGATGAAGGCCTCCATGGTACTCCTGCTCTGGCGCGGATGGGTGATTTTGTATACCGTATCCCTGTACCCTATGGCACGCAACTCTCGCCGATGTGGTGAACGACGGTGAGCTTGCGCGATCTTGCCGCGTGGGTCATTGACTGATATTTGTATATTGGATACCGTATCCAGAATCGAGCGGAGGGAGGGAGTATGCGAAGGTCATTCCTCGCCGGAGTCGGCATGACCTCGTTCGGCAAGTTTCCGGACCAGACCCTGGGGTCGTTGGGCCGGCAGGCATGCGTCGAGGCGCTGAAGGACGCTCACGCCGCCCCGCAGGCGGTGGAGATGATCGCCTGCGGCTGCGCCCGCAGCGGCAGCCTTCAAGCACGCGAGAGTGGCGTCGGTCAGCTTGTCGGGTGGGAGGTGGGCATCCAAGGGGTGCCCGTCTACAACGAGAAGGCGTTCTGCGCCTCGGGGGCCATGGCCTTCAACGTCGCGAACCTGGCGGTGACCAGCGGCGAGCACGACATCGCGCTCGTCGTCGGCGTGGAGCGCATGTCGACCCGTTCCGGGAAGGGGCGCCCGCTGACGTCCGACGGCATGGTGCTGGAGGGCGAGCAGGGCTTCACCCCGCCGGCGTACTACGCGATGGCCGCCCGGCGGCACATGGAGGTGTACGGAACGACCCGGGAGCAGATCGCCGCGGTCGCGGTGAAGAATCGCCGGGCGGCGTCGCTGAACCCCAAGGCGCAGTACCGGGAACCCATCACGCTCGACGACGTGCTCAACGCACGACCCGTCGCCGGTCCGTTGCATCTGCTGGACTGCTGCCCGACGGGCGACGGGGGGGCCGCGGCCGTCATCGTCAGCGAACGGGGAGCGGAGCGGCTGGGCATCGACCCGCAGGTGGAGATCCTGGCATCGGTCGTGGGTAGCGGGTACTACGCCGACCAGCGCCGCGACATGACCTCGTTCACGCTCGACCAGCACACCGCGAAGCGGGCCTACGCGAGGGCGCAGCTCGGCCCGGAGGACATCCACGTCGCCGAGGTCCACGACTCGTTCTCCATCGCGGAGATCATCCACTACGAGGACCTCGGCCTGTGCGAGGCCGGCGAGGGCGGCAAGCTCGTCGAGAGCGGCGACACCTCGCTGGGCGGGCGCCTCCCGGTCAACCCGAGCGGCGGGCTGCTCAACCGCGGTCATCCGCTGGGTGCGACGGGCGTTGCTCAGATCGTCGAGCTGGCCGACCAACTCCGCGGGCGCGCGGGGGAGCGGCAGGTGCCCGGTGCCCGTCACGCGCTCGCCCACATCTCGGGCGGTTTCCAGGAAGGCGACTTCGCGACGTCCGGGATCACCATCCTGTCGCGGATTGGAGCGATCGAGTCGTGATCGTTGGTGAGTTCAGTCTTGGCGCGCCGATCCTGACGGTGAACGAGAGCGGTCGCCACGTCCTGGTCGGCAGCCGCTGCCCAGCCTGTGGCGACGTGCGCCTGCCGTCGCGGACGCTGTGCGGAGCGGATCTGAGCGAGTGCGTGCCGCATGAGCTCAGTGGCGAGGGTACGGTCTACGAGGCGGTGCGGATCGCGCTCGCGCCCGCGGGGTTCGAGGCGCCGTTCTGGATCGGCTACGTCGACCTCGCGGAGGGTCCCCGATACTTCGCGCAGATCGAGGCCCCCGAGGACGCTCCGCCGAGCCATGGCGACCGGGTGACGCTGACCGTCGGGCGGCTCGGGACGTCCGAGGAGCCGTTGCTGGGCCCGATCTTCAGGAAGGTCACAGATGCTCACTGAGGACCTCGACGACAGCCTCCGGGATCTCGCGAGCATGGCCCGGGCGGTCGCCGTCAACAAGATCGGTCCGCTGATCGCCGATGTCGAGCGGTCGGGCACGTTCAGCCCGCAGATCCGCGAGATCCTGGCCTCCGCCGGCTTCTTCGGCATGGTCGTCCCCGAGGCTTACGGCGGCGTGGACAGCGACATCCGCCATCACGGCATCGTGCTGGAGGAGCTGGGCCGGGTGTATCCCAGCGCCTGCACCTACCTCACGGCGCACTGGCTGGCGACGAAGCTCATCGCCCTGAACGCGACCGGACCCGCGGCGCCGTCATGGACCGATTCGGTGCTCACCAAGGCGGCCAGCGGCGAATGGCTGGGCGCCATCGCCGCCACCGAGCCCGAAGCCGGGTCCGATCTCGGCAGTGTGACGACGACGGCGGTGCTGGACGGCGACGTCTGGGTGATCAACGGTACGAAACGGTTCATCACCAACGGCGGGTTCGCCGACTTCTACACCGTCCTCGCCCGCACGGGCGGGCCCGGATCGCGAGGCCTCTCCCTGTTCCTGGTCGAGGCGTCGACGCCGGGCGTGGCCGCCGCACGGTGGGAAGAGAAGATGGGCCTGCACGGCTCGGCCACCGCGGAGATGCACTTCGACGACGTCAGGATCCCGCGCGACCACATCATCGGCGAGGTCGACCGCGGGTTCACGTACCTCATGCGGGGTTTCGACGAAGGTCGCCTGGGAGTCGCGGCGATGAGCCTCGGGATCTCGCAGGGCGCCCTCGACGCGGCCACCCGCTACGCGGCCGAACGCCGGCAGTTCGGCAAGGAGATCGCCAGCTACCAGGGCGTGCAGTTCCTCATCGCCGACATGGCCATCGGCGTGCACACCTCACGCTCGCTGCTCTACGACGCCATGGCGGCACTCGTGGCCGGGCGCGACGACGCCTCGCGGCTCGCCGCCATCGCCAAGACCTACACCACTGACGTCGCCATGCAGGTGACGAGCAACGCCGTCCAGGTGCTGGGCGGGTCGGGATACGTCCGGGACTTCCCAGTCGAGATGCTCATGCGCGACGCGAAGATCGGGCAGATCTATGAGGGCACCAACCAGATCCTGCGCATGGTGATCGCCCGTTCGTACTTCGGCGAGCTGGCCCGTTGAACGCCAACAAGAGGAGGCAACACCCATGAAATCTGACGGCAAGGTAGCGATCGTCGTCGGCGGCGGAAGCGGCATCGGCCGGGCGACGGCCGAACTCTTCGTTGAGAACGGCGCGCGCGTCGCGATCGCCGACGTCAACGAGCAGGGCGCGAAGGAGACCGCGGAACTGCTGCGCAGCAAGGGCGCCGAGGTGTCGGCCTACACCTGTGACATCACGCAGCAGAGCCAGACCGACGAGCTGATCCAGTCGGTGCTCAGCCAGTACGGTGCGCTCGACATCGTGACCAGCACGGTCGGGTGGTCCGACACGACGTTCTTCGCGCAGGAGACCGAGGAGTACTGGCGTCGGATCATCGACATCAACCTCGTCGGTTCCATCTTCCTGAGCCGCTCGGCGCTCGGCCCGTTCAGCGAGCAGAAGTCCGGATCGATCGTGCTGACCAGCTCGGACGCCGGCAAGGTCGGAACCATGGGCGAGACCGTCTACGCCGCGGCCAAGGCCGGTGTCATCGGCTTCGTCAAGTCGCTCGCGCGGGAGATCGCGCGCGACGGCATCCGGATCAACGCCATCTCACCCGGGCCGACCGACACGCCCCTGCTGCGCGCCCAGTCGGATCAGCACGTGATCGAGAAGATGATCCGTGCCGTCCCGCTCAAGCGCATGGGCACGGCGGCCGAGCAGGCGGGGGCCATCGTCTTCCTCGCCTCGGACGCGGCCAGCTACATCACCGGGCAGACCCTGAGCGTCAGCGGCGGGCTGACGATGACGTCGTGACGCCGCCGGCCTTCGCGCTGCCCGTCGAGGAAGGCGCGAGCAAGGTTCAGGATCTCGCGACGGCCATTCGCACGTTCGTCGAGCCCGGCATGACGTTGCACGTCGGTTACTCCGACGCGCGGCCCAATGCGGCGCTGCTCGAGATCGCGCGGGCCTTCGCCGGGCGTGACCCTGGCTTCACCCTGGTCACCGCCGGGTTGGTCAACATCCAGCACGCGCTCGTCGAGCTCGGCTTGGTCCGCAAGGTCGTCGCGTCGTTCGCGGGCGAGAACTATCCCGTCGCCCGCCCCAACCCGGCGCTCGTACGGGCGATCCGCGACGGCCGCGTGGAGATCGAACACTGGTCGCTGTGGAGCCTGGTCGCCCGCCTGGCGGCCGGCGCGCTCGGCGTGCCGTACTTCCCCGTGCGGTCGATGGCCGGCAGCACCATGGGCGTCGAGGCGTCGGCGCGCGGGGAGCTCGTCGAGATGAGCGTCGGCGACGATCCGCTCGTCCTGGTGAAGGCGCTCCGGCCGGACATCGTGGTGCTGCACGGTGCGGCGGCGGATGCGCACGGCAACGTGGTGCTGGCGGCGCCCTACGGTGAGAGCCAGTGGGGCGCGCTGGCCGCGACGCGCGGGGTCATCGCGTGTGTCGAGCGGATCGTCACGACCGAGCAGCTTCGGCGGATGAACAAGCTGACGCGAATTCCCGCGCACGTGGTCCGTGCCGTGTGTGTGACGCCGAACGGCGCCCATCCCTACGGCTTCAACAACCCGGGCGTCGACGGCATCAGCAGCTATGTCGAGGACGCGCAGTTCATGGCGGACACCCTGCGGGCGAGCCGGGATCCCGCCGACTTCAAGCGGTGGATCGACGAATGGGTCCTCGGCGTCGGTGACCACGACGGCTACCTCGCCAAGCTCGGGCCCGATCGCCTGAGTGCCCTCAACCGCCGGCACACCAGCGACGAGTGGCACGTGCCGGCCGATGAGGCAGGCGCGGTCCCCGCGCCGGCCAACGCCACGGAGACCCAGGTCGTGGTGGCGGCCCGGCGGCTGCGTACCGCTGTCATGCGGCGGGGACACGACGCCGTCCTGGCCGGAGTCGGCCTGGCGAACCTCGCGTCCTGGATCGGCGCCCGCGACCTGCGCGGCCGTGGCGTCGATGTCGAACTCATGGCCGAGATCGGGCTGTTCGGCTACTCGCCCCGCCCCGGCGAGCCCTTCATCTTCGCCGGGCAGAACGTCCCGACCAACAAGCTGCTGACGGACGTGATGGGCGTGCTCGGAACGTTCGTGTCGGGCCCTGGCACGAAGACGATCGGCATGATCGGCGCGGGGCAGGTCGACCGGACCGGCGCCATCAACTCGACGGTTGCCGACAACGGTGATTTCATCGTCGGATCCGGTGGCGCCAACGACGTGCTCTCGGCCGCCGACGAGGTGATCGTCTGCGTCGGTCACGGTGCCACACGACTCGTCGACAAAGTGCGGTACGTGACGTCACCCGGAGCGAAGGTCTCCACGATCGTCACCGACCTGTGCGTCTTCGAGCGAGCCGCGGATGGCGAGTTCGTCCTGACCGCGCTGCTTCCCACGGTCGGTGGGAGCCAGGACGAAGCCATCGAGCTCGTGCGGGAACGCACGGGATGGTCGTTCCCCGTCGCCGACGACCTCGCGATCGAAGCGCCGCCCACCCCGGCCGAGCTGGCCGACCTCCGGGCGTTCGACCCGAAACGCCTGTTCCTGCGCGACCGCACCGCCTGACGTCCGTCCCGGCCGGCCTCTTCAAGGGCCCGTTCGGGGCACACCGAAGCCCCGGGCATCCTCACGACGAGGATGCCCGGGGCTTCGGCGTGCCTGCGGCGGCGGTGCTCAGCGGCTCGCGCGCGGTTGACGGCGCTGCCCACCCCGAATCGGGTGGTATGGCATTGTCGTATCCGGCTGCTTCGTTCCGCAGGGGAGGAACTGAAGATATGGCGGGAGACGGGGACCCCGGCATTCGATCGAGATCAATCACTCGCAATATTGGCGAAGCGTTCCGGTTGAGCTGGAGAGCGGCGCCGCGGCTCTGCGTGGCGACGATCGCCGGCCCCCTGCTGCAGTCATTGCTCATCGGCGCTCAGTTGCTGCTGATCCAGCGGCTGGTCGAGCTCGTCGCTGACGACGACGGCGGTCGCGTGGGCACGGCGCGCGCGGCAGCACCCGTCGTCGGCCTCATGGTGGCCGGCCTGATCGTCATGCTCATCATCGGCAATGCGCAGTCGCTCATCCGTGACCTGCTCACCGAGCAGGTCCGCCAGGCGAGCGCGCGGCGAATGCACCGGGCCATCGGCAGGCTTGAGCTGATCGACTACGAATACCCGCAGACCCACGATCGGGTGATGCGCGCGTCGAGCACGGACTTCCGTCCGGCGCAGGCCGTGCGGAGCCTTACCGCCATCATCGATTCGGCCGTCAGGATCATCGTGGTGATGGTCGCGGTCGTCGTGATCCAGCCGCTGCTCGTGCCGGCGCTGCTGGCCCTGGCGATTCCGGTGCTCATCGTGTCACGGCTCATGGCCGGTGACCGCTACGACTTCTTTACCCAGATGACGCCGCTGGAACGGCGCCGGCTGTACTACTCGCGCATGCTCACCGCGCGGGAGCCTGCGGCGGAGACTCGGGCGTTCGGCCTCGTCGAGGAGTTCGGCCGGCGGTACGACAACCTGTCCGTCCAGCGCCTGGTGGAGCTACGCACGACGCTGCGCCGGCAGTGGCGCCGGATGCTCGGCGGGCAGCTGGCGTTCGCGCTGCTCGTCGTCGGCGGTGTCGCGGTCCTCGGCTGGTTCTACCTCAGCGGTCGCGCCAACCTCGGCTCCGCCATCGCCGCCGCCGTCGGACTCGCCCAGGTCGTGCACATGATCGGTGCGCTCTCCTGGCCGGTGAGCGAGATGACGGAGGCCGGCCTCTTCCTCAATGACCAGCGCGTGTTCCTGGAGCAGGTGCAGCGCCGGCAGCCGGCGCGGGGCGATGCCGGGCAACGCGGCGTTGCGCCGCTACGGTCGCTCACCGTCAAGGACGTCTCGTTCACGTATCCGTCCGGGACCGCTCCCGCGCTCGATCGCGTCAGCTTCACCGTCGAGGAGGGGCAGATCATCGCGCTGGTCGGCCCGAACGGGTCCGGGAAGACGACCATCGCCAAGATCATCGGGATGCTGTACCGCCCGGACGAGGGCACCGTGCTGTGGAACGGTGAGAGCACCGAGCAGTTCGCCGCCGTCGCGCTGCGTGGCCGGATCGCCTGCGTCTTCCAGGACTTCCAGACGTACGCGGAGACCGTCCGTGACAACGTCACCATCGGCGCCATCGACCGGCCCGTCGACGAGGGGCGCGTCGCCTGGGCGTTGCGGGCGGCCGGGTTCGGCGATGGAGAGCTGGAGCTGGAGCGCATCATCGGCCCGGAGTACGAGGGCGGCACCGACCTGTCCGGCGGGCAGGCGCAACGGCTCGCCGTCGCCCGGGCCCTCTACCGCGGAGCCGATCTGCTCATCCTCGACGAGCCGACCTCCGCCCTCGACGCGCGGGCCGAGCACACCCTGCTCAGCGAACTGCGGGCGCACCGCCGCACCACGGTGCTCGTCTCACACCGGCTCGCCAACGCCGCCGCCGCGGACCGCATCCTCGTGTTCGGCGCGGGCCGCGTGATCGAAGAGGGCAGTCACGAGGAGCTGATGGCGCTCGGCGGGGTGTACCGGGAGCTGTACCAGCTCCAGGCGGACCTCTACGCGCACGGGCGGGGTGACATCTCGATCTCGTACGCAACGACGCAGGAACGTGAACTGGGGACACGCTGACCGTTACCGAACCCGGCAGCACGGCTGCGCGTGCTGTTCGCGAGAAGGGGCGCCGTGAATCTTCTTCCTATTTCCTTGGCGCTGTCAGCGGCACTCATCCATGCGTGCTGGAGCCTCGTGAGTAAGCGCCTGTCGCGGTACGACCCCACGGCGTTTGTCTGGTTGGCATCACTCGGCTCACTGCTCGCGTACGCCCCGATCGTGATCCTGTTGACCGGGAGCTCGGCGTTTCAACCGTCCGGAATGCAGGCCGTTTTCATGGCCGGCAGCATCTTGATCAACCTCGGGTATTTCGTGATCACACAATACGGGTACCGCGACGGCGACCTTTCCTCCGTCTATCCCATCGCCCGCGGAACCGGTCCGATTCTGGCAACCCTTGGCGGCATGCTGTTGTTCGGTGAGCTGCCCAGCGTCCTCGGTGTCGCCGGCTTGCTTGCCGTGGCTACGGGCGTAATGGCGATCGGCCTGCTCGGCAGGTCCGCTGATCGGCATGGGGTCGCCCGGATCGGCCCCCCGTTCGGCTTCACCTATGCCCTGCTGTCCGGGGTGGCGATCGCCGGCTACACGCTGTGGGACCAACACGCGGTCGGAGCGCTGGCGGTTCCCCCATTGCTCCTCAACGCGGTGGATGATGCCAGCCGCGTCGTGCTGCTCGGGCCAGTGGTCTTCCGAAGCTGGCATGGAGTGCGGAAGTTGTGGAGTGAGTGCCGGCTGTTGATCGTGGCTTCAGGGACCTTGATGCCGCTGCCCTACCTCCTCTTTCTGTACGCACTGCGTCTGGCGCCGGCCAACGTCGTGTCGCCGGTACGCGAAGTCAGTGTGGTGCTGGTGGTGCTCGCCGGCGGAAGGTTCCTGGCCGAGGGGCAGATGCGTTTCAAGTTGCTGGCATCCGCGGCGGTTCTGTGCGGGCTGGTGACGCTCACCGTCGGCGCATGACCTGGCCGTTATTGACCCAAAGCCCGTGACACGGTGTCGTGAATCATCTCGTCAAAAGGCGGACGGTTCTGCAAGATCTGGGAAAGCTCCGCTCGATCGAACCAAGCGTATTCGGTGTGCTTGTCCCACTCGATCTTTGGATCGGTCAGGTCCCCGCCGACCTCGACCACGAAACTCACCTCGTGGCGCCGCACGCCGTCGTTGCCCGTCCAGAGCACCAAGCCGAGATCCCGGACGACCCGTTCGAGTGTCCACCCGGTCTCCTCGAGAATCTCCCGCGCGAGCGCCTCGTGCAGTGTCTCACCAGATTCCACGTGACCGGCCACGATGTCCCAGCACCCCGGAAAGAGCGACCGGTTCTCCCCGCGCCGTTGCAGAAAAGCCCGTCCACGCGAGTCGATGATGACGGCTCCGACACACCAGACCTGGCCTGCGTCGGGCACCGTTCTCAACTCGTACATGCCGGTACTGACGTGATCTCAGTAAGGATTCGGTAGGTACCGGTATTCGAAATGGGTGAGGACGAGGCCGGCGCGGCCGGTGTCGCCGACGGTGCGTGGGCTGGCGGTGGTGTGGCGTGGGCTGCGCCAACGGCCGGTGAGCAGGGCGAAGCCGCGTTCGCCGGGTGCGCGTTTGGCGCGCAGCAGCGCGTTGAGGCCCGGTTGTCCGGGGCCAGTCGGGTACCGTCGGCGGGCTGCTTGAACGGGGTGTGTATGCCGCGTCTGGCGCCTTCGTAGCCGGTATCGGCCAGGGTGGGTAGGTGCAGCTGGGACGCCGTCCAGTACAGCGCGCCAGGGATGTCGTGCAATTGGGCGCAGCTACAGTCGTGCAGATGCCCTGGTGCTGCGTCGGAGGTCCACACTGGCAGCCCATCCGGGCGCATGACTGCTTGGGTGTTGGCGCCGAAGTCACGGTGCTTGCCGGCGTACCAGGCGTCGATCGTGTCACCCTTGACGCTGGTCGTGGTCTCGGCGAGGCGGTCGGTGGCGAACAGTTTGCCGTCGAGGATGACGTGCGACCAGCCCTCATCCGCCACCCGTTTCAGCGCCTCGTGCAGGTTAGGAGCCTGGGCGACCAGCACCTTGATGCCCTCGGCGACATACCGGTACGCGGTGGCCCGGGAGACGCCGAACCCGGCCCCGAGCAGGGACTTGTCCTCGTTCTTACGGAACCAGACCAGCACCAGTAGCGCTTGGTACCAGCAGGTCAGCGCCCAGGTCCCGCGGCGGGTGCCGCGGGTACGGCATTCGGTGGCCGGCAGGCGCGACACGTGGCGGACCAGTTCCCTCGGCACGTCCAGGATGGCACGATAGGCGGTCACGGGCGGACTCCTCATCCGTAGGTGGATCTTGTGGTAAGAACTCATCTATCGAGGGCTTCGCCCCACTTCCAGTATTGTCCGACGTGGACGGTACGCCCATGTCGATCAAATCCCGACGGCATTCCTCGCTGAGATCACGTCATTGACTGCCGTTCGGGGCGGTGGTTGCGGTCGGGTTCTGGGATAATGGCATGCATGGGGCAGCTGCAACTGTTTTCCAGGACGGAGTTGGCTGCCATGCGTGACCGTACGAGGTCGCGTCGTTATTCTCCGGCGAAGGAGCAGTTCCGCCGGGAGCATGCGCGGCATCGGGATTGGGGTCTGGCCAGGCGGCACGCCGAGAAGCTGCGCCGCGTGCGTGGTGACACCCCGCCGGTGGTCAGCGACCAGCGCGGCGGAACGGTGCAGGGGCCGGTGCCGCCCTCGCCGTCTCCGCCGGTCACTCCGCCGCCGTCTCCGCCGGTAACCCCGCCGCCGTCGCCGTCGGTCACGCCGTCTGGCCAGGCACGACGTTCCGCGAGCAGCGCCGCGGCAAACGACTGCGATGCCGCGCCGCGCCAGGTGGACGGCGAGGGGCGGCCTGGTCCTGTCCCGAAGCGTCGTCGCGCATCCACGCCGGAACTCGTCCGGGGAAGGCCGTACCCGCCACAGCTGCGCCGGCCAGCCGGTCCGGCAACGCATCGAACGGTCGGCGGCAGTGCACGGCCACCGGTGTATCGCGGCCGGCTTTCGACAATGCCGCGCACGGCCGATCGGCATGTCCGCCGAATACCCGGCACGGCAGGAACAAGCAACCACTGCCCCCATGCACCGCCGGTGCGGATTCCTGAATGACGTGACCTCAGCGAGAACGCCGCCGGGATGTGACCGCCACGAGCATACCGTCCACGTCGGACAGTGTTGAAAGCTGGGCGAAACCCTCGGCGGATGAGTGTTCACCACAAGACCTACCTACGGATGAGGAGTCCATCCGTGGTCGCCTATCGTGCGGTCCCTTGACGTGCCGAGGGAGCCGGTCCGCCACATGTCGCGCCTGCCAGCCACCGAACGCCGCACCCGCCGTGCCGCGGCGGAACCCGGGCGCTGGCCTGCTGCCACCAAGCGCTGCTGGTGCTGGTGTGGTTCGGTAAAAACGAGGACAAGTCCCTGCTCGGAGCCGGGTTCGGGCGTCTCCTAGGCCGCCGCATACCGGGATGTCGCCGAGGGGATCGAAGCGCTGGCCGCGGTACCCGACTGGCCCCGGGACAACCGGGCCTGCAACGCGCTGCTGCGCGCCGAACGCGCACCCGGCGAACGAGGCTTGGCGCTGCTCACCGGCCGTTGGCGCACCTACGCCACTCCACCGCCAGCCCGCTCACCATCGGCGACACCGTTCGCACTGGTCTCGTCCTCGCCCATTTCGAATACCGGAACCCACCGAACCCTTGCTGAGATCACGACACTGTAGTTCCGGTTGTTCGCGGCCCGATTCGCCGCCACCCGTCAGGCGGGGACGACCGTCACCGGGAGCTTCGTCGGGCTGAGCATCACCCACGGGTTGCGGTGGACGGTCGCCGCGGTGTCGACGGCGATCTCGCGGTAGCGCCGCAGCAGCGACTCCATCGCGATCCTCGCCTCCAGCCGGGCCAGCGGCGCGCCGAGGCAGAAGTGGATGCCGTGCCCGAACGTCAGGTGCGGGTTGGGGTCGCGGCGGATGTCGAAGCGCTCCGGTTCGGCGAAGACCCGGCTGTCGCGGTTCGCGGCCGCGAGCCACGGGATGACCATGTCACCGGCCGCGACCGGCTGGCCGCCGATCATCGTGTCGGTGCTCGCCAGCCGCGCCAGCCGCGGGAACGGCGTGCGCAGGCGCAGGACCTCCTCGATCGCGTCGGGCAGGAGCGCCGGGTCGGCCCGCAGTTCGGCGGCCGCGTCCGGGTGCTCGTCGAGAGCGACGACCGTGTTGCCCAGTGTCGCCGTCGTCGTGATGTGCCCGGCGAGCAGCAGCAGCCCGACGAAGCCGATGATCTCCTCGTCGGAGAGCCGCTCGCCGTCGGCTTCGGCCCGCACCAGGTTGCCGGTGAGGTTGTCCGCCGGCGTTTCCCGGTGCGCCCGCACGTGTTCGAGCAGGTACGCGTTCATCTCGTGCAGCACCGGCGCGACCGCGTTCAGCGCACGGTCGTCCGTCAGCCGGGTGAGCGGCTGGTCCGGGCCGATCTCCGGCCGCTCGAACAGCGCGTCGGCCCACCGCCGGAACACCGGCCGGTCCGCCGCCGGGATGCCCAGCAGTTCGGCGATGACGATGACCGGCAGCGGGTACGCCAGGTCGTCGACCAGGTCGAAGCGCTCCTCACCCGCCTGCTCGTCCAGCAGTTCGGCGGTGACGGCGGTGATGCGCGGTGCCAGGCCCGCCACCACACGCGGGGTGAACGCGCGGCTCACCAGCCGCCGCAGCGAGTCGTGCCGGGGCGGGTCCATCTGCACGAAGTTGCCGCGCCGGAACAGGTCGAGATCCTCCTGCCGGGGCTGCAGATCGCCCAGGTCGGAGGAGAACGTGTGCGGGTCGCCGAGGACGGCCGAGACCTCGGGATGCCCGAGCACCATCCAGGCGCGCTGCCGTTCGTCGAAGTGCACCTCGCCCTCGCGGCGCGACCGCTCCAGCCAGGTGAACAGGTCGGGCAACGTGGGTGCCGTCATCGCCGATCACTCCCCTCCGGGTCGTCGGCGCCGCCTACCCGCCCGGCGAATCCTCAAACCGGGTCGCCCGTGGCACGACGTCCAGCGCCCGGTCGACCAGGTGGGCGGCGGCGCCGGTGTAGCGGGCCGGGTCGCAGAGGTCGTCGAGGTCCAGGGCCTTCGCCGCCGGCTCGCCGGAAAGCACCTCCGCGAGGGACCGGCCGCCCCGGTCGGCCTCGACCGCCGCCCAGGACAGCAGCCGGCGGGCCTCCGCCTTGCCCAGCGCCGGGGTCAGCGCCGCCGCGAGGCGCTCGGACACCACCTGCCCGCCGGTGCGGGCCAGATTCTCGAGCATCCGGTCCGGGCGCGGCCGCAGACCCTCGGCGAGCTGAGCGGCCGTGTGCGCCGCACCGCCGGTCAGCCGGAGCGCCTCGCGCAGCAGCGGCCACTCCGCGTGCCAGCCGCCCGCCGAGCGCTCGTCCTCGCCGAGCAGCGCCTGGGTCAGGCCGGTCGCGAGGACCGGCACCTGCAGGGCGGCGGAGCGGACGAGAGTGGCGAGGACCGGGTTGCGCTTGTGCGGCATCGCCGACGAGCCGCCACCGGCCGGCTCGACGACCTCGCCGATCTCCGTGCGCGCGAGCGTCAGCACGTCGACCGCGAACTTGCCCAGCGCGCCGGCGGTGAACGCCAGAGCCGCGCCGAGGTCGGCGATCGGGGTGCGCAGCGCGTGCCAGGGCAGCGCCGGGCTGGCCAGCCCGGTCTCGTCGGCGAAGGCGGTGGCCAGGTCGTCGGCGTACTGCGGCTGCGCCGGCTCGCCGTCGAGGCGTGCGTACTCGAGGTAGCCGGCCAGGGTGCCGGCCGCGCCGCCCAGCGAGACCGGCAGGCCGCCGTCGAGGAGCCGCGCCAGCCGCACGTCGGCGTCCAGGACCAGCTGCCGCCAGCCGGCCGCCTTCAGCCCGAACGTCGTCGGTACCGCCTGCAGCGCGAGGGTCCGGCCGGCGACGGGTGTGTCCCGGTGGGCCGCGGCGAGGCCGGCCAGCCCGTCGGCCGTGCGGGCCAGGTCGTCGCGGATGAGCCGCAGCACCCGGGCCGCGACCAGCATCGCGCCGGTGTCGAGGATGTCCTGGCTGGTGGAGCCGCGGTGCACGTACTCGGCGGACGGCGGGTCGACCTCGGCCACCCGCGCGGTGAGCGCCGCGACCAGCCCGACGACCGGGTTGGCGGTCTCGCGGGCGGCGAGCGCGAGCGCCCGCTGGTCGAACAGTTCGGCGCGGGCGGCGCGGGTGATGACGGCGGCGGCCTGCGCGGGCAGCCGGCCCAGGCGGGCCTGGGCCCGCGCGAGCGCCGCCTCCGCGTCGAGCATCGCCTGCAGCCACGCCCGGTCGTCGACGAGGTCCTCGACGGGCGTGCCCGCGCTCACCGGGCGCAGCAGGCCGCTACTCACACCACCACCCCCGTGAACGACGGGGCGGACCGGGGCACGGCCGCTGGTTCCAGGGCCCGGACCGCGGCCGCGATCGCGTCGGCGTCGCCGAGGGTCACCGAGTCGACACCGGGCCGGATGCCCGCCGCCGTGACCCAGTGGACGGACTCGGTCGGCACGCCGTAGGCGAACCGGCGCGGATGGGCCTGGTCCTGGCCGTCGACGACGTGGTACGGCCGCATGGTGACCGCGAGCCCACCCGTCTCGTAGAAGCCGCCGCCGGCGCACGGGATGCGGTACGGGCGACACTGCTCGGTGTCGAGCATGTGGCGCAGCAACGGATCCGCCGTACGGCGAAGGTCGACGTCGTGCAGCCGCGCCTCGACGAGCGCCCTGGCCCGTACCGGCTCGTCCGGCACCGCCGCGGACACCGCCACGAACGCGGGATCCTCGGTGTCCACGAGGATCTGGGTGCCGGGCCCGGTCAGCTCAACCACCCCGCTGTCGATGACGGCGGCGAGCTCCTCGATCCGCGACGCGGGCGGGCCGATCGACAGGAACGCGTTGAACGGCGTGTACCAGGAGCTGAGCTCGTCGCGGTACGAGTCGCCGTCGAGGCCGCCGTGGTCGACCACCAGCCGGATCTCGTTGCGCAGGTCCCGCAGCACGTCCAGGGCCGCCTTGAGCGGGCCGCTGACGTTGCCCAGCCGGGCCTGTTCGACGTCGCGCGCCAGGTGCTCCAGCACCCAGGCGCGGAACTCGGCCCGCCCGGCGAACTTGCGCCGCCCGGCCGGCCGGGCCAGCCGCTCCCAGTCCCAGCGGTCGGCGGCGGCGACGTCGTGCTCGTCGAGCAGCCGCTCGGGATCGGCCACGTATTGGGCGGTGAACGCGGCCCGGTCGTCCGGGCGCAGCAGCGTCGCGTAGTACACGCTCTCGACTTCGGCGGCGATGAGCGGCCACAGGTCACGGCCGAAGCGCAGGGTGCCGTGCCGCTCCCGCAGCCGCGCGATCGCCTCGGGCGTGAGCACCCGGGGCATGTGCCGGTCCGACGTGCCCTTCTCGTTCTCGCCCCGGGCATGCGAGGGCACCCCGCGCCGCGAGCTGGCGAACAGGCGCGGCTCGCGGCCGCTCGGGAGGTACCGCAGCCGCCCGCCCTCCCGCTCGAAGCGCCCGCCGCGCCCGGCCGTCAGCAGCGCCAGGTAGTCGAAGAAGTTCAGCCCCAGCCCGCGGATCAGCACCGGCGCGCCCGGCTCCAGGGCGTCGAGGTCGACGTCGGCCGGGTTGGCCTGGGTGACGTAGTTGAGCCGGTGCACACGGGCCAGGCTCGCCGCCCGGGCCTGCGCCGGTGGCAGCAGCGACGGCACGTGCCCCTGCGCCAGGACCACCGCGTCGAGGTGGTGCAGCCGCGTGCCGTCGGCCAGCCGGACGCCCTGCGGTCCGCCGGGCACGCCGGTGGTGTCGGCGATCGCGACCGCCCGCGACCGGTGCATCCGCAGGGTCACGTGCGCGGGCGCCGCCGCCACGACACTGGCGAAGCTGTCGGCGAGGTACCGGCCGTACAGGGCCCGGCTCGGGTAGTCGTCCGGCCCGAGGCGCTGCACCTCGGCCAGGGTCTCGTCGTCGGCGTCGCTGAGCGGGCCGAGCAGCGCGAGCTGCTTCGCCCATTCGTAGAGGCTGGGCCCCGGCTCGATCGGCCCGTCGATCCGCACGCTGTGATCGGTGTAGACGGTGATCTGCGCGGCGACCGTGTTCGTCAGCAGCAGCCGCGACTGGTTCGTGCGCCAGACGGCGCCGGGCCCGGCCTCCAACGGGTCGACGATGTGGACGGTCACGGCCGTGAACGCCGGCTCGCGCCGCTCCTGCGCGCAGAGCCGCTCCAGGACCGCCAGCCCGCGCGGCCCGCCGCCGATGATGCACAGGTGGAACTGTCCGCCGTTCACCGCGCCACCCCGATCCGCTCCTCGTGCATCCATGCCACCTCGTCGTGCAGTTGCTCGGCCGTCATCGCGGCGAGCATTCGGTTGCGGGCCTGCGCCGCGGCACCCTCCGGGTGCCACAGCCGGATGCTCTCCCGCGAGATCCGCTGGATCGCGGCCGTCCGGTCGCGCCGCCGCTCCTGGTACTCCACGAGCCCGGCCGGGCCCCGGTCGACCAGCTCCGCCAGCAGGACGGCGTCCTCGAGGGCCTGGCAGGCGCCCTGGGCCGCGTAGTGCAGCATCGGGTGGGCCGCGTCGCCGAGCAGGGTCACCCGCTCGTCGCACCAGACGTCGACCGGCTCGCGGTCGACGAGCACCCAGGCGCGCCATTCGCGGCCCAGGTCGAGCAGGTGCCGGGCGGCCGGCAGCCGCTGGAACTCCTGGCGCACCCGCTCGGTCGTCGCGGGGACGCCGGCGAACGCCTCGGTCACGCCGTCATCGCTGCTCGCGGCGAGGTTGAGGAACCGGCCACCGCCGATCGGATAGTGCACGAAGTGGCACTTCGGCCCGGCCCACCAGGTCACCGCGGCGCTGCGTAGCGCAAGCGGCACCTCCTCGATGGGGATGATCGCGCGGTACACGGTGATGCCCGAGACTCTCGGTTCACCGTCGCCGACGAGCTGCTCGCGGATCGCGGAGTGGATGCCGTCGGCGCCGACGAGCAGGGTGCCGGTGATCCGCTCGCCGCTCGCGAGGACGGCGGTGGCGCCGGTGGTGTCCTTTGTGTAGCCGGTGACGGGGCTGGCGGCGCGCAGTTCGACGTCGGGCGAGTTGCGGCAGGCGTCGAGCAGCAGGCCGTAGAGGTGGCCACGGTGGACGACGGCGTAGGGACTGCCGAAGCGGCGCTGATACGTGTCGGTCAGCGGCATGCTCACCACGTGTGCGCCGGTGACGCCGTCCATGAAGCGCAGCTCGTCCATCGGCGTGGCGATCGGGCGTACCGCCGTGGCGAGCCCCAGCCGGGCCAGGGCGTGCAGGCCGTTGGGGGCCAGCTGGATCCCGGCGCCGAGCTCGGCGAACTCGGCGCTGCGCTCCAGCACGCTCGCGCGGTGGCCGCGGGCGGAGAGGGCCAGCGCGAGCGCGAGCCCACCGATCCCGCCGCCGACGATGACAACGTTCTCGCTCATCGCTCGGCGCTCCCCAGCCGGCGGGCCAGCTCCAGCCGCTTGATCTTCGTCGTGGCGGTCTGGGGCAGGTCGGCGAGGCGCCACTGCACCGGTTCCGCCATCGCCGGCAGGGCGGACACGGCGGAGTGCCACGCGGCCCGGTCCAGCGGCCGGTCGCCCTTCGTGCACACGACCGGCACCGGCGTGCCGTCGGCGCCGGGCACGATGATGACCTCGGCCAGCTCGGCGAGCCGGCCGAAGAGGTGGTCCTCGGCGGCGAGCGTGCTGCCGAAGCCCGGGATCTCGTCGACCTCGCGGTCGAGCAGGTGCAGGCAGCCCCAGCGGCCGCGGTAGCCCAGGTCTCCCATCCGCCACCAGGATCCGTCGCGCTGGCCGTCGTAGCGCTGCTGCTCGCCGAGGTACGTCAGGACCCGGCCGTCGGTGCTCACCTCGATGAAGCCGGGCGAGGACGCGGTCACCTTCCGGCCGTCGCGGCTCACCACCCGCATGCCGGTCATGCCGGGGAAGGGGCGGCCGACGCAGCGGCCGTCGGCATCCAGCGCGCGGCGCCGGGTGAAGGCGCGCGCGACGACGGGGCCGACCTCGCTCTGGCCGTACAGCTGCCCGAAGACCGGGAACCGGTGATCGGACGCGCCCAGCATGCGGTGCACGGTGCGCGGGTGGATCGCGTCGAACGTGCTGCTGAAGTACTTCACGCCCGCCAGTGGCCGGCGCGGGTCCTCCGCCAGCTCCTCCCACCGCATGAACGTGTTCGGGTGCGCCTCCAGCACGCCGGGACGCACCTCGGCGAACAGGTCGGCGACCCGGTCCGGCTCGTCGTCGGCGAGCACGACGAGCGGGAACCCGCGCAGCAGCGTGATCGCGAGCGCGGTGAACAGCCGGGAGTGCACGAATGACACGTGGATGGCGACCGGCCGCCGGCGCCGCACGAGCGCGGCGACCGACGCCTGCGGCCGGTACCGCGCCTGCAACGTCCGTCCTGTGTGGACGGCCAGCTTCGGCGTGCCCGTCGTGCCGGAGGTGTGCGTCACGAGCGTCGGGTGTTCCGGCGCCACCGTCACCGCCTCCTTGCGCGGCACGTCGCTGAGCTGCCCCAGCTCCACGACGTCGAGCACCTTGGCGGCGATGGTGGCGATGTCGCGCGGGAGGTCGTTGTCGAGCTTCGCCCGGTCGGTGAGCAGGAACGGCCGGTCGACCCGGCGGACCAGCTCCGCGACCGTCGCGCCGTCGAGCTTGGGCGACAGCAGCACCGGTACCGCACCGATGCGCGCGACCGCGCACGCCAGCAGCGTGATGTCGAAGCCGTCGGACTTGTGGACCACCACCCGGTCACCGGTGCGCACGCCTACGGCCCACAGCCGCGACGCCGTGTCGGCGACGAGCTCGGCGAGCCGCGCGACGGTGGTCCGCCGGCCGAGTTGCGGTGCGATGGCGAGGTCGTGGTCGAGGATCACGGGGTTATCCGGGTGGCGCGCCGCGGCCCGCTCGAACAGCGTGCCGAGCCGGATGCCGCGGTTGCCGATGCGCTGCAGGAACATGCGTCCTCCGTCACGCCTTCTCGATGACCACTTTGACGCGCTGGAGGGTGTCGGCCAGGTCCGACTGCACCTTGGCGCCCCACTCGGCGAAGAATCGTTCGCGCTCGGCCGAGTTCATCTCAGAGGTGATTTTGCGAATGCCCTCGGTGGCGCGACCCATCCGGAAGTGGTGGACCAGCGTCGATCCGTCTCCCTCGGGCGCGACCTCGAAGGACCACACGCTGTCCTGGGTGTTCCCGGCGCTGTCGCGCATCGCCCAGCGGAAGGCCCGGCCCGGCTCGGCGGCGACGACCTCGGCCTGGGTGGTCCAGGCGCCTCGCACCACGGGTGCCCAGGCGACGATGTCCTCGCTGCGCAGGTTCTCACCCTGGAAGACCGCGCCGACACTGCCCGGCGCGCCGGAGATCCAGCGGCCGCCGGTGCATTCGATGCTCCACTCGCCGCTGCGCGGCAGGTCACTGACGACGGCGTAGACGTCGGCGGGCCGCGCGGCGACGCGAATCTCGGCGCGGGACTCGAATAGCGGACTGTTCTGAGGTTCGGCCATGCCAGAAATGGTGTGTGGCCACGTTTTGCGCGGTCAAAGCTCGCGGTCCTGGTCCGTCAGGTCACCTCCTGGCGGCCGGGCCTCGCGGCTCGCCGTCCACACGAAATGATCACGGAACCTCGGTGCTGCGTGACAGCACCGGGGTTCCGTGATCACGGTTGAGCAGAGGGCGTGGCTACGGCAGGAATGCCGCCGCGTGGTCGTGGGCCCACTCGGCGAACGTGCGGGCCGGGCGGCCCGTCACGCGTTCGACGACGTCCGTCACCTCGTACGGCACGCCGTCGGTCGAGGCCCAGTAGCCGATCGTCGCGTCGATCACCCACTCCGGCACGATCTGAGCCAGGGTCGCCCGGCCCTCCTCGGGGGTCTGCTCCTGCACCCGGACCGGCCGGCCCGTCGCCTCGGCGATCAGCTCCGCCTGCCGGCGTTGCGTCACGGACTCCGGGCCGGTGATCAGATAGCGCTCGCCCTCGTGGCCCGGCGTCGTCAGGGCCGCGGCGGCGACCGCGGCGATGTCCAGCTCGTGGATCGCGTCGCTGTGCGACTCGGCATACGGGAACCGGACGACGCCCTCCTCGCGGATCGAGCGGTCCCAGCCCCACAGCAGCACGTTGCTCGCGAAGTTGTCCGGCCGCAGGTAGGTCGTTGCCAGGCCGGAGGCGTCCAGCGCCTGCTCGACCGCGCGGTGCATCTCGGCGATCGGCTTACGGGCCGGGATCCGGTCCAGCACCGTGTCCGACGACAGCAGCACCACGTGCTCGACCCCGGCCGACCGGGCCGCGGCCACGAACGCGTCGACACCTTGCGGTACCGCGTAGAGGAACACCTTGCGGACGCCCGCGAGGGCGGCCGGCAGGCTCTCGGGGTCGGTCAGGTCGGCCCGGACCGTCTCGACGCCGGCGGGCAGTGTGAGCCGGCCCGGGTCGCGGCCGGTCGCGCGGACCCGGGCGCCGGCGGCGAGCAACTCGTCGACCACGGCTCGGCCGACCTGGCCGCCACCGCCGAAGACGAGGATGGGATCGGTGACAGTCATCTGCTGGGACCTCCGGAGTGCTCGACGGTGCGTTCGGGCTGCCGCTGCCGCGGCACGGTCACGTCGCGGCGGCGGGCGGTGGAGAAGCGGCGGGTGATCGGCCGCTCCACGGCGGTGTAGAGCAGCGCGGAGAGCCCGATCGCCACGGCGAGCTCGGCGACGAGCAGCCCGACGGCGGCGGGAGTGCCGAACGTGCGGCCCAGCAGCGATCGGCCGGCGACCAGCACGATGAAGTGCAGCAGGTAGAAGGCGAACGAGATCTCGCCGAGCCAGCGGGCGGTGCGGCCCCGGAACGGGGTGAACCGGCCATCCGCGTCGGCGGTCGCGGCCGCGGTGATGAGCAGCACGATCGGCACGATGGCGACGACACGCTGACCGTACAGGTACGGCACGAACGACGCCAGTGGGACGGCTACGACCAGCAGCAGCGTGGACCAGCCGAGCCCGATACCCCGCCAGCGTCCACTGAGGACGGCGCGGGCGACCAGGATGCCGAGCGCGAAGTCGAGCAGCCGGACGGGTGGCAGGAAGTACGCGAACCAGTACTGCGACTCGGACGCCTCCCACCCGCCGGGGACACCCGGGGTCGATGGGAACACCAGGTAGGTGACGAGCGGCGTGGCGGCGATCGCGGCGAAGGTGCCGGCGATCCAGTACTTCAGCCGGTCCTCGCGGATCCGCTTCGCGAGCAGCAGCAGCAACGGGAACGCGGCGTAGAAGAACGCCTCAGCCCCCAGCGACCAGCTCGGCGGGTCGACGCTGATGTTGACGAAGAAGTCGGGCACCCAGACCTGCAGCATGAAGAGGTTGAGCACGGCCTGCCAGGTCGGGGTGTACGCGGCCGCGAACACCACCATGGCGAGGATCCAGGCGACCACGTAGTTGGGGTAGATCTTGACCAGGCGGCGGCGCCAGAACGCCCCGGGCGTGTCCTGCTCGCGCGCCGACCAGGTCAGCACGAAGCCGCTGAGCACGAAGAAGAACGTGACGCCGATCGCGCCGAGCTGGGCTCCCGCCGTGGCGAAGCGACCCGCGACGCTCTGGTCGGCGAGGAGGCTGGTGCTCGGCAACTGCAGCGACGCGTGGTACACGAAGACGAGCAGGGCCGCCGGGAACCGTAAGCCTGTCAGGGAGGGCAGCCGGGAGGGCCGGTCGAGGGTGGTCATCGAGCACCGTCCTGTCGGGAAGGGATGGGTGGCGAGCCGAGCCGGGTGCGCGGGGTGCCGTGCGGTGCCCCGTCACCGCTCGGCAGCACACGGTTCGGCAGTGGTGGTGCCCCGGCGTCGTCGCCGGCGATCAGCACCGGGTGGCCCCGCGGGCCGCGTGGCACGCTGAACTGGCCGGTGATGCCGAAGCCGGCGTCGCGGTCAGCGGCCCGCCGGGCCTGGCGGCGCAGAGCCGCCAGGCCGCAGGGTGTAGTGGCGGCTCAGCCAACGCTGATCGCCTGCAGCTTCTCGTAGAGGTACTGCGACGCCGAGATCTCCGGGTGCTCGACCCGGCCGATCGGCGGTGCGAGGGAGGCGATGCGCGCGTCGCGGTCGCTGACGTAGAAGAACACCAGCGAGACCAGGTCCTCATCGGGCGCGGTCGCCTGCGGCGGGAGCACCCGGTGACGGGTGGAGCGCCAGCGGTCGCCGGTCCAGCGAGCCATCAGGTCGCCGATGTTGACCGTGAAGGCCGCCGGGTCGTACGGCGCGTCCTCCCACTCGCCCGCGGCGCTGAAGACCTGCAGGCCGCCGACGCCGGGCTCCCGGTCGAGCACGGTGACCGTGCCGAAGTCGGTGTGCGGGGCGATCCGGAACTGCCCGTCCGACGGCGGCCCGACCTCGTCCAGCGGCGGGTACCGGTTGATGTTCAGCGTGTACTTCGGGTGCCGGGTGTGGGTGGTGAAGTGGTCGGCGGGCAGGTCGAGGGCCGCGGCGAAGATCGTCAGCAGGTCGTCGGAGAGCGCACGCATGCGATCCATGTACTCGCGGGCGGCGGCCTCGAGCTCGGGCACGGGGGCCGGCCACACGTTCGCCGGGTGCCAGCTCAGGTCGGCCGCCGGGTCGCCGGCCTCGACGGAGGAGCCAACGGAGTAGGACTCCTTGAGGTCCGGCGGTGACTCCACGCCCTCGAGGTAGCCGTTGGCCTCGACACCGGGGGCGAGCCAGCCGCGACCGCCGACCGGCACCGCGTACGGCCGCTTCTGCTCCTCGGGCAGCGTGAAGAACCGCCGCGCGGCGGCGCGGGTGCGGTCCCGCAACTCGGTCGGCACGCCGTGCCCGGTGACGAGCAGGAAGCCCGACACCTGCAACGAGCGGTCGATCTGGGCCGCCACGGCGGCGCGGTCGGCCGGTGAGCCGGAGAACCACGGCTCCAGGTCGACCAAGGGGATACTGCTCATCTCGTCGCCTCCTTCGTTAACTTCCTATTACTCCTACCGGAGAGATAGGTAAAACCGCATGATTCGCCCCAAGGTGGGCCTTTCAGGACGGGCTCAGGACGTGTGGGCGTCCTCGCGCAGTCCCGGGAACAGCTCGCGGCCCACGACCCGCAGCAGCTCCAGCTGCTTCGCGTTGTGGCTGCCGGGTGAGGCGGTGAACAGCAGCAGGTGCTGGTCCTCGGCCGGGGACAGCAGCTGCTCGCAGTTGAGATCGATCACGCCGACGGTCGGGTGGATGACCCGGATGTTGCCCTGCCGGCGCACGCCCACCTCGTGGCGCTCCCAGAGCGTCTCGAACTCCTCGCTCGCCGCCCGCAGCCGCCGCACCAGGTCGAGCGCGGCCGGATCGCCGCTGCGACGGGCCAGCGCGGCGCGCAGGTCGGCCACGTGCAGGCGACCGTAGTAGGCCTGGTCCTCGACCGGATACGCGGCCCTGATGGACGGGTCGGTGAACCACCGCCAGACGATGTTGCGGTTCTGCGGCTGGGTGGAGCACACGCCGCCGAACAGCGACTCGGCGAGCGCGTTCTGCGCGAGCAGATCGCCGATGTCGTTGAGGATCTGGGCCGGTGCGTCGGTCAGCCGGTCGAGCAGGAACAGCAGTCCCGGACGTACGTGGTTGCCGGCCTGCCGGCCGATCGGCGGCCGGTGCCCGGCGAGCAGGTAGAGGTGGTCGCGCTCGTCGTCGTTGAGCCGCAGCGCCCGGGCCAGCGGCGCGAGCAGCTGCGTCGACGGCTGCGGGCTGCGGGCCTGCTCGAGCCGCATGTAGTAGTCGGCCGACATGCCGGCGAGCTGCGCGACCTCCTCGCGGCGCAGGCCGGGCGTGCGGCGCCGGGCGCCGGCGGACAGCCCGACGTCCTGCGGCTGCAGCCGCTCGCGGCAGCGGCGGAGGAAGTCGGCGAGTTCACGGCGGTTCATGCTGCCCATGATGGACTGAGCCCTTCCGATCTAGCCAAGGATCGTTGGTCCTAGTCATCCTGTTGTCTCATCCGCCGTCGCCGCGTCGCTGCAGGTCGGCGAGCCTCGTAACGAGGAGATGTAACACTGAGCGTACTTGAGTGCCTACCGATGTTGGTGTTAGCTCTCGAAAGACATGCAGCGACGAACATCCATGCCCTCTGTCGGTGGCCCGCCCCTGTCCGGCAAGCGCGACGATGCGCCGCCGTGGCGCTGACGCGGCCCGTTCGAGCCAGCTGACCGGAGGTGCCAGTGGTTCCACGCTTCGCGCCGGTGCGGGATGACGACCAGGCAGACGTACACCGGGGCCTCGCCGCCCTCGTGGACGCCGCGCACGATCTTGCTGTCCCCACTGATCTGGAGAGTCTGTTACCGGTGGTCGCGCGGCAGGCGCGGCGGCTTCTCGGTCTGTCGCTCGCGTTCGTCGGTGTGCTCGATGACAAGCAGGCCGCGCTCACCATCCGCGCCGTCGACGGTCTCGCCTCGGGCCTCGCACCGGGGTTCCGGATACCGCGCGACGACGGCCTGGCCGCCGCCGCACTCGCCGGCCCGGGCCCGCAGTGGACGGCCGACGCGGCCGACGCGTTCAGCGAGACCGGGCCGGTATGCGGGGCATGGGACAGCCCCGGCGGGCCCGGGGAGACCACGCCGGGGCGGCCGGCGGACACGGTCGGCGCGGCCGCGGCGACCATGCCCGGGTGGACCGCCGGCACCGCCGAGGACCGCGGCGATCCGCTCGCCGGGCTGGTCCGGGCCGAGGGGCTGCGCGCGGTGATCGCCGTCCGGCTCGGCCACGGCACCGGACGCTTCGGCAAACGCCCGTTCGGGGTGCTCTACGCCGCCGACCGGCGGGCGCGGCCGTTCACCGCGGACGAGTGCGCCCTGCTCGGCTCGCTCGCCGAGCTCGCCGGGGCCGCGATCGAGAAGGCCCGGCTGTTTGACCGCACCGTCGCCCGGCTGTCGGGGTTGGAGAACACCACCGCCCGCACCGCCGCCGATCTGGGACGCGTCCGCGAGCTCGGCGCCGTGCACCGGGCCCTCGTCGACCTCGCCGTGTCCGGCGACCCGCAGGAGCTCGTCGACGAGGCGGGCCGGCGCCTGGGCGGTGCGGTCCGGCTGTACGACGCGGACGGCCGGGCCCTGGCCACGACCCGCGGGCCGGCACGGACGGCATGGCCGGACGAGGACGAGCCGCTCTGCCCGGACATGCCCGGACCCGCGGACCGTGAGCCGGTCGCGATCGGCCCGACGACCTGGCGGGTGCCGGTCGTCGCCGGGGATCGGCCGCTCGGCACGCTGCTCGTCCGCGCCGGGCGCGTCCTCAGCGGCGTCGAGCGGCAGGTGCTGCCGCTGATCGCGCAGGCCGCCGCCGTCGTACTGCGCCACCACGCCGGCAGCGCCGCCGAGGAGCACGCCCGCGAGGACCTCCTCGACGACCTGCTCGTCACGCCGCCGCGCCCGCGCCGGCGGCTCGACCGGGCCGCCCGCAGGCTCGGCGTCGACCTCGACCGGCCGCACGTCGTGCTCGTCGCCCGGCCCGAGGACGGCACCGCGGGCACCTCGCGCGATCCGGGGCAGCACCGCCCCGGCCGCCCCGGGATCTGGGCCGCCTCATACGCGCGGCGCACCGGCGGCCTCAGCGGCACGCCGGACGGGCACCTCGTGCTCGTGCTGCCCGGCACCGACCCCGGCGCGGCGGCCCGTACCGTCACCGGCGAGCTGTCGTCGCTGCTCGGCACGCCGGTCACCATCGGTGCCGCCGGCCCGGTCTGCGGCGCGGCGGCGCTCGCGGCCGGGCACCGGGAGGCGCTGCGCTGCCTCGACGCGCTCACCGCGCTGGACCTCACCGGCCGCGGCGCCTCCGGGCGCGAGCTGGGCTTCCTCGGGGTGCTGATGTCCGGCCGCAGCGGGGTCGACACGTTCGTCGACGCGGTCCTCGGCCCGGTCCTCGACCACGACCGCCGCCGGTTCACCGATCTCACCCGCACGCTCGACGCCTACTTCGAGGCAGGCGGCAGCCCGACCAACGCCGCGGAGCGGCTGCACGTCCATCCCAACACCGTGGCGCGGCGCCTGGAACGGGTGAAGGAACTGCTCGGCCCCGACTGGCAGCGGCCGGTGAAGGCACTGGACGTACAGCTCGCGCTGCGGCTCTTCCGGTTGCGCGACACGCTGTCCGGCGAGCCGCGCGGCCCGCGCCGGTGACCGGGGGCGCTCAGGACGGTGTGAGGACCACGCGGCGGCCGTGCAGCTCGCCCCGCTCGATCATGCGGTGGGCCTCCGCGGTCGCCGACAGCGGCAGGTCCACCGTCGCCCGCGGGCGCAGCCGCCCGGCCGCCAGCAGCCGGTTGATCGTCACCGCGGCCTCGGCCAGCTCGCCCGTGGTGGCGTGCGAGATGACAAACCCGGTGACGGTGCGGTCGTGCATGTAGAGCGCACCGGCCGGCAGCACCGGCCGGGCCGCGGCGCCGGCGAGCAGCACCACCCGTCCGCGGAACGCCAGCAGCTCGACCACGGTTGCGAGGTCGTTGCGCCCGGACGTGTCGAGGTGCAGGTCGATGCCGTCCGGGCAGGCCTTCGCGAGCCGGTCGGCCAGGTCCGGCGCGCGGTAGTCGAGGACCTCGTCGGCGCCGAGCCCGGCGCAGTACTCGGCGTCGTGCGCCGCGGCCGTCGCGACCACCCGTGCACCGGCCTGCGCCGCCAGCACGACCAGTGCCGAGCCGACGTTGCCGGCGGCGCCCTCGACGACCACCGTCTCGCCGGCCCGCAACCGCCCGTGGGTGAACAGGCCGAGATAGGCGGTACCGGCCGGGTGCACGACGGTCACCGCGTCGGCCGGCGCCACCCCGGCCGGCAGGCGGTACAGGCGCTCGACCGGCACGACGGCCTGCTCGGCCGCGGCGCCCTGCCGGCCCGCGTGGCCGAGGCTGTTGCACCAGACCGTGTCACCGGGCGCGAACCCGGCCGCGCCCGGTCCGGCCCGCACCACCGTGCCGACCAGGTCACGACTGACGACGAACGGCATCGGCAGCGGGGTGCGGAACAGCCCCGAGCGCACGAACGTGTCGACCGGGTTCACCGTAGTGGCGATCACGTCGACGAGGACGTCGGTGGGGCCTGGGACGGGGGGCGGCAGCTCGCCGTACCGGATAAGCTCCGGCGGCCCGAGCCGCTCGATGTAGGCGGCACGCATACCTGCGGATTCTGCCCTCCGCGGTGGCGCCGTTCAGCGGGCCGGGGCCGTTTCCGTCAAGTTCACTCGCTTACCCAAGGGTTGCCGGTCCTAGGTAAAACGGTCCGATTCTCAGTGCCCACCCATGGTGGGACGGTCGTCTTGTCCGGATTCCTCACACCCATCAGGAGTGACAACCATGCCACGCGCTGTGCGATTCGACCGGTTCGGCGGCACCGAGGTGCTGCAGGTCGAGGAGGTGGAGCAGCCCACGCCCTCGGCGGGCACCGTGCTCGTGCGGGTCCGGGCGACCGGGCTCAACCCGGTCGAGTCCGGCATCCGCGGCGGCTTCCTCGACAAGGTGTACCCCACCTCGTTCCCCGCGGGCCAGGGCCGCGACGTGGCCGGCGTGGTCGAGGAGGCCGGACCGGGCGTCACCGAGTTCGCCGCCGGCGACGAGGTCATCGGCTGGACTGATGAGCGCGGCGCCCAGGCCGAGCTGGTCCTCGTGCCGGTGGGCAACCTCACCCGCCGCCCGGCGCAGGTCCCGTGGGAGGTCGCCGGGGCGCTCTACACCGCCGGTGCCGCCGCGTATGCCTCGGTGCGTGCCGTCGCGGTCGGCGAGGGCGACACGGTGGTCGTCGCCAACGCCGCCGGCGGGGTCGGCTCGATCGCCGTCCAGCTCGCCGGTCACGCCGGTGCGACGGTCATCGGCCTGGCCGGCGAGGCGCACCACGACTGGCTGCGGCAGCACGGCGTGACGCCGGTCGCCTACGGCGACGGCGTCCTCGACCGGGTGCGGGCCGCGGCCGGCGACAAGATCGACGCGTTTGTCGACGCGTTCGGCGGCGACTACGTCGACCTCGCGCTTCAGCTGGGCGTCCAGCCGGACCGCATCAACACGCTCATCAACTTCGCGGCCGTCGCGCAGCACGGGGTGAAGGCCCAGGGCAACAACGACGCCTCCACCCCGGAGGTGCTCGCCGAGCTCGCCGACCTCGTCGCGAACGGCCGCCTGGAGGTCCCGGTGGAGGCGTCGTTCCCGCTGGAGCAGGTGGCCGATGCCTACCAGCTGCTGGAGCGCCGCCACACCCTCGGCAAGATCGTTCTGGTCGCGTAAGGAGACGGCATCATGACCGAACCACTAGACCCGTGGGGCATGGCCTGGGTGCACCAGGTGTACCGCCGGGAGCTGCGCCTGCTGGCCACGCTCGTCGCCGATGTGGCCGAGGGCGACCACGACCGCGCGGCCGTCGTCGGCGAGCACCTCACCGACATCACCGACTCCCTGCACGAGCACCACGTCGGCGAGGACAGCCTGCTCTGGCCGCTCCTGCTCGACCGGGCCGGCCCGCAGGCCGACCTCGTGCACCGCATGGAGAAGCAGCACGGCGAACTGCACGAGCTGCTGCGCGAGGTCGCGGAGCTGAACCCGCGCTGGCGGGAGAAGGCCGCCGCGGCCGACCGCGACCGGCTCGCCGGCATCGTGGACCGCGTGTCGGCGCTCACCGACGAGCACCTCACCGACGAGGAGCGCAACGTCCTGCCGCTGATCCGCCAGCACATCACGCCCGACGAGTGGCAGGCCTTCGAGGTGCGCGGCCGCGACTCGATCCCGCAGGAGAAGGCGCTCGTCTTCCTCGGTATAGGCCTCGAGGACGCCACCCCGCACGAGCGGGAGAAGCTCGTCGGCGGCCTGCCCCCGGAGGTCCTGCAGTTCTGGGAGGGACCGGGGGGGCAGCAGTACGCGCAGTGGCGCGCCGGACTGCTCGGCACGGCCTGACGATGGCGGTCCGGCTCAACCACACGTTTGTGCATGCCCGGGACGCCCGGCGGTCCGCCCGTGAGCTGGCGGACACGCTCGGGCTGCCCGAGCCGGGATGGTCCGGGCCGTTCCCCGCGGTACGGCTCGACGGCGGCGTCCTGCTCGAATTCGTTCAGGTCGACGAGGTGACCACGCAGCACTTCGCCTTCGAGGTCACCGCCGCCGAGTTCGACGCGATCCTCGGTCGCGTGCGCGACGCGGGCCGGCCGTTCTGGGCCGGCCCGCTGCACCACGGCCCCGGCGCCGTCAACACCTGGGGCGGCGGGCGCGGCTTCTACTTCGACAGCGTCGACGGCCACGCCTTCGAGGTGATGACCCGTCCCGGCGGCGGCGCCGACAGCCCGCAGCAGCTCGTCGAGCTCGTCGAGCGCGCGTACAACGCCGGTGACGCGGAGGCCGCGTTGCGGCTGTTCGAGTCCGGCGCGGTGCTCGCGCCGCGGCCCGGCGAGCCGGTCACCGGTGCGCAGCTGCGCCGCTCGATCACCGGCTTCCTCGGCCAGGTCCGGCACATGGAGATCCGGATCCGGCACGTCTACGAGGCCGACGGGATCGCGCTGCTCGTCACTGACCACACCACCGAGATCGCCGCGGCGGACGGCGATCCGATCCGGGTCGGCGGCACCGCCACCGACGTTGCCCGCCGCGGCCCGGACGGCCGGTGGCGATACCTGCTCGACAACCCTTCCGGCACCGACCGTTGAAAGGTCCACGATGGACACCGTTACGCCGCGACGGGCCGGCCTCGTGCTCGCCCTCCTCGGCCTCGCCCAGCTCATCACCTCGATCGACTACAACATCGTCTACGTCGCGCTGCCGGAGATCGGCGCCGACCTCGGCTTCTCCACGCAGAACCTCCAGTGGGTGGTGAGCGCCTACGCGGTCGCGTTCGGCGGCTTCCTGCTCCTCGGCGGTCGCGCCGCCGACCTCGTGGGGCGCCGCCGTGTCTTCGTCGCCGGCCTCGCGCTCTACGCCGCGTCCTCACTCGTCGGCGGCCTCGCCGGTCACCCCGGGCTGCTCATCGCCGCCCGCGCCGCGCAGGGCCTCGGCGGCGCGTTGCTGTTCCCCGCGACGCTGTCGCTCGTGGTCACCTCGTTCGATGAGGGCCGCGAGCGTAACCGGGCGTTCTCGGTGTGGGCCGCGGCCGGCGCCGGCGGCATGGTCCTCGGCTCGCTGCTCGGCGGCGTGCTCACCCAGGCGTTCGGGTGGGAGGCGGTGTTCTTCGTCAACGTCCCGCTCGCCGGGGTCGCCATCGCGCTGGCGTACACGCTGCTGCCCGCCGACGGCGCGCGCGTCACCGGCCGCGGGTTCGACCTGCCCGGCGCCGTCACCGCCACCGTCGGCGTGACCCTGGTCGTCTTCACGCTGGTCCAGGGCCCGGTCCTCGGCTGGACGTCGCCGCTGCTGCTGGCCTGCGCCGCCGGCGGCATCGTGCTGCTGGTCGCGTTCGTCGCGATCGAGGCGCGCACCGCTTCGCCGCTGATGCCGCTGCGGCTGTTCCGCAACCGCAACCTCAGCACCGGCGTGAGCGTGACGCTGCTGTTCATGGCGACCTTCGGGACCTTGCTGTACTTCCTGACCGTCCACTTCCAGCAGGTGCTGGGCTACAGCGCGCTGCAGACCGGGCTGGCCTACGTGGTGCCGATGGGCGCCGGCGCGGTGGGCTCGATGCTGGGCGGGCGGCTCGCGACCCGGTTCGGCAACCGGGCGACGCTGGTCACCAGCCTCGCGGTCGGCGTCGTGTCGACCGTCGCGCTCGGCTTCGGCATCGGCGCCGGTGGGTCATACCTCGCGCTGCTGCCGGCGATGGTGGTGCTCAACGTCGCGCAGGGCGTCATCTTCACCACGATGTTCGCCGCGGCCACGACCGGCACCGCCCTGTTCGACCAGGGCATCGCCTCGGGCATCGTCTCGACCGGGCAGCAGGTCGGCTCGGCCGTCGGGCTGGCGGCGCTGGTCGCCGTCGCCAACGCCGGCACGGCCGGGCTGACCGGCACGCAGCTGCACGACGCCACCGTCTCCGGTCTGCGCACCGCGGTGCTGGTGGCGGCGGCCGGCATGGTCGTGACCATCCTGGTGGCGCTGAACTTCCGCCGCGAGCCCGCGCGGGCGGAGGAGCCGGCGCTCGCCTCGACCTGACGCGCGCCTGCCGGGTGCGGACGTTCCCGCGACGTCCGCACCCGCGGTGCGCTTCAGGCTTGCTCGTCGTCGAAGTCGGCGACCATCGGCTCCGGGGCGCACAGGCTAACCGCCGTGGGCCGGGCGAACGCCGTCAGGGCGCGGTGGCCCGGTCGCCGGCCGAGCCGTGGTGGGGCACACGACGACGGAAGCGTCCGGCCGCCGTGGCAGCCGAAGGCTTCCGTCGATCACGGCCCGGACGGCCTCCGTCACCGCTCAGAGCGGATGACCGTCTTCGTCCGCATGAGGAACTCGCCCAGGTAGGCGTCGTGCGGCACGCCCGGCCGCTGCCAGTAGGTCGTGTGGTCGCCGACGAAGACGTTGCTGATCGTCGGCTCGTCGAGCAGGTCACCGACGAGCGCCTCGTCGTCGGTGAAGACGGTCAGCACCAGCGAGTCGCGCAACGGGGCCAGGCCGTCGGCCGGCGACCACGGCGCGACCCAGACGCACGGGAACGGCAGCTCCACCCGCGTCTGGGGGGCGTCCGCCCGGTCGACCTGGTGCACCGCCGGGCGCAGCGCGGCGCTGCCGTCGCCGAGTTCCTCGACGATGCCGTCCCCGCCGAGCCAGGCCGTGGTACCGCGGGCCTGATTGAGCAGGAACGCCTCCAGCGCGCGGGCGCCGTCGACCGGCTGCACCGGCAGCACCGACTTGTCGCTGTCCGGCGGCAGGACCGGCAGCGCCGCGAGTCGCTCCGCGATCGCCCGCGCCAGCGGCGCCGGGTCGCCGTCCACCAGGACCGCGGTGGCGTTGATGCACGCCACGCCACCCTGGTGGCTGATCGAGTCGACGATGGTGTCGAGGTGTGCCCGCCAGTCGACCCCGGCGGTCAGCAGGATCTTCGACCGGCCCGGGCCCTGCGGCAGGATCCGGGAGCCGGTCGCGTACTTGCGCACGACGTCGTCGCCGCCGTAGACGAGCCCGAGGTCGGCGCCGTGCAGCATCTCGTCCGCGGCGTCGTGGTCGGTCGGCAGCAGCACCACCTGGTCGTCGCCGAACCCGGCGGCCCGCAGCGCGGTGACGAGCCGATGCGGGGTGAGCGGCTCGCGGCGCGACGGGCGGACCGCCACCCGGTAGCCAAGGGCCAGCGCCTCCAGCCACACCGAGTGCGGGCCGGGGTGGTTCCCGGCGGCGTGCACGGCGAACACGTCGCCGCGGCGGGTCCACACCGCGTTGCCCCGCAGCGTCTGCGGTGCGCGCCAGTCGGCGACCGCGCCCTCGGGGCGGGACAGCCCGGTCGTCTCGCCCGCGAGTGTGGCAGCCTCGGCGATGGCGGCGGTCGCGGCCCGGACGACCGGCAGCGGCACGCCGGAGACGCGGCTGACGGTCCGCTCGTAGTCCGCGAAGGACAGCCCGGCGATCTCGTCGCCGGTGAACCGCTCCGCCGCCTCGGCGAGCGCCGTGATCCGCCGCTCGTAGGGCAGCGGCCGGGCGGCCCGCAGCGTGGCCAGCGACCGGGTCACGAACAGCCGCGGCACCAGGCTCAGCGCCACAGCGGGCGCGCCGGTGACGTCCGGCACGGTCAGCCGCTTGCGCGCCCGGTAGCCCCCGTTGGGGCCGAGCGCGTCGATCTCGACCAGCGCCATCAGTACACCCCCTCGATGACCGTCTCGTCGTCGAAGCGCGCCACCGGGGCCACGTCCGCCACCGAGTCGCCGACCTGCCCGGCGGGCGGGGCGATCCGCGTCGCGTAGTCGCGCTCCAGGTTGTTGGGCAGGAACAGGCTCTTGCTCACGTGGTTCATGACGACCTGGCCGCGCTCGCCGTAGGGCACCGTCGCGCCGGTCTCGGGGTCGACGACGCGAAACGTCATGTGCGGCGAGAACGGGTCGTAGACGCACGGGTCGTCGTCGGTCAGGCCGGGCCTCTCGCTGGCGTTGCCGAGGATCATCGTGCTGCCGAAGCCGCTGTAGAGCACCACGTCGGGGAAGACCTCGGTGCGGTAGAGGTGCCGGGTGTCCGGGTCCATCTGGGTGCCGACCCAGTTGATCGCGCGAACCTTGTCGTTGACGAGCTTCACGAGGTCGTCGCGGCGGGCGAGCCGCTCCAGCACCGGCGGCGTGATCATCAGCACCCCGACGTCCTGGCTCTGCAGCACGTAGGAGACCTGCTCGACGAGGTGCTCGCCGTAGGCGGCCGCCTCGTCGGTCTTGCCGGCGGCGATGAGCCGCTTGACCCAGCGCGGGTCGAGGTCGACCGAGAACGCGAGCCCGCCCCGGAACGCGGCCTGCCGCGCGATGATCGGGCCGACCATGTGCGGGCCGGACGGCACGACCGAGAGCCAGTTGACATCCTGTGGGACGCCGTGCCGGTCGAGGTCGGCGCTGCTCCACGCCAGCAGCCGGTCCAGCCAGTCGCGCAGCAGCACGACCCGTTTCGGCGCGCCCGTGGTACCGCCGCTCTCGTAGATGCCGACGACGTCCGGTCGCGGCCCGTACCCGCGCGGGATCAGGTCCTCGACGCGGACCGTCCGCAACTCGTTGGCCAGATTGGGGAAGCGGTCCAGTTCGGCGAACGTCGTGATGTCGGCCAGCGGGTCGAAGCCGAGGCCCGCGGCCCGCTCCAGCCAGAACGGCGACCCCGTCTCGGGGGAGAAGTGCCAGCGCAGCGCCGCTCGCAGGTATTCGTCGGGGTCCGGCGGGGCGCCGGCGGGGTCGAACGGCAGGTCGAGGATCGGGTCGTCAGCATGTACCACTGCGAACTCCTGAAGTCAGTTGAGCGTGATGCCGGTGGTGCCGCCGGCCGGGATGAGCGGGTCACGGGGGAGCCGGTCGAGGTCGAAACCGAAATGCTTGCGATACGCGGCGAGGACCGCCGCGTCGTCGGTGAGGTCGGTGCGCACGCGCTCGCCGCCGGCGTCGATCGTCAGCCGCCGGCCCTTCAGCGTCACCCGTCCGTCCGCCGTGGGCAGTGAGCAGAACACGTCCTGCAGGAACGGCGAGTCCGGGCAGGTGCGCCACCACCACAGCGTCGGGCGGAAGTCGTCGAGGGCGGCGGGGCGGTCGTCGAGGCGGTACAGCGGCTTGTCGTCGAGCGTCACCTCCCCGTCCCGGACGTGGTACGTGCCGTGCGGATCCGGCTGGGCGGCCGCCGTCGAGAACCGCAGCGGCAGGCGGCTGTTGCGGCCGAACCCGGTGTCCACGAGCCACGGCTCACCGTCGACGGTGACACGCAGCGCGAGGTGGCAGTACGGCGGGCCGAGGCCGGTCGGGCGGTACACCCGGCCGGGCAGGATCTCGACCTCGTAGCCCAGGGTCGTCAGCAGCAGCCCGAACGCCGGGTTGGTCTCGTAGCAGCCGCCGCCGCGCCGGTCACGGACGATCTTGTCGATGACCGCGCCGCCGAGGTGGATCTCCTCGTCGAGGTGGTAGCCGAGGTTCTCGAACGGCACTGTGAGCACGTGCCGCTCCTGGAGGTGGCGCAGGCCGGCGAGGTCCGGTCCGGCGGGGCGGTGGGCGCCGATGCGGTGCAGGTACTCCTCGACGGTCTGTTCGTCGAGCATCAGGTGGTCCTTTCCGTGCGGGGCCAGCGCAGCAACGCGAACCCGGCCGACATGCCGCCGCCGAAGCCGGCCAGCAGCACGAGGTCGCCCTCGCGCAGGCGCTCGCGGGTGTGGTCGAGCGTCACCGGCAGCGACGCGGCGCCGGTGTTGCCGAACTCGGCGCCGGTCGCGGCGGTACGGTCGGCCGGCACGCCGACCGCCGCCGCGAGATCGGCGACGAGGTTGGGGTTGGCCTGGTGCGGCACGAACGACGCCAACTGGTCCGGTGCGACGCCGGCGTCGGCGAGGAACGCGCGGATCGCGGGCGCCACCGTGTCGAGCACGAAGTCGCGCACCGCGCGGCCCTCCATCGCGAAGTGGTGCAGCCCGGCGTCGATCGAGCCGACCGAGGCCGGGATGCGGCTGCCGCCGGCCGGCACGCGGATCAGCTGGTGCGCCTCGGCGAACGTGGCGAGCCGGCTCGCCACCACCGTGGGCCGCTCGCCCGGGCCGAGCACCACCGCGCCCGCGCCGTCGCCGAACAGCACCGCGGTCCGCCGGTCGGCCGGGTCGAGGATGCGGGAGTACACGTCGGCGCCGATGACGAGGGCGTGGCCGCCGGCCGCCCGCAGCAGGCGCTCCGCCGTGCCGAGGGCGAACACGAAGCCGCTGCAGACGGCGTTGAGGTCGAACGCCGCCGTGCCCGGCCCGACGCCGAGTTCGTCGGCGACGAGCGACGCGGTGGGCGGCTGCGGTGAGTCGGGCGTCGAGGTGGCCACGAGGACCAGCGACAGTTGCGCCGCGCGGATCCCGGCGTCCTCGAGCGCGGCGCGCCCGGCGGCCACGGCGAGGTCGGAGGTGGCCTCGTCGGGCTTGGCCCAGCGCCGCCGCCGGATGCCCGTCCGGGCTACGATCCACTCGGCGGTGACCCCGGCGGGGCCCGCGACGGCGGTGTTGTCGACGACGTGGGCCGGCAGGCACGATCCGGTGCCCAGCACGGCCACGGGTGGACCGGCGGTGTCGCGCAGCGTGAGCACGGTGCATTCCTTTCGGTCGGATTGGAAGCGGCGTGTGGTCCGGGCGGCTCGGGCTCGGCGAGCGCGTCGCGGGCCGGACCGGCGCGGCGATCAGCCGGCGCGGCGGAGGTTGTCCTCGGGTGCGGCGCCGTGCAGGGCGACGAGCGCGTGCGCGGCGGAGGCGAGCGTGATGTGCCGGTGCCAGCCGGCGAACGACCGGCCGGTGAAGTCGCGCAGTCCCACCCGGTCGCCGATCCCGATGAGGTCCGTGCCGACCCGCGCCGGAAGGCGCCCGAGCCGCACCAGGTCGGCGAGGCCGTGCCCGGTGCACGTGGTCAGCCACACCTCGCCCGGCCACCCCGGGCCGGGTCCGCCGACCCCGAGCAGCACCAGGTCGTCGGGGCGGCCCGGCCCGGGCAACCGGACGGTGCGGGTCGTGGCCAGCGCGGCACCGGCGCCGAACACCGGCCGGCGGGTGTGCCGGACCATCTCGAGCAGCTGCGCCGCGGGCAGCGCTCCGCCCGCGTGGCCGGGGATCGGCGCGTCCGGGCACAGCGGCGTCGCGCCGTCGATCCGGACCAGCACCGGTGCGCCGGCCGCCCGCAGCCGGCGGATCACGGCCGGCGCGTCGAGGTCCCGCGCGTCCAGCACCACCGGCAGCTCCCGGTCGGCGACCAGCTCCAGGTAGGTGTCGACCAGGCACTCGTCGACGGGCTGCGGCACCGCCGCGGCCGGGATCGCGGCCCGCCGGCGCCGGTCGGCGTCACCCAGCCAGGTCGCCGACAGGTGCAGGCGCCAGTGCACCGGGCTGCTCCAGCCCGGTGCGGCCGCCCACAGGCCCATCGCGTGCTGGGCGCTGAGGAACGACCCTCGGGTGTGGCAGTACCGGCGGCCGACGCCGACCGTGTGCTCACCCGCCTTCGGAATGATCATCGAGTGGACGACCCAGGCGAGCGGCGGCGCGGACCGCAGCAGGTGCTCGCGCAGCGCCCGGCGGACCGGCATCCAGTCCCAGGTCGAGTCGCTGACGAAGTGGTGCAGCCGCTGCTCGTTCGCGGCCCCGGCGATGTTGCGGATCGACTTGCGCCCTGACGTGCGCAGCAAGCCGTGGACGTACTCGACGCCGCGCCGCCGCTGGTCCTTGCGCGGCAGCCCGGCGAACAGCTCCCCGCACAGTTCGGCGACGGCCCGGTCGGCGTCGTCAGGCATCGTTCCCCCTCAACATCCACGGTGTGCGAGAAACACCGTGCCGGGGCAGGTGCGGCCCTGCCTAGGTGGCCGGACCACCGTGCTGCGCGGCGTGGCGGTGGTCAGGGCCGCACGTGACGTACTCCCGCGCCGCCCGTTGCCGCCGCAGCCGGGCCATGCCGACGATGGCGGCCGACAACGGCACTTCGCGAGGAGTACCAAGGCAATGACCAACGTTTCCGTCATCTTCTATTCCTCGACCGGCAACGTGTTCCGGCTCGCCGAGGCCGCAGCCGACGCGGCGACCAAGGCCGGCGCCGACGTCCGGCTGCGACGGATCCCCGAGCTGGTGGCCGAGCCCGCCGTCACCGACCGGGACGCGTGGCTACGGCACACCGAGGCCACCCGGGACGTCCCCGAGGCCACGCTCGACGATCTCGACTGGGCCGACGCGGTGCTGATCGGCGCACCGGTGCGGTTCGGCCTGCCGGCGCCGCAGCTCATGCACTTCCTCGACACGACCGCGCCGCTGTCGATCGGCGGCCGGCTCGCCGCGAAGGCCGTCGGCGCGTTCACCTCCGGTTCGGCACCGCACGGCGGCCAGGTGAGCACGATCCTGGCCCTGCACAACACGTTCTGCCACTGGGGCGCCGTGATCGTGCCGACCGGCTCCACCGACCCGGTGCTGTTCCGGCCGACCAACGGCAACCCGTACGGCGCGAGCAACGTCTCGCGCAACCAGCCCGGCAACGTCACCGACGACAACCTCGCCGCGGTGGAGTTCCAGACGCGGCGCACCCTCGCGGTCGCGGCGGCCCTCGTGGCGGGCACCGATGGATGACATCCTCGCCGACGTGCGGTCCCGCCCCGCCCGGCAGCAGCCGGACTGGGGCGATCCCGCCGGGCTCGCCGCCGCGCGCGAGACGCTGACGCGGCAGCCGGCGCTCGTGCGGCCGGCCGACGTCCTCGATCTGCGCGCCCGGCTCGCCCGGGTGGCGGCCGGCGAGGCGTACGTCGTGCAGGCCGGCGACTGCGCCGAGGACCCTGGTGAGTGCACGTACGGCGACGTCACCCGCAAGGCCGGCCTCATCGACATGCTCGCCGGCGCTCTGCAGCTCGACACCGGCCGGCCCGTCCTGCGCGTCGGGCGGCTCGCCGGCCAGCTCGCCAAGCCGCGCAGCCGCGACACCGAGGTCGTCGGCGGCCAGGAGCTGCCGGTCTACCGCGGGCACCTGATCAACGGCCCCGAGCCGGACCCGGAGCGCCGCCGGCCCGACCCGGCGCGGCTCGTCGCCGGCTACCACACCGCCCGCGACGTGCTCGCGCACCTCGGCTGGCAGGCCCGCCCGGGCACGCCGCGGCTCACGCCGCCCACCTGGGCCAGCCACGAGGCGCTCCTGCTGGACTACGAGCTGCCCCAGCTGCGCCGCACCGCGACCGGCCGGCTGCTGCTCGCCTCCACGCACTGGCCGTGGATCGGCGAGCGGACCCGGCAGCTCGACGGCGCCCACGTCGCGCTGCTGGCCGCGGTCGTCAACCCGGTCGCCTGCAAGGTCGGTCCCGGCACCCGCGCCGAAGACCTGCTCGCGCTGTGCCAGCGCCTCGACCCGCACCGCGAGCCCGGCCGGCTGACGCTCATCGCGCGGCTCGGCGCCGACGCCATCGACGAGCGCCTGCCGGTGCTCGCCGCGGCCGTCCACGCCGCCGGACACCCGGTCGTGTGGCTCGTCGACCCGATGCACGGCAACACGGTCACCACCCCGCACGGGCTGAAGACCAGATTCCTGGAGACCGTCCTGCGCGAGGTGCGCTCCTTCCAGTGCACGGTCCGCGAGGCGGGCGGCGTCGCGGGCGGCCTGCACCTGGAGACCACACCCGACGACGTGACCGAGTGCGTCGCGGACGCCTCGTGCGCCGATCGCGTCGGCGACAAGTACACCACCCTGTGCGATCCGCGGCTCAACCCATCGCAGGCCATGTCCGTCATCGCGGCATGGAGCGGCTGAGGAGGTTCCTGTGCACGACAAGATCGCCCTGGTGACCGGGGCCGCCGGCGGCATCGGCGCCGCCGTGGTCAAGGCGCTCGCCGGTCAAGGCGTGCTCGTCGCCGCCGTCGACCGCGACGCCGATCGGCTCGCCGCCGCGGTGGCCGGACTCACCGCCGAGGGCCTGCGGGTGCTCGCGATCCCGGCCGACGTGACCCGCCGTGATGAGGTCGAGGCCGCCGTCGACCTGGTCGAGCGGCGCGACGGCCCCATCGACTACCTCGTCAACGCCGCCGGGGTGCTCCGCCTCGCGGACGCGGCCCGGCTCACCGACGACGACTGGTCGGCGACGTTCGCGGTCAACACCACCGGCGTGTTCGTCGTCTCGCGCGCGGTGGTCAACCGCATGGTCCCGCGCGGGCGCGGCGCGATCGTCACCGTGGCCTCCAACGCCGCCGAGACGCCGCGGCAGGGGATGGCCGCCTACGCCGCGTCCAAGGCCGCTGCCACGATGTTCACCAAGTGCCTCGGCCTCGAGGTCGCGGGCCACGGCATCCGGTGCAACCTCGTCGCGCCCGGCTCCACCGACACCCCGATGCTGCACGGCATGTGGCCGGACGAGAGCGCGCGCCGCGCCACCATCGACGGCCGGCTCGACGCCTACCGCGTCGGCATCCCGCTGCGGAAGATCGCCAGCCCGGACGACGTGGCCGACGCCGTGGTCTTCCTGCTGTCCGACCGGGCCGGACACATCACGATGCACGCGCTGACCGTCGACGGCGGCGCCGCGCTCGGCGTCTAGGAGAGAGCATGTCACTGGCCCCGATCCAGCCCTACCCGCTGCCCACGGCGGCGGACCTGCCCGCGAACACCGCGACCTGGAAGCCCGATCCGAGCCGTGCCGTCCTGCTGATCCACGACATGCAACGGTACTTCCTGAGGCCCTTCGCCGACGCGTTCCGTCGCGAGCTCGTCGGCAACGTGGCCCGCCTGCGGCACTCGTCCGGCCTGCCGGTGGCGTACACCGCGCAGCCCGGCGGCATGACCCCGCAGGACCGCGGGCTGCTCGCCGACTTCTGGGGCCCCGGCATGCGCCTGACGCCCGCCGACCGGGAGATCGAGCCGCAGCTGGCGCCGGAGCCGGACGACTGGGTGTTCACGAAGTGGCGCTACAGCGCGTTCTTCCGCTCCGACCTGCTGGAACGGATGCGGGCCGCCGGCCGCGACCAGCTCGTCGTGTGCGGCGTCTACGCGCACGTCGGGATCCTCGCCACGCTCGTCGAGGCGTTCACCAACGACATCCAGCCGTTCCTCGTCGCCGACGCGGTCGGCGACTTCTCCGCCGAGGACCACCGCCTCGCCGTCGACTACGCGGCGCGCCGCTGCGCGGTCGTCACCACCACGGCGCGACTGCTGGTCGGGGCCGGTGTGTGATGGAGCCGTTCGCGCTGCTGCATCGTCCGTCCTGCGTGGACGGTGTCGAGGTCCTCACCGGCTCACTGTCCACAGTGGGCGATCTCGCGTCGGTACCGCCGGCGCCGGTCCTCGTGCTCGTGCCGTTCCGGCAGGTCGCCGAGCGCGGCTACGAGTGCGTCGACGACGGCGCGCCCCTGCTCGCCCTGCGGATCGCCACCCGGTCGGTACTACCGTTGTCCCTGGCCGGCGCGCTGCTGCCGGACCTGCCGGTGCCGCTGTCGGACGGGCGCTTCGACGGCGGCCGTTACGACGACACCGTGCGCCGTGTCGTCGCCGACGAGATCGGCACGGGTGAAGGGGCCAACTTCGTCATCCGCCGCTCGTTCGTCGCCGACGTCGAGGACTACGAGCTGGCCCACGCGCTGTCGTGCTTCCGCCGGCTGCTGCTCGGCGAGTCCGGCGCGTACTGGACGTTCCTCATCCACACCGGCGACCGCACGTTCGTCGGCGCCACCCCGGAACGCCACATCAGCGTCCAGGACGGCGAGGCGGTGATGAACCCGATCAGTGGCACGTTCCGATACGGCCCGTCCGGCCCCACCGTGTCCGGCCTGCTCGACTTCCTCGCCGACCGCAAGGAGACCGACGAGCTGGCCATGGTCCTCGACGAGGAGCTGAAGATGATGGCCCGCATCTGCCCGGAGGGCGGCCGGGTCGACGGCCCGTACCTGCGGCAGATGACCCGGCTCGCCCACACCGAGTACTTCATCCGCGGCCGCACCTCGCTGGACCCGCGCGAGATCCTGCGCGAGACGCTGTTCGCCCCGACCGTCGTCGGCAGCCCGCTGGAGAACGCGTGCCGGGTCATCGCGCGGCACGAACAGCAGGGCCGTGGCTACTACAGCGGCGTCGCCGCGCTGATCGACGGGGACGAGCTGGACTCGGCCATCCTCATCCGGACCGCCGAGATCACCCGGGACGGGCGGCTGAGCATCGGAGTCGGCGCCACGCTCGTGCGGCACTCGGACCCGGCGGCCGAGGTCGCCGAGACCGAGGCGAAGGCGTCGGCCCTGCTGGCCGCGCTGCGCGGGTCCGCCGTCGCGGCCACTCCTGCTGGAGCCGCCGCTGCCGGGGGCGTGCCCGACTTCTCGGAGCACCACCGGGTCCGGGCAGCCCTCGCCCGGCGCAACATCGGCCTGGCGGGGTTCTGGCTCACGGGCGCCGCCAAACGTTCGGCGGCGCCCGTGCCCGGCCACCGGGTGCTGGTGGTGGACGCCGAGGACACCTTCACCCGGATGCTCTCCCTGCAACTGGGCTCGCTGGGCCTTGAGGTGACGGTGCGGCGATACGACGAGCCGTACACGCTCGACGACCACGACCTGGTCGTCCTCGGCCCGGGCCCGGGCGACCCGAGCGACATGGCCCACCCGAAGATCGCCCACCTGCGATCCACAGTGGACACGCTGCTCTCCCGGCGGCGGCCGGTGCTGGCGGTGTGCCTGAGCCATCAGGTGCTGAGCGCCCGGCTGGGCCTGCGCGTCGCCCGCCGCCCGGCGCCCAACCAGGGCCTCCAGCGCCGCGTCGACCTCTTCGGCCGGCCCGAGCTGGTCGGCTTTTACAACACCTTCGCGGCGTACAGCGACGACGACAAGGTGGAGCTGCCGGGCGGCGGCGTCGCAGAAATCAGCCGTGACGCCGACACCGGCGAGGTGCACGCACTGCGCTCACCATGGTTCGCGTCGATGCAGTTCCACCCCGAGTCGGTGCTGACCCACAACGGCGTTCCCATCCTGGCGGACTTGCTGACCCCCCTCCTTCGCACCTGAGGTTTGTCATACGTGGGGCCCCGCCGCGGGCCGTGATCGCGTCGATCAGAGCACCGCCGGCGCTTCGGCCGGCATGCCCAGCCTGCGCTCGAAGCCGGGTGGGATGACGATGTCGTCCGGGCTGAGGTCGTGGATCGAGGAGTGGCCCAGCCCGAGCAGGACGGAGTCGATCCCGCCGCGGAGGATGTCCAGGACGTTCTCGACGCCGGCCTGGCCGTTGGCGGCGAGGCCCCACAGGTATGCCCGGCCGATCATCACCGCCCTGGCGCCCAGGGCGACCGCCTTGACGACGTCGCTGCCGCGGCGGATTCCACCGTCGAGCAGCACCTCGATCTGCCCGCCCACGGCACTGGCGATCGCCGGCAGCGCGCGGATCGACGCCGGTGTCGTGTCAAGGTTGTTGCCCCCGTGATTGGACACCGAGATGGCGGTGACCCCGCAGTCGACGGCCCGTTTGGCGTCATCGACGCGGATGACGCCCTTGAGCATGAAGGGCCCGTCCCACTGTTCGCGCATCCAGCGGACGTCGTCCCAGCTGGGCGGCGGGGTCTGCATCCACTGCCCGTACGCCCCGAAGAAGGTCGGCGTCGTGCCGCCCTCGGCCAGGTTGGGCACGGTCAGGTCTGGGACGCGACCGGTCTTGGCATAGTTCAGCAGCCACCGCGGGCGGCTCAGTGCCTGCGGGGCGTATCGCAGCATCGCCTTGACGTTCATGCGCTCGGGGATGGAGGGGCTTCCCCAGTCCCGGCCGTGGGAGAACGACCAGTCCAGCGTGGCGATGAGCCCTCGGGCGCCGGCCGCCTTGGCGGCTTCGAGGCGACTGACCATCTGTTCCCGGGAGCCCATCCAGTAGCTCTGGAAGAACGTCCGCGGGTTGACGGTGACGACCTCTTCCAGCGGCTTGCTGGCGAACGAGCTCAGCGACATGACCGTGCCGCGGGCGGCCGCGGCACGTGCGACCGCGACCTCGCCGTCGGGGTGAACGGCCTGCACGCCGGTCGGTGAGATGATCACCGGCAGGGAGATGTCCTCGCCCATGACCGTGGTCGCCAGGTCTCGCTGGGCGGACAAGCCGGCCACGTGGGGGGCGAAGCCGAGTTCGCCGAACGCCCGCCGGTTGTCCTCGAGTGTCAGGCCGCTCTCCGAACCGGCGATGAGTGCGCCGTACACCGACTTGGGCAGGCGCTTCTTGGCACGCCGCTGCGCCTCCGCCACGGTCTCGAACCAGCCGTTGCTCATGCGGAACGCTCCGTGCTGAAGCCGGCAAGGGGGTCCTCGTCGCAGGCCCGGTCGGGGCGGCGTCCGATGGTCACCGGCACCGCGGTGCTGCGGGTGGCGCGCTGCGTGCGGTGGGAGTGGTCGGGGAACGGGCGCGGCCGGGAGTCGCTCTCGACGCCGGCGAGGGCCGCCTCACCGTAGCCTTGGACGCACTCCGGGTCCGGACCGTCCAGCGGCAGGCCGGTGAAGAACTTCGCGGCCATGCAGCCGCCGCGGCAGGAGTCGAAGTGGGCGCAGCTCGAGCAGGCGCCGCCGGACTGGGGCTGGCGCAGGTCGGTGAACAGGTCGGACTCGCGCCAGACGCGGGTGAAGCCGCCCTCGTCGCGGATGTTGCCGGCCAGGAACGACTCATGGATGGCGAACGGGCAGGCGTAGACGTCGCCGACGGGGTCGATCAGGCACACCACCCGTCCGGCGCCGCAGAGGTTCAGCCCGGGCAGGGCCTGCCCGTAGGCCGAGAGGTGGAAGAAGGAGTCGCCGGTCAGCACCTCTTCGCCGTGTGCGACGAGCCAGTCGTACAGCTGCCGCTGCTGCGCGCCGGTCGGGTGCAGTTCGTTCCACACGTCCGCACCCCGTCCGGCGGGCCGCAGCCGGGTGAGGCGGAGCTGGGCGCCGTAGGCGTCGGCGATGGCCTTGAACTCGTCGAGCTGGCTGACGTTGTGGCGGGTGACCACGACGGAGAGCTTGAAGCCGCGGAAGCCGGCGTCACGAAGGTTGCTCATCGCGCGCATGGCGGTGGCCCAGGAGCCGGCACCGCGGACCGCGTCGTTGACCTCGGCCGTCGCGCCGTCCAGCGAGATCTGTACGTCGACGTAGTCGCTGGCGGCGAGGCGCTGGGCGACCTCGGGGCTGATCTTCACCCCGTTCGTCGAGAACTTCACGCCGACGTGATGTGCTGTCGCGTAGTCGACGAGCTCCCAGAAGTCGGGGCGGACCGTCGGCTCGCCGCCACCGATGTTGACGTAGAACACCTGCATGCGTTCCAGCTCGTCGATGACGGCCTTGGCCTCGGCGGTCGACAGCTCGCGCGGGTCGCGCCGGCCGCTGCTGGACAGGCAGTGTACGCACGACAGGTTGCAGGCGTAGGTCAGTTCCCAGGTCAGGCAGATCGGTGCGTCCAGACCGAGCTGGAAGTGATCGACCAGGCTGCGGGCGACCGGGGCTACCGGTGCGAGGGTCACGGGGTATCCTCCGGGGGTGTTGGATGGGGCCGCGCCGGCACGAGCATGTGGCGGGCGGCGAGGGTCGCCAGGGCGTCCTCGTATCGAGGCAGCTCGGCCTCGCCGAGCCCCGCCGCACAGCATGCCTCCCGTGCTGACGCGGCATCGGGGAGAGCGCGCACGACGTCGAACAGCACGCGGTCCTTGAGGAAGGACAGCCGGCGCGTACCGAAGTGGTACAGCAGGGCCCCGAACGGTTCAGGTCGCACGGAGACCTGGGGGTGCAGGGTCCACGGTTGAGTGGCGTCGAAGCGTTGCACGGGTAGCCCTCCCGTCGGTAGCGGGACGGTTTAGTAGACGCCGCACATGCCGTCGATCGACACGTCCTCGATGAGGAGGTCGGCGTCGTCGTGGCGCACCTCGACGGCCTCGTCGATCGCCGTCGCGGACAGCTGCTCGGCCGGTGCGGTGGCCGAAGGGTACGAGCGACTCATAGCATGCTCCCAAAGCTCGGGCAGGGACTCCCGCCGTGTGCAGAGCACGATAATGGCACCGGGTGCCGAATGGAAGAGGGATGGGTCGACCGTTGGCAGAAACGTCCTCGCCCGACGTGCGGCGTTCCGGCCGCAAGCCCTCGACGTCCCGGGGGGAGCTGGAGCGGCTGGCGCTCGAGCTGTTCGCAACCCGAGGCTTCGACGAGACGGCCGTGGACGACATCGCGGCCGCCGCCGGCATCGGCCGGCGTACCTTCTTCCGCTACTACCCGTCCAAGAACGACGTCGTGTGGGGTGACTTCGACCGCGAGCTCGATCGCATGCGCGAATGGCTGAACACCAGCCACGACGAGCTTCCGTTCATGGACGCGATCCGCGGCGCCGTGATCGCCTTCAACACCTACGATCCCGCGACCTTGGCGTCACACCGCCACCGCATGTCCCTGATCCTCACCGTTCCGGCGCTGCAGGCGCACTCGACGCTGCGCTACGCCGAATGGCGCGCCGTCATCGCGGAGTTCGCGGCCCGGCGGCTCGGGCAGCGCCCCGGCGACTTCCTTCCGTGCGTCATCGGCTACGCGGCACTCGGCGCCGCGATCGCCTCGTACGAGCAGTGGCTGCTCGATGCGCACACACCCCTCGGCGCCCTGTTGGACACGGCGTTTCGTGAGCTGGCCGCGGGCTTCTGCGGACACGAGGGGCCCTAGGGTCGGCGCCGGCCGGAGCGGTCGCCCGTCGAATCTTTGTTTTGGCACCGGGTGCAGGTAGGGTCCACGCAGGCCGGACACTCCGAAGGGGCCGCCATGACCAAGACCTTCGCCCATCCGCTGCGTCGCGCCGCGTTGGGCGCCCATGACCGGCGGGTCGAGGCGCCGTGACGGCGGCGATCCCGGCCTCGCCCGGCAGTGTCGTGGACGAATCCCGGCCTGTCGCGGTCATCACCGGCGCGGCGCGAGGCATCGGCGCCGCGGTCGCCAGGCAGCTGGCCGGTGACTACGACCTCGTGCTCGGCGACGTGCCCGATCCGTGCGTGGTGTCCGATCTGGGCTATCACCTGGCCACGCTGGCGGAGCTCGACGAGGTCGCCGACGCGTGCCGCGCGCTCGGCGCGCGGGTGACCGCCCGCCCGTGCGACGTACGCAGCCCCGCCGACGTCGACGCCCTCGTCGCGGCGGCGGGAGATCGCCTCGTCGCGGCGGTGGCGGTCGCCGGCGTGATCGCAGCGGACGGGCCGGCCTGGGAGCAGACGCCCGCTGACCTCGATCGGGACCTGGCGGTCAACCTGCACGGCGTGGCGAACCTCGCGCGTGCGGCGGTGCCGCGCATGCTGGGCCGGGCCGAGGCGTCCCGGTGCCGCTTCGTCGCAGTCGTCTCCTCGGCCGGGGAGCGCGGCTTGCCCCGGCTGGCCTCGTACGTCGCCGCCAAGCACGCCGCGCTCGGGTACATCCGGGCCCTGGCCGCCGACCTGGGCGATTCGGGCATCACGGCGAATGCCGTCCTGCCGGGCAGTACCCGGACCGCCCTGCTCACCCGCACCGCCCGGGCCTACGGGTTGAACTCGGCCGACGACTTCGCCCGTCACCAGCGGCTCGGGCGCCTCCTCGAACCCGAGGAGGTGGCCGCCGCCGTGGCCTGGCTGTGCTCCGCGGCCGCCTCCGCCACCACCGGCACGGCATTCGCCGTGGACGGCGGGTTCACCGGATGACCGCGTTTGAGCTGGCCCCGGGCGTCGAGCGGCCGGACGCGGCCACCCTCGTCGGCGGCTCGCCCTACCGGGTCATGCGTCTGGCCCCCAAGGGCGTGGCGGCCCTCTCGCAGCTGCTGGCCGCCTCGCAGCCGCCGCCGCCCGAGTCGGCGAGCGGGCGACTCGCCGCCAAGCTGGTCCGGGCCGGCATGCTCGTGCCGCCCATGGCGGAGCCGGTCACGCCCGCCGATGTCACGGTGGTCATCCCGGCACTGTCGGCACCCGAGCCGGTGCGCCGGCTGTTGGAGCGCATCCCTCGCGGGGTGCCGGTCGTCGTGGTCGACGACGGATCGCCCGAACCCCTCGCACCGCTCGCGGAGGGGCGCCCGGACGTCGTCGTCATCCGTCATGCTCAGCGGCGCGGCGCGGCCGCGGCACGAAATTCCGGCGCCGCGCTCGCGGAAACCCGGTGGATCGCCTTCGTCGACGCCGATGTCCAGCCGCCCGCGGGCTGGCTCGGTGCCCTCCTCGGCGTGACCGCCGAGCCCGGCGTGATCGCCGTCGCGCCCCGCGTCGTCACCACCCGTGCGCCCGGTCTCGTCGGAATCGTCGAGTCGCGGGCGAGCGCCCTCGACTTCGGGCGGGTCCCGGCGGACGTCGTCGCCGGCTCGGCCGTCAGCTTCGTCCCCACCGCCACGCTGATCGTCGACCGCGATCACTTCCGCGCCGTCGGTGGCTTCGACGAGGCGATGCCCGTGGGAGAGGACGTCGATCTCGTGTGGCGGTTCACCGACCGCGGCCGCGTCCGCTACGAACCACGCATCGTCGTGTCGCACCAGCCGCGCCCGTCGTTGTGGAAAGCCCTGTCCCGGCGGCGCTTCTACGGAGACAGCGTCGGACTGCTCGAAGTTCGCCACCCCGGGACGATCCGCCACGCCAACGTGTCGATCGGGTCGCTGGCACCGTGGCTGCTGGGCGTCGCCGGTCGCCCCGAGCTGGGCGTGGCGGCCGCCGGCTTCGCGATCGCCGGCGCGCCGCGTGAGCTTCCCCAACTCCCGCCGGGGCAGGCGCGGCGGTTGGCCGCCCGCGGCCAGCTGCTCGCCATCACCGGCCTCGGCCGCTGGATGGTCCGCCCGTTCCTGCCGGTGACAGCGGTCGCGGTAGCGCTTGCGCACCCGCCCCTGCGGCGGCGGCTGCTCCTGGCGATCGCGGCCGGCTACGCCGAGGTGGCGTCGAGCGCCGCCATACAGGAGTACCGCGCGGGCGCCTCGTGCGCGCAGACCGCGCGCGCCGCCGGGGCGACGGTGCTCGCCCGTGCCCTGGACGACGTGGCCTACAGCATCGGGGTGTGGCGCAGTTGCCTGCGATCCCGCGTCCCGGGCCCACTGCTGCCGCGGGTCCGTGACCTCCCTGATCTCCCAGGCTTCCAGCGGCGCCGATGAGAGCACATCCGATGCCGCCGCTGCAAGACGCACGCTGGCCCGAGGTCGAGGCGGCCCATCGCGATGTCCTGGTCCTGCCGATCGGCTCGACCGAGCAGCATGGACCGCACCTTCCCCTCGACACCGACGCGTTCATCGCGGATGCCGTCGCGCGGCGCCTGCACCGGATCCGCCCGCAGGTCGGTCTCGCGCCGGTCCTGCGGCTGGGTGCCAGTGACGAGCACGCGGCCTTCCCGGGGACGCTGTCGATCGGCACGGAGGCCTTGGCGCACCTGGTCAGTGAGCTCGTTCGACGCGCTTCGCGCTGGTGGCGCGCGGTATTCATCGTCAACGGGCACGGTGGCAACGTCGACGCGCTGCGGCAGGTCCGCGCCGCCGGCGAACGCGAAGGCATACCGGTCGTCGTCCACCACCTGACGGTCCCGGGCGGGGACGCCCATGCCGGCCGGACGGAGACCTCCCTCATGCTCCACCTCGACCCGGCCCGGGTCCGTCTCGACCTGGCGGAGCCCGGCGAGACGGCGCCGATCGTCGAGCTCATGCCGCGACTGCGCGCGGACGGCGTCCGAGCCGTGAGCGCGAACGGCGTGCTCGGCAACCCCACCGGCGCGTCCGGCGAGCAGGGTGCCGAGCTGTTCACGCATCTCGTCCAGCGCGCCGACGCGGCCCTGACCGGCCTGCTGACCACGGTCGGCGGGGCCTCGCCGGCGTAGGCAGCCATCTTATATTGCAAGATGTCGTTCCGCATTCTTGACATGGTCTAGCGCCCTGGATAGCGTCCCATGGACGGCATTGCCGCACCGGTTCGGCCACTGGGTCAGGACGGTCCGGCGGCGTGAGATGTTCCCAACCCCTTGGGTTAGCGGCCGACAGCTACCCTCCCGCGAGCCGCATGCCGTCCCGGCGCACGGCTCGATGATCTTCGGCCATCACGAGGCGAGGACTGGAAGACACATGCAGGTAGACAAGCTGGTCGTGGGCGGACGGATCGTCAGCCCGAGCGGCATCGTCGACGCCGCGATCGCCATCGCGGACGGTCGCGTCGTGGCCATCGGTGACGAGCGGGCGCTCCCCGAGGCCGCCGAACGGATCGACTGTGGCGGCAAGTACGTGCTGCCGGGGCTGGTCGACCCACACGTCCACCTGGGCGGTGGCCGGCCGCTCGCCGAGATCTTCGCCTCCGAGACGGCCAGTGCGGCGCGCGGGGGCGTGACCACCGTGTTGCAGTATCGCCGCTCCGGCAAGTCCTTCCTCGACACGTTCCCGGCCGAGCTGGAACTGGCCCGGACCCGGATGCTCGTCGACACGCAGTTCCACTTCATCATCTCGACGATGGAGCAGGTGTACGAGATCCCGCGGTACGCCGAGGAGTTCGGCGTGACGAGCTTCAAGTTCTACATGGGCGGCTACGAGCCGGGGAACCCGATCGGACTGGTCTCGGTCAACGACGCGGTGCTCTACGCGGCGATGGAGCGCATCCGCGAGCTCGGTCCGCACGCCTGGTGCATGGTCCACTGCGAGGACGACTCGCTGGTGTGCCACCTCACCGCCCAGGTGAAGTCCCGCGGCGGCAACGACTTGGCCGCCTATACCGAGTCGCGCCCCGACTTCGTCGAGGAGCAGGACCTGCTCCGGGCGATCTGGCTGGCCGACCTCCAGCAGTGCCCGCTGTACGTGCCCCACACCACCGTGGGCATGGCCGTGGACGCGGCGGCCGAGTCACGGCGCAAGGGGCGCACCGTCGTGCTCGAGACGTGCCCGCACTACCTCGCGCTCACCGCCGACGACCCCCGGCTCACCGCCCACGGCTCGGGGGTCGGGAAGGTCGCCCCGGCCCTGCGCAACGCGGAGCACCAGGCCGAACTCTGGCGCGGCCTGCGCGAGGGCTGGATCGCCACCATCGGATCCGACCACGTTCCGATCGCCAAGTCCGGCAAGGGCTTCTGGGAGGAGGCCCCGGGCTTCGCGGGTCTGGCCACGATGCTTCCCGTCGTGTTGACCGAGGGCTTCCTCAAGGGCCGCATCACCTTGGAGAAGGTCGCCGAGACCATGGCGTACAACCCGGCTCGGCTGTTCGGCCTCTACCCGCGCAAGGGCACGCTGCAGGTCGGCTCGGACGCCGATCTCGTCGTGGTCGACCTGGACAACGAGGTCACGGTCGGGCCCGAGGTCACGCGGAGCGAGTTCCCCAGCGCGTTCGAGGGTGTGCCCCTGCGCGGCTGGCCGACGTTGACGATGCGCCGTGGCGAAGTCATCTTCCGCGACGGCGAGGTCCTGGCCGAACCCGGTAGCGGTCAAGTGATCACCAAACCCGAGCCCGACCTTACCAAGGGAAGGAACTGGCATGCCGCTTAGTGTCAAGCTCGATCCGCGAGAGGTCGGGCTGCTGGTCGTCGATATGCAGAACGGCTTCTGCCACCCCGACGGTTCGCGTGGGCAGGCCTTCGGCGCGGACGCCGTGCGCCGCCCGCGAGAGATCATCCCCAACGTGATCACGGCGATCGACCTGGCGCACCGCCTGGACATCCCGGTGTGGTTCACCCAGCAGGTGCACTACAACGACGACGTCACCCGCGGGCGCCGGCGGATCCCGTCGCACCTGGAGCGGCGTGGCGTCAAGCTGGAGCTCTGCCGGCGCGGCACCTGGGACGCCGAGCTCCTGGACGAGATGAAGGCCGTCCGGCAGGAGCGGGACGAGATCGTCGTGAAGCACCGTTCGAGCGCGTTCTTCCAGACCACGCTCGAGGGCGAGCTGCGCATGCGCGCCGTTCAGGTGCTGATCGTGACCGGGACGACCACGAGCTTCTGTGTCGACTCGACGATCCGCGACGCCTACGCGCGGGACTTCGACGTCGTCGTTCCCGCCGATTGTGTAGCCGACTCTGATGACGCAGCGCATGCCGCGACCCTGGCGAGCATCGAACGATTCCACGGCGTCGTCACCGACCTGACCGGGTTGACGGAAGCGCTGGAGCGCTGAGATGCCAACTCCCACCGGAGCACCGGGAGGGTCAGCGGACGAGCCGGTACGAACGCTCACGGTCGACGGCGCGCGGCTGACGATCACGGGGCCGCCGCACGCGACCCTGCTGGACGAGCTGCGCGCCGCCGGCTACACGGCGCCGAAAGCGTCCTGCCGGCGCGGCGAGTGCGGTGCCTGCACCGTTCTCGTCGACGGCCGGGCGATCATGGCCTGCACGACGCTGGCCGCGCTCGTGTCCGCGGATGTCACCACCGCTGCCGGACTGGGAGAGGCGTGCGACGACCTGCGCGCCGCGTTCGCCGATCACGCCGCGTTCCAATGCGGGTTCTGCACGCCGGGACAGGTCGTGCGCGCCGAGGCCGTGCTTCGCGAGAATCCGCACCGAAGCCGGGACGAGATCACCCGCGCCATGGCGGGCAACGTCTGCCGGTGCACCGGCTATCGCCAGATCGTGGACGCCGTCTGCGCGGTGGCGCAGTCGCGCCGGCAGGCTGTGGAGGCCGGCGCGTGAGCGTGGTCGGTCGTTCCGTGCGTCCGATCGACTGGGTCGAGAAGACGTCAGGCACGGCCCGCTACGCCGCGGACGCGCCGCCCGCCGCGACGCTGGTGGCGCGGGTGCTGCGCGCACCGGTCCCGCACGCGCGGATCCAGCGGCTCGACGTCAGCGAAGCGCTGCGGGTGCCCGGGGTCCGGGCGATCGTCACCGCTGCCGACTTCGCGCCCGGGGTCATGTACGAGCACAGCGGCGAGCCGTACTCCGACCGCTCGCCGCTGGCCGTCGACCGCGTGCTCTATGTCGGCCACGAGGTGGCGGCGGTCGCCGCCGACACCGCCGAGGCGGCCGAGGAGGCGGTGCGACGGATCGTGGTCCGCTACCGCCGGCTGCCGGCCGTGCTGTCCGTGCCGGCCGCGCTTGGCCGGCGGGCACCCCTGCTGCACAAGCGATCGAGCGGAACGAACGTTGCCATGGCCACGGCGGGTCACTGGGGCGATCTGGAACTGGCCACCCGCAACGCCGTCACCTCGGTCGAGGGCACCTACCGCTATCCCCGGGTCAACCATGCCTGCATGGAGCCGAACACCACGATCGCCTGGTGGCACGACGATCGGCTGGAACTGTGGACCTCCTCCCAGGCGCCGCACTTCGTCGTGCACGAGCTGGCGCGGGTGCTCGGGCTGCGGCTGGACCAGGTGGTCTGCCGCGACGTGTCGGTCGGTGGTGGCTTCGGATCGAAGTCGAAGGTGTCCGAGCACGAGGCGCTGGCCGCCGCGCTGTCGATGAAGTGCGGGCAGCCGGTACTGCTGGAGCTCTCGCGCGCCGAGGAGTTCGCGTTCACGAAGCCGCGGCACGCGTTCACCACAACGCTGGTCGCGCACACCGACGCCGACGACCGGATCTGTTTCCTGGACGTCACGGTCGACGTCGACAACGGCGCGTACAACCATTACGGGCCCTCGGTGATGCGTGCCGGCATCAAGCAGCTCGGGTCGATGTACCGACCGGACGCCGTGCGGTGGGACGCTCGGCTGGTCGACACGAACCTGGTGCCCGGCGGGCAGTTTCGCGGATACGGCCAACCCCAGACGGGGATCGCGCTCGAGTCCGCGGTCGACGAGCTCGCCGAGCGATGCGGCCGCGATCCGCTGGAGTTCCGTATCCACAATGCCGGCCGGCCCGACACCCAGGCGCTCGCCGGGGCGTTGATCGGCTCGAATCGGCTGGTCGAGTGCCTGCACAGCGTGCGTGAGCGGATCGGCTGGGACGAGAAGCGGCGCGCGAAGCGGCCTTGGCGCGGCGTGGGCGTCGCGTCCGGGATGCACGCGAGCGGCTCATACGCCTACCCGGGCGGGAACGTCAGCGCGGCCGGCGTCGAGGTGACCAGTACCGGCGACGTCGTGGTGCGTTTCGGCGGGGCGGACGCCGGCACGGGACAGCGCACGATCCTGGGGCAGATCGCCGCCGAGGTGCTTGACGTCCCGTTCGAGCGGGTGCGGGTCATCATGTCCGACTGGGACGAGACCCCGCCGGACATGGGAGCCTGGTCCTCACGCGGTACCCACATGGGCGGTCATGCCACCCGGCAGACCGCCCAGGCGGTCGCCGATCGCCTGCTGGAGCTCGGCGCGGCCAAGCTGGGGACCTCGCAGGTGCGCCTGCGCGCGGGCCGGGTCGAGTCGCCCGACGCCGCCGTCGAGATCGGCGAACTGGTCGAGCTGGCGCCGGAGTCGGTCAACGGCAGCCTGCGCATCGACCTCGAGTACCTCGAGAAACGGATGCAGCCCTACTGGACCGGCATCGACCGCCCGAACATCTCGGCGAGCTACTCGTTCGCCGCGCACGCGGTCGAGGTCGAGGTCGACCCGGACACCGGGGTGATCACGATCCTCGACTACGTCGCGGCCCACGACATCGGCCGGGCGATCAACCCGGCCCTGGTCACCGGCCAGGTCATCGGCGGTGTCGTGCAGGGACTCGGCGCGGCGCTGGGCGAGCGGCTGATCTACGAGGGCGGCCGCGTGGTCAACCCGTCGTATCTGCACTACTCGTTGCCGCGTTCGACGGCGGTGCCGTCGATCGACGTCGAGCTGATCGAGGGACCGGAGCCGGCCGGGCCGTTCAACGCCAAAAGCGTCGGCGAGGTCGCCATCATCCCCGCCGCACCCGCGCTGCTCAACGCCGTGTACGCGGCGACCGGCATCCGGTTCCGGGAACTCCCGCTCACGCCGGATGTCGTCCTCACCGCGCTGCGGGAGCACGCCGGCACACCGCCGCGCCGCCACCACCTGGCACGCCGCCCGTCGCGCTGGCAGATCGAGCTGTTCCGCAGGATGTACCCGCTGGGCCTGCATCACCTGCTCGACCGCGTCGGCACGCGGTGGGCGCGCCGCCCGCAGCCGCGACCGGTCGAGGCGATCGGCCTGCCGGCCACCGTGACCGACGCCGTCGCGGCCCTGGCCGCACCCGATGCGGTGGTCATGGGCGGCGGCAGCGATCTCGTCGTCCAGCGCGATCAGGCCCTGGCGTTCCCGCGGGTACTCGTGGGCACGTCACGGATCAGCGCGATGCGCACGATCGACGAGTTGGGCGACGGTGGGCTGCGGATCGGTGCGGCGGCGACCCTGAGCGAACTCGGGCAGTGGGCGGAGGGACGGATGCCGTTGCTCGCCGAGGCCGTCGACACGATCGCCTCGGCACAGATCCGCGAGGTGGCAACGGTCGGCGGTAACCTCGGGCAGGCGAAGCGCTGCTGGTTCTTCCGCAACGGCTTCGACTGCTACAAGCGGGGCGGCGTGACGTGCCCCTGCTATGCCGTGTCCGGTGATCACCGGCTGCACCACGCGGCGATCGGCGCCCATCGCTGCCAGGCCGTGACGCCGTCGGACCTCGCCACGGTGTTCGCCGTGCTGGATGCGCAGGTGCGCGTCGCGGGGCCTTCGGGCGCCCGGATCACCTCCATCGCGGGGCTGTTCAAGGGTCCGGGGGAACTGCGGCTGCGGCCGGCCGAGTTGATCGAGTCGGTTTCGATCGCCGCCGGCGCACGCGGTAGCTCCGGCGCGTTCGCCAAGCTGCAGCAGTGGGACGGCGACTTCGCACTGGTGTCTGTCGCCGCCTCGGTCTCGATCGCCCCCGACGGTCGTTGGGCATCACCACGTTTCGCGTTCGGCGGGCTGGCGGCGACGCCGTGGATCCCGCGGCGACTCTGCGCCGAACTGTCGGGCACCCGCCCCACCCGGCAGACGGTGACCTCACTTCTCAGCAAGGAGTTCGAGTGGCAGGCACATCCCTTACCGGGCACGCGGTGGAAGCTCGACGCCGCGGTCGGATTGTTGGGTCAGGTCACCGACCGGCTGCTCGGCGGCGGAGGCGGCCATGAGTGAGACCGGGTTGAACGGGGCCGAGCGCGCGCGGCGGATCGCCGAGCGGCTGCGCGCCGGCGGCGTGGAACTCGCCGCGTCCCTGCCGGACAGCTGGCTGAGCCCGCTCATCGATCGGGTCGCCGCGGACGAGCACATCAGGCACGTTCGGGTCAGCCGTGAGGACGACGCCGTGGCGATCGCCGGTGGTGCGGCGCTGATGGGCAAGCGGTCGGTCGTGCTGTGCCAGAACGCCGGGGTGCTCCTGGCGACGAACGTGCTCGCCGCATTCTCCTACCACCACCAGCTCCCGCTGCTCATCGTCGCCGCGGCGCGGGGCGGCGCAGAGGACGGTTTCTACTACCAGATGTACAAGGGCCAAGTGAGTACCGGCGTGGCCACGGCCGCCGGGTTGAGCGTCCATCAGGTGAGCGGCCCCCAGGACGACTGGCTGTTCGAGCGCGCCAGTGAGCAGGCGTGGCTGCAGCGCCGTCCGGTCGTGCTGATGTGCTCCCGCAGTGCGCTGCTGGGTGCGGCCGCATGAAGCGCGCCGAACTGGCGGCGGTGATCGCGGCCGCCGCGCCGAACCACGTGATCATCACGAGCCTGGGTAGCGCCGGGCGCGCCTGGCGTGAGCACGGCGGGCCGAATCCCACGTTCTTCGGCTCCGACCCGATGGGCGCCGCGCCGGGCCTGGCGCTGGGTGCGGCGCTGGCCCGGCCGGACCTGCAGTTCCTGTTGCTCGAAGGCGACGGCGACCTCGTCATGAACCTCGGCGTGCTGCTCGCGATCGCCGACGCCGGGGCCGGGAACCTGCGCGTGGTCGTCTTCCACAACGGCCGGTACGAGACGGGTGGCGGACAACCGCTGGCCGCGGCCGGGCGGGCGGACCTCGGCGCCGTCGCGCTCGGGGCGGGATGGCCGTGGGTGCGCACCCTCGAGCGCGCGGTATCGGGGGACACGCTGCGTGCCGGAGTCGAGGCTCTGCTCTCGGCTCCGGTGGCGCCGGCACTGCTGGTCGCCGAGGTCGATGCGGAGGATTCGCCGTACGGCGGCCCGGGCGAGCTGTCCGGGGTGGAGGCGCGTGTGCAGTTCCAGGAACAACTCCGCAATTGGGAATCGCGAAGGGAAGACGCGGGATGACGGCGCTGATTCTGCGCAACGGCAGGCTTCTGGATCTGCGGCACGGTGGCGAGACCGGTGACGTGGTCATCGTCGACGGCGTGATCACCGACCTCGGGGCGGGTGCCGCGCAACGTCACGACTCGGTCGCCTCCGGGCCGGCCGAGGTCGTGGACCTGGCTGGGGACATCGTCATCCCAGGGCTGATCAACGCGCACACGCACTCCAACCAGACCATCGAGAAGGGGCTGTGCGACGCGCTGCCGCTCGATGCCTGGATGACACTGGCCAGCTACGGGGGCGCCGGCGCGCGCCTCTCGCCGCGCGACCTCTACGTCTCGGCGATGGTCGGGGGCCTGGAGATGCTGCGCAGCGGTACCACCGCCGTGCTGGACTGCGCGCGCGCGGACATCGAATGGGTCGACGACGGCATGGACGCCATCATGCAGGCGTACGTGGATCTCGGCATGCGCGCGAACGTGGCGATCCAGTACTCGGACCTGGACTTCTTCTCGTCCATCCCCATCGATCTGGTCCCCGGCGGCGCCGCCCTGCGCAAGCCACCGATCGCACAGCCCGATCAGGTGCTCGCGGCGGCCGGCCGCTTCATCGACCGCTGGGCCGGCCGCTCCGCCCGGGTCCAGCCGATCCTCGGCCCGTCCTCCCTGCCGCGCTGCTCGACGCCGCTGTTCGAGGCGAGCATCGACCTCGCCCGAAGCCGCGGGGCCAGGCTGCAGACCCACCTGCTGTCCGCGGCGTCCCAGATGACGGTGGCGAAGGAGCGCTACGGCGTCAGCACCGTGGAGTTTCTCGCCGCGATGGGCGCGCTGGAGCCCTGGGCGTCCTTCGCGCACGCGATCTGGCTCGACGACCGCGAGGTGCAGATCTTCGCGGGGACTCCGGCGGTCGCCGTGCACAACCCGGCGAGCAACCTCAAGCTCGGTGCTGGAGTCGCGCCCGTGCCCGCGCTGCTGCGCGCGGGCGCCAGGGTGGCGATCGGATCCGACGGGGCGAGCAGCAACGACACGCAGAACATGTTCGAGACGCTCAAGCTCTCGACGATCGTGCATCGCGTCCAAGGTCCGCAGAGCACCTGGCCCACCGCCATGGACGGCCTGACGATGTGCTGGGCCAACGGCGCCGCGGCGATGGGCTCCGACATCGGCCGGCTGGCCGTCGGCGCCCGGGCGGATCTCACCGTGCTGGACATCGACTACGTGTGGCCCGCCCCTGCGGCGCAGCTTCGCCAGCAGCTTGCCTACGGTGAGCTGGGCAGCGCGGTGCGCAGCGTCTACGTCGAAGGGCGGGCGCTGCTCGCCGACCGCCGGATCACGACGGTGGACGAGTCGGCGATCCGTGCCGAGGCGCGCGAGATCGCGGCGAGGATCTGGAGCACCCTCCCGGACCGGCTGGCTCGCTTCGAGGAGTTCCGCCCGGTGCTCGAGCAGATCGAGGCCGCTGTCGGCGGCGTCGGCGATCGTTGCCACTGAAACAGCGCCAGCGAACCGCATAAGTCGGATCGCCCGGTACTCGTACCGGGCGGTCCGACCTTCGCGTGTAGTCGTTGATGATGATGTGAACATGCCTCGGCCGCTGCGGGACATCGCCCGCAGCGGCCGAGATGTTGCAGAGCAGTGGCGCGAGACCGGTCAGTCCCGGCTGTCGAGCAGCTTGACCGCGACCGCCTTCTCCCGGGTGAATTCGTACAGGGCCCGGTAGCCGTTGCCGGCCGAGAAGCCACTGGCCTTGTACATGTTGAAGGGCAGCCCGATCACGCCGGCGTCGGCGAACTGGTTCACCGACACCTGACCGGCCTGGATCTCCGCGGACATCCGAAGTGCGCGGGAGACGTCCTGGGTCCACAGGCACGCGAGCAACCCGAAGTCGGTCCCGTTCGCCAGGTGGAGGGCGTCGGCCTCGTCGGAGAACGTCTCGAGCGTCAGGACCGGGCCGAAGATCTCCTGGCCGATCACGGGTGTGCTGCGGTCGTCGACTTCCAGGACGGTGGGCTCGAGGAAGTACCCCGCCCCGCGGCCCTGCGGACGTCCGCCGCCGGCGAGCAACTTGGCCCCGTCGCGCAGTGCGGCGCCGAGGATGCCGGACACCCGCTGATGCTGGACGGTGTTGATGAGTGGTCCCATGTCGAGGTCCTCGTCCCATGCGCCGAGCCGGATGTCGGCCATCCGCGCCAGCAGGTGATCGCGGACCTCGCCGATGATGGACCGGTGCACCAGCAGCCGGGAGCCGGCGTTGCAGTTCTGGCCGGCGTTCTCCGTGATGGATCGAACGATCGCCGGGATCGCGACGTCGAGATCGGCGTCAGGAAACACGATGTTCGGCGACTTCCCGCCGAGTTCGAGCTTGATCGGCGTCAGGTGCTGCGCGGCGCCCTGCATGACGAGACGACCGGTCGCCACGGAGCCGACGAAGCTGACGTGGTCGACGCCCGGGTGGCTCACCAGTGCCGCCCCGAGGTCGGCCCCGACACCGGTCAGCACGTTGAGCACGCCCGGGGGCAGGCCGGCCGCCTCGGCCAGCTCGACCAGGGCGTGCACGACGAGCGGCGCGACCTCGGAAGGCTTGAGCACCACGGTGTTGCCCGCGGCCAGGGCCGGCGCGAGGTTGGCCGCGCTCAGCAGCGCCGGGACGTTCCAGGGCAGCACGATCGCGCACACCCCGTATGGCTCGCGCACGGTGTAGCCGAAGAATTCGGGCTGGCGGACGGGGAGTGTGGCGCCGGTCAGCTTGTCCGCCCCGCCAGCCGTGTACGACACGATCGATCCGGCGATGATGATGTTCATCCGGGCGGCCGAGAGCGGCTTGCCGACGTTGCGGGCCTCGATCGCGGCCAGGCGGTCCTGGTTTTCGAAGATGAGTTGTGCCCAGCGGGACAACAGCGCCCCACGCTCGGAGGGCGAGGTCCTGGACCAGCCGCGCGCCGCGGCGCGTGCGGCCGCGACTGCTCGGTCGACGTCGCTGGTCCTGCTCGTGTGGATCCGGCCGTACTCCTCGCCGGTCGCCGGATCGATCGTGGACAGGACCTCGTCGCCGCCCGTCCACTTTCCATCGATGAGCGTGCCTGGCTGATCGATCACTGCGTCAATCGTGGTCACGTAGGGATCATCGGCGAGTGCATCCCACCAGTCAAGATGCTCTCTCGTAATACGTAACAACCGAGCGCCCGCTGCCGCAGGTTCGCGCCGCGGTGACCGGAAAATCTTAGCAAACCGGGCGTACCGCCCGCATGGGGCGGCCGATGGACTCTGGTCGGTCGTCCGAGTATCTCGTATAGCAACGAACCGTATTGCATGACGGGATGGCCGGTGTTACGTTTCGCCAGCCTGAGACTTCAGTCGCCGGCGCTGGCACAGGACCGCAATCGACCTGGGCGACAGCGTCGCCGAACTGGCCGCGATACGTGACTGACACCTGGCGCACGGCGACCTCGCCGAGGCGGACAGGTCCGGAGCCGGACACCCCATACGAAGCCGGATACCCCACACGAAAAGGAACGGGTGCATGATGCGAAATCACAGGTTGGCTGCGCTCTGCGCATCTGCCGTGGTCCTAGCGCTCACGATGACGGCCTGCGGCTCAAGTGGCGGTGGTGGCGGTACGTCCGGTTCGCCGAGCGCGTCGAGCGGCGCGCCGGGTCCCGACCCGTTCGCCGTGGCGAAGGGCCCGAGCGTCGGCAGCCCAGGCACCGCGACGGCACCCGAGTGGGAGGGAAAGACCTCCATCCCGGCCAACCAGCCGGACATGAACAAGGACGGGAAGGTGTCGATCGGCGTCATCACGTCCGGCGACACCGGCGACGGGACCTACTACCAGAGTGTCGCCGACGCGGCGCAGTACGCCGGGAAGAAGTACGGCTGGAAGGTGTCGGTGCAGGGGCTCGTACCCCTGACGCAGGCGCTGAGCACCGCCGAGAACCTCTGCCGTCAGCGCGTCGACATGGTCATCATCGGCGACGCCCAGCTGGCCCAGGCGGTCAACGCCGCCAAGGAGCCGATCTGCAAGGACACGTTCTTCTATCTGCAGGGCGGATACGGCTCGCCCAAGCAGGACGCGACCTTCACCCAGTCCTACGACGTCGGTCTGAGCTACGCCTACGTCTCCGGCGTGGCCGCAGGCGTCTACATGAAGAACAAGAACATCAACAAGGCCGGCTTCATCTCGGGCTTGGCGGCCCCGTTCAACACGACCATCGGCGCGGTCTTCAAGAAGGGCATCCTGTCCCAGGTACCCGACGCGAAGGTGATCGAGACGTACACGGGTGACCAGATCGACGTCGGCAAGGCCGTCGAGGCGTTCGCCGCGCAGCAGTCGCAGGGCGTCGGCCTCGTGTATCCGTACTTCGGCGCCCCGACCGTCGCGATCGCCAAGAAGGCGAACGACGCGAAGATCCCGGTGATCGGGTCGCCGATCGACTTCTGCGACTCGACCTCGCCGGCGTTCGTCGCCTCCGTGATCTTCGCACCCGGCTACTACCTGTCCCCGCTGCTCGACGACTTCGCGAACGGGAAGCTGCCGCTGGGCGGGACCCGCAACTGGCGCCTGGGTGTCGATCCGGTTCCGGCCGTGCGCACGTGCTCGTCGGCCGGCGGCGATGGGGCCGCGATCGACGCGGCGATCAAGCAGGCACAGACCGACATCAACAACGGAACGATCGATCCGTTGAAGCTGGCCACCGGCTGACCTGCGAATGACCATGGCCAACCCGAATGGGTCCAGCATGGTGACCGGCCATCCGATGCTTCGGATGGCCGGTGTCACCAAGTACTTCAACGGCCGCGCCGCCTGCGACGACGTCGACCTCAGCGTCGCTCCCGGAGAGATCCATGGCTTGCTCGGCCAGAACGGCGCGGGCAAGTCGACCTTGATGAACATCCTCCTCGGGCTGGTCCGGCCCGATCGCGGTGTCATCGAGGTGACGGGAAGGCCCGTGACGGTCCGTGATCCCAACGACGCGCGAGCGCAGGGCATCGGGATGGTGCATCAGCACTACAGCCTCATCCCGACGCTGTCGGTCTGGGAGAACATCGCGATCACCACGAAAGGCCGCGTCCAACCGGATCGGATCACGGCGCTGGTCAACGAGACGAGTGCGCGCTACGGGCTGGAAGTGTCGGCGTCGAAGCGCGTCGGCGACCTCACGGTCGGCGAGCAGCAGCGCGTCGAGATCGTCAAGTGCCTCATCGACCACCCGAAACTGCTCATCCTGGACGAGCCGACCGCCGTGCTCACCGAGCGCGAGTCGCAGGCGCTGTTCTCGATGCTCGCTCAGGTCGTCGACTCAGCGGACTGCTCGGTCATCCTCATCAGTCACAACCTCGCCGAGATCCGGTCGGTCGCACACCAGGCGACGATCATGCGCAACGGGCGGGTGGTGTCCCGGCTCGCGCCGTCGGAGACGTCCGTGGCCGTGCTCGCGCGGCACATGATCGGTCACGACCTGCGCAACGAGCCGGACGTCGCCACCGCCATCGGTGCCGACGCGCAGGTCACCCCGGCGCCGGTCGCGACCGGGACGGCGACGGGGAAACCCGGACGCCCGCCCGCTCTGGAGATCGAAGAGGCGACGGCGTTCCTCGCCGGCGGGCGCCGCGCGCTGGACGCGCTCGGCCTGCACGTGCGCGGCGGCGAGGTGCTGGGCGTCGCCGGCGTGGAGGGCAACGGCCAGAAGTGGCTGGCCTCGCTCCTTTCTGGCGCGTTGTCCCTGCACACCGGACGGGTGCGCGTGCGTGGCACGAACATCCGGGTGAACAAGCCGGGCGCGATGAGATCGGCGGGCGTCGCCGTGGTGCCCGAGGACCGGCGTGAGTCCGGTTGTGTCCTGGACATGTCGGTGGCGGACAACATCGCGTTCGCCGCGCTCGGCTCGCTCGCGCGACGCGGTGTGGTGTCACGCCGCCGGGTGCTTGCCCTCGCCGAGCGACTGGTCGACGAGTTCCAGATCGCTGTCGCCTCACTGGACCAGCCGATGCGGTCGTTGTCCGGCGGGAATCAGCAGAAGGTCGTGCTCGCGCGCGAGCTCTCGACGGACCCGAGCGTGCTCGTGCTGGCGCAACCGACGCGCGGGCTGGACGTCGGTGCGATCGCGTACATGCACGAGCGGATTCGCGCGGCCGCGAACGCCGGCGTCGCGGTCGTGCTGATCTCGACGGATCTCAACGAGATCATGCAGGTGTCGGATCGCATCGCGGTCATGTACCGGGGCAAGGTCCGGGGCGAAACCCCCCGCGCCGAAGCCGACTCCGAGAAACTGGGCTTGCTGATGGGTGGTGTGCACGCGTGAGTGGGCTCGAACTGCCGGAGAAGACCAAGGAATCGTCGCCCGCCGGTCAGTCCTCCGACACCGGAATTCGCCCGGGTGGCCTCGGCGGCGAACTGGCCGCCGCGCTTCGTAGCAATTCCGGGCCGGCGGCGCGACAGGTCGGCATGTTCGCCCTGTTCCTCGCCGTCGGCCTGGCGGTCGGGCTGATCCTGGCCTGGTCGACAGGGCACTCGCCAACGGTGGTCCTCGGCAATCTGTTCGAGGGCAGCTTCGGCAACGCGATGTCGATCAGCTACACGCTCTCCTTCGCCGCTCCGCTGCTGCTCGTCGCCGTGGGAACGGTGATCTGCATGCAAGCGGGCCAGTTCAACATCGGCCAGGAGGGTCAGGTCACGCTCGGGGCGGTCGGCGCCGGATTCGTCGTCTTCAACATCGACGGGCCGGGGATCGTGGTCATCCCGCTGGCGTTCGTGGCGGCGGCGGTGGCGGGAGGGCTGTGGGCCGCGCTGGTCGCGCTGCTCAAGTTCACCCGGGGCGTCAACATCGTCGTGAGCTCGCTGCTGTTCGTCTTTCTCGCCGAGCAGCTCATGGTGTGGCTGATCAGTGGCTCCGGACCGTTGCACGACGACGGGGAAGGCGTGCTGGGGGCGGGCACAGCGTCCCAGTCACCCACGGTGCCGGCCGGTTCGAGACTTCCCACGCCGCACCTGTTCGGTCTCGACATCCCCAGCGGCTTCGTGATCGCCGTCGTCGCGGCGATCGTCGTCGCCTGGGTGCTGCGCTCGACACTGCTTGGCTACCGGCTGCGGATTCTGGGCCACAGCCCGGTCGTCGCACACACGATCGGCGTCAGTGAATCCCGCATCGGCTCGCTGGCCGTTGCCGCGTCCGGGGCCTTCGCCGGCGCCGCGGGCGCGGTGATCCTGCTCGGCCAGAGTTTCCAGCTCCACCCGGGTACCGCTAGCAGCATTGGATGGAACGGGTTGCTCATCGCATTGGCGGCGCGAACGAAGACCGGTGTCAGCGCCGTCCTCGCGGTCGTCTTCGGCGCCATGATCGCGGGTGGCGGTCTCCTCGGCAGCGACAACGTGCCGGTCGACATCGTCAACGTCATGACCGCGTCGATCGTGGTCGCGCTTCTGTGTCCCCCCGTCGTGCTCGTCGCTCTGCGACGGCGCCGGCAGCGTCGAGCCGCGCAGGTGACGGCATGAGTGTCGCGGTTGACATCCAGACGGTTCTGGCCGTGTCGGTGCCGCTCGCGGTGCCGCTGCTGTTCGCGGGCCTGGGGGAGTACGTCGCCCAGCGTGCGGGAGCCTTCAACCTCTCCGTCGAGGGAATGATGCTCTCCGCGGCGTTCTTCGGTGCGTACGGCGCCTCGGCGTCGGGTTCGCCGCTGGTCGGTCTCCTGTTCGGCATCGTGGCCGGCGCGGTGGTTGCCGTCATCCACGGCAACCTGAGCCATCGGCTGCAGCTCAACACCTATGTCGTCGGTCTGTCCCTCAACGTCCTGGTGCTGGGCGTGACGAACTATCTGCTGACGACGACGGCGTTCGACATCCCGAGGGTGACGAGTCTGGGCATCCCCGGATTGGCGGACATCCCCGTCGTCGGCAAGCCGCTCTTCGACCAGCCGTGGGTCGTCTACGTCATTCCACTGCTGATCATCGCGATCTGGGCCGCCTGGCGTACCCGGTGGGGCCTGGAGATTCGCGGGGCCGGCGACGATCCGGTCGCGAGCGACCTGACCGGTATCAAGGTGAATGCCCGGCGGCGTCAGGCGCTGTTGTTCTGCGGCCTGTGCGCGGGCGCCGGTGGAGCCTTCCTGTCGGTGTTCCAGTCGAGCTCCTTCACCTCCGGCATGACAGCCGGGCGCGGGTACATCGTCATCGCCGCGGTGATCTTCGGCGGCTGGACGCTGCGGGGCGTGGTCGCGGCCTGTGTCCTGTTCGGCGTCGCCGAGGGGCTGCCGCTCGCGCTGCCCGCGATCGGCATCACGCCGTCACCGCAGCTGCTCGTCGCCGCACCGTACCTGCTTGCGGTGATCTCGCTGGCGCTGCTGGGCAGGCGACTGCACCAACCCTTGGCCCTCGGCCAGCCCTTCGCCCCATCCCGATAGCGAGCAACGAGAAGCGAGCGGGAGGCTTGACCATCGGGTCGCCTCCCGCTCGCTTCGGCATGGCATCGGTGGGTCGAAAACGCGCCGGCAGCCACATGGGCTGCCGGCGCGGGCGCTGCGATCTCCCGGGGCCTAGTCGAACAGGATGACGCCGCGAAGGTTGACGCCGGCGTGCATGTCCTTGTAGCCCTGACCGATCTCGTCGAGCCGGTACGTCCTGGTGATGATCTCGTCGAGGCGAAGCGAACCGGCCCGGTACATGTTGAGCAGGTTCAGGATGTCCCACGCCGGGTTGCACTCGCCGAACAGCGAGCCCTGCAGCCGCTTCTGATACAGGGTGAGCTCGGCGAGGTTGACGGGAATCCCGGTGTCGGCGTTGTTGCCGAGGCCCGTGACCACGGCCGTGCCGCCCTTACGGATGGCGGAGAAGGCTTGGCCGACGTGCTCGGAGCGCACGACGCCCACCGTCACGATGGCCGAGTCCGCACCCTGACCGTTGCTGAACTGCCGGGCGAGCTCGGTGGCCTCGTCCATGGTCGCGAAAGCGTGCGTGGCGCCGAACCGCTTCGCCTGCTCGCGCTTGAACTCGACCGGGTCGACCGCGATGACCGTCGTCGCTCCCGCGTGGACGGCTCCCTGGACGGCGTTGATCCCGATGCCGCCGATCCCCATCACGATGACGACGTGGCCGGGACGAACCTGTGCGGAGTTGACCGCGGCACCCCAGCCGGTGGCCACGCCGCAACCGACCAGGCACGCCTTGTCGAGCGGAATGTCCTTCGGGACCTTGACCGCGGAGCGCGCGGAGACGGTCGTCGTCTCGACGAACGTGGAGACACCGCACATCTGTCCGACCGGCGCGCCCGAGTCGGCCATGCGCAGGCGCGGAGTGACAGGTGGCATCCACACCAGCGCGCCGTCGTCGCACAGGTTCTGCATGCCCGAGGAGCACCACCGGCAGCGTCCGCACGCGGGGAGGAAGGACAGCACGACGTGGTCGCCCTCGCTCAGACCGGTCGTGCCGGGGCCGACCTTGGTGACGATGCCGGCTCCCTCGTGGCCAACGGCAAAGGGGTAGATGGCGACGGGGGAGTCGCCGACGGCGACGTGGTCATCGGAGTGGCACAAGCCCGCCGCAACCATCCTGACCTGGATCTCTCCCTCACGCGGATCCTCGACCTCGAGGTCGACCACCTCGTAAGGGCCGGGTGCATTGCGTATGATTGCGCCTTTGGTTCGCATTGGTAGCCCTATCCTCGTCGCCGGTTCCGTCGCTGACGTCAGCCGGATGGTCGGTGGTCACCGCGAGCGGCCCTGTGGCCGTGCCGCGCAGGGGGTGCCGAACAGACACTAAGCCAGCATCCCGCGCTTCGCAATGCGAGACGTTGACTCGTCAAGTGAGACGCTGTTACGTTGCTCCCGCGGTTTGAAATGGCGGCCATGCACACCAAGGACAGGTCATGCCAGCAGATGAGATGTTCGATCACCACTCACCCGAATGTCGCGATGACATCGTTGGTTACTACGCGGATTTTCGTCAGAAGTGCCCCGTCGGCAGATCCACGGCCCATGAGTCGGGTTACGTCTACCTCGCCCGATACGCCGACGTCTTCCAGGTAGCCCGAAACGACGCGCTGTTCTCGTCGACCCGCGCGGCGGGCAATCTCAGCGGAACCGCGATCGTGATCCCGAGCGGTCCGTTCGGCGAGCACCTCCAGTATCCGCTTGAGATGGACCCGCCGGACACGCTGGAGTATCGCCGCCTCCTCGACCTGATCCTGTCGCCCGCCGCGGTGGACGAGCTTCGGCCGATGATCGCCCGGCACGCGACGCGCATCGTGGACGGGTTCATCGAGAAGGGTAGCGCCGACCTCGTCCGTGAGCTGACGAATCCGCTGCCCAGTGCCGTCACGCTCGACTGGCTCGGATTCCCGGAAGAGGACTGGGTGCGCATCGGCCGCCCGATCCACGATGTGTTCACGTCGGAGCCGGGCAGCGAGCGAGCGGCGAAGGCGATCGAGGGCGTCATCTACATGGAGCAGCGCATCGCCGAGCTCATCACCGAGCGCCGCGCGAACCCGCAGGACGACGCCATCAGCGTGCTGGTCGCGCAGCGCAAGGCGGACGGGTCCGAGTTCACCGATGCCGAACTGCTCTCCGTGATCGGCATCGCGGTCTCCGGCGGGGTCGACACGACGACCTCGCTGACCGGCTCGGTGCTCGTTCACCTCGATGAGCACCGGGACATGCGCCAGCAGCTCATCGACGCTCCCGACCTGCTGATCGACGGGACGGACGAGTTTCTGCGCCGGTACGGTCCGGTGACGGCGATGGCCCGCACGGTCACCGCGGACACGGAGCTCGGCGGCTGCCCGATCAAGGCCGGCGAGCGGATCCTGGTGCCGTGGTTCGCCGCGAACCACGACCCGGCGGTGTTCACCAACCCGGAGCAGGTCCAGCTCGATCGGGACGCCAGCAGGCATCTGGCGTTCGGTACCGGCACGCACCGGTGCCCGGGCGCGCACCTCGCGCGCGCGATGTTCCAGGAGATGATCTACCAGATCCTCACCCGGATCCCCGACTACCGCGTGAACCGCGACGAGCTCGTCGGCTACCCGTCGCGCGGCAACCACATGGGCTGGGACGTCATCCCGGCGGAGTTCACCCCGGGATCGCGCGCCGGTGCCGCAGCCGCCACGGTCACGTCCGCCGCGCCACGTCAGGCGGGGACGTTCGACGTGGTGCTCGAGGCCGTGCAGAGCGTGGCCGATCGCGTGATCAAGGTGGCGATGCGGTCAGTCGACGGCGCCGACCTGCCCGCCTGGCAGCCCGGCGCGCACCTTGAGATCAGGTTGCCGTCCGGGCGGCTACGGCAGTACTCGCTGTGTGGCACCCCCGCGGACCGGCAGACCTACGAGATCGCGGTGCTGCACGAGGAGGCGGGCCGAGGCGGATCGGCCGAGTTCCACGAGATCGCGACACCGGGGCGGACGCTGACGGTCCGCGGACCGCGCAACCACTTCCCGCTCGTCGAGGCCGAGGACTACCTCCTGCTCGCCGGGGGCATCGGTATCACCCCGATCCTCGCCATGACGCGCTCGCTGACGCACCGTGGCAAGAACCTGAAGCTCGTCTACGGAGGCCGGACGCACAGTTCCATGGCGTTCCGCGCGGAGCTGGAGACCCTGCCCGAGGCCCAGCGTGCCCTCGTCGCCCAGGACCAGCACGGGCTTCCCGACTTCCGTACGGCGATCCAGGAATGCGCGCCGGGGACAGCGATCTACTGCTGCGGCCCTAGCGCGATGATCACCGCGGTGCAGCAACTGTGCGACGAACTCGGCGTGCGGGATCAGCTGCACGTCGAGCGGTTCGCCGCCAGCGACGAACAGGAGGCGAGGATCGCCTCCACCGAGGACAACACGCCGTTCCAGGTGGAGCTGGCCAGGTCGGGCGTCGTGCTCGACGTCCCCGTCGACAAACGGCTGATCGACGTCGTGCGCGGTGCGGTGCCCGGACTCGCCTACGACTGCGAGAAGGGCTTCTGCGGATCCTGCGAGACCCGCGTGCTGGCCGGCACGCCCGATCACCGGGACGAGGTGCTGACGAAGGACGAGCGCGAGGCCGGCGCGACGATGATGATCTGCATCAGCCGCGCCCAGTCACAGCGGCTGGTCCTCGACCTCTGACGCCATGCGGGCGACGGCAACCGCCGTCGCCCGACGCGGCCGGCAACGTCATCATGGGCGGCCAGGGGCCGCCGAGCTCATCGAGGAGGAAGCCCGATGTCGCCACTGAATCCCGCCCTGTTCGGCAAGGTGATCAACTGGGCCGACATACCCCAGCGGGAGATCCGGCCCGGCGTGCGGCGGCGCATCTTCGCCACCGACGAGGTGCTGATCGGGCACCACGAGCTGGAGGTGGGCATGGAGGTCAACCCCCACTCACACGCCGACTTCGACCAGCTCGTCTACATCGAGTCCGGCCGGTGCAACTACTACGTCGACGGCGTGGCGAACGACATGCGGGCCGGGTCGTTCCTGCTCGTGCCGCGCGGCGCCGAGCACTACGTGGAGCCCACCGAGGGTCCCTGCGTGAACATCGACTTCTTCGTTCCGCCGCGGGCGGATCTGCTCGCCAAGCTGGAGCTGGACGAGGTCCTGCGCGAGCGCGACTGACCCGATCCGCGGCACGGAACCTCGCACATGTGCGCGGAGCCAAACGCATAAAAAGCTCGAGCGCTGCCGACCGGCGAACCGGTCGGCAGCGCTCGACGTTGTGCGGACGGTCAGGCGATGGCCCAGGTGTCGCTGCCGAGCAGCAGCTTCTGCAGCGCGTCGTCGTCGCCGGGCGCCTTCGCCGCCGCGGCCTCCATCTGGGCGGCCATGGCCTGGTCGTAGGTGGGGCGCTCGACGGAGCGGAACACGCCCATCGGGGTGTAGCGGGAGTCGAGCGACAGCCGGGACAGGGCGAAGGCGAACGAGGGGTTGTCGGCGTGGGCGTCGTGCACGACGACCCGTGGATCGTCGGCGGCGACGTCGTGCTCGATCGCGAGCGTGCCGTGCTCGCCCCAGACCACGGCCTTCTCGCCGTCCTTGCCGAAGCGCAGCGGTTGCCCGTGCTCGAGGCGGATGGTCCAGTCGTCGCGGGTCTCGGCGTCCTTGAGCAGGTCGAACGCGCCGTCGTTGAAGATGTTGCAGTTCTGGTAGATCTCGACCAGCGCCGTGCCGGAGTGCTCGGCGGCGGCGCGCAGCACCGACTGCAGGTGCTTGCGGTCGCTGTCGAGGGTGCGCGCGACGAACGTGGCCTCCGCGCCGAGGGCGACGGAGACGGGGTTGAACGGGTTGTCCAGCGACCCCATCGGCGTCGACTTGGTGATCTTGCCGATCTCGCTGGTGGGGGAGTACTGCCCCTTGGTCAGCCCGTAGATCCGGTTGTTGAACAGCAGGATCTTGAGGTTGACGTTGCGGCGCAGCGCGTGGATGAGGTGGTTGCCGCCGATCGATAGCGCGTCGCCGTCACCGGTGACGACCCACACCGACAGGTCGGTGCGGGACGTGGACAGGCCCGTGGCGATCGCCGGAGCGCGCCCATGGATGGAGTGCATGCCGTAGGTGTTCATGTAGTACGGGAACCGGCTGGAGCAGCCGATGCCGGACACGAACACGATGTCCTCGCGCGGGATGCCGAGCTCCGGCATGAAGCCCTGCACGGCCGCGAGGATCGCGTAGTCACCGCAGCCGGGGCACCAGCGGACCTCCTGGTCGGTCTTGAAGTCCTTCGGCTTCAGACCCAGCGAAGGGCCACTCGGGCGCGGGCCGTGGGCTGTGTCAGCCATTCGAGATCACTTTCTGGAACGTGTCGGCGAGTTCGTCGGCCTTGAACGGCAGGCCACGGATCTGGGTGACGCTGATCGCGTCGACGAGGAAGCGCGCACGGATGAGGGTGGCGAGCTGGCCCAGGTTCATCTCGGGGATCACGACCTTGTCGTAGCGGGCCAGGATCGCGCCGAGGTCGGCCGGGAACGGGTTGAGGTGGCGCAGGTGGAGCTGCGCGACCGGCAGGCCGCTCGCGCGGACCTGCCGGCAGGCCGCGCCGATCGGGCCGTAGGTGGAGCCCCACCCGAGCACCAGCACCTGGGCGTCGCCGGTCGGGTCGTCGACGACCAGCGGCGGCAGGGAGGCCGCGACCGCGTCGACCTTCGCCTGCCGGGTCCGGACCATGAAGTCGTGGTTGTCCGGGTCGTAGCTGATGTTGCCGGTCTTGTCCGCCTTCTCGATGCCACCGACCCGGTGCTCGAGCCCCGGGGTGCCGGGCACCGCCCACGGCCGGGCCAGCGTCTGCGGGTCGCGCAGGTACGGCAGGAACGTGCCGTCCGGACCGTTGGGCTCGGTGGCGAACTCGACGGTCAGGTCCGGCAGGTCCGCCAGCGTGGGCACCTGCCACGGTTCGGAGCCGTTGGCGAGGTAACCGTCGGTGAGCAGGAACACCGGGGTGCGGTAGGTCAGCGCGATCCGTGCCGCCTCGAGCGCGGCGTAGAAGCAGTCTCCCGGGGACTGGGCGGCCACGACCGGCACCGGCGCCTCACCGTTGCGGCCGTACATCGCCTGCAGCAGGTCCGACTGCTCGGTCTTGGTCGGCAGGCCGGTGGACGGGCCGCCGCGCTGCACGTCGACGACCACCAGCGGCAGCTCCAGCGACACTGCCAGGCCGATGGTCTCGGCCTTGAGGGCGATGCCCGGCCCGGACGAGGTGGTGACCGCCAGCGCCCCGCCGAAGGAGGCGCCGAGCGCCGCGCCGATGCCGGCGATCTCGTCCTCGGCCTGGAAGGTGCGGATGCCGAACCGCTTGTGCTTGCTCAGTTCGTGCAGGATGTCCGACGCCGGCGTGATCGGGTAGGCGCCCAGGTACATCGGCAACCCGGCCCGGCGCGCCGCGGCGATCAGGCCGTAGGACAGCGCCAGGTTGCCGGAGATGTTGCGGTACGTGCCGGCCGGCAGCGTCGCGGGCTTGATCTCGTAGGCGACGGCGAACGTCTCGGTCGTCTCGCCGTAGTTCCACCCCGCCTTGAACGCGGTGATGTTCGCCTCGGCGATCGCCGGCCTGCTCGCGAACTTCTGCCGGATGAAGTTCAGCGTTCCCTCCGTGGGGCGGGAGTACATCCACGACAGCAGCCCCAGGGCGAACATGTTCTTCGACCGGCCCGCGTCCTTGCGGGACAGTTCGCTGCCGGCGAGGGCGTCCAGGGTCAGCTGGGTGAAGTCGACCGAGTGCACGGTGTAGCCGTCCAGCGTGCCGTCCTCAAGGGGGTTCGACGCCCAACCGATGCGGGCCAGCGCTCGCTGGGTGAAGTCGTGGGCATCGATGATCAGCGTGCCGCCCTTCGGCACGTCACCCAGGTTGGCCTTGAGCGCCGCGGGGTTCATCGCGACGAGGACGTCCGGCCGGTCGCCCGGGGTGAGGATGTCGTGGTCGGCGAAGTGCAGCTGGAACGACGAGACGCCGGCCAGGGTCCCCTGCGGCGCGCGGATCTCCGCCGGGAAGTTCGGCAACGTCGACAGGTCGTTGCCGAAGACCGCCGTCTCCTGGGTGAAGCGGTCTCCGGTGAGCTGCATCCCGTCGCCGGAGTCGCCGGCGATGCGGATGACCACGCGGTCAAGCTGCTGGGTGGGCTTTAGCGTCGAAGTCATCGGGCTCCTCCGAGGACGGCGGCGAAGCCGTCGGGCGTGAGAACGTCATCGGGTGTCAGGTCGTGAACGGAAGCGAGGCACAGGCTCATGAGCGCGGAGTCGATGCCGGAGCGCCCGCCCCACTCCTTGCCCAGCCAGGCCACTTCGTCCCACGACGGCGGCGGTGTGTGCATCCACTCTCCGTAAGCGCCGAAGAGGGTCGGCGTCGGCCGCCCAGGTTCCTGCATGTTGGGAACGGTGAGGTCGGGGATGCGCCCGGTCTTGACTTGGGCAGGCGTTGCTAGCCGTGGGACCGGGCAGGGCATGCTCCGGCCCCCGCACGTCCTCGCTCAATCGCGTGTTCATCGCACGCCACCGAGCCCTCGGAGCAGCATTGGACCAGTATTGGTCCGAGTTGGTCGAGAAAGGTTATTCGGGGTTGCCGAGCCGCTGGGACAGGGCGCGGGTCGTCTCGAGCAGCGCCTGTGCCTGAGGGGAGTCGATGTCGGTCGAGACGCTCACCGTCGTGCCCACGATGGCCATCGCGGCGACGATCGACGAACCTTCGAAGATCGGCGCGGCGATGGTCCGCACGCCATTGATGTCCGGCGAGTTCAGCGACAGCCCGTGCTTGCGGATGGCCTCGAGCTCCTGCTCCAGCCCCGGGGAACGACGCAGGTGCTTGCTCAGGCCGGGCACCTGATCCCGAGGCAGGAAGGTGCAGAACACCCGGCCTTGGGCGGAATTCGTCAGATCGAGCCGCGCACCGGATCGGACACCGATCCGTATGATGTGGTCGGTGTTGTCGGCCGAGCGTACGACCGTCGCCGTTTCGCCATCCCACACGCTGAGCACGACGGTTTCGTCGACCGTCTTCACCAGCTGGTCCATGTACGGCTCGGCCGCGTCGACGATCGGCAGCCCGGCGCGAGCCGCCCCGGCGAGCGTCAATACCTGCGGTCCGAGCGAGTACAGCGCGGTGCGCTCGTCGTAGCGCAGGAGATTGGCCGCCCGCAGGGCCTTGGTGTAGCGGTGCGCCGTCGCCTTGCTCGCGCCCAGCTGGCTGGTGATCTCATTCAGGCTCAGATACGGCTTGCTGACGGTGAAGGAGCTCAGAACAATGGCCGCACGCTGCACCGTCTGAATCGTCGGTGCCGCAGTGGACTCCGAGGATTCCGACTCTTGTGTCGTTCTCGGGCTCATCGGTCCTCGATTCGGGCATCAGACACCTGGCGATCGGCGTGCTGGAGTACTATATACACGTACATCATCCGGGGATCGTTCTCGCATGGGTGGTCGTGCGCGGCGCGGTCCCGCTCCCAGAGTCGCGTCGATGGTCTTCATGATGCAGCGCTAGCAGTCGGTCGTCGACAAGCGATCTGACGCGACGGCCCGCGAGCAACCACGACGACCCGGGAGCCGGAGTTCAGCCTCCGCAGCGCCGTTCTTGTGGGCAGCGCCGTTTTTCGTGGGCCCGTTCTTTGTGTGGGCAGCGTTTTTGGTGCTCGTAGCCTAGCAGTTGTACGTCATGCAGGCGCTGACGCAGCACGGCGATCGGGTGTTGGTCACCACAGCATCACAGGTCCGAGGAATGGCCGGGAGTGGCCGACGAACCCGGCCGGACAACGGTGGTGATGTGGTTGACCGCGAGCGCGGCCTCACCGAAGCCGATGGAGATCAGCTTGACCTTGCCGTCGTAGTCGGCGATGTCGCCGGCCGCGAAGACGCGGGAGAGGTTCGTGCGCATGGTGCGGTCGACGAGGATGTGCCGGCGCCGCAGTTGCAGCCCCCATCCCTCGATCGGCCCGAGGTCGGCGATGAACCCGAGTGCGGCGACGACCGCCTGCGCGGGCAGCACCTGCTGATCGCCGGCGCGCGTCGTCACGACGACCTCCTCGACCGCGACCTCGCCACTGATCTTGTGCACCTCGTACGGTGTGAGCACGCGCACGGATGAGGCGTGCAACTGCTCGACGCTGCGCTCGTGCGCCCGGAACTGTGCCCGGCGGTGCACCAGCGTGACGCTGCGGGCGATCGGCTCCAGGCCGAGTGCCCAGTCCAGTGCCGAGTCCCCGCCGCCGACGACGACGATGTCGAGGCCGGCGAGCTCGTCGAGCCGTGGGACGAAGTAGCGCAGACCGCGACCGGCGTACTCGGAGCCGACGGGAAGCTCTCGGGGAGTGAAGTTGCCGATGCCGGCGGTGATGAGCAACGCCTTCGCGCGCACCACGTCACCGGTGTCGGTCGTGACGTCCACACCCTCGTCGTGTTCGCGCACCGAGACGGCGCTGCTGCCGAGCAGCAGGAGCGGATCCGCCTGCGCCGCCTGGGCGTACAAGGCGTCCACCAGGTCCTGGCCACGCACCGCGGGGAAGCCGGCCACGTCGTAGATCGCCTTCTCCGGGTACAGCGCCGCGATCTGGCCGCCCACCTCGGGCAGTGCGTCGAGCAGCGCGACCTTCAGCCCGCGAAAGCCGGCGTAGTAGGTGGCGTACAGTCCCGTCGGCCCGGCGCCCACGATGAGCAGGTCGACCTCATGCTCGGTCATGAGGCCACGTCCGGGTGGTCGGCGCCGGTCCGGCCGACCTTGCGCGCTCCGCCTGGCGAGCCGAGCTCGGTGAAGAACTCCGCGTTGATCCGCTCGAACTGCCGGACCGGTTCGGGCAGGTCCTCGTGGTGGAAGATCGATACCTCCGGGCAGACCGGCTCGCAGCGGCCGCACTCGACGCACTCGTCGGGCTGGATATACATCATCCGGTCGCCCTCGTAGATGCAGTCGACGGGGCACTCCTCGATGCAGGACTTGTCCATGACGTCGACGCAGGACGAGGTGATGACGTACGGCATGGTCGGAGCCTCCGCTCTCGGTTATCACATGACGAGATGCCGTTTTTCATTGCGAGACGCCATGATGGCAAGCGGACCTTGCGTCGTCAACACCTCCGCGCACTTGCGGGCTAGTCTTGACACCCCTCGCCGGCTGGGACAGTCTTAGCGCATTGTGAGATGGCATCTCATGATGCATGATAATCTGAACGAGCGAAGGAGCGGATCTCCATGCCGCAGGCGGGTCGCGACGGAGCAGGCATGCCGATGATCGTCGAGGATTGGGACCGGCTGACGTTCCGGGTGAACCGAGAGGCGTACCGCTCATCGGAGATCTTCGACCGCGAACGGGACAACGTCTGGCTGCAGAACTGGCTGTATCTCGGGCACGAGACCGAGATCGCCAAGCCGAACGACTTCATCGTACGCACACTCGCCGGGCGGCCGTTGATCTTCTGCCGGGACACCGACGGCGAGGTGCGCGCCTGGCTGAACTCGTGCCCGCATCGTGGCACCGTGCTGTGCCGCGAGACGACAGGTTCCAGCAAGCTGTTCCAGTGCTTCTACCACGCGTGGACGTTCCGCAACAACGGTGACGTCGCCGCGATCCCGGACGACTCGGCGTACGAGGGCAGTGAGGGCCTGCGCGAGAGCATGAAGCTGCGGGCCGTGCCGCGCCTGGAGACGCACGAGGGTTACGTCTTCGTGTCCTTCAACCCGGACGTGCCGCCGCTGCTGGAGCATCTCGGCGATGCGGCCGACTACATGACCATGATCGAGCAGCAGCACGTCAGTGGCATGACGACGCTTCCCGGCGTACAGCTGTACAGCGTGCGGGGCAACTGGAAGCTCGCGGTGGAGAACGCGATGGACGGCTACCACTTCTCGCCCACGCACAACACGTTCGTCGGATACCTGCGCGAGAACGGGTTCGCGGTCACCGACGACGACCAGTACGCCTACAACCTCGGCAACGGCCACTCGCTGCTCGTGCTGACCGGGCACGGCGGGCGGATCAGCATGATCTGGGAGCCGCGCTTCGGCGAGGACGAGCGCGCGCGCACCGCGGCCCACCGCAAGGAGATGACCGAGCGGCTCGGGGAGCAGCGCGCGCACTACGTGGCCGACGAGAGCCACATCCTGTTCGTGTTCCCCAACCTGCTCCTGTTCGACATCGAGGGGCTGTCCATCCGCCAGCTCGAACCGGTCAGCGCCGCTCAGACCGACGTGCGCGCCTGGCAGCTCGTGCCCCGCGTCGAGGACCCGGCCTCCCGCGCGCTGCGGATGAAGACGGTCGTCAGTTTCGTCGGCCCCGGTGGCCTGGCGACGCCCGATGACATCGAGGCGTACGAGGCGGTGCAGCGTGGCATCGAGGCCACCGCCAACGAACGGCGCGGCGAACTGGACTTCAGCGACATGTCCCGCGGCATGGTCGACGAGGTGAAGGGCGTGCAGGGCAGATCGATTGACGAAGGCGCGATGCGGGGGTTCTGGCGGCACTGGGTCAGCGCCGTCGGTATCGACAACGGGCTGCGGGTCGATGGCAAGCGGCCGGCGAGTTTCCTGGAAGGACGGGACGTGCGATGACAGCCGTAGGCGAATACGGCGTGGTGACCGTGGCCGGTCACGCGCTGAGCCGGGCGCAGGTGGAGGACTTCCTCTACGAGGAGGCCGACATCCTGGACGCCTGGCGCTACGACGACTGGCTGGCGCTGTTCGCGCAGGGTGCCCGCTACGAGATCCCGACCACCGACTACGCGGGCTGGTCGTTGCACGAGTCCGGTTCGTTCGTCGACGACGACTACGATCTGCTGCTGGCCAGGGTCAAGCGGCTCAAGTCGCGCAAGGCGCACGCCGAGAACCCGCACTCGCGCACGCACCGGCTCATCTCGAACGTGCGCGCCTTCGCGCACGAGGACAAGCTTCGGGTGACCGCGTCGTTCGTGGTGCACCGCGCGCGTGACGGGCAGTTCGACACCTACGTCGGGCGCTACGAGCACCTCCTGCTGCCCACGGACGATGGACTGCGTTTCTGGCTGCGCCGGTCCATCCTCACGCATGAGGCGCTGCCGGCCGGTGCGCGCCTCAGCTTCATTCTTTAGGGACGCCATGATCAGGCACACGCTTTCCTTCCGGTTCAAGGACGAGGTCCCCGCCGAGGTCCGCGAGTCGGTGCTCGCGACGCTCGCGACGTTCCCGGACCGCTACCCGGCGATGCGGAACTGGTCGATGGGCCAGAACATCAGCACCCGGGACACGACCTTCACGCACACCATGTCCGTCGAGTTCGCCACCGGCGACGACCTGCTCGGCTACCTGCAGAGCGATTCGCACGAGAGCTTCGTGCGCCAGACGTGGCGACCGGTGATCGCCCAGCAGGCGATCACGGCTTACGAGTACACCGAACGGCCGGAGGCCGCCGCCAGAAGGGCACAGCAGATGACGAAGAGCGAGCGGCCGCGCGGGCCGTACGGCATGGAGTACGCCCGCATCGAGGTGCCCGACATGCAGGCGACGATCGACTTCCTCGAGTACCACGTCGGGCTGCAGCTCGAGCAGCGCACCGACGAGTACGCGTACCTGCGCGCCGACATCGAGCACCACTCGATCGAGCTGATCAACGCGCCGGAGCGCGAGAACGGCTGGACCGTGGCCGTGGGCTACAGCGTCGAGAGCGAAGAGGTGCTCGAGCAGCTGCGCAAGCGGGTGCTCAACGCCGGCCTGGAGGTGCTGCCGCTGCAGGAACGCCAGGCGGCGCTGTGCGACAACGGCTTCGCCGTCAAGGACCCGGACGGCCTGATCGTCGAGCTGTTCACGGAGTTCCAGGAGTACGCCGAGGCGCCGCACATCGAGATCCGCCCGCTCGACCTCGTGCACCCGTTCATCGCGACCTCGCGCTACGAGGAGAGCCTCGACTTCTACACCAACGTGCTGGGCTTCCTGCACTCCGACTACGTCGTCGGGTCCACCACGTTCCTGCGGTGCGAGGACCGCTACCACCACAGCCTCGCCATCCAGAAGAACACCGAGCACTACGTGGCGCACCTGTGCTTCGCCATGAAGAGCCTGGATCACGTCATGCGGATGCGGGCGCGGGCGCTGTACAAGGGCGCGCCGATCGCCTCGGACATCGTCAACCACTCCGCGTCGACGTCGATCGCGTTCTACATGCACGATCTCAAGTTCGGCCCGCGCTTCGAGCTCTGTGACCGCCACCGGGTCTTCACCCCCGAGGAGCACGAGACCCACCGTCCCCGCAGGATGCCGGCCGACCCGCGCAACATCGACGTGTGGCGCCCGGCCTCAGACGACTGGGGTCGTTTCTGAGCGCCGAGGTCCTCGACGTCCTGCGCGTTCTGGACGCGACACCGGCCCCGCGCGGTCACGAGCTCGCCGCCGCCACGGCGCTGCGGGACTGGTGTGCCGCGCGGTGGCCGGACATCGCCTGGGCGGTGCAGCGGTACTCGGCCGGAGGGGCGAACCTGGTGGCGGCCTGCGGCGCCGGCCCGCTGCTGTACTCGCACCTGGACACGTCGCTGAACGCGGCGGAGTCCGAGGCCGCGATCACCGGCCGGGCGGACGGCTCCGGTCCGTTGCGCGTGCGGGACGGCCAGGTCGAGGGGTTCGGGCTGGGCGTGGCGCGCGGGCCCGCGGCGGCGGCACTGGCCGGTTTCGTGACCGCCCGCCGTGGCAGCCTTCTGCTCGCCGGTTCGGGGACGCACCGCCGCGGTGGTGCGGCCGCGGGTGTACTGGCGTATCTGGCGCACCATCCGCGCCCGCCGGCCGCGATCGTGGCCAAGTGCGGGCCGCCGACGGTGCTGTGGGAGGAGCCCGGCGCGCTGTACCTGCGGGTGCGGGTCACCGGCGGCTACGGCGCGGCGCTGGCTCCCGATTCGGCGGTACCGTCCGGGGGCGTCGCGGCGCATACGGGCCAGATCCTCGCCGCCGTCAGTGCCTGGCGCGACAGCTACCTGGCCAGCCGCCCCCCGGCGGGGCAGATCGGCCCCCAGGCCGGGATCGGGGCGATCCGCTGCGGATCGACCGCCAAGCCGGACCTCCTGCCCGCGCAGGTGCGGCTCGACCTCTACGTGGTCACCATGCCGGGGGAGGACCCGGTCCACCTGGCCGCGGAGGTCGAGGCTCATCTGCGGGCCGCGATGGCCGGCACCGCGCTCGGGGATTGCACCGTCGGCGTCACGGCCGAGCCGTTACACCCCGCGGCCGGCACGCCGCGGGACGCCCCCATCGTGAGCGCCGCCCGGCGGCTGTGGGAGGCCGAGTTCGGCAGTGCGCCGCCCCCGATCGCCGGATGGACCGGATCGACCGATGGCGTCGTGCTGCGCACTCACGGCATCGACACGGTGCGGCTCGGGCCGCAGAGCGGTCGCTCGCCCGCCGATCCCCGCCGGGAGACGCTCGCGGTCGATCAGCTGATCGCGTTCAGCCGTATCTACGCGGCCCTGCTCGCCGAACCGTCACCATCGCTCGAGCGTCGAGCGGACCCGACCGGCGTGTGACATCGCCGGATGCGCCGGCCCGGCACCCTTGGGGCGCCGGGCCGGTTTCCGTATTGAGATACGAGACGTTGTCCCGTCCATTGACGGTGCCTCGGGGCTGGGATAGTGTCCTTCGACACACCCACCATGATCTGTAACCAGGCCCTCGGTGCTGGTGAATTCGTGTGGTCGCACAGTCCACTCCAGTCCACTCCGATCCTGGCTCGACGTCCTCGACCGGGCGACGACCGTCGGACTTGACTCGCCACGGAGGAAGGCCTCTATGGAACGGGAACGGCAGGAGGGCAAGCTCTCGTCCGTGGCGTTCGCGGCGCTCGGGCTTGCCAGTCTCGTGTTGGTCTGGCAACTGCTCGGGTCGCTGCACATCGTCGCTGAAGCATCGCTACCGAGCCCGTGGTCCGTGGCCCGTGCGCTGCCGACGGTGCTCGGTGACCACGAGTTCCTCGACGCGGCGGGTGACACGGCCGCGAGTTGGGGCATCTCGGTGCTCATCGGGTCCGGTGTCGCGATCTTCATCGGGCTGGCGGCAAGCAGCATCACCTTCCTGCAGCGCCCGACCGAGGTCGTCGTCAACACGTTCCGGTCCGTGCCGGCGACGGCCCTGATCCCGATCGGCATCATGCTGTTCGGGCTGGGCATGCAGATGAAGGTGTCGATCGCTCTCTACGCGATCTTCTGGCCGATTCTGATCAACACGATCTACGGCGTCGCCACCACCGAACCCATGCGGCTCGACGCGGCGCGGTCCTTGCGCTGGCCGTGGTGGCGACGTCAGGTGTTCGTCACTCTGCCGAGCGCGGTCCCGTCCATCCTGACCGGCGTCCGGATCGCGGTGGGCATCTCGCTGATCGTGATCATCAGCACCGAGCTTCTGGGCGCCCGCTATGGCGTTGGAACCGTGCTCGTCCAGTACACCCAGGCGTTGCGACCGGATGTCGTCTACGCCGGGGTCCTGCTACTTGGTGTGATCGGAGCGCTTGTGTACTCCTTGTTGGTCAAGCTGGAGCGCCGTTTTGTGCGGTGGGTGCCCGTTGCCTAGTCAAGTCGGGGATGCGTCGCGCCGGCTCGCGAAGTCGGTCAGCGCCGTGTGGCTGGTAGCCGTGCTGCTGGTCGGGTGGGAGATCTACGGCAGGGTCAACGGTTCCGTGTTCTTCCCGCCGCTGAGCAAGGTGCTCCAGCAGTTCGCCACCATGTGGCTCTCGTCGGACGCGTCGCAGCTCTACCTGTCCGAACTGTTCTGGGACCAGGTGACCACGAGCCTTTCCCGGTTCGCGCGCGGCTGGGGTCTCGCCGTCGTGGCCGGCATCGCGGTAGGCGTGATCCTGGGGCGCAGCCGTGTCGCCGCCAGGATGTACAACCCGGTCGTACGGTTCTTCACCTCGATTCCGAATACCGTGCTGCTGCCGATCGCCGTCCAGATCTTCGGTGTCACGGACGGCATGAACATCTTTCTGATCTTCCTCGGCAGTGTCTGGGTCATTATGATCAACACGGCTGACGGTGTGGCTGGTGTCGACCCCATGTGGTTGCGCAGCGCGCGCAGCCTTCGGCTTGCCAAAGCGACGTTGTACTGGCGGGTCGTCGTCCCCGCGGCCATGCCTCAGGTCATGGCGGGGCTGCGTGTCAGTCTCGGTATCGGCCTGATCCTGATGGTGATCTCCGAGCTCTATGCGACGACGGCCGGCCTCGGCTATCAGATCGTGGTCGCCCAGTCCAGTTTCCAGTATCTCAGTATGTGGTCCGCATTCGTGCTCATCGGCTTGATCGGCATCATCCTCAACGCGATCTTCAGCGTGGTGGAGCGGCGCCTGCTGCGCTGGCAGCGGCGCACCGGCCTGGCTGGCCTTTGACGATGACAGTCCCCTGGAGTGGCGCAATGGACCTTCACGTAGAGGGCGTTCGCAAGACCTACGGCCGCGGCGGTGCCGCGCGCGAAGTCCTGACCGAAACGTCGGTCACGGTGCGCTCGCAGCAGTTCGTGTCCATCGTCGGCCCGTCTGGATGCGGCAAGTCCACGTTGCTGATGATGATGGCCGGGCTGCTGCGTCCGAGCGGTGGCCAGGTGCGTCTCGGCGATCGTGTCGTGGACGGGCCGCCGATGGGGCTGTCGGTGGTGTTCCAGGATTACAGCCGCTCGCTCTTCCCCTGGATGACGGTGCGGCGCAATCTCGCGATGGCCGCCGCCGCGTACAAACTGCCCAAGGCCGAGTTGCGGCAACGCGTGGAGCACGCACTGGTGTCGGTCGGCCTGCCCGGCCTCGCTGACATGTATCCCTGGCAGATGTCCGGAGGCATGCAGCAGCGGGTTGCGATCGCGCGCGCGTTGGTCGTGGAGCCGACGGTCATGCTCATGGACGAGCCGTTCGCCGCGGTCGACGCGCAGACCCGCGCGGACCTCGAGGATCTCGTGCTGCGGGTTCGCCATGAGTACAACGTCACCGTCGCTTTCGTCACGCACGACATCGACGAGGCCGTCTACATGGGCGATCGAATCATCGTGATGGCCGCGGGTCCAGGACGCGTGCTCGCCGAATTGGACGTCGATCTGCCCAGGCCGCGCGATCAGGTCGAGACCAAGCGCGACCCGCAGTTCGCTGAATTGCGCAGTGAGGTGTTCCGGCTGGTCATGCGACCAGGCGGGGCGAAAACCACGGTCAGTTGAGTTGGGCGTCGCCCACCGCCGTCCGATGCATTGATGACATCAGCAATGACAACGGGGGATCACTACACCCTTGCCTCAATGACGTCCGGAAGGATCACCATGAATGCTCGTCCGAGAGGCTCGCGAGCTGGGCGACTGTTGTCTGCCGGCCTTGCGTGCGGACTCGCCGCGCTACTGACCGCCGGTTGCGGCTCATCCAGCGACGGCAATGACAGTGGGGCCAGTGGCGGCAGTAATACGGTCAGGATCACCACGCTGGGACTGTGCAACGAGATTCCGGTCTACTGGGCGCAGGAGAAGGGGATCTTCGCCAAGAACAACGTCAAGGTCGAGCTCGTGAAGTCGACCGGCGGTGCCGCCGCCCTCACGGCGCTGCAGAGCGGTGACATCGAACTCGCGTTCACCAACCCGTTCTCGACCATGATCGCGATCTCGCAGGGCATCGACCTCAAGTGGATCGCCACCGCCTACGAGACCACGAACGTCGAGGACCAGGGGACCAACGCCGTCGCCGTCGCGAAGGACTCGGGCATCACCGACGCCAAGAGCTTGAACGGCAAGACCATCGGCGTGAACGAGATCGGCGGCATCAACCAGATCATCACCACGCAGTGGATGACGCTGAAGGGTGGCGACCCGTCGACCGTCAAGTTCGTCGCGCTGCCGTTCAACGAGCTGGCGTCCGCCGTCGCCAGCGGCAAGGTGGCCGCGGCGCAGGTTCCCGCGCAGAACGTCGACCCGAAGCTCGGCCTGCACAGCCTCGGCGATCCGTACGTGGCGGTGGGCAATGGCAAGGGCTTGACCTTCGCCGGTTACGTCGCGGCGGCCAAGAAGGCAACGAGCCACGAGAAGGAGTTCAAGGCGTTTCAGCAGTCGCTGATCGAAGCGAACCAGCAGATCAACCTGCCGGAGAACAGCGACGCGAAGTTCGACCTGGAAGCCAAGAACTGCAAGCAGAATGTCGACGTCCTGAAGAAGCTGCACGAGAACATCTACGAGGCGAAGGTCGACACGGCGTCGTTGCAGCGCATGGGCGACATCCTCAAGGAGCAGGCGCGGGTGAAGGACCCGGCGAAGCCGGCCGACTTCGTCCCGTCCTACGTCGTCACCAAGTGACGGCCCGGCTGCGCCCCTTCGCCTGCGGGTGACGGGCGAGCCACCCGGAACCGGTGCCTTGACGGTGACCGGGGCCGGCATCTGACGGCGGCGTCACGGCCGAACTGGCCGGGGCGCCGCCGGATACGCGCGGAGGGTTGGCCGTCTGACCGGACGTCCCCGCCGCTGACAACTGTCTCGTCGACGGTGAAGCACACCGCGACGAGTCTCACGCATGCCCGGAGCCGGCCGCTACCGACCACAGTAGACACTGACGGACTCCGATGAAGGGTCGTGGCTCACAACTCGGCGGGCCCGGCCTCAGGAGTGCGCGCAACGGGGCGCCTCGCAGCGCCCGATCGCGGCGCACGGGCGCCCCTGTGCATGGGGCGTGCGCGCCCGGCCGGCCATGAACCCGGATGTAACTGCGCAGGTCACACGCCGTTTCAATGACTGTGCACGCCTTCTCGCCGCGGAACCTGGGCGGCGATGAGGGCTCGTTTCGCGTGCTCGTCGTCACGCCTAGCGTATCGCTTGACACGATGCCATCTCGCATTGAAAGATGACTTCTGTGCAGGTGGTGTCTACTCTGTTCGGCGTCGGGCGTGTCGAGAACGACGAGATCGCCGTCCTCGACACGCCGTTTCCACATGTTGGTGCGGTCATCGAAGCAACGGGATCGCTGGATGTTCTGACCCGCGGCGCGGTGCGTCGGCGCGTGTCGCTGCAAGGCGCGGCGCTGCTCGCTCCCTTGGGTACGCCTCGGTCGGTCTGGGGTGTCGGACTCAACTACCGGTCAAAGGCCGCGCATACCGGCCGTGGCCTGCCGAGTGAGCCGATCTTGTACCTCGGCGCGCCGTCGGCCGTGCTGGCGCCGGACGCCGAAGTGGCGATCCCGGCCGGACGGACGGCCGAGATGGACTACGAGGGGGAGATAGCGATCGTCATCGGCCGGCGTCTCTACCGCGCCGCTGCCGAGCAGGTGTGGCCGAGCGTTGCCGGTATCACCGCCGCGAACGACATGACGGCGCGCGACGTCATGCGTGCCACGGCCGCACCCACGCTGGCCAAGAGCTTCCCAGGCTTCAATCCGCTCGGTGCTTCGGTGTGCACGGTGGACGAGTTCGCCGACCGCGACCGCATTCCGATCCGTACCTGGCTCAACGGCGAGCTGCGCCAGGAGGACACCAGCGACGGCATGATCTTCAGCGTGCCCGACCTGCTGGCGCGCATCTCCTGGTTCGCAGCGCTGGAGCCGGGCGATGTCGTGCTGACGGGTACCCCCGCCGGCACCGGTCAGGATCGCGGCAGCTACCTCGTGCCCGGTGACCGGATCCGCGTCGAGGTCGGCCCCGTCCTGCCGCTCGTCACGACCGTCGAGGCGCCATCGTGCGATCGCCCGGGCGCGGGCTGATCGGCAAGCCACACGCATTGATTCATTACCTGTCCGCCACGGCAACGTGCGAACCCTGTGAGGTCCCCAGTGTCAGATCCAAGTCTGCTGAAGTTTGATCTCGTCCTTGCCGGTGGCACCGTTCTGGATCCCGCCTCCGGTACCAACACGCGTTGCGACGTCGCGATCAGCGGCACCCGGATCGCCGCGATCGGCCCGGACCTGGCGGCGCGGGGCGTACAGATTCTGGACTGCACAGGTTCGACCGTGGTGCCCGGTCTGGTCGAGGGGCACAGCCACATCTTCCAGCACGTGTCGAAGGTGGGCGCGCCGGCTGAGGAGGCCCACCTGCGTCGCGGCGTCGTCGCGGTGGCTGACGCGGGTACGGCGGGGGCCTCGACGTTCCCCGCGTTCCGCAAGCTGGTCGTCGAGGCCAACGACCTGCGCGTCGTGAACTTCCTCAACGTGTCGGTGCTCGGCCTCATCGACTTCCGCTTCGGCGAGCTGATGAACCCGGACACGCTCGTGGTCGAGGACGCTCTGGCGACCGCGGAGGAGAACCCGGATGTGGTGCGCGGCTTCAAGATCCGCCTCTCCGAGGATGTCGTCGGGCACCACTGGGAGGCGTTGCTCAAGAAGTCGATCGTCCTCGCCGAGCAGGCAAGGCTGCCGCTGATGGTGCACATCGGTGAGACCGAGGCGCCGCTGCCCGTGGTCCTGGACTTCCTGCGCCCCGGTGACGTCGTCGCGCACTGCTACACCGGCAAGCCGCACGGCATCCTCGACGGCGACGCCGTGCTGCCCCAGGTGCTCGCGGCGCGCGAGCGTGGCGTGCTGTTCGACTCGGCGCACGGCAAGAGCAACCTCAGCTTCGAGGTGGCCAGGCGCGCGATCAGCGCCGGCTTCCTGCCCGACATCCTCAGCTCGGACACCAGCGCCCGAAACTGGCGCGGCCCGGTCTTCGACCTGCTCACCAGCATCTCCAAGCTGGTGGCGCTCGGCGCGCCGTTCGAGGAGTGCATTCGTCGCGCGACGGTCACGCCCGCGGCCCTGCTCGGCCTGGACGCCGAGGGCTACGGCCGGCTCGAAGTCGGTGGCCGGGCGGACGTCACGGTGCTGACCGAGACGAGTGAGGTCGAGCTGCCAGACGCGGCCGGCAACTCCATCGTCGCGCCGCGCTTCGAGCCGGCCATCGTCATCCGCAACGGCGCCCGGGTGCAGACCGTCCCGTGGCGGGGCGGCGCTTCGGCATGACTTCGGTCCACGGACTCCGGCGTACCTTGAGGGCCGAACTGGCGGCCGGTCACCGCCTGGTCGGCACCTTCGTGAAGCTGGCCAACGCCGACGTCGTCGAAATGGCGGCGTACGCGGGATTCGACTTCGTCGTCGTCGACCTCGAACACTCGACGCTCGGCGAGGCCGACGCCATCGGCCTGGTTCGGCACGCCGAGGTCTGTGGCATACCGGCGCTGGTCCGCGTCCCGGCCGTCGAGCCGGCGCTGATCGCGCGGCTGCTGGAGAACGGGGCGGCCGGCATCCAGCTGTCGATGCTGCGCACCGCCGAGCAGGCGCGTCGCCTGGTGGCCGCGACGCGCTTCGCCCCGTCCGGTGAGCGATCGGTCAGCCTCGCCAACAGGGTGGCCGGTTTCGGCGCTACCTCACTGCGGGATTTCCTGCAGTCGGAGGCCGAGGCTCCGCCGATGCTGGTCGGTCAGATCGAGACCGCGATCGCCGAGCCATGGCCTGACGTGCTCCACGGCCTGGACGTGGCGTTCGTCGGCACCACCGACCTGTCGGTGAGCCTGGGCCTGCCCTCCAGCGACGAGCTGTCAGCACAGGTGGAGCGGGTGGCGTCGGCCGCGCGGGCGGCAGGGGCGGCCTTCGGCGGCTGGTCTGCGAGCGTGGACGCCGCCTCCGCGCAGGGACTGGCGGGGGCCGGGTACTTGATCGTCGGGTCGGACCTGCAGATCCTCGCGGCGGGCCTGCGGGCCGCGAGGTCCCCGGGGCACGGCAACTGACGGCGGCCAGGGCTTGCCTGGCCGCCGTTCGCCGCCGCATGCCACCACGGCGACCTCCACTCGGGCGTCACGCACGGTGATGCGACGCACGCGACACGCCGACACACGATCTGGTGTTCCTATTCTCAGCGAATCCCATATATGGTGTTGCCCGCAGCTGGTTCGCCCGTCCCGCCAGGACGGGCATCGCAAGAGGGAACCCGGTGTGAGTCCGGGACTGCCCCGCAGCGGTAAGTGGGAACGAAAGCCGTCATCGAGCACTGGGCCGCACGGTCTGGGAAGCGACGGCCGGTAGGCGACCGAGTCCGGTCATGCCCGCGAGTCCGAAGACCTGCCAGCGCACTGCGGGCCACATCGGCCCGCAGTGGTCGGAGACCGCGCGGGACGGTCGACGCCGACGCCAGATGACGGCGCATGCCGTGGTCCGGTGACGTCGTCCCCTGCGCGCCCGTCCGGAGTCGGCATACGGGTGACGAGGGGGACACACATGACGGTCACGCAGGACAAGGCCGCGCCCGGTCAGGGGGCGCCGGAGCAGCGGCGGCATGCTATGCAGGTCCGCAAGCGCAACGGCGACCTGGAGCCGGTCGACGTCAACAAGATCGTCAAGGCGGTCGAGCGGTGGGTCGGCGAGCTGGATGAGATCGACCCGCTGCGGGTGGCCACGAAGACGATCAGTGGCCTGTACGACGGCGCCACCACCGCCGAGCTGGACAAGCTGTCGATCCAGACCGCCGCCGAGCTCATCGGCGAGGAGCCGCAGTATTCCCGTCTCGCCGCCCGTCTCCTGGCCGCGTTCGTCGACAAGGAGGTCCGCGGGCAGGGCATCGCCAGCTTCAGCCAGTCGATCCGGTATGGCCACCAGCAGGGGCTGATCGGCGACGAGACGGCCGCGTTCGTGGCCCGCAACGCCCGCAAGTTCGACGACGCCGTCGACCTCGACGGGGACCTGCGTTTCGAGTACTTCGGCCTGCGCACGGTCGCCGACCGATACCTGCTGCGCCACCCCGAGACCCGGCTGGTCGTCGAGACGCCGCAGTACTGGCTGCTGCGCGTGGCGTGCGGGCTGTCGCAGACGCCGGCGGAGGCGATCGGCTTCTACCGGCTGATGTCCAGCCTGGCATACCTGCCGAGCTCGCCGACGCTGTTCAACTCGGGCACCCGGCACACCCAGATGTCCTCGTGCTTCCTGGTGGACTCGCCGCTCGACGAGCTGGACTCCATCTATGAGCGGTATCACCAGGTGGCGAAGCTGTCGAAGTTCTCCGGCGGCATCGGCATCTCGTGGTCGCGCGTGCGGGGGCGGGGCGCGCTCATCCGCGGTACCAATGGGAAATCCAACGGCATCGTGCCCTTCCTCAAGACCCTCGACGCCGGCGTCGCCGCGGTGAACCAGGGCGGGCGGCGCAAGGGCGCGGCGTGCGTCTACCTGGAGCCGTGGCACCCCGACATCGAGGAGTTCCTCGAGCTGCGTGACAACACCGGCGAGGAGTCCCGCCGCACCCACAACCTCAACCTGGCCAACTGGATCCCGGACGAGTTCATGCGCCGCGTCGAGGCCGACGCCGAGTGGTCGCTCATCGACCCGTCCGACGCCCCCGAGCTGCCCGACCTGTTCGGGGCCGAGTTCGACGAGGCGTACCGGGCGGCGGAGAAGCAGGCCGTGCGGACCGTCAAGGCCCGCGAGCTCTACGGCAAGATGATGCGCACCCTCGCGCAGACCGGCAACGGCTGGATGACGTTCAAGGACGCCTCCAACCGCCTGTCGAACCAGACCGGCAAGCCGGGCAACACCATCCACCTGTCGAACCTGTGCACCGAGATCGTCGAGGTCAACAGCGACGACGAGACCGCGGTGTGCAACCTCGGCTCGATCAACCTCGGCGCCCACGTCACCGCCGACGGCGTCGACTGGGAGCGGCTGCGCGAGACCGTCCGCACCGCCGTGGTCTTCCTCGACCGGGTCATCGACATCAACTACTACCCGTCGGCGCAGGCGGCCGCGTCCAACCCGCGCTGGCGGCCGGTCGGCCTCGGGCTGATGGGCCTGCAGGACGCGTTCTTCACGCTGCGGCTGCCGTTCGACTCGCCAGAGGCGCGGGAGCTGTCCACCCGGGTCCAGGAGGACATCCTGCTCACCGCGCTGGAGACCTCCGCCGGCCTCGCCGAACGGTTCGGGCCGCACCCGGCGTTCGCCGAGACCCGCGCCGCGGACGGCGTGCTGCACCCCGACCTCTGGGACGCCGAACCCGCCAACGCCGAGCGGTGGGCGGCGCTGCGGACCCGCGTCGCCGGGCACGGGCTGCGCAACTCGCTGCTCGTCGCGATCGCCCCGACCGCGACGATCGCGTCGATCGCCGGCTGCTACGAGTGCATCGAGCCGCAGGTGTCCAACCTGTTCAAGCGCGAGACCATGTCCGGGGAGTTCCTGCAGATCAACACGTATCTGGTGCGCGAGCTCAAGGCCCGGGGGCTGTGGACCTCGGCGATCCGCGAGCAGATCAAGCGCGCGGAGGGCTCCGTGCAGAACATCGCCGAACTGCCGGCGGAGATCCGGGAGCTGTTCCGCACGGCATGGGAGCTGCCGCAGCGGGCGCTGATCGACCTCGCCGCCGCCCGGGCGCCCTACATCGACCAGTCGCAGTCGCTCAACCTGTTCATGAGCGCCCCGACGATCGGCAAGCTGTCCTCGATGTACCTGCACGCCTGGAAGTCGGGGCTGAAGACCACCTACTACCTGCGCTCGCGCCCGGCCACCAGGATCGCGCAGGCGACCGTGTCCGTCACGCCGGCCGTCTCGCTGATCGCCCCGACCGAAGCCGTTGCCTGCTCCCTGGAAAACCCCGAATCGTGCGAGGCATGCCAGTGACCACCATCCCCGAATCCCGCACCGCCGCCGAGGCCGGGCACCTGCTGCTCGACCCCGGCATGGACCTGACGCTGCGGCCGATGCGGTATCCGCAGTTCTTCGACCGGTTCAAGGACGCGATCAAGAACACCTGGACCGTGGAGGAGGTCGACCTGCACACCGACCTCGCCGACCTGCCGAAGCTGTCCCCGGCCGAGCGGCACCTGGTCTCGCGGCTGGTCGCGTTCTTCGCCACCGGCGACACCATCGTGGCCAACAACCTGGTGCTGAACCTCTACCAGCACGTCAACTCCCCGGAGGGCCGGCTCTACCTATCCCGGCAGCTGTTCGAGGAAGCCGTCCACGTCCAGTTCTACCTGAACCTGCTGGACACCTACGTGCCCGACGAGGCCGAGCGGTTCGCCGCGTTCGCGGCCGTGGAGAACATCCCGTCGATCGCCCGCAAGGCCGAGTTCTGCTTCAAGTGGATCAACTCGATCTTCGGCCTGCGGGAGCTCAAGACCCGCGACGACCGGCGCGCGTTCCTGCTCAACCTGATCTGTTTCGCCGCGTGCATCGAGGGCCTGTTCTTCTACGGCGCCTTCGCCTACGTCTACTACCTGCGCTCCCGCGGGCTGCTGCACGGCCTCGCCTCCGGCACCAACTGGGTGTTCCGCGACGAGTCGATGCACATGGCGTTCGCGTTCGACGTCGTGGACACGGTCCGGGCCGAGGAGCCGGATCTGTTCGACGACGAGATGGAACGTCAGGTGCGGCAGATGCTGGCCGAGGCGGTCGACTGCGAGGTGCAGTTCGCCGCCGACCTGCTCGAACAGGGCATCTCCGGGCTGTCCCTGGCCGACATGCGGGAGTACCTGCAGCACGTCGCCGACCGGCGCCTGGCGCTGCTGGGCATCGCCCCGCTGTACGGCAGCCGCAACCCGTTCGCGTTCATGGAGCTGCAGGACGTCCAGGAGCTGTCGAACTTCTTCGAGCGCCGGGTCTCGGCCTACCAGGTCGGCGTCACCGGCACGGTCAGCTTCGACGACGACTTCTGACCAGGTCGCACGCGGCCGGACCTTGCCGCGATCGGCGCGTGTGGGTCCACCTCAACTGTGGCCCGAAGACCCGCGACTACCCTGAGGTCGAGGCGTCGCTGCGGCACCTCGTCGCGGCCGCCGAGGTCCGCGGTAGCTGACAACCCTCGGGCCGGGCGGGCCCCTTTCCACGTATGGAGTGATTGTGAACGCCGAATCGACTGCTTTCCGCGCCGCGCTGGAGGCCGTCCGCGCAGTTGAGCCGCGGATCGCCGATGCGATCGCGAAGGAGCTGACCGACCAGCGCGAGTCGCTCAAGCTGATCGCGAGCGAGAACTACGCCTCGCCCGCGGTGCTGCTCGCCATGGGTAACTGGCTGTCGGACAAGTACGCCGAGGGCACGATCGGCCGCCGCTTCTACGCCGGCTGCCAGAACGTCGACACCGTCGAGGCCATCGCCGTCGAGCACGCCAAGGCCCTCTTCGGCGCCCCGTACGCCTACGTGCAGCCGCACTCGGGCATCGACGCGAACCTCGTCGCGTACTGGGCGATCCTGGCCGACCGGGTCGAGGTGCCGTATCTGGCGAAGTTCGGCAGGCGGCAGGTCAACGACCTCACCGACGCCGAGTGGGCCGAGCTTCGGGCCGCGTTCGGCAACCAGCGGATGCTGGGCATGTCCCTGGACGCCGGTGGCCACCTCACCCACGGCTTCCGGCCGAACATCTCCGGCAAGATGTTCGACCAGCGCAGCTACGGCGTCGACCCGGCCACCGGCCTGATCGACTACGCCGCTCTGCGTGAGACGGCGCGCGAGTTCAAGCCCCTGGTGATCGTCGGTGGCTACTCGGCGTACCCGCGGAAGGTCAACTTCGCCACGTTGCGCGAGATCGCCGACGAGGTCGGCGCGACCTTCATGGTCGACATGGCCCACTTCGCCGGGCTTGTCGCCGGCAAGGTCTTCACCGGCGACTTCAATCCGGTCCCGCACGCTCACATCGTCACCACGACGACGCACAAGAGCCTCCGCGGCCCGCGCGGCGGTGCCGTGCTGGCCCAGCCGGAGCTCGCCGACCAGGTCGACCGCGGCTGCCCGATGGTGCTCGGCGGTCCGCTGTCGCACGTCATGGCCGCGAAGGCGATCGCGTTCGCCGAGGCCCGCCGGCCGGAGTTCGCCACGTACGCGCAGCAGATCGTGACCAACGCTCAGGCGCTCGCCGAGGGCCTGCTCTCCCGCGGTGTGCGGCTGGTCTCCGGCGGCACCGACAACCACCTCGTCCTCATCGACGTGCACCCGTTCGGGCTCACCGGCCGCCAGGCGGAGCAGGCGCTGCTGGACAGTGGCGTGGTCACGAACCGTAACTCGGTGCCGAACGACCCCAACGGCGCCTGGTACACCTCCGGCATCCGCATCGGCACACCGGCCCTGACCAGCCGAGGTCTCGGCACCGCGGAGATGGACCAGATCGCCGAACTCATCCACACCGTCCTGGCCGGCACCTCGCCGGACGAGGGCTCCAAGGCCAAGTACCGGATCGACCCGGCCCTCGCCGACCGGGTGAGCAAGCAGGCCACGGAGCTGCTCGCGCCGTTCCCGCTCTACCCGAGCGTCGACCTGGGCTAGGTGTCCGGGCAGGCGTGGTGCTCCCACGCCTGCCCAGCCGTCCCGATCGCTGGCGGTGGCACCGTGTCGGCGGCCAGCACCGCTCAGCCGTCGGCGGGAACACGGCCGATCGCGGTGAAGAACGTGAACGAGGCCAGGAAGGGACCGCCGGTCAGCCGGGCGAGCCAGGCTCGTCCGGCTCGTTCGTCGAGGGCGCCGGCCTGCCAGGCGCGCTGGGCGACCGACGGCATCCGCAGGATGGCGTCCGCGGTCCGGTAGTCGCGGAACAGGATGACGGCGGCGTCGACGGACTCGATCTCGAACCCGGCGCCGCCGAGGAGCCGGGCAAGCTGCCGGCCGATGGCCGCGTTGCGCACGACGCTGGTGGTGATGTAGCGGGTGTAGGCCCGGCTGATCGCGACGTCGGCGTCGTCGATGACGAGGGTGTCCCAGTCCGGTTCGGCCAGCGCGACCCGGCCGCCGGGGCGGACGACCCGCCGCAGCTCGGCCAGTGCCCGCGCCGGGTCGGCCAGATGTTGCAGCACGCGGTCGGCGCGGGCGCGGTCGATGCTGGCGTCGTCGAGGGGCAACGCATGGGCGTCGCCCGCCCGGACCTCCACGCGGGGATGTGCCGCGATTCGTTGCCGGGCCTGCTCGAGCATCGCGGGGTCGTGGTCGACACCGATGACGGTGCCGGCGTCGCCGACGGCGCTGGCCAGCGCCGGGAGGTCGGTTCCCGGTCCGCATCCGACGTCGAGGACCGCGTTGCCCGGCCGCACGTCCAGCGCCGCAAGGAGATCGTGCTTGTACCGACGTCCGATGTCACTGGCGGCGGCGTGCTCGAGGTAGGCGATCTCATCCGCGGCGCGCAGCGCGCTGCTCGGCAGGGTCATGGGGTGCAGGCAACCACAGCCGCGGCCAGATGTGGTGACGGTTTTGTGGCGGTTCGGTGAAGACGCGGACTGCACGGATCACGGTGCCGGACCGTCACGGCTCGCCACCAAGATGATGGCCATCGCACGCTGGTGCGTGGGCATTCGTCTGCGTGGCAGGTGCGTTTGGCGCGGGCGGCGGGACAATCGCTCGGACCGGGTGAGTCTTCCGGGAACCTGTGGATATTGGTTTGTACGGTACGGCATGGGACACCGAAGATTCACGATCCATGGAGGTCATGGTGACCACCACGGCTATCGATCTGGACACGTTGTCCATCAACACGATCCGCGGCCTGTGCATGGACGCGATCCAGCGGGCGGAGTCCGGCCATCCGGGTACCCCGATGGGGATCGCGCCGGTCGCGTACTCCCTTTGGCAGCGGTTCCTGCGCTTCGATCCGGCCGATCCGATCTGGCCGAACCGGGACCGGTTCGTGCTGTCCGAGGGGCACGCCTCGGCGTTGCTGTGGTCGCTACTGCTCCTGAGCAGGGTGCGGGCGGTCGATCCGGACTACGAGGTTCTCGGCCGTGCCTCGGTGACGCTCGCGGACCTGAAGACGTTCCGGCAGCTCGATTCGCGTTGTCCGGGCCATCCCGAGTACCGGTGGACGAGCGGGGTCGAGGCCACCACCGGGCCGCTCGGCCAGGGGGACGCGACGTCGGTGGGGATGGCGATCGCCGGTCAGTGGCTGGCGGCCAGGTACAACCGGGACGGTTTCGACCTGTTCGACTTCGACGTGTATTCGATCACCGGGGACGGCGACCTGATGGAGGGGGTCGCGTCGGAGGCGGCCTCGCTGGCCGGTCACCAGCGGCTGGCGAACCTGTGCTGGATCTACGACTCGAACCGCGTGACGATCGAGGGGCACACGGACATCACGTTCACCGAGGATGTGGCGGAGCGGTTCCTGGCGTATGGCTGGAATGTCACGACCGTCGCGGACGCCAACGACCTCGACGCGGTGGAGCGGGCGCTGCACAGCTTCAAGGCCGAACACGAGCGGCCGACGCTGATCGTGGTGCACAGCCATATCGGATACGGCTCGCCGGTGGAGGACACCGCGCAGGCACACGGTGAGCCGCTCGGCCCGGAGGCTGTCCGTGCGACGAAACGGTTTCTCGGCATGCCCGAGGACGCCGACTTCTACATCCCGAACGATGTGTACGACTGGTTCGCCCGAGGTATCGGTGCGCGCGGCAGAGCGGCACACGACGCGTGGCGGTCGAGCTTCACGGCGTACCGCAGCAAGCATCCGCAGTTGGCTGACGAGATCGAGCGGATGCAGCGGCGGGAGCTGCCGGACGGGTGGCAGGATGCGCTGCCCACCTTCCCGGCCGATGCGAAGGGGCTGGCCACCCGCGAATCCTCGGGTCAGGTGCTCAACGCGCTCGCGCGGGCGGTGCCGTGGCTGCTGGGCGGGTCGGCCGACCTCGCCCCGTCCACGAAGACGCGGCTCGTGTTCCCCGGCGCGGGCGACTTCCAGGCCGGTGACCGGTCGGGACGTAACTTCCACCTCGGTATCCGTGAGCACGCGGCGGCGGCGATCGCCAACGGGATGGCGCTGTCCAAGCTGCGCTCGTACTGGTCGGGGTTCCTGATCTTCTCCGACTACGCCCGCGCGGCGATCCGGCTGTCGGCGCTGATGGAGATCCCGACGTTGCACATCTTCAGCCACGACTCGATCGGGGTCGGTGAGGATGGGCCGACGCATCAGCCGGTCGAGCATCTCGCGTCGCTGCGGGCGATGCCGGGGCTGCTGGTGTTCCGCCCGGCCGACGCGAACGAGGTGGTCGAGACGTGGCGGGTCGTGGCCGGGCTGCGGCGCGAGCCCGCGGCGCTCGTGCTGTCCCGGCAGCCGCTGCCCACCCTGGACCGTAGCGGGCTGGCCGCCGCGGACGGGGTGGCGTCGGGCGGGTATGTGCTGGCGGACCCGCCGTCGGGCGAGCCGGACGTGATCCTGCTGGCCAGCGGCTCGGAGGTGGCGCTCGCGCTCGCGGCGCGGGAGGAGCTCGCCGGCGGCGGGATCGCGGCGCGGGTGGTGAGCATGCCGTGCTGGGAGCTGTTCGACAGGCAACCACGCCGGTACCGCGATCAGGTGCTGCCCCCTGCGGTGCGGGCCCGGGTCGCGATCGAGCAGGCGTCCACGCTGGGCTGGGAACGGTACGTGGGCGACTCCGGCGCCATCATCGGCATGCACACCTTCGGCGCCTCCGCACCACTCAAACAGCTGCTGACCAAGTTCGGCTTCACGCCCGAACGGGTAACGCAGGCGGCCCGCGAACAGGTGGCCGCGAACACCTGACCGTCGCACGGCCGCACCCGCAGCGGGCAAGGAGGGGACGACGTGAAGGCAACCCAGACCCTGCACGAGCACGGGCAGAGCCTCTGGCTCGACAACATCACCCGGGCCCTGCTCGACTCCGGCCAGATCCAGCACTACATCGACAAGTACTCGATCACCGGGCTCACGTCGAATCCGTCGATCTTCGACAAGGCGATCGAGTCCGGCTACTACGACGACGCGATCCGGGAGAAGTCCGCGATCGGGTTGTCCGACGAGGAGCTGTTCTACGAGCTGGCGATCGAGGACCTGCGGCGGGCGGCGGACGAGTTCCTGCCGGTGCACGAGCGCACCGACGGCGTGGACGGGTGGGTCTCGCTGGAGGTGTCGCCGCTGCTCGCCTACGACACGGCGGGAACGATCGAGGCCGCCAAGACGCTGCACGCGAAGGCCGCCCGGCCCAACCTGCTGATCAAGATCCCCGGGACGGCCGAGGGCCTGCCGGCGATCACCGAGTGCATCGCATCGGGCGTACCGGTGAACGTCACCCTGCTGTTCTCGCCCGAGCAGTACGAGGCCGCCGCGGATGCCTACCTGACCGGCGCCGAGCGCCGGCTTGAGCGCCAGCTCGATCCCGCCGTGGAGTCGGTCGCCTCCGTCTTCATGTCCCGCTGGGATGTCGCGGTCGCCACGCAAGTGCCGGAAGAGTTGAAGGATGAGCTCGGGCTCGCCGTCGGGCTCGCGACCTACCGGGCGTACCGGCAGCTCATGGACTCCGACCGGGTGCAGCGCGTGCAGAACTCCGGCGGGCGCGTCCAGCGGCTGCTGTGGGCCAGTACCAGGACCAAGGACCCGGCGGCCTCCGACACGCTCTACGTCCACGGGCTCGCCGCGCCGTTCACGATCAACACCATGCCCGACGCGACACTGCAGGCGTTCTACGACCACGGCGAGATAGGGGAGCCGATGCCCGCCGACGGCGGCGACTTCGCCGTGATGCTGGACCGGTTCCGTGACGCCGGCATCGACGTGTCCGGCCTCGCCGCGAAACTGCGCTCCGACGGGGCGAAGAAGTTCGTCGCGTCCTGGAACGACCTGATGGCAAGGATCTCCGCACAACGCGCCGCGGTCGCCTGATGCGTGGAAACCCGCCAGCGCCGCTTGAGGGGGAATCGTGATGACGACGCAGAGGCCTATGCAGATCGGTATGGTCGGGCTGGGCAGGATGGGCGGGAACCTGGTCCGCCGGCTCATAGGGGACGGCCACCGGTGCGTCGGATACGCCCGCACCGAGAGAACCGTGCGGCAGCTCGCCGATGAGGGCATGACGGGCGCGACGTCGCTCGCCGATCTGGTGGCCAAACTCGACCGGCCGCGGGCGGTCTGGCTGATGGTGCCGGCCGCGGCCGTCCAGTCCACGCTTGACGAGCTCGTCGCGCTGCTCGATCCGGACGACGTGGTGATCGACGGTGGGAACTCGTACTATCGCGACGACATCGCCCGTGCCGGGCAGCTCGCCGCGCATCGAATCCACTATCTGGACTGCGGTACGTCGGGCGGGGTGTGGGGTCTGGAACGCGGCTACTGCCTGATGATCGGCGGCGAGGAGGCACCGGTCAGGCGGCTCGACCCGATCTTCAAGACCATCGCCCCGGGCCGCGGCAGCGCCCAGCTCACGCCGAGCCGGACCCGGGACGGGACCGCCCCCGAGGGGTACCTGCATTGCGGGCCCAACGGCGCCGGCCACTTCGTGAAGATGGTCCACAACGGCGTCGAGTACGGGATGATGGCCGCCATCGGCGAGGGGCTTTCGATCATCCGGCACGCCAACGCGGGCAAGAACACCCGTATCGTCGACGCCGAGACCGCACCGCTGCGCGACCCGGAGGCATACCAGTACGACATCGACGTCGCCGAGGTCGCTGAAGTCTGGCGGCGCGGTTCCGTCGTCGGATCGTGGCTGGTCGACCTCACCGCCGACGCGCTGGCCCGCTCACCCCGGCTGGATGACTTCACCGGGCGTGTCTCGGACTCCGGCGAGGGCCGTTGGACCGTGCAGGCGGCGATCGACGAGAGCGTGCCCGCCCCGGTGATCAGCACGGCCCTCATGGACCGGTTCGAGTCGCGAGGGCTGGGCGAGTTCACCGACAAGGTGCTCTCCGCGATGCGCAGCGAGTTCGGCGGCCACGCGGAGAAGCGGGGCTGATCCGGCTCAGCCGCGGGGCAGCACGAATCGCTGGACCGCGTTGGCGAAGCCCTCGTCGTCGTTGCCGGTGGTGACCCGGCGCGCGCATCGCTGGACGTCCGTGCTGGCGTTGCCCATCACGATGCTCAGCCCCGAATGGGCGAACATGAGCACGTCGTTGGGCATGTCCCCGATCGTGGCGATCTGCTCGGCCCGAAGGTGGTACCTGGATGCCAGGTACCGCACGACCGTGCCCTTGTTGGCTTGGGGGTGGGTGATGTCCAGGTAGTAGGGCTGGGAGCGGGCGGCCGAGACGTGCTCCGCGAACCGCTGGTGCGCGGCGGAGGCGGCCGCCGCGACCGTATCGTGGTCGTCGCTCACGCCGACGATCTTGGCGATGTCCTCGGTGAGATCGTCATAGCCCGTCACCAGGGTCGGTGCGAACCGCACGGTCCACGCTTCGCGGTCCACGTGCGGCCCCCTGGAGTCGCGGACGAACCAGTCGGCGCCACGGTACAGCCAGACGTCGAGCCCGAACGACTCCAGCAGCGCGATCGCCGGGGCGACCACCTGGGGCGGGATGACGTGCTGCTCGATCACGGACATGTCGGGGTTCACGAAGAGGCCACCGTTGAACGCGGCGATCGGGGTGCTGAGCCGCAGCGGCTCGATCAGCATGGACATGCCGCGCGGCGGCCGGCCACTGGTGATCGCGAACAGCGTGCCGGCGGAGTGCAACGCTTGTACGGCCTCGATGGCCCGGTCGGTGAGCACCTTGTCGCCGGTCACCAGGGTTCCGTCGACGTCGGCGAGCATGAGGCGAATGGGCGGTGTCATATGGCGTGAGGAAGCCGGCGTCGGGCGCTACACCATCCACGCCATGTTGGAGGCCTGGGTCGGGTAGACGAACAGTGCCTGCCGCAGCGCGTCGGCGCGGATGTCCGCCCGGATGGCCAGGGCGAAGAGGTTCGAGAACTCGTCAGCCTCCGGGCCCAGCAGGTGCGCCCCGAGAATCCGGCCGCTGTCCTTCTCGATCAGGACCTTGTACATCGACGCCGGCTCGGCGACCCGCCGCGCCGAGTACCAGCTCGACGTGTCCGCCTGTTTCACGGTGAAGTTCAGGCGCTTGGCCCGGGCTTCCTGCTCAGTCATCCCCACCGCGCCCAGTGCGGGGATCGAATAGACGACGCTCGCCCGGCCGCGGTAGTCCGTCGTGTGCTGGTTGCCGTTCATGAGGTTCTCGGCAACGAGGCCGCCCTCGTACTGAGCGAAGGGCGTCTCGGGAAGACCGCCGCTGTTGGCCGCGTCGCCCGCCGCGTACACCGCCGGGTTCGAGACGCTGCGCAGGTGCTCGTCGACCCGCACGCCGTGGCGGTCGAACTCGATGCCGGCGGTGGACAGGTCGAGATCGTCGATCTCGGGTGCGCGACCGGCCGCGTGGACGACCATGTCCGCCTCGAACACCGCAGGTCCCGAATCGGTCGTGGCCGTGACCCTGAAGTTGCCCGGTGCCCCCTCGACGCCCGTGACCTGAGTGCCGGTCCGCACGTCGATGCCAACGTCGTGGGTGCGCTCCAAGAGCCGTCCTACGAGATCCTGGTCGAAGTGTTTGAGGGGCCGGTCGCCCCGGTGCAGGATGGTGACCGCCGCCCCGGCTCTGGCCGCGATGTGGCCGAACTCGAAGGCGATGTAGCCGCCGCCGACGAACACGATCCGCCGGGGCAACTCCCGCAGGTCCAGAAACTGGTCACTGCGGGTGAGGTGGTCCTCGCCCGGGATGTTCAGCTTTCTCGGCCAGGCGCCGGACGCTACGACGACGTGAGCGCCGTCGAGCACGTCCTCGCCGACCTCGATCGAACGCTCGTCACGGAAGTGGGCACGCCCGTGGAACGTTTCCACCCCTTCCTTGACGAAGCCGTCCTCCCGCTGCCGGGGAAACGGGTCCGTGAACGTGGCCTTGAACCGGATCAGCTCAGGCCAGTCGATCCGCAGGTCCCCGGCAACGCCCCGGCCCTCCATCCGGCGTCTGCGATCGATGATCTCGGCCGCCCCCACCAGCACCTTCTTCGGGTCACAGCCACGCAACCCGCAGGTGCCGCCATAGGGCCGGGAATCGACGATCGCCACATTGCGGCCGGCCGCCTGGCATCGCGTAGCCACCGTTGAACCGGCTTCGCCCGTTCCGATCACGACGACGTCAAATGACTTCTTCATGATCCATCCCTCGTTTTGACGGCAACCAAGGTCTGACGCTGCTATGTCTTGCCAACGCCTACCCAGGTCCACGAGCTCGACACGTCCGTCGGCCGAAGCCGTGCAACCACATCCCGTCGTCGCGGATGATGGAAGAAGACGTCCACTGGCTCATACGAGTGCGGTCAACCGGGGGGAGTACTGCCATGACCAAGGACATCACATACCGCAGGGTCTACGAGGAATCCTCGCCCGAGGACGGCAAGCGGGTGCTCGTCGATCGCGTCTGGCCGCGGGGGATGCGCAAGGCCGACGCGCATCTCGACGAGTGGCTGCGTGCCGTCGCCCCTTCCATCGAACTGCGCCGCTGGTACGGCCACAAACCGAGCCGCTTCGCCGAGTTCCGCAGCCGCTACTTCACCGAACTGCGCGAGCCCGCGCGGCGGCAGGCCGTGGACCACCTGCGAGACATCGCCGACCACGACAAGGTGACGCTGCTGACCGCCACCCACGATGTCGACCACAGCCAGGCCGCCGTGCTCACCGAGTGGCTGACCAGCGTCGGGGGATCCAGCGCGTGACCGCTCGCCACGTGGCTGGCGACCGGGCCCGGCGCGGGCCGCGGGGCCGCTCAGGCCTCCTCCAGCGCCTCACCTATCTCCCGAAGGCTACGGCTGCGGACACTGGCCAGCAGATGCCCCCCGACGACCACCGCGGCGACCGGCCACTCCAACAGGCCCACCGCCGCCAGCGTCCCGACCGTGGCGTAGAACGCCAGGTCCGGGGTGGGCGGCAGCTTCACCTGCCCGACGAACGGCACCGTGAGCCGCACGCGCCCGAGGTCGGGGACGAACCGGCCGGCCACCGGGCACCCGCCGTCGCGGATACGGTCCGTGCCGCCGGCCGGGCCGGACGACCCACGGCCGCGCGGACGGTTCGCCCGTTGCCGCTCGGACACCTGCGCTACGGCCCGATCGGTGCTTGCCCGCGGTGAACGAGATGTCGTCGTCTGCACGGTCACCCCTCCGCCGTACCGGCCGAGCGCGTCTGACCGGCACGCACGGCATCCCTGCGGTGGTCAGGGTCGCCTACCCCGGAGCCGGGGCGCGGAAACCCCGGGGTGCGCCTCTGCGTCGCGGACCTCACGTCCGGAGCCGAGGATTGTCTACTATTCCTATAAGCTGAATTCCGAAACGAGCGATTCACGCGCATCGAAAGGGAGCAGCACATGACCGGACTGATCGTCGTCGGCGCGGGCCCGCTGATCGGCACGTCCACCGCCCGCCGGTTCGCTGCCGACGGCCTGCCCGTCGCGCTCGTAGCCCGCTCGGAGGCGACCGTCCGCGCCGGGGTCGAGGCGGTGCGCGGCGCGGCGTCGGCGGCGGTGCACGGCTTCGCCGCGGACGTGACCGACGAGTCCGCGATCCGCGCGGCACTGGACAAGGCCGTCACCGCCATCGGCGTGCCAGAGGTGGTGCTGTACAACGCCGCCCACATCCGCCACGACGCGCTCGGCGAGCTCTCCGCCGCGCAGCTGCTGGACACCCTCGCCGTCAACGTCGTCGGCGGCGTCACCGTCGCCGGTCACCTGGCGCCCGCTATGGTGGCGAACGGCGGCGGGTCGCTGCTGTTCACCGGTGGCATGCCGGAGGTGAAGCCGGGCGTGGCGTCGCTGTCGCTCGGCAAGGCCGGGCTGCGGACCGTCGCCGAGCTGCTGCACGAGCAGTACGGGTCGCAGGGCCTGCACATCGCGACCGTCACCGTCTGCGACGTCGTCGCCCCGGGCACGGCGTACGACCCAGATCTCATCGCCGAGGAGTTCGCGGCGCTGCACCGTGAGCCCCGCGACTCGTGGCGGCGCGAGGTGGTGTTCCGGCGCGGCTGAGGAAGGAATCAGATGACCGCGATACGGGGGAGTGTCGCGCCGGGCTTCGAGCCGGTGCGGGAGGAGTTCGCCGCGTTCCTGGCCGCCGAGCCGGAGGATCCCGGCGCCCAGTTGGCCGTCTATCGTGACGGCGAGCTCGTGGTCGACCTCTGGGGCGGCGACGAGGCCGCTGGGGACGCGCTGACCGGCGTCTTCTCGGTCACCAAGGGCGCCGCGCACCTCGTCGCCGCGGCGCTGGCCCAGGACGGCGTGTTCGACCTCGACGCCCAGGCCCGCAGCGTGCCGTTCCCGATCACGGTGCGCGAGCTGCTCGGCCACCGCGCCGGCCTGATCGGGGTCGACGGCGGGTTCACCATCGCGGAGGCGGCCGACGACCGGATCATCGCCGCGCGGCTCGCCCGGCAGAAGCCGTTCTGGGAGCCCGGCACCGCCTACGGCTACCACGGCCTGGTCATGGGGGCGCTGCTGGACGCCGAGCTGCGGGCCGTCACCGGGCGTTCGGTGCAGCAGTGGTATGCCGAACGCCTCCGCGAACCCTACGGGCTGCAGCTGTGGATGGGCCTGCCCGAGGATCTGGAGCCGCGGTTCCGCCCGCTGCTGCCGGCGCTGCGCCCAGCCCCGCCGGCCGAGCCGGGCTCGCTGCGGGCCATCGCCTTCAATCTGGAGTACTTCGACCTCGTCGACTTCGGCAACACCCGGCTCGTGCGCGCGCTCGGCCCGTCCTCGTCCGGGGGCGTCGGCAACGCCCGCGGTGCGGCCCGTATGTACGCGGCCGCCATCGGCCCGCTCGACGGGCGGCCCGCGCTGCTGCGACCGGACACCATCACCGAGTTCGCCACCCCGCATTCGCTCGGCACCGACCTCGTCACCGGGCAGGAGGACCACTTCGTGCTCGGCTTCGAGAACCTCCCGGCCGAGCACTCGTATCTCGGGCGGCGCACCATCGGCCACACCGGCGCGACCGGCTCGGTCGGCTGGGCCGACGCCGACGCGGGAGTCGCCTACGGATACGTGCGGCGCCGGTTCGGTTACCCGGGCCCGGAGAACCAGCGCCTGGGCGCGGCCGTCATCGCCGCCGCCCGGCGCTGACGCGGCCCGCTGACCGCGCTCGCCGCCTGGATCTCGGGCCGGCCCGCCGCGGCCACGCCGTCCGTCACCCCGCTCGGCGAACTGCCGGCGCTGCACGCCTGGCCGTGACCCGCCACCGTCGAAAGGTTCGCGGCCTTCGACGGGCTCGGGCAAGGACGGGACAACCTTGCGGCCGAGATCGGTGCACACTGGCACCCGGTCGCCCGGCGCCGGCAGCCGGGTGCTGACCGCGGCCACCCCGACGAACGAGGAAGAGGACACGATGAGCACTGTCACGACTCCTGCCGCTCCCAGAGCGCGGGCCGGCGGCCTGGTGCGGACCCTCGCCGCGATCTTCTGCGCGTTCACCGTGGCCGCGGTCGGCGCCGCCCTGGGCGCCTGGGTGGGCTGGCGCGGCGCACCGGCCCTCCCGTCCGACTCGGCGGCGCTCAGCCTGATCGGACCGGACACCGGGCTCACCGCGGTCGGGCGCAACGACGCCGTCTTCGCCTACGAGCACGAGTCGGGCCCGCTGACGTGGCTCATCGGCGATGACGACTACAACGCCGGCTCGATCCTCATGACCACCACCACGGCCACCGTCCAGGCTCTCACCACCGGCCTCGCCGCGCAGGGCTGGCACACCAGCGAGGACCCCGTCGTCCAGGGCTTCGCCGCGAGCAAGGGCGAGTGGTCCATCCGCGTCTACCCGGCCTTCGCCGACGGTTCGCCCACCGACCGCAGCGCCGCCGAGGCCGTCGCCGTCGAGTTCGGCCGGACCCAGCCCGGCCGTGTCTGGCCCCTCGTAGCCGTCGGCTATCTGCTCGGCCTCGCCGCCGGCTGGTTCGTCGGCTGGTTCGCCGGCCGCCGCGTCGTCGGCTGGGTGCTGCTCGGCGCCCTCGTCCTGCTGCTGCCCGGCACCGTCATCACGACCGGCGACATCATCGCCGCCGTTGCCCTGCCGGCCGACGCCACCCCGCCCGCGCTGTGGGGCGACTACCTCTTCATCGGCATCCGCGCGTTCACGACGGTCGGCCTGCTCGTCATGGCTGTCTCGCTGCTGCTGGGCCTCCGCGGCGCTCGTGCGGCCCGCAGCGCGTGACGTGCTTTGGGCCACGCCCCGCCGTGGCGGCGAGGAGGAAGGGGTAGGCTCTAGCGCAACTCCTCAGACAAGCAGAGAAGTGAGGGATTGCGCATGGCACAGGTCAGGCGGATGCCGCTCGCGGATCAGGCCGCGGAACTGCTGCTGGAGCGCATCAGGTCGGGCGAGTGGCGGCTGGGCGGGAAGCTGCCTGGCGAGACCACGCTGGCGCCGCAGCTCGGGGTCGGTCGCTCGACCGTCCGTGAAGCGATCCGTCAGCTCGTGGGACGCGGTGTGCTCGCCTCCCGCCAGGGCGCCGGCGTGTTCGTCACCTCGCTCGACCCTCCCGAAGACTGGGACGCGGTGCTGCGCCGCGCCGACATCCTGTCCGTCATCGAGGCCCGCATCGCGATCGAGACGGAGGCCGCCGCCCTCGCCGCGCATCGCCGCACACCCGCGGACCTGCGGGCCATCCGCCGGGCCCTCGCCGACCGCGAAGCGCGACGCTCGGACATCGAAGACCACGTCGACGCGGACATGAGCTTTCACCGCAGCGTCGTCGCGGCCGCCCACAACGCGATTCTCACGGAGCTGTTCGACGGCTTCACCCCGCGACTGCGGCAGGCGATGGTGGAGATGCTCCGCATCCACGCCGAGTTCGGCAGCGACGCCGACCACGACGCTCACGCCCGCCTGGCCGACGCCATCGCCGGCCGCGACGCGGTCGCCGCCGCCGACCGGAGCCGGGCACACCTGCTGTCCCTGACGGAGGGCCTCGCGTGACCAGCAGCGTTCTCGAACTGCGCGACGTGACGTTTCGCCGGGAGGGCACGCGCATCCTCCACGGCATCGACCTGACCGTGCGAGCCGGCGAGCATTGGGCGCTCCTCGGGCCCAACGGCGCCGGCAAGAGCACCGTCCTGGGCTTCTGCGGCGCACTGACGCACCCGACCTCCGGCACGGTCGACGTGCTGGGACGCAGGCTCGGGCGCGTCGAACTGCAAGCACTGCGGCGCGACATCGGCCACGTCAACCCGCGCCACCCGCTGCGCTCGCCCCTCACGGTCACGGAAGTCGTCCTCACCGGCATCACCGGCACCATTGAGACGCCCATGCGCTGGGTGCCGACGGCCGAGCAGGTGCGCAAAGCCAGGTCCCTGATCGCCGGCGTCGGGCTCTCCTCGCTCGGTGACGCGATCTGGCCCACCCTGTCACAGGGCGAACGCGGCCGCACGCTCATCGCCCGCGCGCTCGTCGCCGATCCCCGGCTGCTGCTGCTCGACGAGCCCACGACCGGGCTGGATGTCGCGGCCCGCGAACAGCTCCTGGAAACCGTCGACGCGCTTGCCCACACGGCACCCGACCTGGCCTCGATCCTCGTCACCCACCATCTCGAGGAACTCCCCGAGTCCACGACCCACGCCCTGGTCCTCTCCCACGGCGAGGTCGTCCGCGCGGGGCGGGTCGAGGACGTCGTGACGACCGAGACGATCACCCGCGCCTTCGAGTACCCGATCGCGGTCGCCCGGGAGAACGGCCGATGGAGTGCCCGCGCCGTCCGAGATCCGCACGCCGCGACGCCGGCGCCGTCACTCGTGGCGCGGTAGCGCTGTATTGCGGCCCCGGCGCCGGGGCACAGACGGCAGAACGGGAGCGGCTGCAGACCGAGTTGAACGCCGTTGCCGCGCGGAGCGAGGAACTGCAGACGCGGCTCGCCAGCGCCGAGGCCAAGCTGCTCGACCCGGCCGGCTACAAGCTGATCAAGCAGTGCGTCAACGACCAGGCCCTGGCGGAACGGGGGCTCCGCGAGATACTCGCTGACCGCGAGAAGTTCAACCTGTCGCACAGGACGATCAGCATGGTGGCCATCGACCCGGCGACCGGTGCGGTGTCGACGACCTGCACCGCCGCCGAGCCGTACCTGAAGTGACCACGCGCTTTGCCCGCCGCCGCACAACCGCGCGGTCATCGCTGCCCCGCGAGCCCCGGCGTTGTATGCGACGGGTGGCCGTCGGCGCCGGGTGACGTCGTGTCGAAGGCGCGGGCCGCGCCACGCACCGCGACGCCGACCAGCTGGCCGACGCTCAGTGCGCCGGCTTCGCTGTTGACGCGGGCGGTGACCTCGGTACCATCGGCCAGCCGCAACGCCACCAGAGCGTCGTGGCCGTGGAAGTCGTGGCGGACGACCGTCGCCACGACGCCGTATCCCTCGGTGCGCAGGTCGATCTGCTCGGGCCGGACGAGCACAGTCGTGTTGCGCTGGACCCGGTCCGTCGCGGGGTCGCGCAGCGGCAGCCGGCCGAGCGCGGTCTCGACCATCGCGCCGTGCGTGGTGCCGGGTAGCAGCACGGCCTCGCCGACGAAGCCGGCCACCCAGGGGCTGGCCGGCTCCTGGTACACGGTGGTGGGCGGTCCGGATTGTTCGATGCGGCCACCGTTCATGACCGCGACCTGGTCGGCGATCGACAGCGCTTCGGCCTGGTCGTGGGTGACCAGGACGGCGGTCGCCCCGTCGGCCCGCAGGGCCTGCCGGACGTCGCGGCGCAGTTCGGTGCGCAGCGCGGCGTCCAGCGCGCTGAACGGCTCGTCGAGCAGCACCAGCGGCGGGCGCGGGGCGAGGGCGCGGGCGACGGCGACCCGTTGTTGCTGGCCGCCGGAGAGCTGGTGCGGCATGCGGGCGCCGTACCCGTCCAGGCCCACGAGCGCGAGGACCTCCTCGACCCTGCCCGAGCCGCGCTCGGCACGGTTGAGGCCGTAGCCGACGTTGCCCGCGACGGACAGGTGCGGGAACAGCGCGCCCTCCTGCGGTACGACGGCGACCCGGCGCCGGTGCGCGGGGACCCCGGCGACGTGACGACCGGCGAGGGTGATCGCCCCGGCATCGACGCGTTCGAACCCGGCGACGCAGCGCAGCAGCGTGGTCTTGCCGCAGCCGGAGGGGCCGAGCACCGCCGTGAGGGTGCCCGTGGGCACGTCGAGGTCGACGCCGTCCAACGCCGGCACCCTGCCGTACACCTTGCGCAGACCGGTGACGCTCAGCATCACGTCGCCAGTCCGGTGCGGGTGGCGAGCAGCCAGGTGGGGACGGCCGCGACGGCGACGAGCAGCGCGGCATACGGTGCCGCGGCGGCGTACGCGGCGGCGGAGGTGTGCGTCCACAGTTCGGTGGCGAGGGTGTCCATGCCGGTCGGTCGCAGCAGCAGGGTGGCGGGCAGCTCCTTGACGCAGGTGAGGAACACCAGCGCGGCGCCGGCGCCGATCCCGGGCAGGGTCAGCGGCAGCGTGACGGTGCGCAGCACGGTGAACGGTCCGCGCCCGAGCGAGCGGGCGGCCTCCTCCAGCGAGGGCGGGCTCTGCACGGCGGCACCGGCCACCGCGCCGACCGCCAGCGGCAGGAACAGCGCCGCGTATGCGAGGGCGAGCAGCCACACGGTCTGGTAGAGCGAGTACGCCACGTTGATGCCGAAGAACACGAGTGAGAGCCCGATGACCACGCCGGGCAGGGCATGCGTGGCGTACGTCAGCCGGTCCAGCAGGGTCGCGATGGGCCCGGGCGCCCGGGCGGTGAGCAGCCCGACCGGCAGTGCGAGCAGCATCGTGAGCGCCGCGCCGGCGAGCGAGACGAGCAGCGAGTTGCCGGCCGCGACCGCGACCTCGCTCCACGGGCCGGGTCGCGATACGCCGGCGGCGAGCCAGCGTACGAGGCTGGCCGCGGGGACGCCGAGGGCCAGGGCGGCGACGCCGCAGAGGGCGAGCATCGCGGGCCAGCGCGCCGCGCGCAGGCGCAGCCGCGTCGCAGGGCGGCCCGCGCCGCTGGATCTCGTGTATCGGGCGCCCCGTGCCCTGGTCGCGAGCTCGCCCGCGATGAGCAGCGCGGTGAGCACCACCAGGACGTTGGACAGCACGAGCGCGCCGGTGCGGTCGAAGCCGAGGTTGAACGCGGTGAAGATGGCCCGGGTGAAGGTGTCGAGCCGCACGATCGACACCGCGCCGAAGTCGGAGAGCACGTAGAGCGCGACCAGCAGTCCACCGGCCGTGACGGCGGGGCGGACCTGGTGCAGCGTGACGGAGGTGAACGTGCGCCACGGGCCGCGCCCGAGCGACCGGGCCACCTCCTCCTGCGCCGGGTCCGCCCCGGCGAGCGCCGCCGTCACCGGCAGCAGGACGTAGGGGTACGAGCAGAGCGTGAGCACCAGCGCGGCGGGCCAGAATCCCTCGAACCCGTCCACAGTGGACACCCAGGCGAACCCGGCGACGTAGGTCGGCACGGCGAGCGGCAGCGCGGCGAGCACGCCGAACACCCCGCGGCCGGGCAGGTCGGTGCGCACGGTCAGGAACGCCACGCCGACGCCGACGACGACGCAGGCCGTGGTCACCACGGCGGCCAGCGCGAGGCTGCGCCAGGCGAGCACGGCGACCCGCGAGGTGAACACCTCATCGGCGATGCGCGACCAGCCCGCCTCGCCGGTGCGCACGGCGAGGTAGGCCAGCGGCAGCAGGGCCACGCCGACCGCCGCCGTCGACGCGGCGAGCAGCATGGGCCGTTGCGGGCTCAGGCGAGCCCCACTTCTTTGATCATCGCGATGGTCATGTCGAGGGTGTCGAGGTCGTTGAGGTCGATGCGCGGTGCCGGAAGCGAGCCCAGCGCGGGCAGACCGGCCGGCGCGGACACCCCGGCGACCAGCGGGTACTCGAACGTCTGCTCGGCGAAGTAGGTCTGCGCCTCGGTGCTGAGCAGATAGTCCACGAACGCCCTGGTGTCCGGGTCGGTGGCGGAGCGCTTCAGCACGCCGACGCCGGCCACGTTGACCAGTGCCCCGGCGTCGCCGTCCGGGAAGAAGTGCAGCCGGGCCTTGAGCTTGTCCGGCGTGGTGCCCTGCTCCTTGGCGACCTCGTACACGTAGTAGTGGTTGACCAGGCCGGCCGCGAGCTTGCCCGCGTTGACGTCGGCGACGATCTGCACGTTGCCGTCGCGGGTCGCCGGCTCGTTGGCCTTCAGCCGGGCGAGGAGCTCTTTGGCCTTCGCGTCGCCGTGCTGGACCCGCAGCGCGGTGACGAACGCCTGGAACGAACCGTTGGTGGGCGCCACCCCGATCTTGCCCTTCCAGGCCGGGTCGGCGAGCTCGAAGACCGACTTGGGCAGCTCGGCGGCCGGCACGAGGTCGGTGTTGTAGACGAGCACCCGCGAGCGCCCGGTGACCCCGACCCACTGCCCGTGGCGGGACCGGTACACCTCCGGCACCTTGCCCAGCGCCTCGGCGGGCAGCGCCGCGAGGTCTCCGCCCTTGGCCACCGCGCCGAGCGCGCCGGCGTCCTGGGAGAAGAACACGTCGGCGGGGCTGCGGTCGCCCTCCTCCGCCAGCTGGGCGGCCATCTGCGCCGAGGTGCCGTAGCGGACCTGCACGGTGATCCCGGACTGCCGCTGGAATTTCTCCAGCAGCGGCTTGACCAGCGTCTCGCTTCTGCCGCTGTACACGGTGATCTTCTTGTCGCCGGCGACGTTCGCGGCCTTCTCCGCGCCGCCGCACGCGGACAGCCCGCCCACAACGACGACGGCAAGACACCCAGACACGACACGGCGCAAATTCATAGGAAAGGCTTACCTTAGCGGACACTATTACGCAAGACTGTATAGTCAGGATAGCCTTACATAAGCTCTGCCCATGCACGTGCCCCTCGACACCAAGACCGTCTCGTTCGCCAGCCGGCTCGCGGTCCACGGCGACCGGACGGCGGTCATCACCGCCGACGGTCAGCTGTCGTACCTCGCGCTGGCACGGCAGGTGGCGATGGCGGCCCGCAGGCTCGGCGGGCAGCGGCGGCTCGTGCTCCTGGCCTGCACCAACAGCCTCGACTCGCTGGTGATCTATCTCGCCGCGCTGGCGTGCGGCCATCCGCTCCTGCTGGTCCCCGCCGAGCACGCCGATTCGCTCATCGACGCGTACGAGCCCGATGTGATCGCGCGCGGCGCCGGGCAGCTGGAGATCCGGCGCACCATTTCGGCCCATGACCTGCACCCCGACCTCGCCTTGCTGCTGAGCACGTCCGGCTCGACCGGCTCGCCCAAGCTGGTGCGGCTCTCGCACGAGAACCTCCAGGCCAACGCCGAGTCGATCGCCGAGTACCTCGACATCCGCGCGTCCGACCGGGCACCCACGACCTTGCCGATGCACTACTGCTACGGACTCTCGGTCGTCAACAGTCACCTGCTGCGCGGCGCCGGCCTGATCCTGACCGACCGGTCCGTCACCGACGCCGGCTTCTGGGAGCTGTTCCGCACCGGCCGGGGCACCAGCCTCGCCGGGGTCCCGTACACCTTCGACCTGCTCGACCGGGTCGGCTTCGCCGACATGAGCCTGCCGGACCTGAGATACCTCACACAGGCCGGCGGCCGGCTCGCACCCGAACGCGTCGCCCGCTACGCGGCCATGGGCCGGCGGCACGGCTGGGAGTTCTTCGTCATGTACGGGCAGACCGAGGCCACGGCGAGGATGGCGTACCTGCCACCCGACCTCGCCGAAGCGCACCCGCAGGCGATCGGGGTGCCGATCCCCGGTGGGACGTTCCGCCTCGACCCGCTCCCCGACCGGCCCGGCGGCGACACCGGTGAGCTCGTCTACGCCGGCCCGAACGTCATGCTCGGCTACGCCGACGGCCCGGCCGACCTCGCCCTCGGGCGCACCGTCGACGAGCTGCGCACCGGCGACATCGCCCGGCGCGCGACCAGCGGACTGTACGAGATCGTCGGGCGGAGCGGCAGGTTCATCAAGATCTTCGGCCTGCGTATCGACCCGCGACGCGTCGAGGACCTGCTCGCCCAGGACGGCATAGCCGCGCTCTGCACGGGCGACGACCGCGAGCTCGTCGTCGCCACGACCGCCGCCGAGGCCAGGGTCCGGCGGCTCGTCGCACGCCACTGCGGGCTCCCGGCGCGAGTTGTGCGCGTCCACCGGATCGCCGAACTGCCGATGCTCGCCAACGGCAAGCCCGACTACCAGAGCGTGGGGAAACTCGGCAGCGCCCGGCCGGCGCCCGCGCCGATCGACCTCTGTCGGCTCTACGCCGAGATCCTCGACCACCCCGGCGTGACACCGGAGGACAGCTTCGTACGGCTCGGCGGCAACTCACTGTCGTACGTCGAGATGTCGATACGGCTCGAACAGGCGCTCGGCACCCTGCCCGCCGACTGGCACACCCGGCCGATCCGCGAGCTGACCCGCGACCTGAGCGGGCCGGCCCCGCGACCCGACTCCCGGTGGCGCACGCTCGACACGACCGTCGCACTGCGGGCCATCGCGATCGTCCTCATCGTCGGCTCACACATCCCCGTGTTCATGATCAAGGGCGGCGCTCACCTGCTGCTCGCGGTGGCCGGCTACAACTTCGCCCGCTTCACCCTCACCTCCGCGGCACGGCGACTGCGCACCCGGCACCTCGGCGGCGGCATCGCCCGCATCGCCGTGCCGAGCATGGTGTGGATCGCCCTCGCCGTGCTGGTCACCGCCGACTACGCGCCCGCGAACATCGTCCTGCTCAGCAGCATCGTGGGGGAGCGGCCCGGAAGCGCCGACTGGCACTTCTGGTTCATCGAGGCCATCGTGTACATCATGCTGGCGACGCTCGCGCTGCTGAGCGCGCCGGGCGTCGACCGGGCCGAACGGAGCTTCCCCTTCGCGATGCCCATGCTGCTCATGGCGGCCGGCCTCGTCACCCGCTACGACCTGCCGAACCTGGCGGCCCATGGCAAGGTCCCCTCGGCGCTCGTCGTGTTCTGGCTCTTCGCCATCGGCTGGGCCGCCGCCAAGGCCACGACCACGCCGCAGCGGCTGCTCGTGACCGCCGCCGCCCTGGCGACCGTGCCCGGTTTCTTCGGCGAACCGTGGCGCGAGGCGCTCATCGCCGCCGGGCTCGTCCTGCTGATCTGGGTGCCGACGGTGCCCAGCCTGACCTCGATCAATCGGGTGGCCGGGGTCCTGGCCAGCAGCTCGCTGTACATCTACATCACGCACTGGCAGGTGTTTCCCCGCGTCGACGACGTGTCGCGCCACCTGGCACTCGTCGCGTCGCTCGCCGTCGGCATCGCCTTCGCGGCGATCTCCGCCCGGGTGGAGCGCCAACTCGCCGCCGCCGGGCGACGTCTCGCCCGGCGCTGGTCAACGGCGCGGCAGGGACGCTCGCCCGGCGGCACAGGACACGCCCTGGTCACCGCCGATGCGGCTGTGCCGCCGGTCGCGTCACGGTCCACCGAATGACCAGTCGGCCTCCGCATCCTGGCGGGCTTGACGGTCCACGGGCAGTCTCACGTTGAGGGACGTGCCCCGGCCGGCCGGGCTGGTCAGCGACAGCGTGCCGCCGATCGCCTCGACGCGGTCGCGCACGCCGGCCAGCCCGGAGCCCTGAGGCGGATCGGCGCCACCGGCGCCGTTGTCGTGGACGGTCACGCTGAGGACCTCGCCCTGCGCCGGTCCGCCCATCGCTGGTTCGTCGGCGACGATGTCGAGCTCCACGTCGATCGCCGAGGCGTCGGCGTGCGTGGCCGAGTCGGCGAGCGCCTCCGAGACCACGTAGTAGGCGGCGACCTCGACGTAACCGGGCAGGCGCCGCTTCGGCCCGCAGCGGACCGCCACCGGGACCGGGCAGCGGCGGGCGAGCGCCTTGATCGCGGAGCCCAGCCCGCCCTGGGAGAGGATCGCCGGATGGATGCCGCGGACGATGCGCTGGAGGTCCTGGAAGGTGGCGGACAGCCCTGCGGCGGTGTCCGAGAGCCGGGACCGCAGCTCCCCGAGCTCCTGGGGGACCAGCGCCTCGGCGGTGCGCAACTCGAGCCCGAGCGAGATGAGCCGCTGCTGCACGGTGTCGTGCAGGTCGCGTTCGATGCCGCGGCGGGCCTCATCCGCGGCGAAGACGAGCCGGGCGCGTGACGCGGCGAGTTCCGTACGGCTCTCGGTGTTGGCGATCGCGGTCGCGACGAGTTCGGTGAACTGGGCGAGCTCGTGCTCGGTGCCGGGTGGCGGCGGGACGGGCCGGCTCCACAGGGCGACAAGGACGCCCCAGACCTGGCCGTCGACGATGATCGGCGCGCCGACGGAGGCGTGGAAGCCCTCGGCGCGGGCGAGGTCGGCGAGTGCGCCGCTGGTGCCCTCGTACGAGTCCATGCGGGCCGGACGGGAGTCGCGCAGCACCAGCCCCGCGACGCCGCCAAAGGACTTGAGCCGCTTGCCCAGCATCGGTTGGGCTCCTGGCTTCTTGCGGTACTCGGCGACCACGGTCACCGTGCGGGGATCCTCCCGGCGCATCATCCGCGCGGCGTCGGCATCGAACAGCTCGGCCGTCTCGGCGGCGACCGCGGCGGCGAGCTCGGCGAGGGCGCCGCCGTGGGCCACGAGTTCCGCCACGCGCCGCAGCGCCGCCTGTTGCGTGAGGAGCGACTGGAGCTCAGTCCGGCTCGCCTGCAGCGAGCTGCCGGCCCGCAGCACCGTCGCCAGCCCGGGCACCACCCCGTCCCGCAGGCGCCGCATGACCCGCTCCGGAAGGTCGGCGGGGACGACGAGTGCGCCCGGCCGCAGTGGCAGCTGGACCCGGGACTCGTGCGGCGGGACCGCGCCGAGCTCGATCGCCGCGTACGGCAGCTGCAAGGCGTGCGCGATCCGGTCGGAGACTTCGGGAAGTACCGCTCGCACGTCGTCGGCGCCGAGGATAAGCCGGGTCAGCTCGGAGACCGCGTCGGTCTCCCGGCGTCGTTCGATGGTCTCGAGCGCCCGTGCGCGGGCCAGCTGCGCTACCGAACTGGCGACCCCGGCGACCATGAGGTACACCGAAAGCCCAAGCCAGTCCCGCCAGTCCTCCGCGTTGAGGCGCCCGACCGGCGGGGTGTAGAAGAAGTCGAACGCGAGCGCGCTGACGATCGACGTCGCCACGCCCAGCCACAAGCCCCACACCGTGGAGACGACGAGCACACCGGGCAGGTAGACGATCGCCAGGGCCGCCATGACAGTGGTGTGCCGGAGCGGGTAGACCAACAGCGTCTCCGCGACGATGAACCCGACGCTGACTGCGATCCCTACGGCGAGTGGCGGAGGACTGGGCCGTACCAGCCACGCCGCCAGGCGTCCCTGCATCATCGGTCCTCTTCTCCAGCACGTCAGTTCCGCCCAGTCAGGGCAGACGGAGCCGGTCGAGCGGAGGCAACGAGTCGATGTTAGGGCGGCGGGCACCGAACGCCGGACTCGTGACGGGTCCCGGTGCCGCGGACCACCCCCTGATTCACCCCGTGGCCACACCTTCCCGGGCGGTCACTGCTACTTCACCGGCGACGCCGCCCCCTAGGGTGTAGTCACTACTCTCAATATCCTTGGAGCAACCTGATGCTCGCTGGCTCACGGATGGCAAACCTGGCGGTGCGGTTCCTGGCCGAGCTGGCGGTCCTGGCGGCGGTGGGATTCTGGGGTGTCACGCTGCAAGCGCCTGACGCACCTCCGCGCGGCTGGGCGCTGCGCTGAAGCCTCGCGAGACGGGGCTCAGCGGCGCAGGTCGTGCCGGCGGTGGATGACCTTCTCCACCAGCCCCGCCGGCAGCAGCCGCCGCAGCGGGAACACGACCGCCGCGTTGCTCCCGACCGCGTAGTGCGCTCGGGGCCGGGAAGCCTCGACGGCCTTGACGATCGTCACGGCGACCCGCTCGGCCGGCACCCCGGCCCGCTCGTTGCGGTCGAGCGCGCCCAGCATGCGCTCGAAGTCCCCACGGTGCGGCGACCCTGCCGAGGTGTACTTCGTGCGGCGCTCACTGATCCCGGTGTTGATCGACCCGGGCTCGACGGTGCTCAGCCAGACCCCGAACGGCGAGTACTCGTGCCGGGCCCCGTCGCTGAACCCCTTGAGCGCGGCCTTTGACGCGACGTAGGAGGAGCGGTAGGCGAGCGGGAACGACGCGAGCATCGACCCGACCATCACCACCCGCCCGAATCGCCGCTCACGCATGCCGGCCACGAGCAGCTGGGTGAGCCGGACGGGCCCGAGTACATTGACTTGGAACAACCGCCGCAGCGCGTCCCCGGGCAGCTCCTCGAACGGCCCGGACTGACTCTCCCCGGCGTTGTTGACCAGCACGTCGACCGCTCCGACGGCAGCCGCGAGCGCCTCGATCGACGCCTCGTCACCGAGGTCGAGCGCGCGGTACTCAACCCCGTCCACCCGCTGCTGCGCGCCGAGCTCTTCCGGCCGCCGAGCGGTCCCCACGACCCGGCAACCCCGCGCGAGGAACGTGGCGGCGGTCGCCTTCCCAATCCCCGACGAAGCCCCGGTGACCAGCACGGTCCGATCCATTGCGGCACCATACCGTCGCCTGGAGCATCCGATCACGCGAACACGGCACACTGCTGGCCAGGCACCATGTCGCGTGAATGGGCCGTCAGCGGGTAGGTGCAGGGCATGAAGATCGGTGTGATCGGCGCCGGCAAGATCGGCTCCACGCTGGCCCACATGTACATCGCGGCCGGCGACGACGTCGCCATCGCGAACTCCCGAAGTCCGCAGACCCTGCGCGACCTCGAGCATCATCTCGGCCGCCACGCACACGCCGTCACCGCCGAGGAGGCGGCCCGCTACGGCGACGTCGTGGTCATCGCCGTGCCGTTCGGCCACTACCGGGACCTGCCCGCCGAGGCCCTGGCCGGCCGTACGGTGATCGACGCGACTAACTACCAGCCGGAACGCGACGGGCACGACGAAGAGCTGGAGCACGGCGATGTGACCAGCAGCGAGCTGATACAGCGGCACCTCGCCGGCGCGCACGTGGTCAAGGCGTTCAACGCGATGCGCTGGGACCACCTGCGCGACCACGGCCGATCGGCCGGGGCGAACCGCCGCTACGGCATCCCGGTCTCCGGCGACGATCCGGATGCCAAGTGGCGGGTCTTCGACCTCGTCGAGCAGATCGGCTTCGAACCGGTCGACGCCGGCCCGCTCGCTGAGGGCGGCCGCAAGCACCAGCCCGGCACGGAGGTCTACACCGCGGACCTGTGGGCCGACACGCTGCGTGCCCGCATCGGCATCGAGGGCGCCTGAGCCCGCCGGCCGGGATCCATACCGCTCGGCGCAGCACCGGTGACCCCAGTAGGTTTTCCCCGTGGCAACCCGACATCTCTATGTAGCGCGGCACGGCGCGGCGGACGCGTTCGGTGAGCTCAAAGACGCCGGGCACCGGCAGGCGAGCCTGCTGGGCGAACGACTCGCCGGCCTGCCGATCGGCACCGTCTGGCACTCGCCGTTACCGCGCGCCGCGGCGAGTGCGCGCGAACTGGCCCGGCACCTGTCCGACGTGCCCGTCGCCGAAGCCCCCGAGCTCATCGACCACGTGCCCTACGTGCCCAGCACGGCCGAGATGCCCCGGTCCTGGGCCGGGTTCTTCGACGGCTACGACGAGGCCGAGGCCGCGTCGGGCAAGCGACTCGCTGAGGCTTTGCTGGCGCGGTTCGCGAAGGTGCCCGAGGCGGGACAGCCCGACACGTACGAGGTGCTGGTCACGCACGCGTATCCGATCGCATGGCTGGTGCGCGATGCGCTGCAAGCCCCGCCGGTCCGATGGCTCAGCCTGGACAGCGCCAACACGGGACTCACGATGATCGAGTATCGCACCGGCCTCGCGCCAACCCTGGTGATGTTCAACGACATGAGCCACCTGCCGGCCGACCTGCGCTGGACCGGAGTCCGGACCGACGCACGGCCGTGAGCGGTCTGCCTACGTCACAGCGGGGCGAGCATCATGAGCACCTCGTCAGTTCTGCCTGAGCGGCGGCGTGACATCCTCTGGCCGCTGGATGCCGCTCAGGCCGAGATGCTGATGCTCCGTCACATCGACAACTGTTCCAGATCGCGCTGCCGCCTCCCTCCCGTCCCCGGCTGCGGCGCCGCCTGGGCGTCTCAGGGCCGCGGCGGCCCGGCGTCGACGACCGCGAGGGACAGCTCCAGCGGGTCGAGCCAGAACAGCGACTCCATCCACCACGTCACGCCGGCCGCCGCCAGGCCCGCGAGGTCGACGTCCTTGCCCTCGTCCCACGCCGGGCTCGCGTTGCCGCGCACCGCGACCTCGAAGGGCCGCCCGGCCGGCAGGCCCGCGTCGCGCAGCCCGCGCACCACCCCGGCGACGTCGTCGGGGCCGAGCTCGCGGCCGTCCGGGTTGGGGAAGATGCCGTCGGCCGCGGCGGCCCGCCGCAGCACCCGGGGGTGGTTGGTGGAGCTCGCGATCCACACCGGGATGCGGTGCGGCTCCGGCCGGGAGGCGTCGGCTGCCGCCTTGTAGTGCCGGCCCTCGTACGCCAGTCGCTCGCCGGACCACAGCCCGCGCACCACCTCGAGGCCCTCGTCCAGCATCGCCGAGCGGGCGCGGGCGTCGGTCTCGTCGCCGAAGCGGCTGAAATCGCCGGTCTCGTCGGTGCCGGCGCCCGCGCCGAGCACGAGCCGGCCGCCGCAGAGGCGGCTCACGGTCGAGGCCTGCCGGGCCACCACCTGCGGGCGCCGCCGGGGCAGCGGCGTGACCATCGGCCCGAGCAGGATCCGGTCGGTGGCCTGCGCGATCGCGGCGAGTGTCGTCCACGTGTCGACGAACGGAGTCTGGTCGGTGACGACGTGGTCCCAGAGGAACACTCCGTCCCAGCCGGCGGCCTCGGCGCGGCGGGCCAGGTCCACAAGGACGCCGGGCTCGCCGAGCGGGCCGAAGGGCGGTAGGTAGACACCGAAGCGCAGGTTGGGTCGGGTCATGGATACCTCCGAGCTGACTGCGGCTGAGCCGGTCTGAACGGTTGGCGGGCACGGATCGTCCGGCGGCACGAGCCGTCATGCGGAACCCCGGCACCTGCGTGGCCGGTTTCGCGCAGCAGGGGCACGCGGGCAGTGCGGAGGCCCACAACGTCGTAACCTGGGTGACCGGCTTACGTCGATGAACCGGCGATCACGGGGGCATCTATGGAGTGGCATGTGGCGACCCGGCGGGTAGTCGGATTCGCGGTGGCGTACGCCGTCGTCGTGCTGGCCGCGGCGGTATTCACCGACACGCTGAGGAACAGGCCGCAGACTCTGCACGCAACCGCGGTGACCATCGCCGGCCTGTTCATCGGCCTCATCGGCCTCGCAACGGTGCTCGGGATCGTCATCACGGTGGTGTACTGGATCTGGGTCGCCATCCGGCAGACGCGCGAACACGGCGCGCCTGCCTACGGACACCTCGGGTTCTGGGGCGTAGGGGCCTTCCTCGTCTTGTTCGTCCTCGGATACGTCGTGCCGGCCGGGGTGTATGTGACGGCGGCCGAGCGCGTGCTCGCTTCGGCGCTGCTCATCGCCGGGGTGCTGCACACCCGGGCGTGGCTGCGCCGGCGGAGCGACCCCGGCCGGCCATACGCCGCCGACCGGTACTCCCTGGTCACCGGAGGCGACGCCGCCTCGCCGCTGGCCGCCCAACCCACCGCCGAGGACTGGAACGCCTCGCTGTGGGACCCGGACGTGCTCGCGGACATCGAGCGCCGCCGCAACCGCGACCGCTAACGGCGCCCAGTCAGGCCCTGGGATCAGGGAAAAGAGCAGCGTTCCAGCCTTCGGCGAACTCGGGTCGCATTTGCCGGGTCAGACGTCGAGCAGGGAGTCGTCCGGCCACACGTCCTCATAGCCGGGAGCGAGCAGGAAACGCCAGCCGGCGGGCAGCGCGAGGTAGGCCATGATCTCCGGACGCTGGTGCGTGAGGTGCCGGACGTGGTGCGCCTCGAACGCATCGTCGGCCTCAGGGAACGTTTCCGACGACCATAGGTACCATCCGGACAACCCTTCGGTGCGCGGATGCCGCAGCCCGTTGATCGGCAGATCAGTCCAGGAGAACCCCTTGGCGACCGCGAGCATGTCGTCGAGGCCGACCGGATCGACCGGGCAGGTGAACCGCTGCTCAGGATTCGGCTCGCCGAGCGGTTCCATCGTCATGTGCATGCTCCCAACTTGCCGCAGTTTCCCTGCACAGTCTGCCAGTCGCGCCGACGTGACCACCCAGGCGCGAAGCAGAGGTGCCGCAGTGCTGGAACACACCGCGAAGTCCGTTGCCCGTCCGAGGTGGTGCGCCGTGGCTCGGGGTGGCTCGGCCCAAACGTCGGCCGTGTAGAGCTCAGAGGGCCGCGCCGCCGGTGGCGTCGATCCAGGTCGCGGTCACCCAGCGGCCCTCCTCGCCGGCGAGCAGCGACACCGCGTCGGCGATGTCGACCGGCCGGCCGACGCGGCCGAGTGCGGCCTGCGCCGACACGGCCGCCTCGGCGTCAGGGTTGCCGCGCAGCCAGCCCGCGTTGACGTCGGTGTCGACGACGCCGGGGGCCACCGTGTTGACCGTGATGCCGCGCGCGCCGAGCGGTTTGGCCAGGGTCCGGGTGAACGTGTCCAGCGCGCCCTTGGTCATCGCGTAGGCGATGCCGTCGGGGAACGCGATCCGGGTGACGCCCGAGGAGATGTTGATGATGCGGCCGCCGTCGCGCAGCAGCGGCAGGGCCCGCTGGGTGATGAAGAACGGGGCTCGGACGTTGACGGCGAACACCTTGTCAAAGCCGGCCGGCTCGACGTTCTCGATCGGCGCGGGCAGGGCGATCCCGGCGTTGTTGACGAGGATGTCGAGCGCCTCGGGGCGTTCGGCGGCCCGTAGTCCCTCGGTCACCCCGGCGAACAGCGTGTCGACGTCGCCGTCGACACCGAGCTCGGCGCGCACCGCGAAGGCCGCGCCGCCGGCCGCCGTGATGGTGTTCACGACGTCTTTCGCGGCCGTCTCGTGCTGCGCGCAGTGCACGACGACCAAGGCGCCGTCGCGACCCAGGCGCTCGGCGATCGCCCGGCCGATGCCCCGGCTCGCACCCGTGACGAGTGCGATCTTGCCATCGAGTTTCGCCACCACATCCCCCGCTTCGACGAATTGTGTAATGGGCTCTACAAATAGCGACGATAGCATATCTGTAGCGTCCGTTATAGAGTGAGCGCATGGCCGTTTCGAGAGGGCGACGCCGCCAGTTCGACACGGAACAGGTCCTCGACACGATCACGCACGCGTTCTGGCGCAGCGGGTATGACGGGACGTCGCTCGCCGACCTGACGTCGCTGACCGGCGTCAACCCGCCCAGCCTCTACGCGGCCTTCGGTGACAAGCGAGCGCTGTTCTTCGAGGTCGTGGCCTTCTACCAGAAGACCTACGGCGCCTTTACCGTGCACGCCCTCGGCGACGAGCCGACCGCGTCGCTCGCCGTCACCCGGATGCTGCGCGAGGCGGCGGTCGTCTACACCGACCCAAGCCACCCGAAGGGCTGCCTGATCATCAGCGCCGCCAACGGCTGGACCCCGCAGAGTTCGGAGATCTCCGACGCGATGCGCGAGCTGCGCACCGCCGGCCGGGACGCGATCGAGGCAAAGATCAAGGCCGACGTCGAGGCCGGCCTGCTTCCCGCCGGTACCGATGCCCACGGTCTTGCCGCCTTCTTCGCCGCCGTCGTCCAGGGCATGTCCGGCCAGGCCCGCGACGGCGCGACCCGGGAGGAACTGGAGCGGATCGCGGAGGTGGCCCTCAAGGTGTGGCCGGTCCCGATGGCCGCCTGAGCGGAGGCCACCACCATCCCAGGGCTCGAGGGCGGCTGACGACGGCCGTCGGTGGAGGCTGTGCGGGGCCGCCGACGGTGACGGCAAATTCTCCGAATGACCGGCAACCCTTTGGCGCAGGGTCGCGTCTTGGTGTGCGTCCTGTTGCGATGCACCACCTGACCCCAAGGACCGGCTCGTGTGGAACCCCTCGTGAGTGAGTTCGACTCGTTCGTGCGATCTCGTAGCGCCGCGTTGCTGCGCTCGGCGTACCTGCTCACCGGAGATCAGCATCTGGCTGAGGACCTCGTGCAGTCGGCGCTGGCCCGGACGCACCGGTCGTGGAACCGGCTGCACGACCGCGGCAACGCGGAGGCGTACACCCGAAAGATCATGTACCACCTGCAGGTCTCCTGGTGGCGGCGGCGCGTCGCGGAGTCGATGCCGGGTGACCTGCCGGAGCCGCGGCGCGACGGCACCGGTGTGGACCACGCCGACCAGACGACCATCCGGATGACGCTGCGGGCCGCGCTGCTGAAGCTCTCCGTCAAGCAGCGGGCCGTGCTGGTCCTGCGGTTCTTCGAGGACTGCACCGAGGCCGAGGCCGCCGAACTGCTCGGCGTGACCGTCGGCACCATCAAGAGCCAGACCTCGAAGGCCCTGGCCAAGCTGCGCACCGTCGCCCCTGAACTCGCCGAGCTGTACCTCCTGGAAGGAGCTACCCGATGAACGACAGTCGTCTGCGGTTCGACATGGCAGATCTGGCCGACCAGGTCAACCCGGTCGACCTGCGGGACCGGGCGCTGCGCACATCCCGCCGGCTCGGCATGCAGCGGGCCGTGGCCACCTCGGCGGCCGCGCTGGTGGTGCTCGCGGGGGCGGCCGGAATCGCGTTCGCGGTCCGGCCGGACGGGCAGGGCCCGGCGCCCGTCCCCGGCGACTCGGCGGTCCTCACCAGCGCACCGGTCGAGACCACCCAGCCCACCAAGCCGGCCCTCACCGGCTCCGGCAGCGCCGCGGCCAACGCGCCGCAGTCGGTGCTGACCGGCACCCGCTGGTACCTGGGCCGGAACGACGCCGAGATCGCGATCCACGCCGTGCGCGGCGACAAGGACGAGGTGACCGTCCGGATCCCCCGCGGCTCCGGCGAGTGCGCGCACAACACCATCACCGTCTCGCCCGACGGCAAGCGGCTGGCGTGGGTGGACAGCGGCGACACCGAGGGCACCCTGATGACCGCGGCCACGGACGGCTCAGGCAAGCGGACCCTCGACACCGGGGTGCTCTGCCTCGGCGCCAAGGCGCTCGTCTGGAAGGGCGGCGACAAGCTGATGGTGACCAAGGGCAACAGCCAGCGGATCGTGAACCTGGTGACGGGCGGGTCGTCGCCCGGCACCGACATCGCGGCGGCGTTCCAGGCGTGGTCCGCCGACGGCGTGTGGTCGGCCGGCAAGATCAACGACAAGCTGACGGTGACCAACGGGACGGACCGGCGGTACTACCAGTACACGCCGCCGCAGGCCGAAGCCAAGCACTACGATGGCTGGGCGGCGCGCGGCGTCTCGATGGACGGCCGCTACATCACGGCCGGCTGGCTGGGCACCGACCCGTCCCGCAAGGATGACACCTTCGCCGTCGTGGACACCATCACCAGCAAGACGGTGCAGCTTCCGGTCTCCGGCGGGGTCCAGAGTGTCTTGTTCGCCGCAGACGGCACGGTGCTGGTCCGGCAGACCAACCGGATCGTGGTCCTGGACGCCCAGTTCCGCAAGCTCGGCGAGCTGACGGAGCTGAAGGGCCTGCAGGGGATGCCGCTGCTCGCGTACGCCGCCTGAGCGCCGCAATCGCAAGACGCCGAACGCCCGGTGAGTCCTCGTCGGACTGCCGGGCGTTCGCGTTGGCCTGCGCGAGGGACCGCACGCCCAAGCGCAGGTCCAGACCGGTGGCGCTTCCCGGCCGTTTCACCGACGAGGTCACCCAACGCAGCGGCGACGATGTTCCGATGCGATCAGACGATCCCGTTCTTGAGGCGATCGCCGGCGTGACGATCGGTCGCAGCGGGACACGGCCGCTCGACGAAACGAGCGCCATGCGGTCGACCGCCTGACAGCGCGCGGGGTGGTCATCCGGCGAGGATGGCCGTGGTCGACGGGTCCATCTGCCGGAGCGTTCCCCCCGCGCCCAAGGCGCGGTGACAGCCACCTGTCTCGACGGCCACGCTCGAGTCGGCGAGCAGTGCGAACGGTGCCTGGGGCCGATCGCACGGGGCGGTGACCGGCGGGGCCGCGTTCAGGGCGGCGACGAACGCGGCCACGGACGGCCCGGTGAGCGTGGTCGTGGTGCTCAGCTTGCCGACGGCCAGCGCGCCGGACGCGGTGACCTCGATGGTCTCGGCCGGGTCCGGGGTGTACCGGCACACCCGAAGCGTGGCCGGCGGGGTGCCGGGAAACACCGGACCGGAACCGGCCGTGCCATGGCGGCTCTCGGCGGCGGCCAGCGCGATCACCGGCTTGTATCGGCCCGCACAGCCCGAGTCGAGCTCCAGCTGGCTGCGGACCTGCCGGTTCTTGCTCTCCTTGACGGTCTCCCACGGCAGTGCCGCTATCGCCTGCTTTGCCGCCCGCGCCGGGAGGCCGCAGGCGTCCTGCGGCAGGGCCGGAATGGTTGTCCTGCCCTGGGCGTCCGTGAGCGTGATGATGATCAGTGGCATCCCGATCGCCAGGCAGACGCCCTCCGCGCCGCGCTCAGACGGAGCGCGCAGGGCGCGGACAAGAGCGTCGAGCGGGCCGGTGTACTGCTGCTCCTCGCGCATCTGCCACTCGCCGTCCCCGGCGACGATCTTCATGGTCGCGATGCACCGGCCCGCCGACACCGGGACGAAGTCCGCGGCCAACGGCTCGGGAGTGGGCGGGGCGACCGGCGCCTGCGACGCGCCGATGGACTCGACGGCGGAGCACGACACACCTCCCAGGGAGACGTCCGGCGGGGCCGCGGCCCAGCCATCCCCGGGCGGCGCCTGGCGAGGCGTACAGCCGCTCGCCGTCACAACGAACAGCGTGCACGCCATCGCAACCGCCAGCCGCCGGCCGCGCGTCCGCGATCCAAACATCGGTACCTCCTCCAACAGTCGCCTCAGCACTCAGACGCGCCGCGCGGACGGTTCGTTCCACCGACCGAAATCAGCCGTGCCACTGGCGCCAGAGGGCGGCGTACGGGCCGGGCCGGGTGATCAGCTCGTCGTGGGTGCCCAATTCGATGATCCGGCCCGCGTCCATCACCGCGATCCGGTCCGCATCGTGCGCCGTCTGCAGGCGGTGGGCGATGGCGATCACCGTGCGGTTGTGCAGCACGGCGGCCAGCGCCCGTTCCGCCGCGCGAGCCGCCCGGGGGTCCAGCAGCGCGGTCGCCTCGTCCAGGATCACGGTGTGCGGGTCGGCCAGCAGCACCCGGGCCAGCGCCAGTTGCTGCGCCTGGGCGCCGGTCGGCGGGTGCTCGCCCAGGTCGGTGTCCAGGTCGCGGGCCCAGTCCGCGCCGACCGTGCACAGTGCCTCACGCATTCGGTCGTCCGGCGCCGCCACCATGAGGTTGTCCCGTAACGTCTCACGGAAGACGTGGTGCTCCTGTGTCACCAGTACCACCTGGCGGCGCAGCAGGTCCGGCGGCAGGTCGGCCACCGCGACGCCGCCCACGCTCACCGTGCCGGTGTGTGGCCGGTGTACCCCGGCCAGCAGCCGGCCCAGGGTGGACTTGCCGGCCCCGGAGAGGCCGACGATCGCCAGCCGTTCGCCGGGCTGGACGGTGAGGTTCACGTCGTGCAGCACGTCCGGGCCGCCGGGGTAGGCGTACCGGACGCCGGTCACCTCGATCCGGTCGCTTGCCGGGACGCCCGCGGTCGTCGCCGGGGCGGGCGGCACGGCGGCCAGCCCCTCGACCCGGGCGAACGACGCGCTGCTGCTCTGCAACTGCTCCAGCCAGATCAGGATGCCGTCCATCGGCCCGATCAGCTGCCGCAGGTACAGCGTGGCCGCGGCGACCGTGCCCAGCGTCATCCGGCCGTCGAGGTAGAACAGGCCACCGACCAGCAGTACGAGCACGACCGGGATGTTGTACGAGCCCTCGGCCACCGGGAAGTACACCGACCGCAGCCGCAGGGTGGCCAACCGGCTGCGCTTCGTCCGCGCGATCGCGGCCCGGCCCGCGGCCAGCCGCGACCGGTGCAGGCGGAACGCCTCGATGGTCCGCGCCCCGGTGGTGGTCGCGGCGAGTTCCTCGGCCAGGTCCGAGTTGGCCGCGCCCTCCTCCAGGTACGCGCTGCGGGCCCGGCGCAGGTACCAGCGGCCGACGATCACGATGCCGGACAGCCCGAGCAGCCCGGCCACGCCCAGCAGCGGGTCGAGCACGAGTACCGCACCGACCAGGAACAGCACCTGCGTGCCCGCCACGAAGACGCCCGGCAGCACGTCGCGCAGGGTGCCGGCGACGGCGTCCACATCGCTCGTGCCACGGGCCGCCAAGTCGCCGGGCCGCACCCGTTCGATCGTCGAGGCGGGCAGGCTCAGCGCGCGGGACAGGAAGCCGGTCCGGATGCGGGCCGCGGTGCGCTCGCCGAACCGGTACCCGAGCAGCAACGCCCACCGCGCGAGCATCAAGTGGGCCAGCGCGCACAACAGTACGGCCGCGCCCAGCACGTCGATGCGGTCGCCGGCGCCCCGCGATCCGGTGACCGCGTCGATGATCCGGCCCAGCAGGTACGGCGCGCCCAGAGCGGCCGCCGCGGCCAGCACGTTGAGTAGGAGCGTGGCGGCGACGGCCCACTTGTCGGCAGCGATCAGCCGGCCCGCCGCCCGGGCCACCTGACGGGTGTCCGCGACCGGCAGGGTGTCGCTGCTCATCGCGCCTCATCGGCAGCGGTGAGGACCTCGTCGTCCGCGCTGAACGTGCGGCTGACCAGGTCGCCGTACCCGGGCTCGCGTTCCAGCAGCTCCCGATGCGTCCCGGACGCGACCACCCGGCCGTCGACCAGGTACAGCACGATGTCGGCCCGGTCCAATAGCACAGGCGACGTGGTGGCCAGCAGCGTGCCGCGCCCGGCCCGGGCCACGGCCAGCCGCTCGGCGATAGCCGCCTCGGTGTGCGCGTCCACCGCCGAGGTCGGCTCGGCCGCGAGCAGCATCTCCGGGTCGGCGAGCAGCGCCCGGGCGAGCCGGACCCGTTGCCGCTGGCCGCCGGAGAGGTTGCGGCCGTCGCGTTCGATGTGGTGGTCAAGCCCGGCGACGTCGGTCGCCACCGCGGCCGTGATCGCGCGCCGGACCGCGTCGTCGCCGGCCTTCATGTCGCCCGCGACGACGTCGCGTAGAGCCCCGGCGAACAGGTCGGCCTCGTGGTCGGCGACCAGAATCCGCTCGCGCACCAGCGGTTTGGCCACCTCGGCGATCCGGTGGGAACCCCAGGTGGCGTCGGTTTCGCAGTACCGGCCGATCCGGTCGATGATCGCGGCCGTGTCCTCGGGGCGGGCCGAGGCCAGCACGGTCAGCCGGCCCGGCTCGGCGACCACGCCGGACACCGGGTCGCGCAGGACCGCCGGGCCGCCCGGGGCCACGCCGTCGCCCGGTTCCTCGACCGGCAACCGTAGAAACGCGATGATCCGCCGGGCAGCGATCACCCCGCGGCTGAGGTCGCCAGTACTGAGGATCAGCATCCAGGTGGGCACGATCAGGATCGCCACATACCCATACACCGCGACCAGTTCGCCGACGCTCAGATCGCCGCGGACCGTCAGCCGCGCGGCCAGCCAGGTCACCCCGCCCAGGAAGACCATCGGCAGGCCGTCGCCCAGCGCGTTGATCCAGCTCAGCGCCCCACCCACCCGGTAGCCCTCGGCCCGGACGGTGTCCGACTCGGCGGCGTACCGGCGCAGGTGGACCTCCTTGCCGCCGAGACCGTTGAGGATGCGCAGACCGCCGAGCACATCGACGAGCCGCGCGGCCAGCCGGCCCTGCCGCTCCCGGTATTCGCCGCCGGCGCTGTTCAGCCGGCTCAGCAGCGGCCCGAGCACCACCCCCAGGACTGCCACCCCGCCCGCCACCACGAGCGCGATCATGCCGGACACCCGCACCAGCAGGCTCATGACCACCGTGTACGCGACGATCGCACCTAATCCCGGCCCGGTTACGTTCAGCGCCCGCGAGACCAGCCACACGTCCCCGATCCCGATGGTGACCACCTCACCAGCCGTGATCCGGCGAGGTAGCGCGGCACCCAACTCGACCGCGTGGGTCATGACCGCGTCAGCCGTGCGCAACGCGCCGTCCAGCCGGATCTTGGTCATGGTCCGGTGCCGGAGGATGCCGAGCACCGCGTTGGCCACGCCCACCACAAAGATGGCGCCGGCCCAGGCGACCAGCGGCCCCACCTGCCGCGGGCGCAGGCCGCGGTCGATGGCCTGGGAGATCAGGTACGGCGTGACAGCCAGGCTGATCATCCAGAGCGAACTCCACAGCCCACCGAGGGCGATCCGTCGTTTCTGCCGCCATGCCAGCCACCCCAGGTATCGACCCGGCCCCCGTGTCCGCATGCGCCCATCATGTCGCATGAGCGTGCCAGACTCGAACCGCTTATCTATGGTTGCCGCATGTCGATCACGGACCAAGCTCTGGTCATCGAGGCGGCGGAAGCCGGTGCCGCGATCGTCCGCTCTCACTACGGATCAACGCTGACTCGCTTCCAGAACACCGCAGGCGACTTCGCCACCAGAGCCGATGTCGAGGCCGAGAAGGCCATCCTCGACGTCTTGCGCGCGGCGCGTCCGCACGACGTCGTGCTGGGTGAGGAGAGTGGGCGTACGGGTACCGGCGGGAATGGACGCATGTGGCTGGTCGACCCGTTGTGCGGAACGTTGAACTATGCCGTGCGGAACATGCTGGCCTCGGTCAACGTGGCTCTGCGAACCGGCACGCAGGTCGCCGTGGCCGCCTCGGCGGACCCGTTCACCGATGAGGTGTTCTGGACCGACGGTACCGGTGCGTACGTCCGTCGCGCCGGTATGGACGAGCGCCTCGCCCCGTCGGCCGAGTCGAGACTGGTCGAGGTCAACCTCGATCCGCCGTTCCCCAACAACGACGTGTTCCTGGCCGCCCGGATGCTCGCCGAGGACGGCTTCATCGAACAGTTCCGCCCGCGCGTGGTCTCCACGACCCTGGCCGTGGCTTGGGTCGCTGCCGGCCGCCGCGCCGCCTACGTCACGGACGGCCATCTGCGCGAGAGCGTTCACTTCGCGGCCGGAATCGCCCTCTGCCAGGCGGCCGGTTGCGTGGTCACCGGGATCGACGGCCAGCCGATGCACTCCGGTGCCGGTGGCCTTGTCGCGGCTGCTGACGAGCCGACGCATGCCGCCCTGCTGAGACTCATCCGGAATCAGCGCGCGAGGAGGGACTGAGCCGCGCGACGGTCAGAATCGGCGCCCGTCGTTGAACCACTTCTCGGCTTGCTGCTCGGGAACCCGCAGCCGGGCTGCCAACGCCCCCGCACAGACCGAAACCCTCCCGTATCGTATCAATCATGATCGAGCCGTTCAGGACGAGCACCGGACCCGTCGTCCTCGACGACCTTCGCGCGCGGCTGCGGGCGACGCGGTGGCCGGACGCGCCCGAGGACGCGGGCTGGTCGCAGGGCGCCGACGTGGCGTACCTGCGCGAACTCGCCGCCTACTGGGCCGACGGCTTCGACTGGCCGGCCCAGGAGGTGGCGCTGAACCGGCTGCCCCGCTACCGGACCACGCTCGGCGGGCACCGCGTGCACTTCGTCCACGCCCGCGCCAACACGCCGGCCGGAAGCGCGCTGCCGCTGATCCTGAGCCACGGCTGGCCCGACTCCTTCTGGCGGTACACCAAAGTCATCTCGCTGCTGACGGACCCCGGCGCGCACGGAGGAGATCCCGCCGACGCCTTCGACGTCGTCGTGCCGGACATGCCCGGCTACGGCTACTCCGACCGGCCGGTCGGCACGCCGCCGGACACCATCGCGGTCGCCGGGCTGTGGGCCGAGCTCATGCGCCGCCTCGGTTACGAGCGCTTCGGCGCGGCCGGCGGCGACATCGGCAGCGGGGTGAGCCGCTACCTCGCCCTCGACCATCCCGGCCGGGTCGTGGCCGTGCACCGCATGGATGCGGGCCTGCCCGTCCACCTCGGCGACCGCGCGGACCTCGCGCCCGAGGAGCGCGACTTTCTCGACGGCGCCGCAGGCTGGGCCGCGGCCGAGGGCGCCTACGCCGCCATGCACCGCACCAAGCCGCAGACCGCCGCCGTCGGGCTCAACGACTCGCCGGCCGGGCTCGCCGCCTGGATCGTGGAGAAGCTGCGCGCGTGGAGCGACTGCGGCGGCGACGTCGAACGCGCCTTCACCCGCGACGAGATCCTCACCAACGTCACCGTCTACTGGCTCACCGGCACGATCGGCTCGGCGATGCGGATGTACCACGTGAACGCCGCCATCCCGCCCGCGCAGCACGCCCGCCGGGTCGAGGTACCGTCGGGCTTCTCGCTGTTCCCCGCCGACCTCGTGCGACCGCCCCGGGCCTGGCTCGATCGGATCGCCAACACCGTGCGGGTGAGCGAGCACGCCCGCGGCGGGCACTTCGCCCCGTTCGAGCAGCCGCGGGTGTACGCCGAGGAACTGCGCGAGTTCTTCCGGCCCTACCGTCCCTAGGAAAGGCTTGAGCCGATGCAGGCCCGCCCGACCTGCGTGTCCCGCGGTGCCGTGAGTCACCGACGGTGGCGTCACGGTTGCCTCCCGGCGCAGGTCGTGTTGACATGATCGTGGATCATGGGCGGGTCTGCGGCTGCACCAGATGCGGCGACGGACGAGGTTGGGAGCGTGCGGGTGGTGTCGGCCTGGCCGGTGTGGCTGATCGGGGTGTTGCTGCTCGTTGCCGCCGGGTTTGCGGCCACGTTCGTGCCCCGGTGGCGCGCCGGCGCGCGGGATCGGGCGGTGGCCTGGTCGGGCGCCCGGGCCGCGATCGATGTCGCGACCATAAGCCGGGACGCGGCCGCCGGCCGGGTGGTCGAGGCCGACGAACTGCTGGCCCGGGCCGAGGCGATCACCGCGGGTCGCGGCGGCGAGAACGCGGCGCGGGAGGCGGCCCGCTGCGCCCGCGAGGCCGACCGGCTGTGGCGGGAGGCCGCCGGTGCCTGACCAGACCGTCGACCGGCTGTTTCACCGGCGCCGGGGGCTCGCCGACGGGCCGGCACGGTGGATCGTCCTGGCCGTCGCGGCGGCCAGCATCGCCGGGTTCATCGGGGCGCAGCGGCAGAGCGCCGACGTGACGTACGGCCGCTCTCCGTCTACCGCCACGGTCGCGGAGGGCTCTGCTGGGGAGATCTCCGACGCACTGCTGCCCTCCGTCGACGACATGAAGACCATGGTCGCCGCCCAGCCGATCGTCCGCCTGCCCGGCGCGGTCGCCGAATGGGACCAGGCCAAGGTCGCCGCGACGATCGGGGGCACCGACGTGCGGATCCTCGTCGCCCCGCCCGGACTGACCAAGGACCAGCAGGACAAGGTCCGCGCGGTCGACAACGCCACCATCCGCGTCCTCGGCACCCGGGTCTCCGGCGGCATGTACCAGGCCACGGCGACCACACCGCTGCAGTGGCGCGGCCAGTTCGCCCGCAACGACGTCACCGGCCAGCTCGTGGAGCTCATCCACGCCCTGCGCAAGGAAGACCGGAAGGGCTCGGGGGAGCCGGCCCCGGCGGACGAGGACGACCCGGGCCTGTGGCGGGACCCGACCGAGGCTGAGGTCGCCACCGTTGCCGACGGGCTGCGTGCCGTCGGGCACTACATCGCCGCGGGCGCCACGCTCAAGGCGGTGCCCGCCGAGGCGGCCGCGCAGGCGTTCGGCGACACCGCGCCGCTCGTCGTCGCGCTGCCCGCCCAGCCGCGTGACACCGCGGCGCCCAGCTACGGGGCGCGGCTGACCGCCCTGTTCCCCGACCGGCCGCTCATCGTCATGTACGGCGCGTGGATCGAGTACCACGGCCCGCACGCGGCCGACTTCGCCGAGATCACCACGGCGAGCTTCTACTCCCGCTTCGGCAACCAGCTCAGCACCTATGCCCACCCGCAGGACAACGTGCTCCGCGCGTACCTCGCCCTGGTCACCGACGTCCGCTACGCCGGACTGTTCGACCGGCCCCTGCCGTACCAACCCTTCGATCCGCTGCGCGTCGCGTTGCCGGCGCTGCCGTGGCTCTTCGCGGCCTGCGTGGTGGCGTTCCTGCTGCTGTCCGCGGCCGCGCCGCCGCGCCGCCATCCGCGGGTCGCGCTGGCCAGGCTCGCTTCGGCCACACGCGGCGGCGTCCCGGCTCTGCTGGCCGGCCTGACCGCCCTCGCCGTCGAGGTCTCCGGCCTCACCGACGCGACCACCGACCCGGCCCTCACCCGCGCGATCGCAAGCCTCGGCGCGGCCCGCGACGCGCTCGGCACGGGCCTGCCCGACGAACACGTCGCCGGGCTGCTCGACGACGCCGCGCGGGAGCTCGACGCCGTCGGCCGGGCTGTCGGGGTCCGCGGCTACCGCCCGGCCGAGTACCTCCGGGGACGGCTGGCATGAGCAGAGTGAACCGCGCGAGCCGGGTGTATCGACGGATCGGGCAACTGCTGACCACGCCCTTCGGGCTGGGGGTGCTCGGCTGCCTGGTGCTGGCCGGCTGGGCGCTGTGGTCCGGCGGTGTCCTCGACGGCCCGGTCGCCCGGCAGGTCCGCAGTGCCTCGGTGTACGCCGCGCCCGGTGTCGGCCTCGACGTGCCCGCCGCCGAGCGGGTCATCGGCAACCGGCGGCTCGTGGTGCTGCTCATGAGCCCGGGTGCCGACCTGCGCGCGGCCTGCCACGAGGTCGAGCGGGCCGCCTCGGGCACGCTGGTGCTGGCGATGAGCCGCAAGGACGACTCGTACGACACCTACGGCTGTGCCCTGTTGTCCGGCGCGAGCGACAAGTACTTCGGCAAGGCGTTCGTCGCCGAGACCACCATCAGCTACGGCATCCAACCGTTCGCCGACCGGCCGCTGGAGGCGATCAAGGTGATCGCCGTCAACTACGACCGGCTGGCCAAGGCCGACATGGTACCGGCCGACGCCCGCACCATCAGCCCGTCGCTGCCGCGTTACCTCGTGGCCGCCGCGGCCGTGGGCTCCGTCCTGGTCGGCTCCGCCGTGCTGTACTTCGCCGCCCGCCGCGGCGGTCGCCTCGCCGCTGCCCGCCGGGAGCGCCGCGACCGGGCCATCGACAGCCGCACGGTGCTCAGCGCCGCCATGGCCGCCGTCGCGCAGCAGATCATCGACCTCGACGCGCGGTATGCCGACGCGGTCCGCCGTGGGGCTGCCGAGCGGGCCATGGGCAAGCCACGGCGGGGCGGCGGCCGCATGCGCAACGCCCCGAAGAACACGCCCGCCTTCGCCGACCGCTACCGGGAACTCACCGCGGAGTACACCGGAATGCTCGACGACGTCGCCGCGGCCGGCCGCCGCGGCGAGAAGGACTTCACGCGCCTCACCGACCGTGCCGAGGCCCTGTCCCAACGCCTGCACAGCCTCGCCAGCTAATCGATCGACCGGGTACACCACGGTATCGTCGAGACCTCTAGGGTCCGATCCGGGATCCGGTCCACGTCCCCAATCGCCGTCGCGCCGTCCGCCGCCTCCGTACCCGCGCAACCGGGGGATAGGGTGTGCGGCACCTGACTGGGGAGGGTGTTGCCGTGGCCGACCGGGCATCGCGGACGTGGGCGACGATATTCGGCACGCTGATCCTGGCGACGGCCGGCGCGACAGTCGGCTCCTGGTACGGCGGACACAACACGAGGCCGTTGCCGAGCGACACGCAGGCCTTTGGGCTAGCGTCGGAGTTGCTCCCGGGCGTCACCCCGGCCGAAGGAACGGATCGGCGTGACTATCAGTACGGATTCGCCCTGGGCGACGACGACTTCGGCCCAGGGTACGTAGAGATCCGTTACACCACGCCGGGGCAGAATCCGGACCAGGTGAGTGCCGACTGCGGACTGTCCCGGCGAGCCCTGGCCAACGCACGGCCACACGGGTGGCGGAACATCCACGAGATGCCGGGATACCAGTGCGACGACTGGAGCGCCGAACGGGGCGAGGTGGTCGCCGCGTTCACCCACGACTCAGGCGGCCCGATGCTCACGTTCTACCGGGCCGCGCCGGCCGGGCTCGGGATCGCCACGCTGACTGGCGCCCTCCTCGGTGCGGTGGCTGGTGCGGTGTTGTCCGCGCTGCTCACCCGCAGACGCCGACCGCTGCTGCTGCTCGCCGTGACGCTCGGTGTGATCGGGGTGCTTCCCGGCATGGCGTTCGGGTCGATCGGCATGGCGCTCAACCTGAGCCACTCGCCGGCTCTGCCGTTCTGGACGGTCTGGCCGGCGCTGTCCTTTCTGCTCGTACCGTTGTGGCTCGTGCTCGTGCTGGCCGGCGGGCTCGGCTGGATCGAACTCAGAAGACGCGGCGCGCCCGGACCGGCTCTCCCTCAAGGGTGACGCCCCTGCTGGAGACCGGCATCCGCCGCTGCGACTCGGTGCGCCACCAGAGGTGATAGTCGATGTAAGGTCGCAGACATGCTCGAGTCGCAGCGTGAACGCGTGCCGCTCAACGACGGCGGCGAGTTGGACACGGCCCTGGCGTTCCTGTCGTTCGCCCGGTCTTGTGTCTTGAAGAAGGTCGATGGATTAGCCGACGAGCAGCTGCGCCGTGGCCTGGTCGTGTCCGGCACGACGCTGCTGGGACTGGTGCAGCACCTGACCGTCGCCGAGCGGTACTGGTTTGTTTACATCCTGGCCGGCGACCCGCGATACGCCGACGCCGACTTCGACATGACAGTCGCGCCGGACCGGCCCGCCGATCAGGTCATCGCGGCCTACCGGACGGCGATCGCCGACAGTGACGCACACATCCGTGCGGCTGACGGCCTCGACGTCCGCACCGCGCACCCGGTGCCCGACGAACCCCGCACCCTGCGTTGGGTGCTAGCCCATATGACCAGCGAAACCGTCCGGCATGCCGGGCACGCCGACATCCTCAGGGAGCTCATCGACGGCGTGACCGGCCGCTGACCGGTCCGGTCCGCCGGTTCTGCGGTGCGCGGCGCGGTGTACGACATGGGAGGTGGCATGCGCTTCGACCCGGCCGGCCGATCGGAACGCCGGCTGAGCGGTCCGGCGTGGTGGTTCGTCGCCGGGTACGGCGTGTCCGCGATCGGTACCGGGCTGTGCTATCCCTTCCTGGCCATCTACCTGCACCAGATTCTGGGCCTGTCCGCCGGTGCGGCGGCGGTGCTGCTGGTGGCGCTGGCCGGCGCCGCGGTGCCGATGTCGGTCGCCGGCGGCTGGCTGGTGGACCGGCACTCCTCTCGCGCGGTCGCGATCGGCGCGCTGCTCGTGCAGACCGTCGGGTGGTTGGTGGTGGCCGCCGGCGCCGGGTACGTTGCCGAACTGCTGGCGGTGCTGGTCATCGGTGTCGGCACCGGCCTGTTCCTGCCGGCCGTGATCCCGATCATCGCCGGGCTCAGCGCGACCGAGGAGGTCAAGGTCCGCACGATGTCGCTGCGGTACCTGATGCTAAACCTCGGACTGGGCCTGGGCGCCGGGCTCGGCGGGCTGCTGCTCGGCTCGGCGAGCGCCGCCACCTACCAGTGGCTGTGCGCGGCGAACGGCGTGAGCTGCGCGGTGTACGCGGCCATCATCACCCTTCGCGTGCCGCTACCGCGCGACGGCGGCCGTTGGGTCCAGCAGCGGGCGCGGCTCGTACGGTTCCGGCCGGGGCTCAACTACGGCCTGCTGCTCGTCGTGCAGCTGCTGTTCGTGACGTTCGGCCTGGCGCAGGTGGAAAGCGGCGTGCCGCTTATGGTCCGCGCCGAGCTGTCCGGCTCCACCGCGCTGGCCGGTGGCCTCTACGCCGTCGCCACGCTGGTCGTGCTGGCCGGGCAGCTGCCGGTGTCCCGGTGGGTGGAGCGGGTGCACAAGACCCGCGCGCTGATCACCATGGGTCTGGCGTGGGCCGGGGCCTGGCTGCTGGGATACGCCGCGGGCGCGCTGACCGGCGGTCCCAGGGTCGCGTTGCTGGTGGTCATGATGGTCACGTTCGCCCTCGGTGAGTGCGCCTACAGCCCGGCGTTCTACACGCTGGTGGAGAAGATCGCGCCGGAAGGCACCCTCGGCCGTTCGTCCGGCGCGGCCTGGGCGGTGTTCCAGGTGGGCAACACCCTCGGCCCGCCGATCGCGGTGTTCCTGGCCGGCGGTGCCGTGCCATTCTGGCTCGTGCTCGCCGCGGCGGCGACGCTCGCGGCCGGGCTGATGCTGGTGGTCGACCGGCGGATGCACGCCGCGCCCCGGCCCGCCCTCGTTGTGCGGTAGCGTTTGCCGGCTCCCAGCGCCGATGATTCGGCCCTGGATGTCGCTGTCGGCTCGACCTGGCCGGCGGCACGGCTCCATCGCCCTGCGTGTCCTGGCCCGGCTGCCCGGGGCGCAGGCTGCCCGGGCGATCGCGGTCAGGCGTCGCCGGGGGAGCTTCGCGCGAGTCGTTCTCGCTCAGCGGCCACGACCTGCCGGGCGAGTTCGGCCTCGGAGAGGTCCACGGCCTCGGGAGCGGAGTCGGCCATGTCGCTGACCCTGGCGAAGTCGTCGAACAGCCGCTTCTTGGCGGCCAGCAGCTCGACGATCCGTTGATCGACACCGTCTTCGGACAGCAGCCGGTGCACCTGTACCGATTGCACCTGCCCCATCCGGTGTGCACGAGCGATGGCTTGGGCCTCGGTGGTGGGCTTGAGCTGTGGTTCACAGATGACGACGACGGATGCGGCCTGGATGTTGAGCCCGACGCCGCCGGCCACGATCTGGGCGACCAGCACAGCGCCGTGTTTGGCGGCGGAGAACTGGTCCACCATCTGCTGGCGTTGGTTCGCCGGCACGGAACCGGTCAGTGGCCCGAACACCGTCCCGGGCAGCGACCGGGCAGCGAGGTCAAGCACCTGCCGGAAGTGGGAGAATACGATGACCCGTCGCTCATTGTCCGCCGCCTCGCGGGCGATTTCGACGAGGCGTTGCATCTTCGTGGACTCGGGCCCCTGGAGCATGGCCGCCTGCCGCATCTGCATGAAGTTCCCCTGCTCGACGGCGCCGCGGTAGCGGGACATGTCCGTCGCGGACATGGGCAGCCACTCCTCGACCTCGACGAGTTCGGGAAGTTCTGTTAGCACGTCCTCCTGGTTGCGGCGCAGGTATGCCGGTGCGATCTGCCGTCGGAACGTCCGCGGTGAGAGCTCTGTGGCATCGACGGTGAGGTCGGGGCGCACGTAGGAGGCCAGATTGCGGAACTCCTCAACCCTGTTCTCCAGTGGTGTACCGGTGAGGAGGATGGCACGGTCGGCACGCGTGATGAGGCCTCTGGTCCTGACCGTTCGTCGTGCCTGCGGATTCTTGATGTAGTGGGCCTCGTCGACCACGACGCACGCCAGCTCGCGGAGCTGCTGCAGTGCCGGCTCCCACCACGCCAGGGTCTCATACGTGGTGACGGCGACGCCCCCGTCGCGCACCCATATCTGGGCCGCGCGGTCGCGCTCCGGCCCGTGCACCCGGTGCGCTCGCAGCTTCGACTTGCCGGTCACCTCGCGGACCCAGTTGGTCACGACCGCGGCCGGGCACACCACCACGAAGTGGGTCTCGCCCCGGCTGCGCAGGTGGGCCAGGACGGCGATGGCCTCGACGGTCTTGCCGAGGCCCATCTCGTCGCCGATGATGACCTTGCGCTGCACGAGGGCGAAGCGGGCGGCGAAGCTCTGATAGCCACGCAGCGACGCGGTCAGGTGTTCACCGCTGAGCGCCTGGTTGCGCACCGCCTCGATGATCTCCTCCGGGAGATCCCCGTGCACCGCGTTCTCGTCCTCGGTGAGGAAACCGAGTTCGGAGAGCATGGCGAAGTAATCGGCGGGGCGGGAGAGGAAGTCGTCCCACGGGTCCCCGTGGACGCTCCCTGGTCCGGATGCGGAGGACATGCCGAGCAGTTCGGCTCGCCGTTTGACGATCTGGATGCTCTCGCGGAGGCCCTCGACGGTGACCGTTCCGGCCGGAATGACGAGCGCGTGGCTCGTCCAGGAGCCGATCGCGGCGCGCAACGGCGCGAGTTCGGCCGCACGCTCGAGGTCGGCCGACGCACCTCGGGTAACGCGGCACGAGTCCCATTCGGCGAGGCAGCGCAATAGGTGGGTGGTTTTCGGGTGGCGCTTGGCGATGTCGATGCGTACCGGCATCTCGTCGTACGTCGTCCGTCGCAGCGTCTGCGCCGCTCCGAGCATGCGCCGCGCGGAAGTCTCTCCGACACCCGGCAGCGTTGACAGGGATCCGCCCCGGTTCAGCACCTCCTGCACGGTATTGACACCGGCGTCGGCAAGCGGACCCAGCCGGAGGCGGTCGCGGGTGGCGTCCTTCAACGCGTCCAGCGGCATCTCCTGCAGGACCCGCCGGACCTCTGCCTTGCGGACCTTCTCGCCCGCGTCGCGCGCAGCCGAGCGGTACGAGTCCTCACTCGCGACGACCTTGGTGATGGCATCGAGTGCTTCGGGCAGGTCCCCGAAGACCGATCGGCCGAGGATTTCCGGATCCGGGCCGGTCCGCCCGGAGACGAGGTCGAAGCGAAGAGCCGGATCGAGCAGCGCATGGAGCCTGAGTGCTCCGTTGCCCTGGGGCGCGGCGGAGAAGCCGAGCTGCTCCAGGCGCTGTGGCCCGCGGGCTCTGGTGAATGCCGAATGGTGGCGGCGCAGGGCGTCAGCCGCGGCTTCCGCCGACTGCTTCCTCGCCGATCCGGTGAAGAAACGACGCAGGCCGAGCAGGGGGCTGACCTCGGCGATGGCGTGCGCTGCGTCCTTGGTGAGCAGTCGCAGCAAGGCGTGGTCATCCGCGCTTGTCGCAGGAAGGCTCGCGCGCTCCCACAGGTGTCCGACGATGTCCTTGTCGCTCGACTGGAGCGGGATCACGCGCCAAGCGATCTGACCGGCCCGGTTGATCCCGACACTGCGGGCGTGCAGGTCTCGTTCGCCGTTGCTCGCCGCTGCTTGGACGGCATGCCGCCGTGCCTGCACCTGCGCGGCTCGTCGACCCCACTGCTCGAAGTCCGCCACGAGGCTGCGGATCTCAACGCGCTCTGTCTTGTTCATGCCTCACTGCAGGATCGACGGGTTTGGCGTCCGGTGATGATAGAGCATCCGCGATACGGAACGGGATCGTCATAATGGCGATGATCGTGGGCGCACTCTGCAGGCTGTCGATGGAGGAACACGCGTGAGGCTTGAGGATCTCTCGTCCGGTGTCCGGGTGAACGGTGTGGTGCCTGGCGAGACGGTCTGCGTGATCGCGGCCCAATGGCACGGTTCCGACGCCGTGGAACTGACGTACCGGACCCTCGACGGAGGACTGCGCCAGCAGGTGCTCTTCCGTGCCGATGAGGCCAAGCTGCATCTGTCGGATGCGGGCAGCCGGCCGTTCGACGCCGCCGCTGAGGAGTTCCGGCTGGTCGCCGAGGTGCAGCGGATTTCGCTGGCCGGACTGTTCGACCCGATGCTGGCGGTGGCCACCAGCGACGTGCAGCCGTTGCCCCATCAGATCCGGGCCGTGTACGGGGAGATGCTCGACCGTGCGCCGCTGCGGTTCCTGCTGGCCGACGACCCGGGTGCCGGCAAGACGATCATGGCCGGCTTGTACATCAAGGAGCTGCTGCTGCGCGACGACGTGAAGCGCTGCCTGATCGTGGTGCCCGGCGGACTGGTCGAGCAGTGGCAGGACGAGCTCTACTTCAAGTTCGGCCTGCGCTTCGACATCCTCACCTCGGCCATGGTCGACGCGGCGTTCGGGTCAACCGTGTTTGAGCAGTACCCACTGCTCATCGCGCGGATGGACCAGCTCGCGCGCAATGAGGGCTTGACCGCTCAGCTCGACGACGCCGAGTTCGACCTGGTCGTCGTGGACGAGGCCCATCGGATGGGTGCCCACTACTTCGGCGGCAGGCTGAACAAGACTCGGCGATTTGCGCTCGGTGAGCGCCTACGCGACCGCACTCGTCACCTGCTGCTCATGACCGCCACCCCGCATGCGGGCAAGGAGGAGGACTTCCAGCTGTTCCTCACGCTGCTCGAACGCGACGGCTTCGAGGGCAGGTTCAAGACAGGCGTCCACAACGCCGACACCAGCGGGCTCATGCGACGCATGGTCAAGGAGGACCTGCTCACCTTCGACGGCAAACCACTGTTCCCCGAGCGCATCGCCCAGACCGTGCCCTACGAGCTCACCGCGGACGAACGGGACCTCTACGAGCGCGTCACCGACTACGTGCGCGAGGGGATGAACCGTGCCGAACGGCTGGACGACAAACGCCGCAACACCGTCGGTTTCGCCCTCACGGTGCTCCAGCGACGGCTGGCTTCCAGCCCCGAGGCGATCTACCAGTCCCTGGTCCGGCGCGCGGAACGGCTCACGCGTCGCCGGGACGACCTGATCCACGGTCAGGGCGTCGCCGACGAGCCTGGCCTGATCGACACGGGGAACTGGGACGACGGCGAGCACAGTGCCGAGGAGATCGAGCAGATCGAGGAGGAGCTGCTGGACGCGGCCACCACGGCCCGCACCGTCGCGGAACTCGACAGCGAGCTGGCTGACCTCGACAAGCTCATCCAAGTCGCGCGGCGGGTCCGAAGCCTCGACACTGACCGCAAATGGGTCGAACTGCGCAGGATTCTCGAGGACAACGACCTCATCCACCCCGGCGCCGAGCGGCCCCGCAAGCTGATCATCTTCACCGAGCACCGCGACACCCTCAACTACCTGGCCCGCAAGATCGGCGCAATGTTCGGCTCACCGGCCACGGTGCAGGCCATACACGGCGGTGTTCGACGCGCGGACCGGCGGGCCGTCACCGAGGAGTTCACCAAGAACCCGGTATGCCAGGTGCTCCTGGCCACCGACGCGGCCGGCGAAGGTCTCAACCTCCAGGCCGCTCACTTGATGGTCAACTATGACCTTCCGTGGAATCCCAATCGCATCGAGCAGCGCTTCGGCCGCATCCACCGCATCGGGCAGAGTGAGGTGTGCCGGCTGTGGAACCTTGTGGCCGCGAACACCCGCGAGGGCGAAGTGTTCACCCGGCTGCTGCAGAAGGTCGAGGAACAGCGCAAGGCATACGGCGGCAAAGTCTTCGACGTCCTGGGCTCGGCCTTCGACGAGACGCCGCTGCGGGACCTGCTGATCGAGGCCATCCGCTACGGCGATCTCCCCGAGACCAGGGCCAAGATGGAGCAGGTCATCGACGCCTCGGTCGCTCACGGGCTCAAGGAGCTCCTCGAGGAACGCGCACTCACCCACGACACCATGTCGGACGCGGACCTGGCACAGATGCGGCGGCGAATGGAGGAGGCCCGCGCACGACGCTTGCAGCCGCACTACATCGAGTGGGCCTTCCGCCATGCCTTTCAGCGTCTCGGGGGCCGCCTTGTGAGACGTGAACGCGGCCGCTACGAGATCAACCAGGTTCCCGCCGCCATCCGCGCTGTCGCGAAGTACGGTCCAGTCGCTTCCCGCTACGAGCGGATCACGTTCGAGCTCGACCGTATCGACGTTGACGGTAAGCCGCGTGCCGACCTCCTTGCCCCCGGGCATCCACTCCACGACGCCGTCGCCGAGCTCACCATCACGCAGCTGCGGCCCCTTCTTGAGCGCGGTACCGTCCTGGTCTCCCCGCAGATCGAGGAGCCGAACGTGCTGGTCGGCGTCGTGGAGGAGGTTGTTGACGGCACCGGAGAGTCCATCGCCCGGCGATTCGGCTACGCCTATGTCGATCCCACCGGACGGGTGTCGCCCGCCGGACCGGCACCATATCTTGACTGCGTCGCCGCCCCGCGCACCCCGGCCGTGGCCGGGGCCACGAAACTGTCCTGGCTCGGTGAGGCCGAGTCCCGCGCCCGGACCTGGATCATCGGCCACCAGCTCAAGGAGTACCTCGCCGAGGTCGCACCCCGGCGGCTCACGGAGATCGAGCGGACCCGTATCCGAGCCGACCAGCGGTTGACCCAGGAGTCGAACCGGCTTGTCGGCGAGGCGACGGCGGCCCGGGAGAAGGAGCAGAACGGGATCAAGCCGAAGGAGAGCTCTGACAGCCTCCTGCGCAAGGCTCAGGAGCTGGCAGTCCGCAGGCAGACCCGCTTGGCGCTGCTGGAGCAGCAGGCCCGCCTGGCCACCAGGCCGCCCCGCGTCACGACCGCCGCGCTCGTGCTTCCGCTCTGCATGGTCGAAAGCTCGATCGCGGCGGACGCCCCGATCCGTGCGAAGGAGACCAAGGCCGTCGAGCGGCGCGGTATCGACCTGGTGCTCGCGGTTGAGCGTGCTCTCGGCCGGCAACCGCAGGAGCAGGCGTTCGACAATCCTGGCTACGATGTCCTGTCCATCCCCGCCGGCGGTGAGCCTTCGATCCGCATCGAGGTCAAGGCACGGCTTGAGGGAGCCGAGGACTTCTACGTCACCCACAACGAGATCGTCACCGGCAAGAATGCCGCCCCGCAGTACCGGCTCGCCCTGGTACTTGTCAGCATGGCCGGCCCTGAACACGACCAGGTGCGCTACGTCGCTGACCCCTTCGCCGGCATCGACTTCGGTGACCTCGCAGCGACCGGGGTTCGCGTCAGCTGGCGGAAGACCTGGTCCACCGGCTCCACCCCGTTCTGATCCAAGGTTCTCGGTCGACCGGACCGCACTCCGGTCGACGGTGAGGCGTACCTGCTCAGTGGGGATCATGCGCGGGGCGGCCGGCCGCGGCCTCGTGTCCGGCGCGCTGGACAACGCCTACCGCCGGGCTATTCCATTGACGTCGTTATCCTCGTCAATGGAGCGGGAAGGAGCGCTGATGTCCAACGGGGGCGGCGTCGGCCTGTGGCGGAGCAGAGATTTCCAGATCTTCCTTGCCAGCCAGACCCTGTCGGCGCTTGGCGATTCGTTTTCGTTCGTGGCGATTCCGCTGCTGGTCCTGCGGGCCACCGGCTCCCTCGTGCAGATGGGCGTGGTCACCGGCCTGGTCGGCGTCTCGTCCGTCGTCACCGGCGTCTTCGTCGGCTACATCGCCGACCGGGCGGACCGGCGGGCTCTGCCGGCTGGGCTTCGGCGCCTGCTGGATCGGCTCCTGGGCGCTGTGCGGTGTGGCTATCGCCGGCCTGGGCCTGACCACCAGCGCGATCACCGTCGGCGTCCTGGCCACCGTGCAACTGCTGGCCACCGGCTGGGCCGGCATCTGCTCGATGTCGTTGCGGCAGGAGGTGACCCCGCAGCACCTGCTCGGCCGGGTCACCTCCGCGTTCTGGACCCTGCACAACTCGCTCGGCCCGCTCGGCGCGGCCGCTCTCGCCGGGGCGGCCGCCCGCTACGGCGTGATGGTCACCTGCGTGGTCGGCGGCACCGCCTGCGTGGCCATCGCGCTGGCCGCGCTGGCCACCTCGATCCGGCAGCGCCGGCCGGAGACCGTCGAGGTCACTTGACCACGACCCTTGACGCCACGACGGTGCTTGATCCGATCGAGACTCGTCCGCCTGACGCGTCCGCGGCTCACCGTGGCCGACCGCGCGGCCGGCGTCGTGGTGACCCGCGGCCACCTCACCGCGGAGATGCCGCCGTATCAGCGGCGCTCGGCCAGCTCGGCGAGCCGGTCGAGCGAGGCCAGCAACTTCTCCGGCGTGGTCGCTCTTGCCCGCGGGATGCGATCCTCATCCGTGAGTTGCGTCCAGTCGTAGGTGTGCGTCACGCGCGTCTGCGACGCGTCGATCGGCTCGAGTTCCCACCGCCACAGATGCCCCGGTGCCGGCTGACCTGACTCGCTCGGCCGCCACGCGATGCGGCGCTGCTCGACGAACTCGACCACATGGTTCTCCCGGACGCCGCCTGTCGTGATCGTCATGACGAAGACGTCACCGACGGCGTGGACCCGCTGCCCCGAAAGGGCCTCGGACAGGTTGTCGTTGCCGTCCCAGCGTGGCTGCTGTGAAGGATCAGCGATGAGCTCGAAGATCTCCGCGGTCGCGGCGGCGATATCACGACTGGCGGTGACGACACGCTCGGATTCATGAAGTCTGGTCACGTCCTCATCAAAGCACGCGACAACCGATCGGTCGCCTTGGCGTCTGGCTTGCGTCGTGGCTGATCATTGAGCGGTGACGCACCCTGCCGCGCTGCCCGCAGAACCAGGTACGTACTCGTTGGCCGTTCCGCCGCTGTTCGCCGCGCTGGCTCCGGCGCGCAGCATTCTCATCGCGGGAGCGGGCGGTGGGTTCGACGTGTACGCCGGCCTGCCGTTGGCGCTTGCCCTCTGGCGCGGCGGCGCGCAGGTACACCTGGCCAGCCTGTCCTTCTCCGAACTCGAACTGGTCGACCGGGACGCGTGGCTGGCGGAGCATGTCGTGGCGGTGCGGCCGGACACGGAGACTCCGGACTGGTACTTCCCCGAAGGGACGCTCGCCCGGTGGCTGGCGGCTCACGAACTGCCCTCGACGGTGTACGCGTTTCCGCCGCTCGGAGTGCAGCCGTTGCGGGACGCGTATCGGTACCTGATCGAACACCTGAGCATCGACGCGGTGGTGCTGGTCGACGGCGGCACGGACATCCTGCTGCGCGGCGACGAGAGCGACCTCGGCACCCCGGTGGAGGACATCACCAGCCTCGCCGCCGTGACCGCGCTCGACGTGCCGATCAAGCTGGTGACCAGTCTCGGGTTCGGTATCGACGCCTATGACGGCGTCAATCACGTCCAGGTGCTGGAGAACCTCGCCGCGCTCGACCGCGACGGCGGCTACCGCGGCGCGTTGTCCATCCCCGGAAACAGCCGCGAAGCAGCGCTGTACCGCGACGCGGTCGCCGATGCCCAGGCGGCCACACCACAGCGGCCGAGCATCGTCCAGGGCCAGATCGCCGCCGCCGTCAGCGGCGCGTTCGGAGACGTACGGTTCACCGGGCGTACCAGCGGCAGCGCCCTGTTCGTCAACCCGCTGATGGCGATGTACTTCACCGTCGACCTCGACAAGCTCGCCGCCCGATGCTTGTACCTCGACCGCATCGAGAACACCATCGGCAGGCGACAGGTGATCGGGCGCATCCAAGCGTTCCGCGACCAACTCCCCAGCGCCCGCGTTCCCCGCGCGTTTCCCCACTGAACGACACATTGATCCCGGCCCGCCGTCTCTTCTACCAGAGTGGATGCGGCTTTCGGCAATGGCAGTGGGCCGTCGACGCTGATCTGGCGTACCGGATGAAGATTGCCGGACAGGAACGGCCTCGTCTTCGTCCTCGACTACGTCGGGTTCGGACACGGTGCAGTTCGTATCACGACGGCCGCTTATAGGCCGACCGCTTGCATGTGACGTAGTCGGGCCGGCAGCGGTGGCACCCGCAGCGCGCCGCCGCAGGCGTCGAGTTGCCTGCGGACATCGCCGCCCCACAGCGTCCAGGTCCAGCCAGGCCAGTTCGGCGACAGATCGTGGAGGGTGCCCTCGAGCCGGTCGATGCACCACAGCGCGCCGGCGCGGGTGGCTTGGTCGAGGTGCAGGCCCCAGCGTGGCAGTTCCGAGCGCTCCAGGCTGGTGTACCCGGGCCCCAGTGCCTCGACCCTCTCGGCGGTGGTGTAGGCGATCGCCGTCGGGTTGTCGGCGGTCAGGTACAGCTCCAGCGAGCCGTCGGGGCGCCGGACGCTCAGCGTGCCCTGGTACCAGTGGTCGAGCCAGTCCTCGGGGCGGTCGTCCGGGCCATCGAACGGCGCCGGGCCGTCCGGGGGCATGGGCGGGTCGGGCGCCTCGCGCAGCGGGTCGGGGTCCTGGCCGAGGTACGCCGCGACGTCGAGCACCCCGTCGAACGCCCAGCGCACGTGCCAGCCCGGCCACGCCTCGGCGAGACCGGCGAGCCCGTTGACGAAGGTTTCGTAGTCGTCGGACCACTGGAAGGCCAGCAGCACCCGCCGGTCGTGGTCGATGACGGCGGCGCCCTCGCAGTACACATCGGTCATGAGCTCGTCGACCGGCATGATGCCCGTCCACCGCAGGGCCTCGGCGGTGTTCGGCGGCGGGGGTTCGGGCGGCTCCGACGGCCGCAGCGCCGCGGTCGCCGCCTCAGGACCGGCCATCAGGTCGGCCACAATGCGCTGGCCGCCCCATCGCGACCAGCCCATGGACGTCTCGCCCCGCTCGATGACGACGTAGTTCGCCCGGCTCCCCATAGGCGACCATGCTGCCGCAGCCGCGGCGCACGGCGCGAGTGAGTATCTTGGCGGCGACCTGGCGACTCGCGCTGCGGCAGGCCAACACGACGGCGGCTTCTGCCCGAATGGGCCCAAGCGCTCGCGGCGCCTGTCACCGTCGTGCGCGAGCACCGGGCGAAGGCGATCGCGCCGGGCCAGGAGGAGACGCGGCAGCGCCTTCGCGACCGGACCACAACCAGCCACCCGCGGATATGCGCCGGACCGGCGGCACTGGGGTTGTGCCGTCTCCGCCTACGGCGCAGGTTCCAGTACGACGACTGGGATCTGGCGGGTAGTCTTCCGCTCGTAGTCGGCAAAGCCGGAATATGCGGCCTTCTGCGCGCTCCAGATCTGTTCCCGCTCGCCCCCTGCGGCCACTCTGGCGATCAGCTCGACCTTGCCCGTACCGATCTCCGCTTGGACCCGCGGATGAGCGAGCAGGTTGTAGTACCAGTCGGGATTGGTGGGAGCACCGCCCTTGGTCGCGAACACGGCGTAGCCGCTGTCCACCTGCTGGTACATCACCGGGTTCACGTGAGACCGGCCGCTCTTGGCGCCGACCGTGTGCAACAGCAGCAGGGGTGCGCCAGTGAACTGACCGCCGACCTGCCCGCCGTTGGCGCGAAACTCACCGATGATCTTGTCATTCCAGTCGCTCATGACGTCTCCTCGGCCCTGCGTACCGGCTCCTCAATCATAATGCTGGCAGTCCGGCCGCAGTGCAGCGGTGACAGTACGTAGCGCTCGGTTCGCGGCGTGATCGTGCACCATCTGACATTATGGACTGCCGTTCGGGGCAACCCGGACATCGGCGGTTGCGGACATCCTCGGCTCCGCCGGGCCGGTCACCAGCTGTGACGTTCGGTGGCCCGCTGCGCGTCCGAGCGGCGGCAGATGCCGCTACCCGCGCAGGCACGGTGATGCGCTTTGCTGTCGTCGGATCTGCCACGGGGAATGCCCCGTCTTCAGGCGTGGGGGAGGATGTCAACGAAGAGAGACGTTCCCTCAGTAAGGGTGGTTGGCATGGATGTCGGCGACATCGTCGAAGACTTCGAACTGCGAGACGACCAGGGCGTGGCACGGTCGCTGACCGGGCTGCTCGCGGACGGGCCGGTGGTGCTGTTCTTCTACCCCGCGGCCCTGACCCCCGGCTGCACAGCCGAGGCCTGCCACTTCCGCGATATCGCCGCCGATCTCAAGGCGGTGGGCGGGCAGCCCGTCGGGATCAGCGGTGACGCCGTCGAACGCCAGTCCGAGTTCGCCACTCGCCACGGGCTGGGCTATCCGTTGCTGTCCGACGCGGACGGCACCGTACGCGCACAATTCGGCGTGAAGCGCGGTGCGTTCGGGCTCACCCCGACCAAGCGGGTCACCTTCGTCATCGACACCGACCGCCGGATTCTCGAGATCATCAAGAGCGAGATCCGGATGGACGTGCACGCCGACAAGGCCGTGGAGGCGTTGCGCAAGCGGCGCGGCGCCTGACTGGGGGAGGGCGCCGCAGCGATCCGCGGACCGCACGGCGCCGTCACGCCGAACTGGGCCGCGCGGTCGGACCGGGGCGCGCGGCGGGATGTCTGGCAGAATTGGTGCCGTGACCCTCGCGATGCGCCACACGACGCGCGACCTGCGCCGGCGCAACCGGGCGGCGCTGCTGTCGCTCATCTACCACCAGGGCGCCGCCAGCCGCGTTGAGCTGGTGCGAGCCTCCCGGCTCAGCTCCGGCTCGGTGAGTAACGTCGTCGGCGACCTGGTCAACGACGGCATGATCGCCGAGGTCGGCTCCGAGGACTCCGACGGCGGGCGCCCGCGGGCGCTGCTGCGGGTGCGGCCCGAGTTCGGCAAGGTGGTCGGGGTCGACATCGGCGAGACCCACGTCCAGGTCGGGCTCTTCGACTGGACGCTGCGGCGGATCGCCACCACCACCTTCGGCATCGCCGAGACCAGCCTCGAGCCGGAGGCGGTGGCCTGGATGGTCAGCGCCGGCATCGCGAAGGTCAGCGCCGAGGCCGGCGTCGACCCGGGCAGCCTGCTCGGCGTCGGGGTGGGCGTGCCCGGGGCGGTGCAGCCGACCGGGACGGGCACCGCCGTGCACGCGCCGACCCTGCGCTGGTCAGGGGTGCGCCTGGACAAGATGCTCGAGGAGAGCGTCACCGTCCCGCTGTACATCGACAACTGCGCCCGCACCCTCGGCCAGGCCGAGATGTGGCGCGGCGCCGGCCGCGGGGCCAGCCGCAGCGTCGTCGCCCTGCTCGGCGTCGGCATCGGCGCCGCCCTGGCGACCGGCCCCGACTCGCGGGAGTCGACCAGCAGCACCAGTGAGTGGGGCCACACGGTCATCATGGCCGGCGGCGCGCCCTGCCGGTGCGGCTCGCGGGGCTGCCTGGAGGCGTATGTCGGCGCCGAGGCCGTCCTGTCGCGCTACGCGGCCCTGGCCGGCGGCGAGCCGATCGAGGCCGTCGGCACCGAGGCCCGCCTCGCCGAACTCGCGGCCCGGGCGGCCGGGCCGGGGCCGGCGGCGAGCGTGCTGGAGACCACCGCCGAATACCTCGGCATCGGCATCGCCAACCTGGTCAACCTGCTCAGCCCGGACCGGGTCGTCCTCGCGGGCTGGGTCGCCGAGGTCATCGGGCCGCAGATCCTGCCCGCCGTGCGCGCCGCCGCCCGCCGGCACTCCCTGCCGTATCTCTACGACCAGCTGCAGATCCAGCTCGGCGAGCTCGGCACGGACGCCGTCGCCCTCGGCGCCGCCACGCTCCCGGTGGTGCAGATCCTCTCGACCGGAGAGCTCCCGCAGTCCCGCTGACCAGTTGGCCGCGAGCCATTGACGGGCATTCCCCTCGACACTTACCTTAAGTCGTAACGTAAGCCTCGGCACGGGAGTCCTGCGCATGACCAGTCCTGCCGGCGACGGCCAGCACTACATCAACGCCACCTTCCGCGACCCCCTGGGCGGCCGCACCGGCCCGGTGCTGGAGAAAGCGACCGGCGCCCGGATCGGCACCTACGCCCGCGGCGATGCCGCCGACGTCGACCTGGCCGTGCGAGCCGCCCGCGCCGCCCAGCCCGGCTGGGCCGCCCTGGGCGCCCCCGAGCGGGCCGCGTACCTGCGCCGCTTCGGCAACTACCTGGAGACGCACTACGAGGACCTCGTCCGGCAGAGCATGCGCGAGACCGGCGGCGTGCGGGCGAAGGCCGAGGACGAGGTCGGCGCGAGCGTCCGCCAGCTGCAGATCTCCGCCGTGCAGGCCACCGACAGCGCGGGGGAGCTGCTCCAGCCGTACAAGACCGGGAAGCTCTCCATGTCCCGCGCCGTCCCGCTCGGCGTGCTCGGCATCATCACCCCCTGGAACTACCCGATGAACCTCGCCATGCGCGCCGTCGCGCCCGGCCTGGCCTTCGGGAACACCGTCGTGCTCAAGCCGGCCGAGCTGACCCCGGTCATCGGCGGCCAGGTGCTCGCCCGCGCCGCCGCCGCGGTGGGGCTGCCGCCCGGCGTGTTCAACGTCGTCACCGGCGACGGGCACGACGCCGGGCACGCCCTCGCCGAGCACCGCGGCGTCGACCTGCTCGACTTCACCGGCTCCCGGGCGGTCGGCCTGGCCATCGCCGCATCGGCCGCCACCGACCTGCGCAACGTCCGGCTCGAGCTCGGCGGCTCCAACGCCTTCGTCGTGCTCGACGACGCCGACGTCGACCTCGCCGCCTCGTCCGCCATGGTCGCCTCCCTGGAGTTCCAGGGCCAGACCTGCATCAGCGCCAGCCGGCACATCGTGCAGCGCGCCGTCGCCGAGCGCTATCTCGACGCGGTGACCCGCCGCGCCGAGGCCCTCGTCGTCGGTGACCCCCTCGACCCGGCGTCCGACCTCGGCCCGCTCATCAGCGAGGCCCAGCGCGACCGGCTGCACCGCGAGATCGTCGAGCCGTCGATGGCCATGGGCGCGAAGCTCGTCACCGGCGGCACGTACGATGGCCTGTATTACCGCCCGACGGTGCTGTCCGGCGTCACCCCCGACATGCCCGCGTTCCGTGACGAGATCTTCGGACCGATCATCCCGATCACGGTGGTGGACACGCAGGAGGAGGCGATCGAGCTGGTCAACGGCTATCCGATGCTCATGGACTCGGTGTTCACGGCCGACCTCGTGCGCGGCCTGGCCGTCGCCGAGCGGCTGCAGGCCGGCGAGGTCCACGTCAACGACGCCCACGCCCGCCACGGCGCCGAGAACCAGATGCCGGGCTTCACCAGACGCCAGTGGATCGGCCTGCAGCGCGAGCCGCTGACCCTGCCGGACTGGACCGCCGATCCGGCTGGCCGGCGGTGACCGCGCGCCGCGCCCTGGTCGTCCGCGGCGGCTGGGAGGGCCACGCCCCGGTCGAGACCACCGAGCTGTTCCGCCCCGCCCTCGCCGACGCCGGCTTCGACGTGACGATCGCCGAGGACCTCGATGTGTACCGCGACGAGGTCCTGCTGGCCGCCACCGACCTCATCGTGCAGTGCTGGACCGGCGGCGAGCTCACCGACAAGCAGAGCGCCGGCCTGCGCGCGGCGGTGCACGCCGGCACCGGCCTCGCGGGCTGGCACGGCGGGCTGGTCGCCACCTTCGCCGACGACCGTGAATACCTGCGCATGGTCGGCGGGCTGTTCCTGCACCACCCGGAGGAGTTCCTCGACCACCGGGTGCGCATCGAGCCCGAGCACGCCGGGCACCCGATCGTCGCCGGGATCGGCGACTTTACCGTGCACACCGAGCAGTACTGGATGCTCACCGACGCCCGCAACCACGTCCTGGCCAGCACGGTCGTCGACCCGGCCGACGGCGGGCAGGGCGACGGCGCGGTCGGCATGCCGGTCGTGTGGACCCGGCAGTGGGGCCGCGGCCGGATCTTCTTCTCCGCCATCGGGCACCGCATCGAGGACCTGCGCCAGCCGCAGGTGCACACCCTCACCGCGCGCGGCCTGATCTGGGCCAGCCGATGAACCTCGGACGGTTCGGGTTCGGCACCGCGCCGCTGGGCATCCTGCCCGACCTGGTCGACGCCCCGGCCGCGCAACGCTGCCTGGAGCGGGCCGGGGAGCTCGGCATCCGGTACTTCGACACCGCCCCCTTCTACGGCGCCGGCCTGGCCGAGGAGCGCCTCGGCGCCTTCCTCGCGGGCTCCGGCCGCACCCCGCGGCCGGTGCTGTCCACGAAGGTCGGCCGCAGCGTGGCAGGCGGCACCACGGTCTTCGACTTCGGCCGGGACGCGGTGCGCCGCCAGCTGGAGGAGAGCCTGCGCCGGCTGCGGACGGACCGGATCGACATCGTGTACCTCCACGACCCCGACGACCACTGGGCCGCCGCGATCGACGAGGCCTGGCCGGTCCTGGCCGAGCTGCGCGCGAGCGGGGCGGTCGGCGCGGTCGGCGCCGGCATGAACCAGACGGCGATGCTGCACCGGTTCGTGCGCGAGACCGACATGGACGTCATCCTGCTGGCCAACCGTTACACGCTGCTGCAGCAGTACGAGGCCGACGAGCTGTTCACCGCCTGCGCCGAGCGGGGCGTCGCCGTCGTGCTCGGCGCGGTGCTCAACGGCGGTATCCTGGCCACCGGCGCGGTGCCCGGCGCGAGCTACGAATACCGGCCGGCACCGCCGGACGTGCTGGCCCGGGTGGCCCGCATCGAGGACGTCGGCCGGCGGCACGGGGTGCCGCTGATCGCCGCCGCCCTGCAGTTCGCCGCCGCCCACCCGGCGGCCGCCTCCGTGCTCATCGGGGCCAAGTCGGCCGCCGAGATCGAGCACAACCTCGCCGCGGCGGCGCACCCGATCCCCGCCGCGTTCTGGGCCGAGCTGCGCGACGAGGACCTCGTCGGCGCCGACCGGCCGCTGCCGGCCGCCTGACCCTTCCGAACCGCACGATTGACCGTCCGATGCTCACGACTTACCTTAAGTCGTAGGAAAAGTCGCTCTCGCTTCGCACCCGACACCCCCGAGTGAGGAATCGACATGCCATTCCGAACCCGCTCCGGCCCGCTGCTGGCCGGCCTGCTCGCCGCCGGCCTCGCCCTCATGGCCGGCTGCTCCAGCAGCAAGGACGCCCCCGACGCGGCCGCCACCGGCGCCGGAGGCAAGGTCGAGCTGACCTTCTGGGACTGGGATCCCAACATGGACAAGGTCGTCGCGCTGTGGAACGACGCTCACCCCGACATCCACGTCACCGTGTCCAACCCGGCCGGCGGCGACCAGCTCGTCAGCAAGATGATCAGCGCCCACCAGGCCAAGAACGGCCCGGACATCGCCAAGGTCGAGTACCAGTCGCTGCCCGCCCTGGTCTCCAACGGTGTCGTGCGCGACATCACCGAATACACCAAGCAGGCGGTCGCCAACTTCGACACCGCCACCCTCAGCGCCACGAAGCTCGAGGGCAAGATCTACGGCATCCCGCAGGACGTCGCCCCGCTGATGCTGTTCTACCGCGTCGACCTCTTCGGGCAATACGGCCTGGCGGTCCCCACCACCTGGGAGCAGTTCGCCCAGGAGGCCGCCACCCTGCACCAGAAGGCGCCGAACGTCGCCATGACCAACTTCGACGCCGCCGACCCCGGCTGGTTCACCGGCCTCGTCCAGCAGGCCGGCGCCGACTGGTGGAGCGCCAGCGGCAGCACCTGGAAGGTGAACATCAACGGGCCCGAGTCGAAGAAGGTCGCCGACTACTGGCAGGGCCTGGTCAAGAGCGGCCTCGTGCTGAAGAACCCGTCGTTCTCGCCGCAGTGGAACAAGCAGATGAACGACGGCAGCATCGCCACCTGGATCTCCGGCGCCTGGGCGCCCGCCCAGCTCGGCGGCATCGCGCCGCAGACCAAGGGCAAGTGGGCGGCGGCGCCGCTACCCGCCTGGACCGCCGGCGACAAGACCACCGGCATCTGGGGCGGTTCCGCGGTGACCGTCACCGCCGACTCCACCCACCCGGCCCAGGCCGCGCAGTTCCTCTCCTGGCTCAACGCCGACGACACCGCCGTCGCGGCCCAGGTCGAGAACATCAACGTGTACCCCGCCTCGACCTCCGGCCGGTCGCTGCCGATCCTGCAGAAGCCGCCCGCGTTCCTGCCCAACCAGCCCGACTTCTACACCGTCGTCAAGGCCGTCGCCCCGTCCTCGCGCAGCTTCTCCATCTGGGGCCCCAACGTGACGGTCACGTTCCGCGGCTACACCGACGCCTTCGGCCAGGCCCTGCAGAACGGCACCTCCTTCAGCGCCGCCCTCGACACCATCCAGGACAGCACCACGGCCGACATGAAGAAGCTCGGCTTCACGCTCGGCTAGCCCCGTGGCGGCCGCCGGTGCGCCGGCGGCCCGCCACCCGACGAGAGAGGCGGACGTTGACGACGCAACCCCTCCGACGGCGCCGGCGCAGCGCGCTGCCCTATGTGCTGGTCCTGCCGGGCACCCTGCTGTTCGTGCTTTCCATCCTGGCCCCCGGCGCCTACGCCGTACTGCTGAGCCTGCAGCGGCGCAAGGTCGCCGGCGGGCTGCTCGGCGCCGGCTCCAAAGTGGTCTTCGTCGGCCTCGACAACTACCGCCAGGTCCTCGCCGACGCGCAGCTGTGGTCCAGCGTCCTGCGCATGCTCGCGGTCGGCGCCGTCACCGTCCCGGTCACCATCGGGCTGGCGTTGCTGTTCGCCCTGCTGCTGGACACCGCCCGGGCCCGCTTCACCCGCGCCGCCCGGCTGCTCATCTTCCTGCCCTACGCGGTGCCCGGCGCCATCGCCACCCTGCTGTGGGGCTTCATGTACCTGCCCGCCACCAGCCCCATCGGCGGCGACCACCTCAACTACTTCAGCGCCGCCGGCATCTACGGCTCGGTCGCCAACATCGTCGTCTGGGGCGCCGTCGGCTTCAACATGGTCGTCATCTACACCGCCCTGCGCGCCCTGCCGCCGGAGATCTACGAGGCGGCCCGCATGGACGGCAGCTCCGAGTGGCAGATCGCGCTGCGCATCAAGGTGCCGCTCGTGCTGCCCGCGATCACCATGTGCACGCTGTTCACCGTGCTCGCCTCGGCTCAGCTGTTCAACGAGCCGAACACCCTCAAACCCCTGTCCAACGCCATCTCCTCGACCTGGGTGCCGCTCATGAAGGTGAACACCGACGCGTTCGTCAACTCCGACATCCACACGGCCGCGGCCACCTCCGTCGTCCTCACCGTCGCCGCGCTCATCGTGTCGTTCGCCGCCGCCCGCATCGTGCAGGCCCGCGTCACCGGGGCCGGCCGGTGAGCACCGCGACCGTCGATGCCGCACCGCCCCGCACAGCGCCCCGGGACCGCGAGCCCGGCGGCCGCACCCGGCGCGGCACCGCCGTGCTGCCCACCGCGACGCTCGTCCTCGGCGCCGTCTACTGCATCGTGCCGACGCTGTGGATCCTCATCGCCGCCACCAAGTCGTCCGCGGACCTCTTCTCGACCGCGACGTACCTGCCGAGCCTCGACGACGGGCTGGTGCGCAACGTGCGGGAGCTCTCGGCGTACCGTGACGGGATCTTCTGGCGCTGGATGTTCAACAGCTTCCTGTACGCGTTCGCCGGCGGGGTCCTGGCGTCGGCGGTCTCCGCGGCGGCCGGATACGCGCTGGCGAAGTACGAGTTCGCCGGGCGCACCGCGCTGTTCAACGTGATCCTCGCCGGCGTGCTGCTACCGCAGATCGTGCTGGCGATCCCGCAGTATCTGCTGCTGTCCCACGTCGGCCTCACCAACAGCTACCTGGGCGTGATCCTGCCGCAGCTGTTCAATCCGTACGGCATCTACCTGTGCCGCATCTACGCCGCCGCCTCCGTGGATGACTCGCTGCTGGAGGCCGGCCGCATCGACGGCGCCGGCGAGTTCCGGCTCTTCCGCTCCGTCGGCCTGCGACTCATGGTGCCCGGCCTGATCACCGTGTTCCTGCTGCAGTTCATCGTCATCTGGAACAACTTCCTGCTGCCGTTCGTCATGGTGGCCGACGACGACAAGTTCCCGCTCACGGTCGGCCTCTACAGCATGCTGCGCCACGGCGCGGCCGAGGCCTCGCTCTACTCGCTGGTCATCACCGGCACCCTGCTGTCGGTGCTGCCGGTCATCGCGCTGTTCCTTTCCCTGCAGCGGTACTGGCGGATCGACCTCGTCACCGGGGCGGTCCGATGACGACCGCCCTGCTCGCCGTGTCACTGGACCGGAGCATTGCGCCGCGGTACCAGTGGCGGCCCTATATCCTGACGGCAGCCGCGTTGCCGTCCGCCCCATGCATCGGCGTCCGCCACTGACCCGAAACGGAAGACCCGCCCCATGCAGAAGCTCTCTCTTGACGCCCGGGTACGCGAGCACCTGGAACGCGCGGCCGCCTCCTCCGCCGGCCGCAGCGCCGAGACCCTCTTCGGCGGCCACGAGCACGCCCTGAGGCAGACCCTCATCGCACTGCGCGCCGGCGCGACGCTGGCCGAGCACGAGAACCCCGGCGAGGCGACGCTGCTGGTGCTGCGCGGGCGCGTGCGGCTGCACAGCGGCGAGACCTCCTGGGAGGGCATTGCCGGGGATCTGCTCATCGTGCCGTCCGCCCGGCACAGCTTGGAAGCCATCGAGGACGCCGCAGCCCTGCTGACAGTCGCCAAGACTTCCTGACGCGGCGCGAAGCACACGGAGCTCAACCATGTCGACTGGAATCGTTTTCGAGACGCACTCCTGGAGTGAGGACAACGATCGAGGTGTGGCGAGCGGCTGGCTCCCCGGACGGTTGTCCGCGCGCGGCCGCGACCTCGCAGCCGAGCTCGGCCGGCGCCGACGGGGCGACGTCGACGTGGTGCTGACCTCCGACCTTCGCCGCGCGGTGGAGACCGCGGAGCTGGCGTTTCCGGATGAGACCGTGCCGATCTTCCACGACTGGCGCCTCCGGGAGTGCGACTACGGCGACTGCAACGGCATGCCGGCAGCGGACCTGCACGAGCACCGGGAGCAGTATCTGGACCGGCCGTATCCGAATGGCGAGAGCTGGCGGCAGGCCGTGCGGCGGGTGGCAGGCGCCCTCGACGACGTGGCGTCCCGCTGGGCCGGACAGCGGGTGCTGGTCATCGGTCACGTGGCGACCCGGTGGGCGCTGGATCATCTGGTCGACGGCGTGCCGCTGGACGAGCTGATCACCGCCGACTTCGGCTGGCGGGAAGGATGGGAGTATCGGCTCGGCCCCACGAACCGGGTCGTGGCATGACACCGCACGCCGCCGTCGATCGGTAGTGTTGAACATTCACAGCGACCGAGCGGACGGCGGGGGCGGCGATGGGGCGCGAATCAAGGAGCGAATCGATCATCGAGTCGGCGCGTGGATCCGGGCCGGGTGGCCGGCGTGCGGTGCTGGCGGTGGCGGTCGTCGTCCTGGTGGTCGGCGCCGTGGTGGGTGTCGTCCTCTGGCGTTCCCGGGACGCGGCCTTGCCCGATGCGTCGGCGTCGCCCCGGCCGCGGGCCTCGGAGCTGTACGCGGCCGACGACACGACGCTGATCGCGCGGTTCGACACCGACGATCCCCGCGAGAGCTGCCTGCGAGTGCCGGTCAACCACTGGGGCTATTTCTGCGACTATGTGGTCACGTGGTGGCAGGCGCAGGCCGCCTTCGGGGCCGACGAGGCGCAGCGGCTCGATCGTCTGCGGCACGGTGGGTACCGCATCGGCGGTTCGCTCGACCCACGGCTGCAGGCCGGCGCGAAGCAGCGGGTCGACCAGCTCCTGCCGGTCAGCGACCCGAAGGTGTTCTCGCTGGCCGCGATCGAACCCGGCAGCGGCCTGGTCAGGACGATGGCCGTGAACCGCAACTTCCGCCGCCCGCCGGCCCCCAGTCCGGCCGGTTCGGACCAGCCGGTGTGGCGATCCGCCGGACCGGACCTGGTGGACCCACTCGTCGCCGGCGATGCGAACACGCCCGGCGAGGCGGCCGGCGCGCCCTTCATGATGTTCACGCTGGCCGCAGCGCTGGAGGGCGGCCTGACGCTGGACCACACGATCGACACGAAGCGGGTGTACGAGTCGAAGTACGTCATCGACCCGCAGAGCGCGGTGGCCTGCCACGGCGGGCACTGGTGCCCCGCCAACGCCGGCGACTCGGCGTACCTGTCGGGGCGCCGCACCATGTGGGACGCGTTCGGCCACGCGGTGGTGACGTACTTCGTCGCGCTCGAGGAGCGGGTCGGCGCGGACAAGGTGGTCGCCATGGCCCAGCGCCTGGGTATCACCTTCCGCAGCCAGGCGGACCGGCTGCTGAGCGAGCCGCCGAACAGCGCGTCGTGGGGCGCGTTCACCCTCGGCGTCTCGTCGACCACCGCCTTGGACCTGGCCAACGCGTATGCCACCCTGGCCGCCGACGGCACCCGCTGCGACCCGCTGCCCGTCGCCCGGGTCGTCGACGCCAGCGGCCGGCCGGCTCCCGGCGTCGGGCCGCACTGCGAGCCGGTGCTCCGCCCGGAGGTGGCCCGCGCTGCGATCGACGCGGGTCGCTGCCCGCTCGGTGATCATTCCGCGTTCGGCGACCGCTGCGGCGCCGGCAACGTCCCGGCTACGACCGTGCGTGACACCGTGGGCCGCCCGGTGTCCGGCCAGACCGGCCAGACCGGCGACCGCCGTAGCTTCTCCGTGGTGGTCGCCGGGCCGCAACTGGTCACCGGGGGCATGATCGCGACCCCGCCGGGGGTGAACGGTGGCGCGGTCCAGATCGACTCCGGCGTGCCGGAGGGCGCCATCGGGGCGGTCGCCGGGGTCGAGCACGACGGCCTGGCCCCGCTGCCGGCCCGCGACTTCACCGCCCCGCCACGGGAACTCGCCTTCGCCGCCTGACAATCCGGCGACATTGAGGAAGCGGACCGGCACGGTCCTCCTGCGGCCTGACGTTGACATCAACAGATAACTTTATTTACTGTTTCTCGGCGTCTCCGCAGAGAGGATCGCCGATGCGTACGCTCGTCGCCCCGGCCGCCGTGCTGACCGTGCTCGCCGGCACCAGCGGCGCCGTGGCCGCCGCCCCCGGCCCGGCCCCGCTGGCGCCGGCCGATCTGAGCGGTTCGGTCGCCGCCACCGGCATCGCCCTGTCCTGGCGCCAGCCGGCGGGCGGTCCCGCGGTCGCGTCGTTCCGCGTCTACGAGGGCGGCGCGGTCGTGCGGCGCACGGCGACGACGTCTGCCCCGATGCAGTACATCGGCGTCAACACCACCCACACCTACACGGTGACCGCGGTCTCCGCCAACGGCGTGGAGTCGCCCCCGTCGGCGCCGTTCACAGGCACCACGTGGACGCCCGGCATGGCGCCCCAGTGCGACGAGCCCGCGCCCCTCACCGTCTTCGACGTGACGTCCTCCGCCCTGTCGGTGCGCTGGTCGGTGGGCCGGGCCTCGCCGCAGCTCGCCCTGACGGTCAACGGCCGCGACTACGGCATCGTGCCCGGCACGAGCCTGCGCGTCGGCGGCCTCAGCCCCGACACCGCATACGCGATCGCCCTGCGCCGCGTCAACTGCGACCCGCGCACCCCGGCGGTCGGCTACGCCACCGTCCGCACGCTGCCCGGCGCGACCAACGCGGCCGCCGCGCCGCGGAACCTCGCCGCCACCGCCCAGACCGACCGCTCGATCGGCCTGGCCTGGTCGGCTCCGTCCGATGGCTCCTACGTCCACCAGTTCGCGGTCTACGACGGCGCCTACCGGGTCGCCACGACCTGGATCCCGTCGGCGACGATTACCGGCCTGTTCCACAACACCGTGCACCGCTTCACCGTGGCGGCGCTGGACGTGGCAGGCAACGAGTCGGAACACAGCCCCGTCCTGTCTCCCGCGACGGCTCCCTGCCCGGTTCGCCCGCCGTCCCCGTCCCGCTTGACCGCCACCGCCGTCACCCCGTCGACCCTGCGCCTGGACTGGATCCTCGAGTCGACCGCCGGCTCCTACACGGTGCTGGACGGCGACAGCGCCGTCGCCACCGTCACCGACCCGGCCGCGGTGCTCACCGGCCTGGCGCCGGCCTCGCCACACAGCCTGCGTGTGGTGGGCTCGCTGCCCGGCTGTCCCGACACGTCCGCCTCGGCGCCGCTGACCGTGACCACGCTCCCAGGCCCCGCCGGCCGCCCGGCGGCCCCGCTCGGCTTCCACGCGGCCCAGCCGACGACCGTCAACACCTACGACGCCGACGTCCCGCTGTCCTGGACCCCGTCGCCCGGCCTGGCCTACCGCCTGTACGACGGCGCCACGGTGGTCGGCACGTACCCGGGCAACGCCGTGACCGTGCGCACCCGCGGCGCCGAACGCCACCAGTACCGCCTGACCGCGGTCGACGCGAACGGCGACGAGTCCCCGCCGACCGCCCCGATCGACGTGATCACCCCGTTCCTGCCCGCCCCGTGACGTCGGCTAGGACTGCTCCGCCCGGCCGCCGGCCCGCCACGCCACCGCCAGCAGCAGCGTGACGCTGGCCAGCCAGCTCGCCGGCACCGCGAGGGCACCGGGCCAGCGCGGCAGCGGCAGCCCCGGCACGTCCTCGCCGAACACCGGCAGCGCCCATCCGGTCAGCCGCCACACGGCCAGCGCGATGACCAGGCCGAACAGCCCGGCCATGAGCACCAGTGCCGGATAGGTCCACAGCTTCGCCCGCCGGACGGTACGCCGGGAGATGCCCTGCGTCCGCAGCGCCGCCTCGTCGGCGCCACGGCCGCCACGGTCGACGCCGGCGATGAGGCCGAGTCCGCCGGCGGCGAGCAGCACGGCGAGCGCGCCGGCGAGCAGGTGGAACCACATGGCCAGGGCCGGTCCCTGAGCATCGAGGCGGCGCCGGGCGCTCTCGACGCCGATGTCGCCGGTCACGATGAGGCCCTCGCGGGCCAGCCTGGTCAGCACGTCCGGCGGGGCGTCGGCGTTGAGCCACACCTCCGGCCGGGTGGCGCTGCCCGCGTCGGTTGAGACGCGGTCGGCGTACTCCAGGTCGACCAGCGTCCCGCTGGTGCCCAGCCGGGGCAGCGCCTCGGCCCTCCCGACGGCCCGCACCTCGATCGGCCGCCCGTCCAGCCCGGTCACCGGCGCGGGGCCCGGGTCCGTCCCGGCGGGCAGGACCGGCAGCGGGTAGGGGGCGTCGACCGGCTGGAGCCAGACGCCGTCGGGCATCCCGGTCGGCGCGCCGACGCTCAGTCGCAGCCCGGTGGGGCCGGCGGCGAGCGTGCCGCCGGTGGCCCGCCAGCGCGCGGGATCGGCGGAGCCGAGGCCGTGCAGGGTGATGGTGAACGCGAGGCTGGTCGGGGTCGTGCTCTGTGCCCGCAGGTGCAGCGCGACCACGCGGCAGCCGTCGGCACAGACCGGGGTGCGCTGCCGTAACGCCTGCGGGCCCGGCGCGGCGAACTTGAACGGCAGGGTCACACTGCCCCGGCCGGTGCGCGAGGACAGCACCAGCCCGGCCTCCACCGGCACGCTCATGCGCACGTCGGCGACGTCGATGTCGAACGCGACGTCCTGGCCCGCGACCACGACGGGGTCCGGGGCCGCCGGATGCAGCCGTTCGGCCACCTGCCCGGCGCCGAGCTGCCCGTACTGCGGCAGCCAGTCCACGACCCGCTCGAGCCGACCGGCGTCGACGGCGAGCTTGGGCGGCTCTCCCGACTCGCCGGCCGGGATCTGGGCGACGGCCATGGCGAAGTCGCCGTGCGGGTCGACGGCGCGCACCGCGTGCAGCAGGTGCTCGCGGGTGACCGGCACGACCGTCACGACCCGGGGCGCGCCCGTGCCGATCCGGGCGGCCAGCTCCCGGTCCATTGTCGACACGTCGGCGCCGGCCACCGCGTAGCCGAGGACCGCGACGGAGGCGATGAGCAGCAGCACCAGCCGCTGCGGGCCGGGGCGGCGGGCCAGCTGCAGTGCGGCGAGCGCGGCGCTGAGCCGGCCGCGGCGCAGCGCCGCGCGGCCGAGCGCGCCGGCGGCCGGGGCGACCAGCCGGGCGCCGGCGACGGCGAGGACGAGGATCGTCAAGGCCGGCGCGAGCATCGCGACGCCGGTGAGCCGCCCGCCACCGAGGAACAGCTGGGCCAGCGCCGCGGCGGCGAGGACGCCGAGGAGGATCTCGCCGATCGGTACGCGCCGGCCGGGCGCCCGGGAACGGACCCGGCGCAGCAGCTGCGCGACCGGGCTGAACAGGTGCCGGCGTTGGGCGAGCAGCGCGACCAGCACCGCGCCGGCCGCCGTGACGGGCGCGAGCTGCAGCGCGCCGGCGTCGAACAGCGCCACGCCCAGGCCCGGGAACTTCCAGGCGGCGATGGCGCCGACGGCGAGCTGGCCGGCGACGCAGCCGCCGAGCGCGCCGGCGGCGATGGCCGCGACACTCTCCCCGAGGGCCAGCAGCCACCGGTGCCACCAGCCGCCGCCGCGCAACGCGATGACCGCGAGCTCGGGCCGTCGGCCCTCGACGCCGTAGTCGACGGCCAGGTACAGCACGAGATAGGCGAGCAGCAGCAGCGGTACCGCGCCAACCGGCACGGTCTGGCGGGCCAGCGCCCGGCTGCGCTCGACCCGGTCGACGAGGCTCGGGATGTCGGTCCGGACGGCGAACTGCTGGCTCAGCCGCGCCGCGCGCTCCTTGAGCTCGGCGAGCTCGCCCCGCAGCCGGCCCAGCCGCTCGGCATCGAACGTCGCCGGCGCGGCCGTCGCGTCGACCGCCACGGCGGTCTGGTTGCGCTTGATCAGCGCGAAGGTCGCCGCGTCGGCGAACACCGGCTCGCCGGCACGGCCGCTTGCGTCGACCGCGAAGTAGTCGTGCTGTCCCCAGTACTCCTCCTGCGGTTCGGCCGGCCGGTAGACGCCCACGACGGTCAGCGGCGTCGCCGGGCCCAGGGCGACGTAGATCGTCCCGGTCGGCGAGCTGCTCGGCACGGCGAACGCGAGGCCGATCGGGTCACCGGCGCCGAGCCCGAGCCGCTCGGCGGTGTGCTCGCCGAGCACCACCTCGCCGGAGCCGAGCAGGCACCGCCCGGCCAGCAGGGTCAGGTGCGTGCAGACGTCCTGGCGATACGTCACGCGGCTCGTGTCGCGGGGCTCGGGCTCGATGCCGACCGCCGGGAATTCGGCGGAGTATGCCTGGGTGAAGCCGGGCACGGTGAGCAGCGCCCCGGCCACGTCGGTGAAGTCGACCGAGGCCGAGTCGCGGCTGTCCACGATGGCCTCGAGCGCGACGGTGCGCTCGCCCGGCGCGGCCGCGGTCACCTCGCTGCGCACGACGGCGAGGTCGACCACCCGCAGGTACCCGGGCACGGCCACGGTCGCGCCGACCACCACGAGGGTCAGCAGGGCGAGGGTCACCGCCTGGCCGCGCCGGGTGCGCAGCATCGCGAGCACCAGGGAGATCATCGGCCGGCCTCCGCGCGCAGGCGGCGGGCCAGCGGGAGCAGTGCGGCTCCGGACGCCGCGGCGAGGACCGCGACGGCGAGCAGCCCGACCGCGCCGAGCGTGGCCGGGCGCAGCGCCTGCGGCGCCGGCAGCCACGACCAGTCGTCGGCGACGGCGGTCGCGGCGGCGCCGGTGAGCCGGTCGGCGACGACGGCGACGAGCACGCCACCGATCCCGGCCAGCCCCGCGAGGGCCGCCTGCCCACCGGCCTCCACGGCGGCCGGGGCGCGGGCCGGCAGCCCCTGTGCGCGCAGCGCGTGCCACTCCCGCACCCGGGCCCGCTGCTGCACGGTCACCGCCGCAGCGGCGGCCACAGCCGCGAGCAGCAGCCCGGCGCCGGCGGCGAGCAGCTGGAACCCGGCCGCGAGGGCGGCGCCGTGGCGGTCGAGCCGGTCGAGGCGCGCGGTGGCGGTGTCGGAGCCGGAGACGCTCACGCCGGCGGCGGCGAGCTGCTCGGTGAGACGGTCGACGGCCGCCGGCGGTGTGCCGCGGGCGATCCACACCTGCGCTACGCCGATCAGCCCCGCGTCCGGCGCGGCGCGCAGCACGGCGTCGAGGTCGGCGAGCACGCCGGCCGGACCGTAGACGGGCAGCAGCGGCGCGGTCGCGGCCACCCGCACCCGCACGCCGGTGGCGCCGAACAGCGGCAGCGCCGGGTCGCCGGCCAGCCAGGCCTTCGGCGCGGGCCCGGCAAGGATCACCGGGACAGCGGCCGGGGTATCCACGACGTAGGCATGGTTGTCGGCCGGCGCCGCGTCCTCATCCCGCTGCGGGTACCGCAGCGTCAGCGCGCCCGCCCGGGCCCCGACGCCCATCCCGATGCCGGCCGCGGCGCCCCGCCACCGCCGCTGGTCGCCGAGGCTCGCCGCGTCGAGGATCACCGCGTCGGGCCCCTGTTGGCGCAGCGTGCGGACGGTGAGCGCGCTGCCGCCCGGCGGTTTCGCCGGCCGGCCGTCCGTGTCCTGCTCCCCGGCCAGCCGCAGCCCGACGAGCCGGCACCCGGGCGGCGGCTCGCAGCCGCGGACCGGGGCGGACACGTCGTGCTCGCCGGGCGGCACTGGGCCGAGGGCCACGGTCAGGTCGGCGCCCGCGGCGGCGTGCCGCAGGGTCACCAACAGCCGCAGCGGCCGCTCGGAGGCGTTGCCGGCGCGGAGCGCGAGCGCCGAGCCGTTGACCAGCGGCAGTGGGTCGGGTCGCGGCCCGGGCGGCCGCAGCGCGCCCGGCGGCCCGTACTGCGCGCGCCAGTCGGCCACGGCGGCGACCCGGCCCGCGTCGACGGCGAGGACCGGCGGGGACGCCGCAGGGTCAGCCAGCACGGCCATCGCGGTGCGCCCTTCCGGGTCGGCCTGGCGCACCGCGGCCAGCAGCACGGTCGGGTTGGCCGCCCGCACGGTCAGCACCTGCCCGGCGCCGAGCTCGACGCTGACCCGCTCGGCCCGCCGGGCGCGGCCGGCCGCGGCGCCCTCGGCGGCCAGCCCGAGCAGTGCCACCGCGACCGCCATGATCACAAAGATCCGGTCGACGCCCGGCCCGCGGGAGAACCGCAGGGCGCCGAGGGCCAGGCGCACCCGCCCGTACCGCAGCACGCCACCGCCCAGCCGCGCACTGCCGGCGGCGAACAGCCGGGCGAGCACGGTCGCGGCGGCGAGCGCGACAAGCGCCGGCGCCGCCGCACCGACGCCGCCCGGCCCGGAGGCGCGCACCTGGTACAGCGCCGCCGCGGCCACGGCCAGCACGACCACATCCACCGCGACCCGCCGCCCGCTCCCGCGCGGCGGCACCCGCCGCAGCAGCGCCGCGACCGGGGCGCGCAGGGCGGGCGCCTCTCCCAGCGCCAGCACCACGACGCCGGCGGCGAGGGCGCCAGCGACGGCCACCGCGGTGAGCCACGCGATCGCCGCGCCGTCGGCCGCGAGCACCCCGGCGCCGGCCGCGGCCCGGGCTCCGGCGATGCCGAGCGGCACCCCGGCGGGCACGGCGATGAGCATCGGCAGCAGGTGCTGCCCGACGATCAGCCGTGCGGTCCGCCACCGGGTCGCGCCGCGCAGCTTGAGCAGCGCCACGTCGTGGCGCCGGTCCTGCGCGGTGTGCCGCCCGACGACGGCCAGTGCCAGCCAGCACAGCGCGAGCGCCTGCACCCACCCGGCGAACAGCCCTCGCCGGATCGCGCCCCGGTCGGCGTCGACCGCCCGCAGCAGTTCCTCGCTCGGCGGCACGAGGTCGAACCCCTTGTCGCGCAGGGTTGTCCGCGTCGTCGCCAGCCGCTCGGCGACCGCACCGGCGCTGAGCCCGCCGACGAGCCACGACGGCAGCGGCGCGGTGTAGACGGCGGTCGGCTCGTCCAGGTGTGCATCGGCGAACGTCGCGAGATCGACGAACACCGGGTCGAGCGACTCCTCGCCGGCCGCGATCCGCCCGGGGGAGAACATCGGCTCCGCCCAGTATTCGCCGGAGTCCCCGGCGCGCTCGTAGACGCCGGTGACGCGCAGGGCCACCTCCAGCCCCGCCTCGGTGCGCAGCGTGAGCGGGTCGCCCTCGTGGACGCCGAGCATGTTCGCCGCGTGCCGGCTGACCACCGCCTCACCCGCCGCGTCCGGGCACGCGCCCGTGACGCGCATGTGGGCGCACGCGTCGTCGCGGTAGGCGACCGGCGCGGTCCGCGTGGAGCCGGTGATACTGATGAGCGTCCGGGTCAGCCCGAGCACGGGCCGCGCGCCACCCGGTGGCAAGATCGCTTCGACGGTACGCCGGAACTCGGCCAACGCCCCCTCGGGATCCCCGACGGCCGGCGCCCCGCGGTGCACGGTGAGCAGCCGCTGGGCCGGCGCCGCGGTGTCGATGTCGGCCGCGGCCGATCGGGCCATGGCCGCGGCGGCGAACTGCGGCCCGGCGGTGGCGATCGCGCAGAGCAACGCCCCGAGCGCGAACACGGCGGCCGCTTGGGCCGGCCGCCGCCGCAATGCACCGAGTATGAGCTGGAGCATGCCGCCTCCATCGCCTGCCGTCGATCACCGGACACGCGGGCGGCGGCCACCTGCCGGCCCCGTCCCGACCGCACGACCATCGATGGCCGAGCCCTCGTATGTCAAGACCCAACGGGCAGGCTCGGTCCGCAATCACGACATCGATTTAACATATGAATTCTATCGGCGAAGTAGGATATGTTCATGGTCGTACTGTCGCGAGCCTCATCACGCCCGCAACGGCGCCGCGCGGTCAGCGTCGGATCGCTCCTGCGTGTCGTCCTGGAGCACGGCCCGCTGCCCCGCAGCACGATGGCGCGGCTCACGGGCCTGTCGCCGGCGTCGGTGACCGGCCACACCGCCGAGCTGCTGTCGCTCGGCCTGCTGACCGAGCTGCCCGAGGCCACGGCCACCAACGGGATGGGGCGGCCGTTCCTTCCCGTCGACCTGGACACCTCGGTGGGCATCGTCGCCGGCATCCACTACGCCATCCCGCACGCCACCGTCGCGCTGCTCGACATCCGTGGGCGCGTGCTGGTCGAGCGCATGATCCCGCACGGCGACGCCGGATCGGACCGCATCATCGAGCGCAGCGCCGACGCGCTGGCACGCCTGCTGTGCGAGCATCCGCACGGCGACCGGCTGCTGGGCATCGGGATCGCGACCGGCGGCTGGGTCGACCGCGACCACGGCACGATCGTCGAGCACCCGATGCTCGGCTGGCGCCAGGTTCCCCTCGGCGCCATCTTCGCCCGCCGGTTCGGGGTGCCGGCGCTGGTCGACTCGCACTCCCGGGCGCTGGTGCGCGCCGAGCAGCTGTTCGGCCATCCCCGTTCGCGTGAGAGTGTGCTCGGGGTGTTCATCGGCAACGTCGTCGACGCCGCCTTCGCGCTCGGCGAGCAGGTCCACCACGGGCCCCGCTTCCAGGCCGGCAGCATCGCGCACCTGCCCGTCGCCGGCAGCACCGAGCCGTGCTCGTGCGGCCGCGTCGGTTGCCTGCAGGCGACGGTGTCGGAGCGTCGCCTGGTGCACCACGCGCATCAGGCGGGGCTGATCGCCGAGCGCTCGGTCTTCGAGCTCGTCGACGTCGCGGTCGCGGGCGACCCGGCCGCCCGCGAGCTCTTCCGCTGGCGGGCCGAGGTGGTCGGACGGGCCATCGCGCCGATCGCGGACCTGTTGAATCCGGAGTTGGTACTGCTGGTCGAGCCCGGCCTGGCCCGGCTGCCCGACTGCCTGGCGACCCTGCGCGAGCAGGTCGCCAGGCACAGCGCGACGGTCACCGACCCCGACCGGACCGTGCTGATGTCGAGCTTCATGCACGCGCCGCTGGCGATGGCCGGCGGCGCGGTCATGCTCGACGCCCTCTATGCCGATCCGTTCACCGTGATGGCCTTCGAGGAGGCGTCCTGACCGGGCGGCTCAGGTGGCGCGGGCCGAGGCCTCGTACCGGTTCGCCGGGCGGGCCAGCCCGTAGTGCTCGCGCAGCGTGGTGCTCTCGTACTCGGTGCGGAACAGGCCGCGCTCGCGCAGGATCGGCACGACCTGGTCGACGAAGTCCTCCAGCCCCGACGGCAGGGCCGCGCCCATCACGTTGAAGCCGTCGGCCGCGCCGTTGTCGAACCACTCCTGCAGCACGTCGGCGGTCTGCTCCGGGGTACCGATGAATGTCCAGTGACCGCGGCCGCCGCCCAGCCGCCCGATGAGCTGGCGCACGGTCAGTCGTTCGCGCCGCGCCAGGTTCACGATCAGGCTGGACCGGCTCTGCGCGCCCTCGATCGAGGCGCTGTCCGGGATGTCGTCCGGCAGTTGCTCGTCCAGGACCAGCCGGGCGACCGGCACCTCCAGAATCTCCGAGAGCTGCCCGAGCCCGAACTCCGGCACGATCAGGTCCTCGAGCTCCTGGGCCTTGCGCTGCGCCTCCGCCTCGGTCGAGCCGAGGATCGGCACGATGCCCGGCAGGATCTTGACCGCGGCCGGGTCCCGGCCCAGCGCGGCCGCCCGCGCCTTGAGGTCCGCGTAGAACTGCTGGGCGTCGGCGATCGTCTGCTGCGCGGTGAAGACCGCGTCGGCGTAGCGGGCGGCGAAGTCCTTGCCGTCGTGCGAGGAGCCGGCCTGCACGAGCAGCGGGTGGCCCTGCGGCGGGCGCGGCACGTTCAGCGCGCCCTCGACCCTGTAGTAGTCGCCGCGGTGGCCGATGGCGTGCACCTTGGCCGGGTCGACGTAGCGGCCGCGGGCCTTGTCGGCCAGCCGGGCGTCGTCGTCCCAGGAGTCCCACAGCTTGCGGGAGACCTCCACGAACTCGGTCGCCCGGCGGTAGCGGTCGAGGTGGTCCGGGCGGTCGCCGAGGCCGAAGTTGCGCGCGGCGTCGCGCCCGGCCGTGGTGACGATGTTCCAGCCCGCGCGGCCGCCGCTGACGTGGTCCAGGGAGGCGAAGCGGCGAGCCAGGTTGTACGGCTCGTTGTACGTCGTCGAGGCGGTGGCGATCAGCCCGATCCGGCGCGTCGCGGCCGCGAGGATCGTCAGCAGGATCGTGGGCTCCAGCTGGCCGGCGGGGCGGAACTCGATGCCCTGCCACAGCGCGGGGCCGTCGGCCAGGAACAGCGAGTCGAGCTTGCCGCGCTCGGCGATCCGGGCCAGGTTGATCCAGTGCTGGACGTCGACGTCGGCGTAGGGGTCGCTCTCGGGCAGCCGCCACGCCGCCTCGTGATGCCCCGAGCTCATCAGGAACGCGTTGAGATGCAGTTTCCGCTCGGTCACGCTCGCCACCTCAGGACCTTCGACTCGATGAACAGCAGCAGGTAGTTGAACGCGACGCCGATGATCGACACGGTGAGGATGCCGGCGTACATCTCGGGGATCTGGAAGTTGAACTGCGCGGAAATGATCATGTAGCCGAGGCCGGCCTTCGCGCCCACGTACTCGGTGGTGATCAGCACGAGCATGGAGCCCGCGCCGGCGAGCCGGATACCGGTGAAGATCGTCGGCAGCGCCGCCGGGACGATCACCTTGACGAAGAGCTTGATGTGCGGCAGCCCGAGCGAGCGGGCCGACTTGATCAGCAGCGGGTCGACGTCGCGGGCGCCGCTGATCGTGTTGTACAGCACCGGCCAGAAGCAGGCGTAGGCGATGATCGCGATCTTCGACGTGTCGCCGATGCCGAGGATCAGGGTGAAGACGGGCAGCAGGGCCACCGCCGCGGTGTTGAGGAAGATGGCCAGCAGCGGAGAGAGGACCCCGGCCACCGCGCGGTACCAGGCGATGAGCAGCCCCAGCGGTACCGCGATCGAGATGGCGATCACGAAGCCGGTCAGCGAGCGGTGCAGGCTGGCCCAGATGTTGGTCCACAGGTCGCCGCCGACCGCGAGCCCCCACCAGGTGTCCAGCACCTCGCTCAGCGGCGACAGGAACGCCCGGTCGACCCAGCCGACCGTCGGCGCGATCTGCCACAGCGCGAGGAAGGCGGCGATGGCGACGATCCGCCGCACGCCGGAGCCGAGCAGCCGGCCCGCCCGCCGCAGCGGCGCGCGCCCCGGCACCGGGAGCTCGGGGCCGCCGCCGGCCGGCGTCCCCGCGCGGCCGGCCGGCTGGTCGATGACCGCGATCGTGGTCTCAGACACTGGCGGTCACCGCCTTGCCCGCCACGTAGCCCGAACCCTGCGTTTCGAAGGCCTTGCGCACCTCGTCGTGCAGCAGCTCCCAGATCTCGCGGCGGTAGCGGACGAACTCCGGCGTCGAGCGGGGGTCGCCGCCGCCGCTGTCCGGCAGCTCGATGTCCACGATGCGCTTGATCCGTCCCGGCCGCGCGGTCATCACCGCGACCCGCTGGCCCAGGTACACCGCCTCTTCGATGCTGTGCGTGATGAACAGCACCGTGGTGCCGGTGCGCCGCCAGATCGACAGCAGGTCCTCCTGCAGCGCCTCCCGCGTCTGCGCGTCCAGCGCCGCGTAGGGCTCGTCCATCAGCAGGACCTCGGGCTCGTACGCCAGGCTGCGGGCGATGGCCACCCGTTGGCGCATGCCGCCGGAGAGCTCGTGCGGGTACCGGTCGGCGAAGGCCGTCAGCCCGACGAGCGCCAGCATCTCCCGGGCCCGCTCGGCCCGCCGCCGGCGGGGCACGCCCTTGACCTCGAGGCCGAACTCGATGTTGGCCTGCGCGGTCCGCCACGGGAACAGGGCGTACTGCTGGAAGACCACGCCGCGGTCCAGGCCGGGGCCGGTGACGGGCCGCCCGCCGATGGTCAGCTCGCCGGAGGTCGGGCTGGTCAGCCCGGCGATAAGGTCCAGCAGCGTGGACTTGCCGCACCCGCTCGGCCCGACCAGCGCGAGGAACTGCCCGGCGGTGATGTCGAGGCTGATGTTCTCCAAGGCCGTCAGCGCGCCCGAGTTGCGGGCGGGGAACGTCTTGGTGATGTTCCTGATCCTGATCTCGGTGTGGTCGGCCATCACCCGCTCACCCCTTCGCCCCGGCCGGTAGCGCCGGCGAGGTCGCGTTCGGGTTGAACTCGTTGGTGTAGAGGTCCGACGACTTCGGGGCCTGCTTCACCGACCCGGTGGTGAGCAGCCAGTCCTGCCACAGCGCGAAGTCGCCGTCGACGATGTAGCCGTGGTTGGACGGCACGCCGACGCTCTGCCAGTACTTCAGCGTCGCCGTCGTCTCGTTGGGCCGGGCCCGCCCCTCGAGGATCTTCGTGAACGTGGCGATGACCTCGTCGCGCGGCGTCGCGCGCTCCCACTCGATCGCCTTGCCGACGCCGTCGACGAAGGCGCGTACCGCCGCCGGGTTCTTCTTGATGAACTCGTTGCGGAACACGTACTGCCCGCCGTTGAACGGCCCGTACAGGTCCACCTGCGTGAACAGCGGCCGCAGCCCGCCGGCCGCCTCGGCCCGCTGCCGGAACTGCCCGGACAGCGCGACGGCGTCGATCTGGCCCTTGCGCAGCGCGTCCTCGGCGTTGGGCGGCGGCAGCGTCACCAGCTCGACCTTCTTGGCGTCCGCCGGGGACAGCCCGGCCTTGTGCAGCACGTTGAAGATGTCCGCCTCGTTCTGCCCGCCGAGCGTGTTCACGCCGACCTTCTTGCCGATCAGGTCCTTGACGTCCTTCAACGGGCTGCCGGCCAGCACGTAGTAGGCGGTGAACTCCTTGTTGTCGCTGCCGTAGTAGTTGATCACCGCCTTGATGCCGGCGCCGGAGCTGACGAGCTTCTCCACGGCGCCGCCGAACGCGCCCCCGAACTCGGTCTCGCCGGTGGCCGCGGACTGGATGTCCTGGGGCCCGCTGATGGTGTTGCCGACCCACTTGAGCTTCACCTTGCCGCCGAAGTAGCCGAGGTGCTCGGCCACCTCCGGCAGCGTGACCTGGTTGGCCCAGCCCTGGTACCGCAGGGTGGTGACGCCCGAGGCATCGGGCTCGCTGCCGCTGGCCTCGGCCGAGCCGCACGCCGACAGCGCGGCCGCCGCCACGACGGCGAGGATCGCCAGCGCCCCGGCCGCGGGCCGGCCCCGTTCGTTTCGCAGACTCATCTTCTGTGTCCTGTTCGTGCCGGCCGTCACGCGACGGCCGGGAGAGAGATGGCCGGCGTGTAGTGCGAAGCGTCGCCGGAAATGGAGTAGCTCGCCTTGCCGTGTACGCCGACCGGGATTTCACCGGCGACCGTGACACGATTCAGGCGGCGCGGAAGATCGTCGTAGTTGTCGATCGCATAATGCTGCGTGATGCGGTTGTCGAAGATGACGAGTTCACGCAGCGACCACCGCCACCGCAGCACGTTCTCGGGTCGCGTGACATACGACTGCAGCAGCCGGAGAATGTCGCGCGACTCGGCGCTGGAGAGCCCGACGATCCGGCTGGTGAAACCGCCGATGAACAGCCCCCGCTCGCCGGTGAGCGGGTGCACGCGCACGACGGGGTGCACCGTCTCGTAGCCGATGGAGGTGAACTGCGCCCGGCGCTGCCGCGCGCTCTCGTCCAGCGACTCCGGCGCCACGGCGTAGTCGTAGTCGTTGGTGTGCACCGCCCACAGCGTCTCGGCGAACGCGCGCAGCGGCTCCGGGAGGTCCCGGTAGGCCGCGGCCGCGTTGGCGATCAGCGTCTCGCCGCCGTACGGCGGCAGCACGATGCTGCGCAGCGTGCTGACCTGCGGCGGGCTGACCACGAAGGTGACGTCCGTGTGCCAGTGGTTCGCCCGGCCCCGCTCGCTGTCGACCGGCAGCACGTTGGGCGCACCCGGCTCCGAGGGCACCGTCGGATGGGCGGTGGTGAGCTCGCCGAAGTAGCGGGCGAAGCGCTCCTGGCCGGCGTCGTCGAGGTCGACGTCTTTGAACACGAGCGCCTTGTGCTCATTCAGCGCGGTGCGGATCGCGGCGACGGTCTCCCCGTCCAGCTCGTCGCCGATGTTCACGCCGCTGATTTCGGCCCCGATACGGGCGGTGACCTTACGGACGGAAAGTGCGGTGAGGCTGCCTGTTGCCATCGCGATTTCTCCTAGAATCTGCGTTCGGGCACGCGAACGGCATCGTTACGGCGCTCATGCGGCCGTACGATTGTGAAGATGGCGCGGTAAGACCGGAAATCACCGCACCGGAGAAGCAGTGTCGATCAACGACACTGCATGGACACCGACAACATGTTGTCGATGACGCGTCGCCTCGTGAAGGCGATGTGTCGGGGCGAGAAGAGTCGCCCGGGTCCGGTCATGCATCGATCGTCGCCGTGCGTCGATATGCATGTCAACTTTCCACGGAACTAAATTAAGTCGATTTCCCCGGGTTCCCGGCACAGCTGGGCCGGGCGGCTTTGGTCACGCCCGTCCTCCCGTCCTCCCGTCCTCCCGCCCGTCCTCCGGCCCGGCGCCCGGCCCGCGGCGTCCGTCGCGGCGACGTCCCGGTCGCCGGTGTCCGTCAGCGGGAACCGCGTAGGTCTCGCCGAGGGCTCCATGCCCGCCCATCGTTGTCCAATGTAGACGATCCGGGCGTGTCATCCTGCTTTCGCGGCCATTTTCGTTGAGATCGCCTCATGGTGGACTGCCGTTCGGGGCGGCGGGTTCGGTTGGGTTCTGGGATAATTACATCCATGGGGCAGCTGGGATTGTTTTCGAGGACGGAGTTGGCTGCCATGCGCGACCGAACCAGGTCGCGTCGTTATTGTCCGGCGAATGAGCAGTTCCGCCGGGAGCATGCTCGGCATCGGGAATGGGGCCTGGCCAGGCGGCACGCCGAGAAGCTGCGCCGTCTGCGCGGTGACACCCCGCCGGCGGTCATCGACCAGCGTGGCGGATCGGCGCAGGGGCCGGTGCCGCCCTCGCCGCCTCCGCCGGTCACGCCGCCTGACCAGGCACGACCTGACCAGGCGCGACGTTCCGAGAGCAGCCCTGCGGCAAACGACTGCGGTCCCGAGCCGCGTCACGTGGACGGTGACGGGCGGCCCGGCCCTGTCCCGAAGCGTCGTCGCGCATCCACGCTCGTCCGGGGAAAGCCGCACCCGCCACAGCTGCGCCGGCCCGCCGGCCCGGCAACGCCTCGAATGGTCGGCGGCAATATACGGCCACCGGTGTATCGTGGCCGTCTTTCGGCAACGCTGCGCACGGTCGGGCGGCATGTCCGCCGAATGCTCCGCACGGCGGGAACAAGCAATCGCTGTTCCCATGGGCCGCCGGTGTGGATTCCCGATTGATGCTATTTCAGTGAGCATGCCGTCGGGATGCGGCCGCCACGGGCATACCGTCCACGTCGGACAGTGCTGGAAGCTGGGCGAAGCCCTCGACAGATGAGGACTTCGTCCGTGGTGCCTGTCGTGCCGTCCTCTGCCGCGCCGAGGAACTGGTCCACTACGTGTCGCGCCTGCCGGCCACCGAACGCCGCACCCGCCGCGGAACCCGGGCGCTGACCTGCTGCCACCAAGCGCTGCTGGTGCTGGTGTGGTTCCGCAACAACGAGGACAAGTCCCTGCCCGGGAGCCGGGCGGCTCCCGGACCACCGCGTACCGGGATGTTGCCGAGGGGATCGAAGCGCTAGCCGCGATACCCGACTGGCCCCGGACAACCCATGGGTCATGCTGTATGTGGAGCGCTGGCTCGAGGCGCCGATGCGGATGCCCGACGGAACCCTGACCCACCGGACGAAGGGAACGCCGCAGGCCGGTCCGATCTCCCCGTTGATCGCTAACGTCTTCCTGCACTACGGCTTCGACACCTGGATGAGCCGGGAGCTTCCCGGGATCGGGTTCGAGCGGTTCGCGGATGATGTGGTGGTCCACTGCGTGACCGAACGCCAAGCGCACCGGGTGCGCCAGGTGATCGGTTGTCGGTTCGCGGGCATCGGGTTGCGGTTGCACCCGGACAAGACGCGCATTGTGTATTGCAAGGACGATCGGCGTCGCTTGGACTACGACCAGGTGACGTTCACGTTCTGTGGGTACGCGTTTGGTCCCCGGAAGGCATGGGACAAGAGTCGTGGGAAGGCCCGGACCGGGTTTCTGCCCGCGGCGGCCCCGGGGAAGCTGACGGATATGAGCCGTAAGGTCGCGTCCTGACGGCTGCATCGACGCACGACCGGCAACCTCGCTGACCTTGCAGAGGAGATCAATCCGGCCCTGCGGGGCTGATGCGTTGGGCGAGGTGGAAGTACAAGCGACTCAGACGCAGCGAAGCCCGAGCGCGGGCCTGGCTACAGGGCGTCCGGCAACGGTCGCCTGGCCTGTTCGCGCACTGGGCGCTGCGGGATTCCCCCCGGGTCCCCGGCACTGAAGCGGCGACCGGTCAGGCGGCCGCCGGCAACTGGGCTTCAAGCGGACGGAGGTCGTTGTTTTGGATCATGACGGACTTCGTTCACCGGGTATTCGGTCGGCACTACGAGACTCCCTAGTAGAACGTGCTGGCCGAGGAGTCGAGGTGAGGTCCTTGAAGGACGAGAAGATCGAAGAAGCTGAGCGCTCGAGGCTCTCGCGCCGCCAGTTGGTGAAGTACGCCGGTGTTGGAGCGACCCTGGCGGCGGCGAGCCCGCTGGTCGGTGCGAACGCGGCATGGGCGCAGGACAACGGCCCGGAGGCGGGCAACCGCGGTGGTGGTGGCGGCAGCCGGGTGTGGCGGGCCGGTGACCACCACATCCACTCGGAGTACAGCGGCGACTACGACACGAAGACGAACCCGCCGAAGTTCACCAAGGGTGCCGACGCGGTGTACCCGATCGTCACCAACGCGATCATGGCAAAGAACTTCGGCCTGACGTGGGCGATGTGCACGGACCACGGTGGACCGACGCACTCGAAGGTGAACCTGGAGCAGGCGTACCCCGACCTGCTGCTGTCCCGCCGGCTCGTGCCCGAGGTGCTGCAGTTCTGGGGCATGGAGTTCGACGCGCCGGCGATGGACCACCACACGCTGATGATCCCGCGTCACGACGACGAGGCGAAGATGCTCTACGACCTGGAGAGCAAGTTCGCCAAGAATGACCCGTTCCCGGCGGACCCGAGCCGGAACACCGAGGCGAAGATGGTCGAGTTCCTCAGCTACGCCAAGGGTCTGCGACAGAAGCCCCTGGTGATCGCGCACCACGCCTCCCGGTCGGCCACCGGCTTGGGCGTGTGGGGTCAGGACACCCCGCACGAGTTCCGCAACGGCAACAACGTCGCACCCGACATCTACGTCGGCTTCGAGGGCTCTCCCGGTCACCAGGCCGCTCCGCTCAACGGCGGTGCGCGTGGCGCCTACGGCAACTACCCGACGCACGGCGGCTACGACCAGATGACCGCCCGCGTCGGCGGCCTGTGGGACTCGCTGCTCGGCGAGGGACGCCGGTGGTGGATCACCGCCACCTCCGACTCGCACGTGCACTGGACCCGCGGTGGCGCCGACTTCTGGCCCGGGGAGTACAGCAAGACCTACGTGCTCGCCCGGCAGGACTACGGCGACATCATGGACGGCCTGCGCAACGGCCGGATCTGGGTCACCACCGGTGACCTGATCACCAGCCTCGACCTCACCGCCAGCGGCCAGGGCAAGAACGCCGCGATGGGTGAGACCATCGTGCTGAGCCGGCGTAACCGCTCCGACGTGGAGATCGAGATCAAGTTCCGTCCGCTGGACGGCACGAACCACCACGGGGACCGGCCGCAGGTCCGCCGCGTCGACCTGATCGTCGGCCAGGTCACCGGCCCGTCCGCCAACCTCGACGCCGACACCAACCCCACCACCAAGGTGGTCGCCCGGTTCGGCCCCCGCGACTGGCGCAAGCAGGGCAAGGACTACGTCATCAAGCACACCCTGCGCAACGTCGAGACCGACGTGTACGCCCGCGTCCGCGGCACCAGCACCGACGAGGCCGAGCCACTCGCCGACGGCAAGGAATCGCCGTGGGACGACCTGTGGTTCTACTCGAACCCGGTCTTCGTCCAGTTCCGCTGACGCCGGCGAGCAACTCGGCGAGACGTCCTGGCCGAACCCTGGTGGCTCGGGGACACGGCCGGGCACGGCGGCGCCCAGCATGATGGTCCTCAGCCTCCTGGGCGCCGCCACCCTCACCGCACAGAAGGGCCGCGCGAGACACACGGGGCGCAGGTCATCGACGACGGTGTCCTCCTACGTATCGTAGGAGACGCACTTGTGTGCGCTGGGGGCAGTGCGTAAGGTCTGCTACGGCCGGGCTCCGGCGCCGATCACCTCCGGTCGGTGCGGATGTCCGGCGTCGCCGAGTCGATGCCGAGCCGGGGACCCATCGCGACCTCCCGGGGTTCTGAGCGATCCGCGGTCGGGCGAGCTTCCCGCCCGAAACCCGTCAGCTCACGCGGCAGGCGGCCGACGGAAGAAGGAGCCTGCCCGCACGTGCCGTCCTGCCGTGTCCACGCCGCGCACAACACAGTAATCCCCAGACGGCTGTCCAGCCGGGTGCTGTCGCGTTCCGTCGTCGCGCTCATCGCCGCGGTCGCGGTGTTGTTGGCCGGCACCGGGGCGGCGCGGGCCGAACCGACGCCGGCGGAGCTGGAAAAGCAGATCGACGACATGTGGAACCAGCTCGAGCCCACCATCGAGCAGTACAACCAGGTCCACGCCCAGCTCAAGGACAACCGGGCCAAGGCCGAGGCGCTGCAGCAGCAGCTGCAACCTCTGCAGGCGCAGGTCGACGCGGCGATGGACAAGGTCAGCGACATCGCGGTCCGCCAGTACAAGACCGGCCGGGTCACCACCCTGCAGGTGCTGCTGGCCGGCACCACCCCGACCGACATGCTCGACCAGCTCGCGACGGTCAACGCGATCGCCCGCTACGAACGCGCCCAGATCCAGGGCGTCGCCGAGACCCGGGACAAGCTCGCCGGTGACAAGCAGGCCCTGGATACGCTCATCGCCGAGCAGACCAAACAGGACGCCGAACTCGCGGCGAAGAAGACCCAGATCGAGGGCAAGATCGCCGAGCTGCAGAGGCTGCGCCAGCAGGTGTACGGCAGTAGCGGCGCCACCGGCACCCTGAAGCCCGTCGCCTGCCCTGTCGAATACCTCGGCGGCCCCGGCGGTACCGCGGCGAAGAAGGCCTGCGAGCTCATCGGCAAGCCTTACATCTGGGGTGCGTCCGGCCCGAGAGGCTACGACTGTTCCGGCCTGACCCTCACCGCCTGGGCCGCCGCGGGGGTCACGCTGCGCCACTACACCAAGTGGCAGTGGGATGACACCAAGGCCGTCTCCCGCGCCGACCTGCGCCCCGGCGACCTGGTGTTCTTCTTCAGCGACCTGCACCACGTGGGCCTCTACGTCGGCGGCGGCTGGATGGTGCATGCCCCCACCACCGGCGACCACGTGCGCATGGCCAAACTCGATGGTCGGCCCATCACCGGCTACCGCCGACCCGGCTGACCCGCTCGCGGGGCAAGGGGTATGGATCGACGGGCGAGAAAAGCGGTGTGCCTCACAGGAACCTTTGCCCTGCGTCTGGTGACTATGCAGCGTAGTAGCTTGGTCGAATGGCGAGGAAGGCGGCGAGGTTGGCTGCGCAACTGTGGGGACGAATCGTCCGGAGTACCTTGATCGCCATTGTGGTGGCTGTCGCCGCCGGTGTGGCCCAGATCGTCGCGATCGCGCCGGCCGGCGCGCACACCGCGCTGCACAGCGGTACGCCGGCAGCGGGATCACCGACAGTAGTCGCGGCGGCGCTGCGGTTCGAGGCGACAGGTGTGGTGGCCTCGCTGCTGCCCGTCGTCCTGATGGTCGTCGCGATCGGCGTGGCCGCGGCATTGGCGTTCTGGCCCAGGCGCGGACGAGGCGAGCATGGACCGGCCGAGCCGCCGCCGACCGGCACCGGTGAGCGTGCGGACGCCCTGGACAACCGAGCCTGACCGGAGACGTTCGCGTCGCCGGTCAGCACGGTCGTCGCCGACGTCCCGGGGGCAGGCACCACCCACCGCGCGTCAGTCAGGCCGTGTCGCCTCGTCACCGTCAGGCAGGCGCGAGGTCTCCGGTATCTGGTGCCTCTCGGCCGATGCCAGACGCCGGAGACCTCGATCGTTGTCTTCAGCCGAACAGCCGATCGCCGTACTTGACGACGATGGCCAGCACCAGGACCAGCATCCAGATCACCACGACCATGAGGTCGAGGTTGGCGCGGATCATCGTGGACAGCGCGGCCTGGACGCGGGGCGGGAGGAACAGGTTGCGGTCGCGGATGTTGACGTGGGTGAGGGTGGAGAACACCAGCGTGGTGGACACGGTCACCAGCAGGCACCACGGGCACAATGCCCCGATGTGGAACATCGACTGATAGAGCAGCCAGTACGCGAAGACCAACCCGACGGTGTAGACGACCTGGGCGGCGAACATGAACCCGCGCGGGAAGCGCACGCCGGCCAGGCTCGCCACCGCCAGTGTGATCACCACCGGTTCGGCGATCAACCCGAGAAAGGCGTTCGGGAACCCGAACAGGTGTGACTGCCAGGCGCTCCCGACCGTCCCGCAGCTGATCACCGAGTTGATGTTGCACGACAGGTTCGCGTTCGGGTCGGCGGCGAGCGTGACCGCCTCGACCGACAGCACGAACGACGCGAGCAGGCTCAAACACGACGAGACCAGCATCGTGGTGAAGAGCCAGGCGTTGGCGTGCCGGATCCGGTGCAGCCGGCCCAGCAGGCCAGCCACTACTTCGCCCCTCCGGCCGCCTGTTCGATGGCCTCGGTCAGCGGGCCCGCGGTGTAGAGGTTGCCTGCGAAGACCTTGCCGTTGATCTTCACGGTGGGGGTGCCTTCGATGCCCGCCTTGAACGCATCGTCGTTGGACTTGGCCGCCCACGCCTTGAAGATGCCCGCGTCGAAGGCGTCCGCCACCTCCTGCGTCACGCCGGCCTCGACCGCCAGCGCCACGATCCGCTGGTCAGACAGTCCTGGGGTGCCTTCCTGCGGCTGGTTGGCGTACAGCGCCTTGCTCAACGCCCATACCGACCCCGGCGCCCGGTCGGCGACCGTGGCCAGCGCGTTGGCCGCCCGGGTGGAGTACCTGGTGCCTTGTGAGGTCTTGTCCAGGAACGTCATCGGCCGCAGCTCCAGCTTGACCGTTCCGGCTTGGATCAGCCGGTCCAGCTCACCGGCATTGGCCTGTTCGAACCGTCCGCAAGCCGGGCACATGAAATCCAGGTAGATCTCCAGGGTCACCGGCGCGGTGGCCGAACCGACCGGGATCGCCCCGCTCGCGGTGAGGTTCGCTGGTGTGACCAGCTTTCCGCTGGGGCCGGCGTCCTTGCTCGCCGAGGTGAACACCACCGCGATGATGGCGACCAGCAGGCCGGCGATGACGACCCCACCGGCGCCGACGGCCACTCGGATCCGGTTCCTGCGCCGCTGCTCGGCGCGTTCCTGCGCCAGGCGGACCTCGTGGGCCCGGATGCGCGCTTGCTTGCTCATCGTGTTGTCTCGTTTCTCGCGTCACCGCACCGATGGCGCCGCAGACGCGGGCGCCAGCGCGTCCGGGCCGGCTGCCGTAGCGACCGATGCCGGCCGGCCACACGCCGCCCGGATAGCCGGCGGCATCGCGCTGGCAGCACCGCGACCGTGCCGCGGCGGTGCCGGTGTTGACAGGGTTGGGTTGTTCAGGAGCCGGACTTCACCCAGTGCTGACCCGGCGACCGTCGCGGGCACGCCACCGTTCGCCGCGGCCGCTGCCAGGCCCGAGGGGGCAGCACCGAGGACGGTGACGGGACGGATCAGCTCGCCGTCCGTACGGGGGGTCCACGCCTGCACACCGGGGACCGGTCCAGCTGCCACGCCCGCAGCACCAGCTCTGCCGGCCAGCGGGGAGCAGCGGGCTGTCGCCGCCCGTCAGCGACGGCGCGAACCGCCGGCGGCCGTGGCCACAGCCGTCCGACCACGGCGGACGCCCGGGCCAGCAACACCCGCAGCGCGGCCCACACCCCGAGCGCGCCCAGGACCGTGGCCAGGTTGGTCAGTAGCGTCGGTACGGCCACCATCAACACCAGCCCGGCCGCATGCCCCGGTCCGGCGCTCAGCGCGAGCTGGCCCTCGGCACAGCCGGGATGCTCCCGGAGCACCTCCAGGTGTACTCCGAGCCAGGCCAGCGGCTCGTTCGGCGACACGCAGCGCCGCACCGCCACCAGCGGCGCCCGGTGCGCCACCATCCAGGCAGCAGAGCCCAGCACCGCCACCATGCCGACGGCCAGTGCGGCGACCGGCCACCGCCCTGTGCCGCCTGCCGTGCCAGCCATGCACGCCTCTCCGCTCTGCCCGATGCGATCCGTGCACCGAGGCTAACCCGTCAGCCGGCGAACGACCCGGGCCATGCACCCTGAATCGACAGGACCTGCGACCCGCATTGATGTCGCGTGTTGACCGTACGCAGCCCGGTGGCGCGGTCGGCTCCGCCCGGCCGCTGGGGATCTATCTGCCCCGATGCCACCTCACCGGCTGCCAGCGCGGGGCCGGTGTGGCCGTATGCTGTGTGCCGTGACACGCCTGGCCACCGGCACCACGACCGCAGTCGCATGGCTGCGGCGTCCGGTGTGGCCGTTGGCGGTCTTCGCGGCGATCCTCGTAGCGCTGGCGCTCACCGTGGCCCCCGCCTGCGATGGCATGCCGATCACCCAGGCGGGTGCGATGGCGACCAGCATGCCGATGGACGCACCGCACCACACGCCGGGCGATTCCGCCGGGGGAGAGGTGGCTGACGGAGCACCGGTGCCCGTCATACCGTGCCCGATGCTCGCGGCGGGCGCACCGTCCAGTCATATGCGCTCCTGTCAGCCGGCGCCGACCGCCGCCGCCAACCTCGCCGTGGTCGCGCCGATGGCTGGCGACGTCGGCGGATACCCGGTGCCGATCGCGGCCGTGTCGCACGCCGGTGTGCCGCTGCTGCCGCATGCGGCGTCCCTGCACGAACTCAGCCAGTTGCGCCTATAGGGAGACCCCACCTCCGAAGTGATCTTGCTCGGAGGTGTCTCGTCACCCGGTCCACCGGCCGGTTTTCGATGGGTTCCTCTTCGTGAAAGGCGCTGTGTTGGTGAATCTCGCCGCTGTCCTGGCCACCGGGCTGTTCGCCGGTGGCGTGTCCTGCGCCGCTGTGCAAGGCGGCCTGCTCGCGGGTCTCGTGGCCCGGCAACGCCCAGCTCCCGCACCCGGCACCGGCACGCCTGGCAGGCCGGCCTCGACCACGAGCACGGCCGGCCGGGCGACGGCCGGTCCCGCCGGCGCGGACGCCGCCGCAGGCTCGGCGCGGGGGCGGCTGGTCGACGACCTCGTTCCGGTCGGCGGGTTCCTGGCCGGCAAGCTCGTCTCCCACACACTGCTGGGTGCGGCGCTCGGCGCTGTGGGCGCCGCGGTGCAACTGTCGGTCGGGCTGCGTACCACGGCGCAGATCGTCGCCGGGGTCCTGATCATCGTGTTCGGCCTGGCGCAGCTGGGGGTGCCCGGCTTCCGCGGCATCACGGTCACCCCACCGGCGTCGTGGGGCCGGTTCGTGCGGGGCCGGGCCCGTTCGCAGTCCGTGCTCGCCCCTGCGCTGCTCGGCCTGGTCTCTGTGCTGATCCCGTGCGGGGTCACGCTGTCCGTGCAGGCCCTGGCCCTCACCTCCGGCTCGCCCTGGGCGGGCGCGGCCACCATGGCGGTGTTCGTGGCCGGCACCGCGCCGCTGTTCACCGTGCTCGGCTACGCGGCCCGCAAGGCCGCCACCGCCTGGCGAGGCCGGCTCGCCGCCGCGACCGGTCTCGTCGTCCTCGGCGTCGGCGCGTACACCCTCAACGGCGGGCTCGAGCTGGCCGGCTCACCCTTCGCGGCCAGCCGCGTCGCCGAGGCCGCTGGGCTCGGCCCCGCACCGATCACCACCTTCGCCCCGGAGGATGCCCCGCCCGTCTCCACCGACGGCGGCCGGCAGACCGTCATCGTCACCGCCCGCACCGGCTACTACCGACCGGCGAACCTGCAGATCGCCGCGGGTGTCCCCACCACGCTCATTGTCCGCTCCGCCGGCGCCGAGGGCTGCGTACGGTCATTCATCATCCGCGACCGGCAGTACATCCTGCCCGTGCGCGGCGACACCAGCATCGACCTGGGCACCCTCACCCCTGGCCGGCTGCGTTACAGCTGCGGCATGGGCATGTACACCGGCAGCCTCACCATCGCCTGAAAGGCACCTTCCGTGAACGCACCCACCACGGCCACCATCACCTTCCGGGTCGAGGGCATGCACTGCGGCAGCTGTGGCCTGCTCATCGACGACACTCTCGAAGACCTCCCCGGCGTCAGCGCCTCGACCACCAACGTGCGCACCGGCCACACCACCGTCACCCTCGATCCAGCCCGGGTCGCTCCCGAACAGGTGATCACGGCGATCGGACAGCTGGGCGACTACTCCGCGCAGAGGGAGTAGCCAGGGCGGCTGAATCCTCGGCGTGGAACCCGCGCTTCATCGCCATTTGCTTCTCTGGACATAGCGGCGTGAGATCTTTACGAACCTCGATCTCTCCATCTACCCTTTGGGGAAGGTTCCGGCGACGTCGACGACACGTAGTCATGTTGTCGATGGTCGATGCTGATGGTCTTCGCCGCAGTGCGTCGAGGGATCGCGCCGTGCGCCATGGGCTTCATTCGAGATGGCCGCAGCCGACATTCGAGTGCGAGGACGCGATGAGCGACAGTGCGATAGCGCAGCCCGACGTGCGTGAGTATCCGTTCGAGGTCTTCGCGGCGGCCTGCCGGACGAACTGCTGCGCATGGTCGAGCACGATCTGATCCGCGACGTCGACGCCGGCGCGGTCACGACCGGAAGGGGCACCTCATGATGGGCGGGAGGGCCGTCGTCATCGGTGGCAGCCTGGCGGGCATGGCCGCGGCGCGCGCACTGGCCGAGCACTTCGCAAGCGTCGTCGTCATCGAGCGCGACGAGCTCGCCGACGACACCGAACCCCGCCGCGGCGTGCCCCAGGGCGGACACGGGCACGTGCTGCTGGTCGCCGGGCAGCGGGCCCTGGACACGCTGTTCCCCGGCCTCATGGCCGAGCTTGTCGCGGCGGGCGCGGTCGAATTCGATCCCGGGATGGACCTGTCCTTCTTCCGCTTCGGCGCGATCTGGCCGCGGGTCCGTACGCAGCTGCGGCTCGTGACGGCGAGCAGGCCCATGCTCGAACGCGCCGTCCGGCGCCGGGTGCGGGCGCTCGCCGGCGTCGAGGTACGCACCGGGATCGCCGTGTCCGCCCTCGTCGGCGACGGCGAGCGGATCACCGGCGTCCGGCTCGACGACGACACGGTGCTGGACGCCGGCGTGGTGGTCGACTGCAGCGGCCGCGGCGGCCGATCCCAGCAGTGGCTGCGGGATCTGGGCCACCGGGAGCCACGCGTCACCGAGATGAAGATCGGCGTCGGCTATGCGACGCGGCTGTACCGTCGCAGGCCCACCGACCTCGGCGATGCGCGGGCCGCGTTCGCCCTGCCCGATCCGCCCAGCGAGCTGCGCGCCGGGCTGGCCCTGCCCATCGAGGGCGATCGGTGGGTTGTGTCGCTGGGTGGCTGGCACAGCGCCTTCCCGCGCGACGAGGCGGCGTTCGCCGCGCACGCCGCATCCCTGCCGCATCCGGGCCTCGCGGGCATCGTGGCGGACGGCGAGGCTCTCAGCGACATCACCGTGTGTACGCTCCCCGTCAGCAGGCGCCGCCATTTCGAGGAGCTGCACGGCGCCCCGGCGGGCTATCTCGCGCTCGGTGACGCCGTGTGCAGCTTCAACCCGATCTACGGCCAGGGGATGACCTGCGCGGCCATCGAGGCGGTTGAGCTGGGCCGCCTGCTGGAGCGCCACGCCGCGGTGACGGCGACACTGAGCCTCGAGTACCACCGGCGGGCGGCGCGGGTCGTCGCGACGCCGTGGCGGTTCGCCTCCGGTGGCGACTTCGCCTACCCGCAGACCGCGGGCGTCCGGCCACGCGGGGTCGCGCTGGTCAACGCCTACGCCCGGCGGGTACAGCTCGCATCCATGGTGAACCAGGACGTCCGGCAGGTGTTCACCTCGGTCCAGCACCTGATCATGGACCCGGCCGCGCTGAGCACCCCGGCGATGGTGGCGAGGGTCCTGCGCTCCGGACGCCGGGCCGCCCGGCGTGACCGGGGCGGCGCGACGCCCCCGGTGGGTGGCGAGGCGGGAGCAGCACGGTGACGGCCGGGGAGCGCCTTCGGGACTATCCGTTCGAGCCGTTCCGGGGGAGGCGGCCATTCGCATGGACGAATGGCAGGTTCGAACTCGGGGGAGTCGTCACACATGCCACGCCGCCGCCGTACGCCGCTGCTCGCCGCCCTGGCCCTGACCGCCGTCGCCCTCGCCACCTCGGGCTGCCTCGGGCTGCCCGATCCGGATCCGCAGCCGCGCCCCACCCTGGCCACGTCCCGTCCGTCCCCGACCGCGAGCCCCGCGAAGGACGAGCTGGTCGCCGCGCTCGGCCGGCTGGTGGCGGGCCCGTACCGGTACCACGTGCAGAGCAACCTCCCCGAGCCGACCAGCGGCACCGTGGACGCGACCGGCGCCTACGACCACGACGCCAAGCTCATCGACGAGTCGGTCACCCTGGCCGGCGGCCGCTCGGACGGCTTCGTCCACCGCCTCGTCGTCGACCACGACCTCTACACCCGCACCCGCGAGTCCGACAAGTGGATTCACCTCGACCTGACCCGTGCCCGCGCACCCGAGATGCACGCCCCCAACCTCGACGACCCGACCGGCCTGGCCAGCTTCATCACCACGATCGCCGAGGCCACCCGCACCGGCCCGCACTCCTTCAAGGGCCGTTTCGACCCGCACAGCAGTAAGCCCTTCATGCCTATCGGCTATCCCGGCGTCGTCGCCTTCATGATCGACACCGTGCCCTTCACCGCCGAGACCGACGATCAGGGCAACGTCACGTCGATCCACATGGAGCTCGAGATCAAGGACAAGCCCAAGCTCGACATGACCACCACCTTCTCCGACCACGGCAAGCCGCTGGGCCTGTCCCGCCCGGCCAGGAACAAGACCTCGGAGGCCGCCGGCCTGTACTACAAGTGACCCCGTCGACCCGCCCGGAGTCGAAAGCCGGCTCCGGGCGGCAGGTTTGTCATGCCGGCGTGGCTACACCCGGCCGACAGCGCCGTACATCGCGACATCCGCCGGCGCTGGGCGCTCAAGGGTGTCCGGGCGCCATTCGCTGATCGGTACGATGCCCGGTTCGACGAGTTCAAGACCGTCGAAGAGGGCGCCGAAGACGCCCCGGTCGCGTGGCCAGGTGTCCGCGTGGCCGCGCGCGAACATCGCGTCGAAGGTGGCGGCGGTCTGCGGGTCGAGGAAGTCCTTGGTCATGTTCGTCGCCACCAGGTAGCTGCCGGGCGGCACGGCATCGAGCAGGTCTGCGACGATCTGGCGGGCCTGCTGGTCGTCGTGGATGAAGTGCAGCACCGCGATGAGCAGGATCGCCACCGGCTGGCGCAGGTCCAGCGTCGCGGTCAACTCGGGGGCGCTCAGGATGGCGGCCGGATCGCGTGCGTCGGCGTCGATGTAACTGGTGGCGCCCTCCTGGCTGCCGATCATGAGCGCCCGTGCGTGCGCCAGGACCATGGGGTCGTTGTCAACGTAAATGACGCGCGACTCCGGCGCGATGACCTGGGCGACCTCGTGGGTGTTGCCGGGTGCTGGCAGGCCCGTGCCGATGTCGAGGAACTGCCGGATCCCGGCTTCGTGAGCGAGGTAACGGATGGCCCGGCCGTGGAAGGCGCGGCCTTCCCGGGCCGCCGTCCGGATGGCGGGCCACGCTGCGGCGATTCGGTCGCCGGACTCGCGATCGACCAGGAAGTGGTCTTTGCCGCCGAGCCAGTAGTTCCAGCGCCGGGCGGGGGACATGGTGTGGGGGTCCAGCCGCGAATCTGGTGTGGTGCGGTCGATGTCGCTCGTGGACACAGCCAAGACCTCCCGGCTATCGAAGACAGTGCTCGCCGGCGCCGTGCCGCGAGGATGCGACGCAGTGACGCTCATCGTAGCCTTTGCGACCACCAAGCGCCGACCCGGTTGGTGCGGACACGCCGCCCGAGCGCGAAGTGGTCGGCGCCGGTCCGGTCGGCGCCGCCACGGCGAACTGCTTGTCGAGCGCGGCGAGCGGGTCCGCATCGTGACGCGCCGGGGTGGCGATCCCGAGTACCGCGTCGATCGAGGGCCGGGCGGGCGAGGGCGACGACGAGCTGATCGCGCGGGACATCGCGATCGGGCCGGCGGTGTTATGTTCGACGTCTGTGAATGTTTCAGCAGCGGCGCCCATAGATGGACGCACGAGGGGAGCTGTATGCCCGTCATTGAGGTGGCCGACCTGACGCGCACCTTCCGGTCCCGTTCCCGGTTGCGGCTCACCGAGCGCGTGGTCGAGGCGGTGCGTGGGGTCAGCTTCGGCGTCGAGCGGGGCGAGCTGTTCGGGCTGCTCGGGCCAAACGGGGCGGGCAAGACGACGACCATCAAGATGCTCATCACGCTGCTGCTGCCGACGAGTGGGCGGGTGCGTGTGCTCGGATACGACGTCGTGGCGCAGCCACGGGAGGTGCGGCGGCGGGTCGGGTATGTGTTTGGCGGCGACCGGGGGCTTTACGACCGGCTGTCGGGGTTGGACAACCTACGGTATTTTGCTGAGCTTTATGCGGTGCCGGCCCGCGAGCAGCGTGGGCGGATCGGCGAGTTGCTGGAGCTGGTCGGGCTGAGCGGGCGGGAGCGGGAGCGGGTCGAGGGCTATTCGCGGGGCATGCGCCAGCGGCTGCACATCGCGCGCGGGTTGCTGCACCGGCCCGAGGTGCTGTTCCTTGACGAGCCGAGCATCGGCATCGATCCGGTCGGCGCCCGGGAGCTGCGCCAGACCGTCAAGTCGCTCGTGGAGATCGGCACGACGGTGCTGCTGACCACGCACTACATGTTCGAGGCCGATGAGCTGTGTCACCGCATCGCGGTCATCAGCGGCGGGCGGATCGTGGCCGGTGGCACTCCGGAGGAGCTCAAGCAGCGCGTCAGCGTCGGCAACATCGTGGAGTTCGAGGTGTTCGGGATGGCGGCGGACACCAGCGACCGGGTGCGGGCGCTGGGCGGGGTTCGCTCGGTGAGCGTGCAGGAGCGCGGGCCGGCGCAGGTGCTGCTGGTCCACGGCGAGCCCGGCGTTGAGCTGACCCCGGCCGTGCTCGGCCTGCTTGACGGGGCACGGGTCGGGCGGGTCGCGACCCGCCCGCCGACGCTGGAGGACGCCTACATCGAGCTGGTGGGGCAGTCGTGAGGTATGTGCGCATCGTGGCCGTCGCGTGGGCGCTGCAGCTGAAGCTGCGCAGCCGTTCGGCGTTCGACGGCATCCTCGGCGTGTTGTACCCGCTGTTCTTCGCCACCACCGTATTCCTCATGTACCGCGGCGTCGGCGCGTCCGGCCCGGCGCTGCTGTCGGCGGCGGTCGGGGCAAGCATCATGGGCGTGTGGTCATCGACGAGCACGACCGCCGCCTCGTCGCTGCAGCAGGAGCGCCGTCAGGGCACTCTCGAACTGCTCGTCGCCGCGCCGTCGCCGTTCCCGCTGTTGATCCTGCCGATGACGCTGTCGATGGCCACCGTCGGCGCGTACAGTCTCGTCGCCACCCTGCTGTGGGGCCGGTTCGTGTTCGGCATCGAGATCGCGGTGCGGCACCCGATGGCGTTCGTGGCCGCGTGCCTGGCCACCGTGGCCGCGGTCGGCGTCCTGGGCTTCCTCGTCGCCGTTTCCTCCGTGCGGTACCGCACGGCGTGGGCGCTCGGCACGGCGCTTGAGTTCCCGGTGTGGCTGCTGTGCGGCTTCCTGGTGCCGCTGTCCCTGCTGCCTGGCTGGACCCGGCCGGTGTCGTGGCTGCTCGCGCCGACCTGGGGCATCGAGGCGGTCCGGGCCGCGGCGGTCGGTGGCAACCCGCTGCCGGGCATCGCCGCCTGCCTCGGCCTCGCCGTGGTGTACGGCATCGCCGGCATACTGCTCGCCCGCCGGCTGCTGCACTCGGCCCGCGCCAACGCGACCCTGGCGCTGTCGTGAACGCCCTCCGGCTGTTCTTCATCGGTGGACTGACCAGCTACCGGGCCCTGTTCTCGTGGCTGAGCCCGTGGATCCTCGTGCCCACGTTCATCCTCGGGCCGATCTTCCAGATCCTGTTCTTCGCCTACGTCGGGCGGGCCGCCGGCGCCGAGGACGACGCGTTCTTCGTCATCGGCAACGCGGTGCAGTATGCCGCGATCCCGTGCCTGTTCGCGATGGGCAACACGATCAGCGGCGAGCGGCAGCAGGCGACCCTGCCGCTGCTGCTGGCCTCGCCGGCCGCCCGCATCCCACTGTTCCTCGGCCGGGCGCTGCCCGTCATCGTCAACGGGCTCGTCGTGTCCGTCGTCGCGCTGTTCGCGGGGGCGGTGCTGCTGGGTGTACACCTGCGGCCGGAATCCGCCGTCCCGCTCACACTCGTCGTGGCCGTGTCGGCGTTCGCCTGCACCGGACTGGGCCTGACCAACGCGGCGCTCGCCCTGCGCGTGCGCGAGACGGCGGTGCTGCCCAACATCCTGTTCGGCATCCTGCTCATCTTCGCCGGCGTCAACGTGCGGCTGTCTGCCCTGCCGCCCTGGATGGCCGCGGTGGCGCACTGGCTGCCACTGACCCACGGCATCGACGCGGCCCGGCGGGTCGCGGCTGGCGCCACCCTCGGCGAGGTCCGTGGCGACCTGTACGCCGAGGCCGGGCTCGGGCTGCTCTTCGCTGCCGCCGGCCTGGCCATGCTGGCCTGGTTCGAGCGGGAAAGCCGCCGCCACGCCACCCTCGACGTGGCCTGAACTCACCGAGGTCTGGCCCACCGTCGGCGCTGTCGTCGTTACGTGCGGACCTCGCCGGCGATCAGTAGAGGCCCTCGGGGGCGGTCGTGGTGACCTGCAGCGGACGGATGTTGGCCACGCCGTCAGTGGGCCAATCCGGCCCGGTGTCGTGGCGCAGGGCCTGGTCCCGTTCGAGGACGTTGGGCAGGAACAGGTCCTCGTGCAGCACCGTCAGGCGAACCTGGCCGCTGGCCCCGTACGCGACCGTGGCCGACCAATCGTCGCGCTTGACGACCGCCATCGTCACCTGTGGATAGTTGGGGGCGTACGGCAGGATCTCCCCGTCCTGCGACGGTGGCAGGCCGGCGGCGTTGCCGAAGGTGTTGCCGTAGCTGCGGCCGCAGATGCCCCCGTCCAGTGCCGTGACGAAGTCGCGGTACATGTCCGGGCTGATCTGGGTGCCGCTGAGCCGGACGCCGGACAGGCCCGCCACGAGGTCCGGGTGCCGGCGGATCAGGACCTGCAGCAGGGCGGGCGTGGTGTTGAGGTAGTCGATGCGGCCGGGCCGCAGCACGTCGGCGATCTGCTCCACCAGATGGTCGCTGTACTCCTGCGCCTCGGCCAGCCGGCCCGCACGGATGAGCCGCTTGACCCAGCGTGGGTCCATGTCGATGGCGTAGACCAGCGCGTCGTGCAGCTCGCCCGCCTCCCAGGTGCCGTTGCCGATCAGGTGCGGCCCGGTCGGAGTGGCCTGCAGCCAGCTACGGTGCGGCTGGAAGCCCTCGGCGACGAACGACCACCGGCGCCACGCGCCGCGGTGCAGCACCATGTCGGGGGTGTAGTAGACGCGGCAGGGAGTACCCGTGGTGCCGCCGCTGTCCCAGACCCGGCCGGTGAGGGGGCGGGGGACCGCGAGCGGGACGAGGTCGGCCGGATCCTGCGTGCGCAGCACGTCGAGCGGGAAGGGACCGAAGGCCGTGAGGTGCTCGTACCGCGTGATGTCACGGGGGTCGAAGTCCAGCTCGGCGGCGCGCCGCAGCCAGTAGGGCGAGCCGGTCACCGGATCGAAGTGCCGCCGGATCACGTGGCTGGTCCACTGGTCCAGATCGGTGGCCAGCGATCGCTCGATTAGCGCGTCGCATTCGGCGGCGCGGGAGCCCAGGTGTGTCGTCGTCACCGTCACGCCCGCCCCGCCGAGATCTCGATGCCCAGCTCGAAGGCCGTGGTCATGACCTGCTCGATGTGCTCGGGACGGTCGACGTGCACCACCGGGAACGGGAACCGCAGGACGCCGTCAGGAATGGAACCGCCCATGACCAGGCCCAGCCGGACGCCCTCGTCCTTCATGGCCTCGTGGATGTGGACCAGGTTGATCGGGTCGGTGGGGTTGCGGTAGAACGTGTCGCGGACGTCCTCGGCGGTGACCAGCACCTTGCGATCCAGGCAGGAGATCAGCGGCAGCCCGGGCGCCGCGAACGGCATGGCGTCGATGTACGGCGCCATGAACGTGCGGAAGGGGCCGCGTAGCGGCGAGTGGATCGCCAGCGTCCGGCCCGGGAGCACGACGAGCGCGCCCTGCGGCAGGTCCGCGCCGAGCTTCTCCAGGGCCTCCCGCTCGCCGGAGAGCATGAGGATCAGCGTGGCGCCATCGGCCGTCGGCCCGAACTGCCCGGCCAGGTATACGCCCGGGCGTCCGTCACCGCGGTAGCGGCCCGTGTCCCCGCCGATCGGCGCGAACGCCAGGGCGAGACCCTGCTCGGGGGTGCCGGCCGGCTGCTCCGGTGTGCCGCGGGCGTGCGCGAGCATCTCGAACAGGGCCTGACGGCTGATGGCGCCGGACAGGCTGGCGGCCGACATGCCGCCGAGACTGAGTCCACCCAGTGCCGCCGGTCGCAGCCCGTGCTCCGCGAGCACGTCGTGTACTGCGATGGCGTGGGCCGCCTCGCGGACGGTGCCCACGCTCTGCCGCGCCTCGGGCGCCTCGGGCAGGTCCTCGTCGAGGATCTGGCCAACCGTGTGGCCGGTCCATTGCGCCACCTGCTCGTACAGGTTCCGCACAACGGCGTAGGTCCGGTACAGATCGACGCCTCGCGGTTCGTTTCCGACGCCACCGCCGAACAGATAACCCAGGGTCATCGCCGTATCTCCCGTTAAGACATTGTTCTGGAAATCCGGAAAACAATCGTCACGATTAACTACGAGATGGGATCCGGCCACCACCGTACCCACTGCCGCATGGGCGGGCAAGGCCGCGGACCGGTGTCTCGGCGGACGCTATCGATACGATATCGGTGACTGGCACTATTTCTGTCGTGGCGCAATTCCGTGCTCTGTGCCGATGGCGAGCAGGCAGAGAACGACTGATGGCAATTAAGTCGGCGTGAAAATGAGTGATATGAATTCCATCGCTCCTGTCGCGATTGTCGGATATTCCTGTAGGTTTCCCGGGGCCAGTGATCATGCCGCGTTCTGGCGGCTGCTGAGCGAGGGCCGGGACGCGGTCGGTGAGGTTCCAGCGAACCGCTGGGACGCCGCCGCGCTCGCTTCGACACCGCAGACCCGGGCCGCGCGCTGGGGTGCGTTCCTCGATGATCCGAGCCTCTTCGACGCCGACTTCTTCGGGATCTCACCTCGCGAGGCCACGGCGATGGATCCGCAGCAGCGACTGGTGCTGGAGCTGGGCTGGGAGGCGCTGGAGCACGCCGGCGTCGTGCCCGCCGTCCTGAGCGGCAGCAGGACCGGGGTGTTCGTCGGGGTCGCGCTGGACGACTACGCCTTGCTGCGCGGCCGGCTCGGCACAGCCGCGATCACCACACACTCGGCCGTCGGCAGCTTGCGCTCTCTGATCGCCAACCGGCTGTCATACCTGCTCGGTGTCCGCGGGCCCAGCCTGATCGTCGACTCCGGCCAATCCTCGTCGCTCGTCGCCGTCCATCAGGCCTGCGAGAGCCTGCGCGCGGGTGAGTGCACGGCCGCGCTCGCCGGTGGTGTCAACCTCAACCTCGCGCCGGACACCGCCCTGGCGATGGCCGCGGCCGGTGCGCTCTCTGCGGACGGCCGCAGCCACACCTTCGACTCGCGCGCCAACGGATACGTACGCGGCGAAGGCGGCGCCCTCGTCCTGCTCAAGACGCTCGACCGGGCCCTCGCCGACGGGGACCGGGTGCGATGCGTGATCCGTGGCGGCGCGACCAACAACGGTGCCGCGACCGAGGGCCTCACCGTTCCGGACGCCCACGTCCAGCGGGAAGTGATCGAGCTCGCGCTCCGGCGGTCCGGCGTCCCCGCCGGCGAGCTGCAGTACGTCGAGTTGCACGGCACGGGGACCGCGGTCGGCGACCCGGTCGAGGCGGCCGCGCTCGGCGCGGCGATCGGCGTCCACCGTCCCAGCGGACAGCCCCTGCGGGTCGGCTCGGTCAAGACGAACATCGGCCATCTCGAGGCGGCCGCCGGGGTGGCCGGGTTGCTCAAGGTGATCCTGTCGCTGGAGCACGAGATGCTGCCCGCCAGCCTCAACTTCGTCACGTCGAGCCCGGCCATCCCGCTGGACCGGCTCAACCTGAGTGTGCAGCGGGAGTCGAGCCCCTGGCCGGCGACCGGCGACCTCCGCCGCGCCGGGGTGAGCTCGTTCGGCATCGGCGGCACGAACGCGCACCTGGTCCTCGAGGAGGCGCCGCGGCCGGCCCGGCGCCCCGCCGGTGACGCATCGCCCGCGCCGGAGCCGGATGCCGCCGGCGATCGGGCCGACCCGGTGATGTGGGCGCTGTCAGGCCGCACCACGCATGCACTGCGCGGTCAGGCCGCCCGGCTGCACGCCCACCTTGTCGAGCGTCCCGGTGTCGCACCGGTCGATGTCGGTTATTCGCTGCTCACCGGGCGTACGGCCTTCGAAAGCCGAGCCGCGGTGACGGGACGGGACCGCGACACGCTCCTGCGGGGCCTGCGGGCGCTGGCCAGCGGCGACGCCGACCCCTCCCTCGAGACCGGCGTGGCCGTCCGGTCCGCCGGGACGGCGTTCATCTTCCCCGGTCAGGGCCCGCAGTGGCCGGGCATGGCCGCCGCGCTCCTGGAAGCCGTTCCCGAGTTCGCGGCGGGCATCGCCGAGTGCGAGCGGGCGTTGGCGCCGTTCGTCGACTGGTCACTGACCGGTGTGTTGCGGGGCGAGGCGGGCTCCGCGTCGCTGGAGCGGGTCGATGTGGTCCAGCCGGCCCTGTTCGCGGTGATGGTGTCGCTGGCCGGGCTGTGGCGTTCGTACGGGGTCGTGCCGGACGTGGTCCTCGGCCACAGCCAGGGTGAGATCGCCGCGGCCTGCGTCGCGGGCGCGTTGTCGCTAGGCGATGCCGCGAAGGTGGTGGCGCTGCGTGGCCGGGTGCTGCGTCACCTGTCCGGCAAAGGCGGCCTGGTGTCGATGGCGGTGGACCGCAGCCGCGCTGAGGAGCTGATCTCGCCGTACGGAGGCAGGGCCGTCATCTCCGCTGTCAATGGCCCCTCGGCCGTGGTGGTGGGCGGTGAGCCCGCGGTGCTGGACGCGGTGCTGGCCGACTGCGCGGGTGCCGGCGTACGGGCCCGGCGCGTCCCGATCGACTACGCCTCGCATTCTCACCAGGTGGCGCTGGTGCGCGACGAGCTGCTCGAAACCCTCGCCGACGTGCGGGCGCATGCCGCCGAGATCCCGATCTGTTCCTCGGTGACCGGTGAGCTCATCGACGGCGAGACGATGACCGCCGGCTACTGGTACCGCAATCTGCGGGAGCCCGTGCAGTTCGCCCAAGCCACCAGGAGCCTGCTGGACGCCGGGTTCGGCCGATTCGTCGAGGCGAGTCCCCATCCCGTGCTGCTCGCCGCGATCGACGGTACGGCCGAGGAGGCCGGCCGGGCAGTGGCCACGATCGGCACGCTGCGCCGCGGCGACGGCGGCCCCGATCGCTTCCTGGCCTCGCTCGGCGCCCTGTACGTGCACGGCGCGTCGATCGGCGGCGAGGCCCTCTTCGCGCGCTCGGGAGCCCGCCGGACCGACCTGCCCGCGTACGCCTTCCAGCGCAGTCGCTACTGGCTGGCGGATCCGCAGCCGGGCATCGAGGCGCCCGAGCAACCGGCGGCCGACGACCGGCGGGTCCCGGTGGTCACGCCGGGGGACACCGCCGCCGAGCCGGCCGTGGAACCGGACCGCGACATCGCGCGCCTGGTACGCGTCCAGATCGCTCGCGTCCTCGGCCGCGGCACCGTCGAGGACCTGCCCGCCGGGCGCACGTTCAAGGAGCTGGGCCTTGACTCCCAGTTGGGCGTGGAGCTGCGGGACCTGCTCATCCGCGGCACCGGCCTGCGGCTGCCGAGCACCCTGATCTTCGACCACCCGACTCCGGACGAGCTGATCGCCCACCTGGGCCGGCGGCTGCGCGGCGACACCGAGCCGGCGCGGCCCGCGGCCGCGCGGGAGACGTCTGCGGCGGACGACGACCCGGTGGTGATTGTCGGCACGGCCGTCCGGCTGCCCGCTGGTATCACGTCACCGCAGCGGATGTGGCAGGCCGTCGTCGACGGTGTCGATGCCACCAGCGAGTTCCCCACGGACCGAGGCTGGGACCTCGCCACCTTGCACGACAGTGACCGGCTCGGAAGCAGCTACGTGCGCCGCGGCGGGTTCCTGGACGACGTGGCGGACTTCGATGCCGACTTCTTCGGGATCAGTCCGCGTGAGGCGATCGCGATGGACCCGCAGCAGCGGCTGCTGCTGGAGACCTCATGGGAGGCGCTGGAACAGGCCGGCATCCGCCCGGAGCGGCTGCGCGGCGATCGGGTGGGCGTGTACGTCGGCGCGACCGCCATGGAGTACGGCCCCCGCCTGCACGAGCCGGTCGAGGGAACCGACGGGCTCCGGCTGACCGGCACCTCCACCAGCGTCGGTTCCGGTCGCATCGCCTACACCTTCGGCCTGCTGGGCCCGGCGATCACCGTCGACACCGCCTGTTCGTCGTCGCTGGTGGCGCTACACCTGGCGGTTCGGGCGCTGCGCACCGGGGACTGCTCCCTCGCGCTGGTCGGCGGCGCGACGGTGATGGCCACTCCGGGCATCTTCGTCGAGTTCTCCCGGCAGGGCGGCCTGGCCCCGGACGGGCGCTGCAAGGCGTTCTCATCGGACGCCGACGGCACCGGCTGGGCCGAGGGCGTCGGCATGCTCGTGCTGGAACGGCGATCGGACGCGGTGGCGAACGGACACGCGGTGCTGGCCGTGATCCGCGGGTCGGCGGTGAACCAGGACGGTGCGTCGAACGGGCTGACGGCGCCGAACGGTTCGTCGCAGCAGCAGGTGATCCGGCTGGCGCTGGCCGACGCGCGGTTGTCGGCCGCGGACGTGGATCTCATGGAGGCGCACGGCACGGGTACCCGGCTGGGCGATCCGATCGAGGCGCAGGCGCTGCTGGCGACCTACGGGCAGGACCGGGCCGAGGACCGGCCGCTGTGGCTGGGATCGATCAAGTCGAACGTGGGCCACACCCAGGCCGCGGCCGGAGTGGTCGGCGTGATCAAGATGATCATGGCGATGCGGCACGGGATGATGCCGCGTACGTTGCACGTCAGCGAGCCGTCGCCGCACGTCGACTGGTCCTGCGGAGCGGTCGAGGTGCTGAGGGAGTCGCGGCCCTGGCCACCTGTGGGACGACCGCGTCGGGCGGCGGTGTCCTCGTTCGGCATCAGCGGCACCAACGCTCACGTCATCCTCGAGTACCCCGAGCCTGCCGACTCCGCCGGGACCGCGCGGCCCGCCGCCGAACCGACGCCGGCGCCGGTCTGCGACGTCCTCGTCCCCTGGGTGCTGTCGGGCCGGGACGAGACCGCGCTGGCCGCGCAGGCCCGGCGGCTCGCCGGCACCGCGGCGGACCTGGGCCCGATCGACGTCGGCTGGTCACTGGCGAGCACCCGCAGCCACCTCGCCCAACGCGCCGTCGTGCTCGGGCGGAGCGGAACCGACCTGCTCGACGGTCTCGCCGCGCTGGGCGAGGGCCGTTCCACGGCCGGGGTCGTCCGTGGTCGCCCGGTTACCGCAGGTCCGGTCTTCGTCTTCGCCGGTGAGGGCTCGCAGTGGACCGGCATGGCCCGGCAGCTGCTGGAGATCTCGCCGGCGTTCGCGGCCCGGATGTCCGAATGCGGGGCGGCCCTCGCCCCGCACACGGGCTGGTCACTGCTCGCCGTCGTCCGCGGCGAGGACGGCGCACCGTCGCTCGACCGGGTGGATGTGGGTCAGCCCGCGCTGTTCGCGGTGAGCGTGTCGCTGGCGGCGATGTGGGAGTCCCACGGCGTACGCCCGGCGGCGGTGGTCGGACACTCCCGAGGCGAGATCGCCGCTGCGTGCGTGGCCGGCGTGCTCTCCCTGCCCGACGCGGCCCGGCTGATCGCGGCCCGTGGCCGGCTGCTGCACGCCTCCGGCCTGGCCGGCAAGGGCGCGATGGCCTGGGTCGCGCTGACCCCCGACCAGGTCCGCGGCCGGCTCGGCGCGACCGCCGGGCTTGAGATCGCCGCCGTCAACGGGCCGGCGTCGGTCGTCGTCGCGGGCGACCCGCGGCGACTCGGCGAGTTCACGGCGGCCTGCGCCGCCGACGGGATCCGGACCCGGCCCGGCACCGCCGGCTTCGCCTTCCACTCCGCGCAGATGGAGACCGTCGCCGCCGCGCTCGCCGAGGCGGCCGCGTCGGTCGTCCCGCGGCCGGCCGCGGTGCCGTTCTTCTCCACGGTCAGCGGGGCCAGGCTCGACGGTACCGTCGACGCCGCTCACTGGCAGCGCAACCTGCGCGACAGCGTGCGGTTCGACGCCGCGGTACGCGCTCTGCTCGACACCGGGCACGAGCTCTTCATCGAGGTCAGCCCGCACCCCGTGCTCATCCCCGCGATCCAGGAGACCGCGGATGCGCTCGGCCGGCCGGTCGCGGTCCTGGGGACGCTGCGGCGGGGGGAGGACGGCCGCTCCCGGCTGCTCACCAGTCTCGCGGCCGCCCACGTACACGGGGCGGACGTCGACTGGTCCGGTGCCTTCGCCGGGACCGCGGCGCGAGTGGTGGACCTGCCGACGTACGCCTTCCAGCGTCGGCGCTACTGGCTCGCCGCCGACCGGTCCACCGACCTCGCCGAGGCCGGGCTGCGCGCCGCCGGACACCCGCTGCTCAGCGCCGTGGTGGAGGTCGCCGGAACCGACGCCGCCGTAGTGCTCACCGGCCGGCTGTCCAGGCACACGCAGTCGTGGCTCGACGACCACGCCATCGGCGACACCGTCCTCGTACCGGGCACCGCGCTGGTCGAGCTCGCGCTTCGCGCGGGCGACGAGGTCGGCTGCGACCTGGTCGAGGAGCTCACCCTGTTGGCCCCCCTCGTGGTGCCCCGCGAGGGTGCGCTCAGCCTGCAGGTGGTGATCGGCCAGGCCGTCGACGGCCGCCGGCCGGTCGGCATCTTCTCCCGCGCCGCCGACGAACTGTCGGCGGGCGGGTGGACCCAGCACGCCGGCGGGACACTGGCCGAGGGCGGGCGTCCCGAGCCGGGCGACGCCCTGGCGGTGTCCTGGCCCCCCGCAGGCGCCGAGCCTGTCCCCGTCGACGACTTCTACGCCCATCTGCAAGAGCGCGGATACCGCTACGGTCCGGCGTTTCAGGGACTGCGGGCGGCCTGGCGCCGCGACGGCGAGGTCTTCGCCGAGGTGGCCCTGCCCATGAACACCGAGGCGCCGGACGAGCGCTACGGTGTGCATCCCGCCGTGTTCGACGCCGCGCTGCACGCCATGTTGCTTCCCGGCTTGCTCAGCGGGCCGACGGTCCTGCCCTTCGCCTGGACCGGCATCCGCCTGCACGCCACCGGCGGACTCGCCTTGCGGGTGCGGATCGCTCGTCTGAGTGGCGAGGCGGTCTCGGTGTCCGTCGCCGACCCGCAGGGTGACCCTGTCCTGACGGTCGATTCCTTGACGGTACGCCCCGTCGCGCCCGGCCAGCTGGCCGCCGCGCGCCGCGCCGACGGCCTCTACGAGGTCCGCTGGACCCCCGTCACGGGCTCTGTCGACGTATCCGTGCCGTGGGTGGCCTGGGCGGGTGCGGCGACGCCGGCCGTGGCGGCGGGTGCCGTGCTCGTCGACTGCCGCACCTTCGACACCGGCTCGGATCTGCCCGCGGACGCCGCCGCCGTGGTGTGGCGGGTCCTTTCCGCGATGCGGGAGTGGCTGGGACGCGACGGATTCACGGACTCCCGGATGGTCGTGGTGACCCGCGCAGCGGTCGGCGAGGCGGTGCCGGATCCGGCCGGTGCGGCGGTCTGGGGCCTGGTGCGCTCGGCGCAGCTGGAGCATCCGGGCCGGTTCGCGCTGGTCGACGTGGGCGGCGACCCGGGAGCCGAGCTACCGGGGGTGCTCAGCGCGTCGGGCGTGTGGGACCTGCTGGGCTCCGAGGACCAGATGATCGTGCGGTCGGGCCAGGCGTCGGCGGCCCGGCTGGCCCCGATCGTCACCGGCGACGGCGACGGCATGACCGATCTGGGCGACGGCGCGGTGCTGATCACCGGCGGCACCGGGACCCTGGGCGGGTTGCTGGCGCGGCATCTGGTGCGGCGCTGGGGCGTGCGGCATCTGGTGCTGCTGTCGCGCCAGGGCCCGGTCGCCCCGGGCGCGGCGGAGTTGGTGACGGAGCTCAGCGACGCCGGGGCCCGCGTCGACGTCGTGGCATGTGACGTGGCCGACCGCCCGGCGCTGGCATCGGCGTTGGCGGCTGTGCCGTCGTTGTCGGCGGTGGTGCACGCGGCGGGCGTGTTGCGCGACGCGACGGTGACGAACATGTCGGCGGAGGACGTCGACACGGTCTTCCAGGCGAAAGCCGCGTCGGCGTGGTCCCTGCACGAGCTGACCGCGCATCACGACCTGTCGGCGTTCATCCTGTTCTCGTCGGCCACCGGCGTGTTGGGTGGGGCGGGACAGGGCAACTACGCCGCGGCCAACGCCTTCCTGGACGCCTTGGCGGTGCGCCGGCACGCGGCGGGCCTGCCGGCGCTGTCCCTCGCGTGGGGGCTGTGGGCGGCGACGAGCGCGATGACGGGCGGGCTCTCGGTGGCGGACCGCCGGCGGCTGGCCCGCAACGGCCTCGTCGCGATGCCCGACGAGGAGGCGCTGGCGTTGCTCGACGCCGCCCTCGCCACCGGCCGGGCCACCGTCGCTCCCATGCGCCTGGACCTGTCCGCGCAGCGCCGCGATCACGTGAGCCTCCCTGCGCTGTGGCGAGGTCTGATCCGTGCCTCGCGCCGCGGTGCCGCGACCGCCGAGGACCGGCCCGACCTGCGGGGACGACTCGCCGCTCTGGTGGAACCCGAGGACCGCGAGTGGCTGCTGGCCGAATTCGTCCGCGCCGAGGTGGCAGCCGTCCTGGGTCACGACCGGCCGGAAGCCGTCGACGTGCATCGTGCCTTCAACGAGCTCGGTCTCGACTCGTTGACCGCGGTCGACCTGCGCAACCGCCTCAGCCAGGCCGCGGGCCTCCGGCTGCCGGCAACGCTGATCTTCGAGCATCCCCGCCCGATCGAGGTCGCCCGGCATCTGGTGCGGGAGCTGACCGGCGAGGGCGGCGCCGACGGCGGTACCGAGGGCGATTCGCCCGTCCCGTTGTCCTCCGCCACCGCGATGGAGGACGACGGTGTGATCGATGAGATGGATGTTGCGGATTTGGTCCGTTTGGCGATCGAGGGTGTTGAGTCCTGATGGCTTTGCAGGGTGGCGGTTCGGCGGAGATGTCGCGTGAGGCGTTGGTTTCTGCTTTGCGGGAGTCGGTGAAGGAGTCTTCCCGGTTGCGTCGGCAGAATCGTGAGTTGGTGGCGGCTGCGCGTGAGCCGGTGGCGATTGTGGGTATGGCGTGTCGTTTTCCGGGTGGGGTGTCGTCGCCGGAGGGTTTGTGGGATTTGGTGTGGTCGGGTGGGGATGGGGTTTCTGGGTTTCCGGTGGATCGGGGTTGGGATTTGGAGCGGTTGTTTGATCCGGATCCTGGTCGTGAGGGTCGGTCGGCTGCGCGTGAGGGTGGGTTTCTTCATGATGTGGCGGAGTTTGATGCGGAGTTTTTTGGTATTTCTCCGCGTGAGGCGTTGGCGATGGATCCGCAGCAGCGGTTGATGTTGGAGACGGCGTGGGAGGCGTTTGAGCGGGCGGGTATTGATCCGTTGTCGTTGCGGGGTTCGCGTACGGGTGTTTTTGCTGGGGTGTTGAGTCACGAGTATGGGTTGGTTCTTGATGGCTGTGATGATGTTGGTGGTCAGCAGCTTGTCGGGAATTTGGGGAGTGTGCTTTCGGGGCGGGTGTCGTTTGTGCTGGGTTTGGAGGGCCCGGCGTTGACGGTGGATACGGCGTGTTCGTCGGCGTTGGTGGCGTTGCATTTGGCGGCGCAGGCGTTGCTGCGGGGTGAGTGTGGTTTGGCGCTTGCTGGTGGTGTGACGGTGATGGCTCGTCCGACGTCGTTTGTGGAGTTCACTCGGCAGGGTGGGCTGGCTGCGGATGGTCGGTGTAAGTCGTTTTCGGCGGCTGCGGATGGTACGGGTTGGTCCGAGGGTGTTGGGTTGTTGGTGGTTGAGCGGTTGTCGGATGCGTTGGCGAATGGTCGTCGGGTGTTGGCGGTGGTTCGTGGTTCGGCGGTGAATCAGGATGGTGCGTCGAATGGTTTGACGGCGCCGAATGGGTTGTCGCAGCAGCGGGTGATTCGGGCGGCGTTGGTGGATGCGGGTTTGTCCGCGGTGGATGTGGATGTGGTTGAGGCGCATGGTACGGGGACTCGGTTGGGTGATCCGATTGAGGCGCAGGCGTTGTTGGCGACGTATGGGCAGGGTCGGCCGGTGGGGCGGCCGTTGTGGTTGGGTTCGGTGAAGTCGAATATTGGTCATACGCAGGCCGCGGCGGGTGCGGCGAGTGTGATCAAGTTGGTTGAGGCGTTGCGTCATGGTGTGTTGCCGAAGACGTTGTATGTGGATGAGCCGTCGCCGTTTGTTGATTGGTCGTCTGGTGCGGTGTCGTTGTTGGCTGAGCCGGTGGTGTGGGAGCGGGGGGAGCGGCCGCGGCGTGCGGGTGTGTCGTCGTTCGGGATCAGTGGTACGAACGCGCATCTGATCATCGAGGAACCCCCCACCGTCGAGGAACCGGACAGCGCCGGCGCCGAGCGCGCCGAGACATCCGGCACCGTCGTGTGGCCCGTCTCCGCGGCGAGCCCCCAGGCACTGCGCCGCCAGGCCGAGCGGCTGCGTTCGCACCTGCTCGCCCGTCCGCAGGAGCGTCCCGCGGACGTCGGCTTCTCCCTCGTCACCACCCGCGCCACGCTGTCGCACCGCGGCGTCATCATCGGCGACGACCGCGACACCATGCTCGACGACCTCGAGGTGCTCGCCGGAGGCGGTACCAACGCCCGGGTCGTTCAGGGCACGCCCCCGGGTGGAGAGCTCGCGTTGCTGTTCACGGGACAGGGGGCGCAGCGCGCCGGCATGGGACGGGAGCTCGCCGCTCGTTTCCCCGTCTTCGCCAAGGCACTGGACGAGGTCTGCGCCGCCTTCGGCGACCAGCTCGGCCGGCCGCTGCGGGACGTGCTGTCCTCGGGGGACCAGGAGCTGCTCGACCAGACCATCTTCACCCAGCCCAGCCTGTTCGCCTTCGAAGTCGCCCTGTTCCAGCTGCTGCGGCATGCCGGTATCCGGCCACGCCGCGTCGCCGGCCACTCGATCGGGGAGATCGCCGCGGCGCACGTGGCCGGGGTGCTCTCGCTGCGCGACGCGGTCACCCTCGTCGCGGCTCGCGGCCGGCTCATGCAGGCGCTTGCCGAAGGCGGTGCGATGGTCTCCGTCCGGGCCACCGAGGAGGAGGTGGCCGCCCTGCTGACCGGGCGGACGGGGCGTGTCGCGATCGCAGCCGTGAACGGACCGCAGGCGGTGGTGCTGTCCGGCGACGAGGACGCGGTGCTGGAGATCGCCGATCGGCTCGCCGCGCAGGGGCACAAGACGCGACGGCTGAGGGTCAGTCACGCGTTCCACTCGCCGCGCATGGACCCGATGCTCGACGACTTCCGGGCGGTGGCGCAGACGCTGACTTATCACTCGCCCCGCCTGCCGCTGGTGTCCACTCTGACCGGGGAGTTGGTCTCCGCGGCGGAGATCGGCTCGGCCGACTACTGGGTACGGCACGCGCGGGAAGCGGTGCGCTTCGGCGACGCCATGCGCCAGCTGCAGGACATCGGGGTCAGGACGTATCTCGAGATCGGCCCCGACGCCGTGCTGAGCGCCATGGGTCAGGAGTGCGTCGCCGAGATCGAGGGCACGACGTCCGAGCTCGTACCGGCGCTGCGCAAGGCACAGTCAGAGGAGCGGTCGTTCCTGATCGCCCTCGCGCGGCTGCACGTGCGGGGCTTCGTGCCGGACTGGGCGGCCCTGCTCGCCGACACCGGCGCCAGGCGCGTCGACCTGCCCAGCTCCGTCTTCGAACGCAAGCGTCACTGGCCGAGCCCGGCGCGGCGCGGACCCGCCGATGCGACCGATCTCGGTCTCGACGCCGCCGGCCATCCACTGCTCGGCGCGGCCGTACGCCCGGCCGGCACCGATACCCTGCTGCTGGCCGGACGGCTCGCCCGCGACACCCACCCCTGGCTCACCGATCACCGGGTGGGGGACAACGTTCTGTTCCCAGGCGCGGGGCTGGTGGAACTGGCGCTCGAGGCCGCCGATCGCCTCGGCGCCGACACCCTCGACGAGCTCACGATGCTGGCCCCGCTGCATCTGCCGGAGAGCGGCGCGGTCGACGTCCAGGTGCTGGTGGCTGAGGCAGACCCGGCCGGGCGGCGGCCTCTGGCCGTGCACGCCCGCCCCACCGGTTGCGACGACTGGAACCGGGTGGCGGCCGGCACCATCTCCTCGAGCGACCCGATCGCCGTCGACTTCCCTGCCGTCTGGCCGCCCGCCGAGGCCGAGGTGGTCGACCTGACCGGCTGGTACGACGAGGTCGCCGAGCACCAGCTGCACTACGGTCCCGCCTTCCAGGGGTTGCGCGCGGTGTGGCGGTCCGGCACCGAGGTGTTCGCCGAGATCGGCCTCGGCGAACAGGAGGCTCGGCAGGCCGACGGATACGGGCTGCACCCGGTGCTGCTCGACTCGACGTTGCATGCGATCGGACTGGGCGCGTTGCCGATCACCGGGCAGACCCGGCTGCCGTTCGTCTGGACCGGGGTGCGCCGTCATTCCCGCGGGACGTCGGCCGTCCGGGTCCGGGTCGCCGCGATCGGGCCGGACGCCGTGTCGTTGACGCTGACCGACGACGGTGGCCGCCCGGTCGTCTCGGTGGAGTCGCTGACCCTCCGCGCGGTCAGCGTGAACCAGCTCGGCCGGCAACCGGATCCGCTGTTCCAGATGCACTGGACGGCGGTACCGGCCGAGCACGCCACGGCCGTGTGGGCGGTCCTCGGCGACCGCCAGGACCTGGCGCTGGAGCTGACCGCCGCCGGGCAGCAGGCCCGCACGTACCCGGACCCGACGGCGCTGGCCGCCGCGCTGGACGCGGGTGCCACCGTCCCGGACGCGGTGCTCCTCCCGCTGGCGGGCGCCGCAAGCGGGAACGACGCCGACGTGGCCGCCTCGGTCCGCGCCGCGTGCCACGAGTCGCTGGGGCTCGCACAGGCCTGGCTCGCCGACGACCGGTTCGCCGCTGTCCCGCTGATCGCCCTCACGCGTGGCGCGGTCGCGGCGACGCCCGGCGAGACCGTCACGGACCTGGCCGCCGCGGCGGCCCGGGGCCTGCTGCTGACGGCCGGGACCGAGAACCCCGGCCGGTTCGTGCTCGTGGACGTGGATGCCGAGCCGGCGTCCGTGCGGGCCCTGCCACAGGTCCTCGGTGCCGACGAGCCACAGCTCGCCATCCGCGCCGGGGTTGCGTTGGCCGCCAGGCTCGCCCCCGTCGTCGCCACAGCTGCCGGCCTTCCGTCGTGGCCCGAGCACGGCACCGTGCTCGTCACCGGCGCGACCGGTGCGCTGGGCCGGCTCTTCGCCCGTCACCTCGTCACCGAGCACAGGGTGCGCCACCTGCTGCTCGTCAGCCGCGGCGGCGCGCGGGCCGCCGGCGCCGACGAGCTGCGCGCCGACCTGACCGGCCTCGGCGCCGAGGTCACCATCGCGGCCTGCGACGTCGCCGACCGCGACGCGCTCGGCGGGCTGCTCGCCTCGATCCCGGCCGCGCATCCGCTGATCGCGGTGGTGCATGCCGCGGGCGTCCTCGACGACGGAATCATCGGCGCGCTCACCACAGACCGCGTCGACGGGGTACTGCGGCCCAAGGTGGACGCCGCGTGGAACCTGCACGAGCTCACCCGCGACGCGGGCCTGACCGCCTTCGTCTTGTTCTCCTCCATCGCGGGCGTCTACGGCAACGCCGGACAGGCCGGCTATGCCGCGGCCAACGCGTTCCTGGACGCGCTGGCCCGGCACCGGCGCGAGCAAGGACTGCCCGCCGTTTCGCTCAGCTGGGGAGCCTGGGCGGACAGCGGCATGGCGGCCACCCTGAGCGCGGCGGACCTCGCCCGGGTCGCGCGCTTCGGCTTCGGCGCGCTCAGCGATGCCGAAGGACTGCGCCTGTTCGACCTCGCCCTCGGCCACGACGCCGGCCACGTCATAGCGGCACGGGTGGACACGAGCGCCCTCGGCGCCGACCCCGCGCCCCTGCTGCGCGGCCTGGTGCGCGTCCGGCGGACGCCCCAGCAACGCGTCGCCGACTCGGATCTGCTCATCCGGCGACTCGCCACGCTGAGCCCGCGTGACCGGGAGAAGGTGCTGCTGGACCTCGTCCGCGTCGAGACGGCCGCGGTGCTCGACTACGCCGGTGCCGGCCAGGTGCCGCGGAACCGGACCTTCATCGAGCTCGGTGCCGACTCGCTCACCGCTCTGGAACTGCGCAATCGGCTCAACAGGGCGAGCGGGCTGAACCTGCCGCCGACCGTCGTGTTCGATCACCCGACACCGGTCGTGCTGGCCCGGCTGTTGCAGGCCGAGCTCCTCACCGCGCCCGCGGAGCCCGAGCAGGACGACTTCGACGAGGCCCGCTTCCGCCGCGAGCTCGCCGCGGTGCCGGTGAGCCGGCTGCGTGAAGCGGGACTGCTGCCGGGTCTGCTGGAACTGCTCGGTGCCCAGGCCGGCGCCTCCGCCACTGTGGCGAAGGACGACGGTGTGATCGATGACATGGATGTTGCGGATTTGGTCCGTTTGGCGATCGAGGGTGTTGAGTCCTGATGGCTTTGCAGGGTGGCGGTTCGGCGGAGATGTCGCGTGAGGCGTTGGTTTCTGCTTTGCGGGAGTCGGTGAAGGAGTCTTCCCGGTTGCGTCGGCAGAATCGTGAGTTGGTGGCGGCTGCGCGTGAGCCGGTGGCGATTGTGGGTATGGCGTGTCGTTTTCCGGGTGGGGTGTCGTCGCCGGAGGGTTTGTGGGATTTGGTGTGGTCGGGTGGGGATGGGGTTTCTGGGTTTCCGGTGGATCGGGGTTGGGATTTGGAGCGGTTGTTTGATCCGGATCCTGGTCGTGAGGGTCGGTCGGCTGCGCGTGAGGGTGGGTTTCTTCATGATGTGGCGGAGTTTGATGCGGAGTTTTTTGGTATTTCTCCGCGTGAGGCGTTGGCGATGGATCCGCAGCAGCGGTTGATGTTGGAGACGGCGTGGGAGGCGTTTGAGCGGGCGGGTATTGATCCGTTGTCGTTGCGGGGTTCGCGTACGGGTGTTTTTGCTGGGGTGTTGAGTCACGAGTATGGGTTGGTTCTTGATGGCTGTGATGATGTTGGTGGTCAGCAGCTTGTCGGGAATTTGGGGAGTGTGCTTTCGGGGCGGGTGTCGTTTGTGCTGGGTTTGGAGGGCCCGGCGTTGACGGTGGATACGGCGTGTTCGTCGGCGTTGGTGGCGTTGCATTTGGCGGCGCAGGCGTTGCGGCGGGGTGAGTGTGGTTTGGCGCTTGCTGGTGGTGTGACGGTGATGGCTCGTCCGACGTCGTTTGTGGAGTTCACTCGGCAGGGTGGGCTGGCTGCGGATGGTCGGTGTAAGTCGTTTTCGGCGGCTGCGGATGGTACGGGTTGGTCCGAGGGTGTTGGGTTGTTGGTGGTTGAGCGGTTGTCGGATGCGTTGGCGAATGGTCGTCGGGTGTTGGCGGTGGTTCGTGGTTCGGCGGTGAATCAGGATGGTGCGTCGAATGGTTTGACGGCGCCGAATGGGTTGTCGCAGCAGCGGGTGATTCGGGCGGCGTTGGTGGATGCGGGTTTGTCCGCGGTGGATGTGGATGTGGTTGAGGCGCATGGTACGGGGACTCGGTTGGGTGATCCGATTGAGGCGCAGGCGTTGTTGGCGACGTATGGGCAGGGTCGGCCGGTGGGGCGGCCGTTGTGGTTGGGTTCGGTGAAGTCGAATATTGGTCATACGCAGGCCGCGGCGGGTGCGGCGAGTGTGATCAAGTTGGTTGAGGCGTTGCGTCATGGTGTGTTGCCGAAGACGTTGTATGTGGATGAGCCGTCGCCGTTTGTTGATTGGTCGTCTGGTGCGGTGTCGTTGTTGGCTGAGCCGGTGGTGTGGGAGCGGGGGGAGCGGCCGCGGCGTGCGGGTGTGTCGTCGTTCGGGATCAGTGGCACGAACGCGCATCTGATCATCGAGGAACCCCCCACCGTCGAGGAACCCGCCGAACCCGTCGACCGGGCCGCACCGCACCCGGGCCCGGTCGCGTTGGTGCTCTCCGCCCGCAGCGCACAAGCCCTGCGTGACCAGGCGGGGCAACTGCTGCCGCTGCTGCGTGACGGCGTCGCCCAGCCGCTCGACCTGGCACATGCCCTTGTCACCACGCGTGCCGCGTTCGAACACCGGGCCGTCGTCGCCGGCGACCGGGACGCCCTGGTGGACGGGCTGACCGCCCTGGCGACCGGCGACACCGGATCCGACGTCGTCAGCGGCGTGGCGGCGGAGCCCGGCTCCGTGGTCTTCGTGTTTCCGGGTCAGGGTTCGCAGTGGGTGGGTATGGCGCGGCAGTTGTGGGAGCAGTCTGCTGTGTTCGCCCAGCGGATGGTGGAGTG